>CALFIX010000055.1 GCA_937877515.1 uncultured Treponema sp.
CTTTAGCTCAGCTGGATTAGAGCATCTGCCTTCTAAGCAGAGGGTCGGCGGTTCGAGTCCGCCATGTGTCAAGAAAAAAGGTTGCTTCAGCTGAAGCAACCTTTTTTAGTTTATTCGTTTTCTACTGATTTTTCAGGTTTATCTACAGGAAGAATAAGATTTAATATAATTCCAACAACTGTTGCCAATGCTACAGAACCAAGGCTAAACTTAAAGGTGCTTCCGATATTAAACTGTAAAACTCCACCGCCAATACCAATTACCATAATGACAGAAGATATTGTAAGATTTCTTTTATTCTGATAATCAACACCGCTTTCTACAATTGTGCGTAGACCACTGGAAGCGATAAGTCCGTAAAGAAGTGTACAGATTCCACCTAAAACAGGAGTCGGAATAGTCTGAATTAAGGCTCCAAACTTCTGACAGAAGCTTAAAACCACGGCAATTACAGCAGCACCACCAATAACCCATACAGAGTAAACTTTTGTAATTGCCATTACGCCAATATTTTCGCCATAAGTTGTGTTTGGAGGTCCACCCCAGAGTGCAGCCCATGCTGTTGCAACACCATCACCTAACAGAGTTCTGTGTAGACCGGGGTCTTCATAAAAGTTCTTACCTACAACCTTACTTGTTGTAAGAATGTCACCTAAATGCTCGCAAACTGTAGAAATACTTACGATTACAAATGTAAGAATTGCAACAAGATTAAACTTTGGAGCCATCCAATAATAGTGACCTTCTGCATTAAGTTGTAAGAAAGGAAGTCCAAACCACTTTGCTTCACGTACAAGACTAAAATCAATTAAGTGGTATGAGGGAAAGAAAAATCCCATGATAAGTGTAAAAATATAACCGCCAATCAAGCCGATTAAAATACTAAGAGTGTTAAAAAATCCCTTAAGACAAATTGTTGCAATTACAGCTATTGCTAGGGTAACAACAGCAATGCTCATGTAAACTAAAGAATAATCTTCACTTGCACCTGTAGAACCAACATACAAAGCTTCTTTTATTGCAGTTGGGGCTAAGCACATACCAATTACAATTATTACAGAACCAATAACTACAGGTGGCAAAGCTCTGTCTATCCACTTACGGCCTGCAAATTTTACTATAAGTGCAATTACGGCATAAAAAACACCTGCACACATTGCTCCACCCATTGCATAAGGAATGCCATAAGCCTGACCGACTGCAACAAGCGGCGGAATAAAGGCAAAAGACGAACCTAAGTAGGTAGGAACTTTTGCACCGGTAAGAAGAATGTAAATTAATGTACCGGTTCCTGCGGTAAACAATGCCGTGTTTGTGCTTAAGCCTGTAAGAAGAGGAACTAAAATTGTTGCACCAAACATAGCAAACACGTGCTGAAAACTAAGTGGAATCCAGCGCTTTAAGCTAGGCCTGTCCTGAGGTCCTAGAACTTCTTGAGTAGAAGAATTGCTCATATTTTTCTCCAATTACAAATTGCAGAAGTATAGCACAGAAGAGAAAAGTTTTTCTAGTCGTAATCGTCCATTTCTATTTTTAATGAACCTAAAAACAGAGGTTTACTATACGAATAAGTGTAAGTAGAGTCGCGTCCAACTGTAACTGCATACATGTCTACATACCAAACATCTTCATCAGAAACAGTTGTATAATTAACATCATCATCACTAGAAGTTGGCTGCGGGTTATTGCTTGTTGTATAGTCTCCGCTTGTAGCAGTTGTAAAGTTAAAACCATAAGAAGAATTTATGTAACGTCTGGGATTCCCCAAAACAGTATCACCAGAAGAGCTGTCATAACTTGAGATTTTTGAAGTACCTGTAAGAATTATATTTTCATAATTTTCGCTGTCACTATAATCATTTAAGCGAATATAAACAAATCTATTTTTTCCACTAGCTTTTACTAAAGGTGTAAGAGAACCAGAAGAAAGGTTTAATGTTTTATAACCATAGGTATCTATAAGTTTTTCTGCTGCGGTTGTTGCTGTACTTGTAGAACCGGAAAGGCTTGAAATCGTAGATTCAATTGAAGTCATCTTACTGTAATTGCTGTAGATTTTGTAATAAACTTCCGTTCCAAGACATGTAAATTCTGAAGAACTATTTATATAATTTGCATTTGTGTCAGTTTCCTGAGTTAAAAAGCTAAAATAATCTTCAACTTTATCAGAAGAAGTTGCATAACAAGTGTGACCGTCTGTAACAGGAGGATCTAAGTAATAATACTCCTCCAGACCACAACTGTCTGCAATAAAAAAAATGCAGATACAAAGAAATACGAAAAAAAATAAATTTCTAAAATTCTTTCTATCTGCATTCATCATATAAATAAAAATATTCTCTTTATATTTTAGTTACAATAATTATTTATTTTCTGCAGAAACATTTGTTTCTAAATAAATAAGACGGCTTTGAGCCAAATCTGACCAGGAATCATTTTTAAAGCCCTCTGTAAGTTTTGTATAAGCTTCTTTAGCACCATCAGCATCACCCAAAACTTCTTTTACACGACCTAAACTGAAAAGTGCATGACTTTTTAAAAGAAAGTCATCAAACGAAGAAGCACTTTCATAGCACTTTGCAGCAGAAGCAAAATCTTCTAATTCTTCATAGCAAACGCCAGCATTAAACTTGCACAAAGGAGCTGTATATGCATTCTTGTTTGAAGAAAAACCTGCTAAATAATACTTAACGGCATTTTCATAATCATTCTGTACAAAAGCAATATCTGCAGCAAGCATATTTGCTCTTGTTCCTGCAGAACCTTTTTTAGAAAGATATGGCTTCAAATTTTCTAAGGTCTCAGTCTGACGGGCTAATACCTCTTCATCAGAAAGGCTGCCGGAATCTTTTGTATAAGCATATTCAATAGAGTCTATTGCAGCCAGATTCTTTTTTGCAGAACCTGATTTTACACCAAAACAAATACAGACAACTGCAGCAACAGCAACCAGTGCAACAAAACAAATTATAATAGCTTTTCTATTACGCGTCATAAAGCTTTCTAATTTCTCATTTGCATCCTGATTATTTTCTTTTTTTAATGAAATTACATTCTCAGACATAGTATTCTCCAAAATTATTTTTTATATTAAAAAGCGTCTTGTAAAAATTAATTTGTTTACAAGTAAGCCTAAATATATCTAAAAGCTTAAGGTTTGTCAAAACCCAAACAGACTACCCGCGCTTAATGTCCAGTTCTGTTAAAAGCTTATTTACATAAGTTCTCTGTAAGCCTAAAATCTTTGCAGCTTTGGTTTGATTCCAATTAACCTCACTTAAAATTTTTGTAACATACTCTTTCTTAAAGCCGTTTATAGCAGTCTTTAGGGTTCTGTCAGAATTAAATGAAGCTGTTTCTACAGAATCTTCAAACAGAACATTTTCTTCCAAAGAAACATCTTCCCCGTGAGGAATATGCAAATCATCAACACCAATTAAAGGTGGCTGACCTAAAATACAGGCACGCTCTATTGTATTTTCCAACTCCCGAATATTTCCAGGCCAGGAATAATTGTACATAGCCTTTAAGGCCGCAGAAGAAAAACCTGAAAACTTTTTATTAGTTTCCATGCCGAATTTTTCCATAAAAAGGCGGCACAAGGGTTCTATGTCTTCTTTGCGTTCTCTTAGAGGAGGAATTGTTATAGGCATAACGTTAAGTCTAAAATACAAGTCGTTTCTAAAAAGCTTTTGAGAAACCATTTCTTCCAGATTTCTATTTGTCGCTGCAATAATACGAACATCAACACTTATTGTTTCGCTGGAACCTACTCTTTCAAATTTTCTCTCTTGAATAACACGTAAAAGCTTTGCCTGCAAATCTAAAGGAAGTTCTCCTATCTCATCTAAAAAGATGGTACCTCCATCTGCCATTTCAAAACGACCTTTCTGATTACTTGTTGCATTTGTATAAGCACCTTTCACATGTCCAAAAAGTTCACTCTCCAAAAGGCTGGGACTCAAAGCTGCACAACTGACACGAACAAAAGGCTTATCCCTACGATTAGATCGTAACTGAACCTGTTCTGCAAACAGCTCCTTACCTACACCGCTTTCGCCATAAATTAAAACACTAGAATTTGTTTTTGCAATTATGTCTACATCTTCTAGAATTTTTAAAACTTTAGGATTTTGAGCAACAAAACTGTGATATTCCGGACCAGCACTTATTACTTTTTGTAAAACGTTTAACTGCTGTTTATTTTGAATAAAAACATTTGCATTCTCATAAGCACTGCCTGCCTGAGAACCAAACAGCCTTAAGACAGATAAATCATTTTCTGAAAAGTCTCTACCTTCTGCCTTGTTTAATACTTCAATAACTCCAATACACTCACCTGCCGCAATCATAGGAAAAGCAATCATATTACGTGTTATGTATTGAGTTTTTTCTTGAACGGTAGAATTAAAACGAGGATCGTTAGCCACATCATTTATAATGACGGCCTGTTTATTCTGACAAACCCAACCAGCAATGCTTTTTGAGTCCACAATAATTTTTTTTACTTCTGCCCCTTTGGGACCTAAGGCAATAGAAAAGTGCAACTTACCGTCTTCATTATTTAAAAGCATAAGAGAAACGGAGTCGCACTCAACCATGCACATTGCAGCTTCCATTATGGAAGTAAGCAAGGAATTTAAATCTGAATATTCAGTACTAATTTTTGTGTTTAAAGCAATGAGCGTTTTTAGCTTTTCAATACTTACGGATGCTTCTCTCATCGCTTTAAACTCTTTATTTTACTTAGTCGTTCTGACTTTTAAGGCTATCACCAATAGTGTATGCACCATCATCATCGTTAGAAGAAGACATGTACTGAGAAATCTCTGCTCTTTCGCGAGCTTTCTTATACTCACGAACAGAGAATGCAACCTTTTCTTTTTCTACATCAATAGAAACTACATACACATTAACTTTGTCGCCAACATTGTACTTTTTAACAGCTTCTTCAAATGGAGTTTCTCTGTCTTCAGAAAGGTTTGCCTTATTTACAAGACCTTCAATTCCATTTGGAGCCTTTACAAAAATACCAAAGTCTGTAATGGAAGTTACCTCGCCTTCCAAGGTTCCGCCTACTTTATACTCAGAAGCAAATGCCTTCCAAGGATTATCTGTAAGTTGCTTTACACCAACGCGAAGACGATGATTTTCTACATCACATTCTGTAACAATAACATCAAGACTCTGGTCAACTTTAATTTCGCTGCCAGGATGCTTTACTTTCTTTGTCCAGCTTAAATCTTCTCCAGCTAAGAAAGCATCAATTCCTTCTTCCAGCTGAATAAATGCACCGCTGTTTGTAAGCTTTACAACTTTACCAGTAATCTTTGTTCCAACAGGATACTTGTCTCCAATTGTATCCCATGGATTTGCTGTTACCTGCTTAAGGCCCAGTGAAACACGACCAGCCTGAATGTCATAACCAAGGATCATGCATTCAACTTCATCCCCTTCCTTAACCATATCGGAAGCCTTATTTACTTTCTTTGTCCAGCTGAACTCAGAAATATGAGCCAGGCCTTCAATACCCTCTTCAAGTTCGATGAATGCACCAAAATCAGTAAGCTTTGTAACCTTACCCTTTACAATATCATTTACATGATACTTTTCTTCAAAGTGTACCCACGGATCCTCTGCAAAGTGCTTGAGAGAAAGATTAATACGTTTTCCCTCCGGGTCTAAGCGAATAACTTTAAGCTCGATTTCCTGACCTTTCTTTACAAAATCCTTTGGACGAGTAACATGCCCCCAACTCATATCATTGATATGAAGAAGACCGTCAAAACCGCCAAGGTCAATGAATGCACCAAAGCTTGTAAAACTCTTTACAGTTCCCTTTACGGTGTCACCAATCTTTATATCATTGAAGAACTTTTCACGGTTTCCGTCTGTAAGCTTTTCCAAGTACTTGCGGCGGTTTACAACAACATTGCGTTTGCCGTTAGAACCACGAAGACGCTCAATATAGAACTTACTCTTAACTCCAATAAGTTTTTCTTCTTTTTCTACCTTCTGGCTGTCTGCCTGACTGATTGGGAGGAAGGCTTCAATTTTTCCACCTAAATCAACTGCATAACCGCCTTTTATGGTCTTTGTGATTGTTCCTTCTACAGGAGTTCCTGAAGAAGGATCGTCTTTATTAAATGCCTTTGAGAGATCTTCCCAAATGCGACTTTCATCTGCTTTTGTCTTTGAAATTTCAGGTAGACCATCGCGTCCTTGAGGATTGGTGATGTAAATATTGATTGTTTCACCAACTTTTGGCTCTTTGTCGCCAAACTCAGAAAGGCGAAGCTGTCCGTCGCGTCCTGCACCAATATCTACAAATACGGTATCTCCGCGAACATCAACAACAGTACCAGTTGCCGGTCCTGCCTGCAATGCCTCCATATTTTTTAATGATTCCTCTAATTGTGTGTGAATGCTGTCGTTGGAGGTCTCGGCCCCATTCTGTTCCACTTCCTTCTGTTCCATAATAAACCCTTTTGATTTTATTTTGCTCTCGATTATCTCACAAACCTCAACAATGGTCAAGTCTGAAGTATCGATATATAAGGCATCCGGTGATTTTTTTAGAGCCCCCTCTGCCTTATTTCTGTCCATTTCATCGCGCTTAATTATAGCTTCTTTTATTTCTTCTAAAGTAAGATTGCTTACTCCCTGATCAAATCTTCTCTTAGCTTGAACCTCAACACTTGCATCCAGATAAAACTTACATTCAGCTTCTGGAAAAACAACTGTTGTCATATCGCGGCCTTCGCAGATAATATTAAGGGATTTTACTATTTCCCTCATCCTATTATTTACAAAATGCCTGAGCGGAACAATAGCACTTACCTCAGAAACCTTTGCATCAACCTTATCCTGATGAAGCTTATCATCAACATCAACACCATTTAAAATTAAACGGGCATTTACATAATCCAATTTTTGCTTTGAGACAAATTCTAAAACCTGCTCCTGATTTGAAATGTCAATTTTTGCATCCAGAAGGGAAAGTGTAAGAGCCCTGTAAAAGCTTCCGCTATTTAAATACGTTAGACCTAAATCTTCTGCTACCTTATGAGCTACAGTACTTTTTCCAGTTCCCGCAGGTCCATCAATTGCAACAACCATCTTGCCTCTCCTTACAAACACACACTAATATTCGTTTTGTTTACAAAGCCTGAGCAAAGATTCCACCTCGCTCTTACTAAGCTCTCTAAATTCTCCGCTTTTTAGTTTTCCCAGTCCAACGTTACCAATTCGTATTCTTTCCAAACGTTTTATGGGAACCTCATAGCTTTCAAAGACCCGGCGTATTTCTCTATTTTTGCCTTCAATAAGGACTATTCGCATACGGCGCGAATTTAATTCTTCACAAATCTTACAGCGGTAAAAAATTCCTTCTACGCGTACACCATGTGTAAAATCTTCTGCAAGATTACGAGGCAGAGGTTTATAAGTGTCAACTATATATTCTTTTTCCAGCTCAGCAGAAGGATGCGAAAGTCTGGAAGCAAAATCTCCATCATTTGTAAAAAGGATTGCTCCCTCCGAAAACATATCAAGGCGACCAACATTATACAGACGCTCCGTAAAAGCTTCTTTTAAAATATCAGAGGCCTGAGAGCGTCCCTTTTCATCTGCATTAGAACAGACATAACCGGAAGGCTTATTTAAGAGGATATAACGTTTCTGACTTTCAAACTGAATTTTTTTTCCATCAACACAGACAACATCTTGAGAGCTAACTTTTGTTCCAGGAACAGTTACAACTTCGCCATTAACAGAAACTCTTCCCTCTGAGATAATTTCTTCACTGGCCCTGCGGCTTGCGACACTACAAAGAGCCATATAATGCTGTAACCGCCAGTTTTCCTTACCTTGCAAGTTCGAACCTCTCGCTTTCTTTTTCGTCCAACTGCGGTAAATCTGCAATACTCTGCAAATGGAAAAACTCCAGGAACTCTTTCGTTGTTCCATACATTATAGGCTTACCCGGAACATCCTTCTTGCCAACTTCTTTTACAAAGTTTCTGTCTAAAAGAATACGCATCATATTATCTACATTTACGTGCCTAATACTTTCTATTTCTGCTCTGGTAATCGGCTGGCTGTAAGCAATAATAGAAAGAGTTTCGATTGCTGCTTTACTTAAGCGGCCCTCGTTCTTTTTGCCATAGCGTTCCTTTACTAAATCAAAACACTCTTTCTTTGGAGTTAGAATCCAGCCGCCTATTATCTGGGAAAGTTCTATTCCTGAATCTAGCGAAGCATATTTTTCTTTTAAGCGAATTATACACTCGTTTATTACATCTTCTGAAAGCTGAGTTATCTTACCTAAATTTTCCACAGGCTGAGGTTCACTTTCCAGAAACAGAACGGTTTCTACTAAAGCTGTTTCGCTATCTAAGTTTAATGCAGCCCTCTTTCTTAAAAGCTCTTCCTGAGCTTCTTTATCTGTTTCGTCTTCCTGTAAATTTGATTCTGAAGGTTTTTCTTCACCCTGAGGCATATCTATGGCACTAAGAGTTCCATCTACAGAGGTAACATTATTGTCCTCAGAGGCGGCACTGTTTTTTTTAGAAACTTCCTCTTTCTCAGAAACATTTAAATCTTCCCTGGAGAAACTTAAGTCTTCAGGATTCTGAGTCTTTTCTGCAGAAGCAGAAACGTTTTCTACATTTTGAGCTGGTTCAACATCATTTTCTTCTGCAGAAACTCCAGTCTCAAGAGACTCTGCTTCTACAATCTCTTGAACTGTTGGTATTTTTACTTCTTTCTTTTTATTTTTTTTGGTTTTTGAAGCTACGCTGCCTGCTTCTTCTTGCATATCTTTATATCTCCAAACATGCGGTTCTGATAAATTTCCGCAATTTTTAGCTTAACGGCCTCTAAGATTGCCATAAAAGCACATATTACGTCAAGTTCATTTCCGCGTCTGGTTATAAGATCCGTAAACATACATTCACCTTTTTTATCCAAAAGCTCCGTCATTAAAGCTATTTTTTCGTTTGGTGAAATATCTTCCGACATATTAAGAATCTTTTCGTCAGGATTAACATTGGTTAAGGTACGGAAGATTTTTTGCATATCCTGCAAAAGGGCCCAGGTGTCCATTTTTTCCCATTGTTTTTCATCTTCGTCAAACGGAAGGATGCGTTCAATTTTCTTACGCTCAAAGCTCCACTCGCTCTGCTCTTCCTGCTCTTCCATAAGTTCAGAAAGCTTTTTAAACCTCTGATACTCTATAAGCTGGTCAACGAGCTCTTGTCTAGGGTCTTCCTTGTCATCTTCATCATAACGAACTTCTACAGGAAGCAGCATACGGCTTTTTATGCACACGAGCTTTGATGCCCAGGAGTAAAATTCACTTAAATCTGACAAATTTAATTCAACTGCATAATCCAAGTAATCTAAAAATTGCTCTGTAATTTCTGCAATGGGAATGTCATAAATATTGATTTTATTTTCTCGAATAAGACTCCACAAAAGATCTAAAGGACCTTCAAAAGAACCTGCTGAAAATTTTCTTTGACGTTCACTGGTAACTTGAACAGCTTCATTCATAACATGCCTCTAACAGTTTACATTTTGTGCAGCTTTTAATTTTGAAAGCATTTCCTTATCAGACAGACAAAGTTCTACTCTCTGGTTCTCCAGCTTATTAAGCAGATTTCCATATAAATCTATACTGCTACTTTTTATTTCGGCATATTTTGGAAAAAGCTCAAGTAAAGGCTTTAAAACAAAAGCCCTTTCTTTTGCTCTTGGATGCGGAAGAACTAAATAATTTTCATAAGGTTCATCAATTTTTACGGAACTTGAGCCAAAAAATTCTATGTCTATGTCTAAAGGCCTTGGTCCGTTCCTTATTTCTTTTGTTCTGTCGCGTCCATAAACAGACTCGATTTTATGAACTTCTTCTAAAAGCTCTACAGCCGTTCCTTCATAAAAGCCGGAAACCGCCATATTATAAAAATCATCCTGTTCCTTTACATACATGGCCTCTGTACGATACACAGAGGACACCTGCATATTTTTTAAAAGCTTATAAAGACTTACGCAAGCACAAGTTAAAAGCTCCAGTGGAGTTTTGTTCATAAAAGTCCTATTAGACCCCAACCCTAGAAAAACAAGAGTTTTAGCCCCCCCATTACTTTCTTTTGCAAGCGTAAAATCTTTCATAACTTAAAACAAATCCTCTGGAGAAGGCTTATCTGAAGCAGCAGCTTTTGCAAGAGAAGAAGTTTTTGAAGAAGCTTTTGTCTTGGAAGCACCATCTTCCTGACCGGAAGATGATGAAGCAGCTTTAGGCTCAGGAGTTGCATCTGTCGTTAAGTTTCCAAGACCAACTCCCTTGCTTCTCATAAGTTTTTCATATTCTCTAATCTGCTCTTCCGTTACAACTTCACCTTCCTTTGTACGTAAAACCTGTCCAGGGAAGATTTTTTCGCGAAGAGTATGCTCAAGTTCAATTCTATAATCAGGATTATTTTCTATGAAGCTTACAGCATTTTCCTTTCCCTGACCTACTTTTTCTTCTCCGCGAGTATACCATGCACCCCTCTTATCTATTAAGCCATGCTTAACGGCAGAGTCCAAAATTGAAGCAGAAGCAGAAACTCCCTTACCAAAATAAATGTCAAGCTCAACTTTGCGGAAAGGAGGAGCAACTTTATTCTTTACAACCTTTACACGAACGCGATTACCTAATGCGTCCTCATCACCCTTTCCTTCAATGGTTTCTATACGCCTAATTTCCAAGCGGATTGAAGAATAAAATTTAAGGGCATTACCACCGGTAGTTGTTTCCGGGTTACCAAACATAACGCCGATTTTCATACGAATCTGGTTAATGAAGACAATAGTACACTTACTTTTTCCGACTATGGCAGTAAGCTTTCTTAATGCCTGACTCATAAGACGGGCCTGAACACCCATAACACTGTCACCCATCTCGCCTTCAATTTCTTTTTGAGGGGTAAGGGCTGCAACAGAGTCTATTACAATAATGTCTACGGCACCGCTTCGCACAAGGTTTTCACAAATCTCCAAAGCTTGTTCACCAGTATCCGGTTGGCTTACCCAAAGTTCATCTATATTTACACCAAGATTCTTAGCATAAACAGGATCTAAGGCATGTTCCGCATCAATAAAAGCTGCAATACCGCCAAGCTTCTGAGCTTCCGCAACGGCATGAAGGGCAAGAGTTGTTTTTCCAGAGCTTTCAGGCCCATACATTTCTATGATACGACCACGAGGGTAGCCTCCAACTCCTAAAGCTTCATCCAACAAGATGGAACCAGATGGAATAACATCTACACTGGTTGCATCTGTCTGAGTACCAAGCTTCATAAGACTGCCCGTACCAAACTGCTTTTCAATCTGAAGCCTGGCTGCCTCCAATGCCTTTAGCTTTTCCGACATCTCAGTCGGCATTTTTTCTTCGGTCACTTTTGCCACCTTTTTCCTCCCACAAACACATAAAAGACCATTACGGAACCCGCATAAAATCTTTATGTTTAAATTAGGCGTCAAATTTTATTTTTGCAAAAAATTCAACAAAAAATCATTAAATTTTTAATATAGAGATGAAAATAAGTATACCAAAGCGTTTTTTTAATGTCTATTGCAAAACAGAATCTTATATTTTTAGAGATGCTATTTTAAGGAATTCCCCTTCAAAGGCTGATACACAGCCCGTCCGGAAAGGATGACTTTTCCATCCCTCAGTCCAACTTTACCGAGAATCCTGACAGGTTTTTCACCATCTACAGAAGGAGAAGGCTCTTCGTCAAAAAGAACAGGAACGATTCCTTTTACGCTGCGCATATTTTCATAGCCAACCAAAAGCTCGCAATACCAGGAACCATTTTCGTAAGAAGAAGCGTTGGAAATTCTTCCACTCCAGGAAACAAAGCAGTCTAAATAAAGTTCCGGCTCAGAGGCAACCGTTTCATATTCATAATTATCTAAAATGGAATCAAATGTAGGAGACTTATCTAAATAATTCATTAAAAGAGAAGCTTTCTGCTTTATGCTTAATGAGGCATTACTATTTAAAAGCCTGTTTATTTCTACCTGAGCTGCATTGTCTCGCCGGTCTTCTACATACAGCATTGCGTTTTCATAACTCTTTGTAATTTCTTTTTGACTTAGAATATAATGAACCAGGGTTCCTGATAAATCTTCTTCCAGAGCATTATTTTTTTCGTCCCTGGAAAGTTCAAAAGCTGTAAGATTTGCCCTGGGCCCCACCCAATTATGACGGGGCTTTGGAATTAAAACGCATAATCCTATTATAAAAAGCAAAGTAACAGAAGCAGAGAGCACGCAGGTTGCAACTATATGAGGATTAACACCAAGGGGAGGAAAATATTTTTGAATTTTACCGGAATCAAAATATTCGCAAATTAAAGTATAATCGTCTCCATGAAGTCTTATAAACTCCATGGCATTCTTAGCCTGCCTGTTATTGGGATCCATATGAAGAATATCTAAATAATATTCTAAAGCCCTGTCAGTTTCGCCTCTACGCAAAAACAAGGCGGCCTGTCCTAAAAGAAGCCTGACATCATTTACACGAATATTTCTTGCCCTCTGAAAATATGTACGGGCACTGCCGTAAACGCCAACATAAAGATGAGCAATTCCCATGGTAAGAAGGTATTCAAATTCTTCCGGGTACTCTGTTTCGTGAGACTCAAGTACAGAAATTGCGGCACTAAATTTTCTTCGCTTCAAAAAACGTTTGGCATCTTGTAAAGCAGAGCGTTTCATTTCTTAGGAACCTATCTTAACTTAACAAGTATTTCATCCAATTCGGCATTAAGGCTTTCTATTTCCTGCTGATTAATATTCTCATCATCATTTTCCAAAGCTTCAATGCGGTCTATTAAAGACTGAATGTACTCGTAATATTCATTGTATTCAGGAGTTACCTCATTTGCATTTTCAAAATCATCTGAAGAATCTGCAGAAATTACAACTCCATCATACTCACCCGAAGAAGAAGAATATCCGTTTAGCTCTTTTGCAGCAAGAGGTCCATTTTCAAAATCTGAAGAGGAACTGGAAATTACAGGCATGTTTTCCCTATATGCTGTAGCAAGAGCTTCTTCCGGAACAGGAACGGCACTTGGAGCAACCTTTGAAACCGCAGGCAAATCAGGAAGCTTTGCAGATAAAGCTGTTTTTCCTGCTTCCAGAGCCGCAAGAAATTTCTTACCAGCCGGTTCCTGTCCATCTGCGGCAACAGAAATATAGAAAGTATTTATATCTGTCTTTAACGGGTCTAAAAAAGCCGTCTTCCAGTTAATACCCAAAGCAGAATTGTTGTACGAAATTACAGAATTAAAACTTTTGTTTTCCTGAATCTGCGGAACCCATGCCGTACCGGAGAGATTATCTTTACTTGAAAGAGTTACAAACTGAGGAGGAGTTATTCCTTTTCCATCTAATAAAAACTGAATACAAGCTTTTTCGTTGGAAGAACGAACCCACTTTTCTTCATTCATCGTAATAAACTGCATTTCTGAATCAACACGGCTGCGAGAAGCTGTAGAAAAATGAGTATAAGAATTTTCTCCCAGAGTTGTATCAAACACAGCCTTAGAAGTAAAAGATTGAGTATGTTTACCAAGATTTATTGTATAAATTGTTACGCGAATCATGTCTACGCGGCTACTGGTTGCAATAGACGGCAGAAAACTAAAGTCAACTACAATCTGAGCCTGCCCCGCAATTGTATATGCCATCTGAGCGCCATAAGGTGTACGGCGGGCTTCGCACTTAACACCATTTTCTCTATTAAGCCTGTATGTTTTACGGCCAATCTTTACCGCAACAAATGTCGAATTATATGAATCATAATTTACAATAAGCGGAATCTGGGAGCCCTTTTCATTTATGACGTAAAGTCCAAAAGAGCCTGTACTGCCCTTCATTACAATACGGACATCATCATTTGTAATTGTAAAGTTATGTTCCGGAATATAAACCCAACCTGTATACTGGTCAGTCTTCTGCTTTTTTAAAAGCTTTTCCCTTTCTTTACGGGCTTTTTTTTCTTCTTTTGTTTCTTTCTGTTTCTTATTAGTTAAAGTTTCTTCTTGAGCAAAAGAATTATCTACACTAGAAGAACTATCTGAAACAGTTGAACCATCTTCTAAAAAAAACGAGTCATCACCAAACGAAGTTTCAGCCATTTGTCCTACACTAGAAGCAGATGAAGTAGCTTTTTTTGTACTCGTGCAAGAAAACAAAATCATACCTAAAGCCGCAAAAACGGCAGAAACTGTCATTATCTTTTTCATATTTTTCTCCGTTATTTTGCAGATTTTTCGTCTAATAAAATCTTTATTCTCAAGGCCTTATTTTTTAATGCAAGAATTTCTTCCGCATGAGAAACCCTGTCTTCACCAGGCTCCTGAGCTACAGTTGCAGAAGGAACATACGAAGAACTCTGAGAAACTTCCAGAACTTCTTTCTCCAGTTCCGCAATCCTCTCCTGAGCTTCCGTAAGCTGACGTCTAAGAGTTACAACGCTTTCAGTCTGATACTCTTTTAACTGCTTTTCATAATTTTCCCTGGAACTTAAGTATTCTTCGCCAGTCATCTTTAAAAGATACAAAAGCTTTTCTTCCCTGTCATGCTGAACTATGTCCTCCAGTCTGCTCTTTGCTTCTAAAGCCTTTGCACTACCTGCATACTCTGCAACAATTTTTTCGTAAAGGGCACGTGCGGAATCATAGTTATAATCATCATAAAAACATTCGGCAATCCAAAACAATGCAGAAGGATAAAGTTCATTTGAAGGATTCTGATGGCAGAAATCACTTAAAACTAAAACCGCACTGTCATTTCTGTTAAGAAAGTGCAAAGCCCTGCCCTTCTGGTACTGAACGTAAGGAACTAAAGAACTTTCAGGGAACATATCTTCAAACGTATTGCAGTCCGTGAGAGCCTGAGAGAAGTCTTCTGAATACATCTGACTCATAACAAGCATATACCAGGCTTCAGGAGTAGAATTCTGAGGAGAAGTTACGGCCTTTCTTAAAAAAATCGTAGCACTGGGCCAGTCCCCGTTCCTATAAGATTCAAATCCTTGAACTAAAGAAGCGTCATCGACAACTGAAAAAGCAAGAAAAGTACAAAAAAATGCACAGACAAGAGAAATAAAATATTTTTTACGAGAAAATATTGTTATTTTTCCCACTTTAATTCCCCCTTAAAAAAGGACGAACCGGAAACAAAAACATCAGTACCTGCTTCCAGAACAGAATCTAAAGTTTCCGGGTTTATTCCACCATCAACAGAAATAAGAAAGGAATATCCTTTTTCTCTCTTTATATCGGCAAGTTTTCTAACTTTGTCCACTGTATAAGGAATAAGTTTTTGACCGCCCCAACCGGGATTTACCGTCATAACAAGTACTAAATCTACAAAGGGTAAGACTTCTTCCAAAACAGAAACCGGTGTAGAAGGACACAGGGCAATACCTGCCTTACATTCCAACCGGTGTATTAACTGAATACAATAATCTGCATGCTTTGTAGATTCATAGTGAAAGGTTATATAATCTGCCCCGCTTAACGCATAAGACTCTATAAAATTCTCCGGTCTCTCTATCATAAGGTGTACGTCAAAAGGAAGCTGCGTACAATGCCGGATTCCCTTTATTACAGGCTGCCCGTAAGTTACCTGAGGAACAAAATGACCATCCATAACATCTATATGAACCATAGAGCCACCACAGCTCTCTATTTTTTTTATTTCAGAACCAAGAGAAGAAAAATCTGCAGAAAGTAACGAAGGTGATAAAATTACTTTTGTTTTCATTATTCCTACATTTTATAGCAAAAATATAGCGTTGTAAATGTCTAAATTAAATTCAGCATCAGAAAGCAAATAAAACCAACATTTTAAGAAAAAATACATAAATTTTTAAATATTTTTTGAATATATGCGTAAAGAAAGGTTGACAAAGTTTTTAGAAATCATTATAAACTATTCCCTTTTTTAGCAAATCTTACATTGACTATTTTTCTTATTTCTGCAATAATCCTAAATATGGGTATTCAGTCGGATTCAGCACTTGAGCAAGCTTACAGAAACATTGAATGCTGCAATATTGCACAAGCACTTGTTCTCTTAGAAGAAACCCTAAAAGCAGATTTAGAAAACAAAGAGTTAGTTTTTGCGCTTCACTGCTGTTACTTCTGGCAAAAGGTCACGGACAGTCTTTCTAGCCTGAGTAATTTTGAAAAAGCAGAAAGCTTAGTTTCGCAATGGAAACAGTTTAAGCTGCTGCTTATAGAAAAGCGCACAACAGAAACTTCTGTATATGCCTTTAAGAAGGGCATTTTTTCTGAGGCTTTAAAATTTTACGAAAAATCTGGTGATGAAAAGGACGACAGGCTTAGAGCTGAAATCTTCAGAAAGTCGGGGCTTTGTTATAAAAAACTAGGCTCATACGAAAAGGCTCTAAGCTGCCTTACAGAAGCAAACAGTCTTGTTCAGAACCAGGCAGCAGTTCTTGCAGAAATGGCAGACTGCTATGCATTATGCGGAGAATCAAAGTTTGCAAAACTTCTCTTTAGGGAAGCTTTCTTTGTAGATGCAGAAAAAATAGATTTAGACTTTTTAGACTCTCCACTTATTAAGCTTTTAGTGGAAAAGGTGAAGGAAAAAGGCTATACGGGGCAGGAGCTTTTAGAATGGATTCCAATTTATGGCGTTTTACTTGGAGTTTTTAACGTAAAGCGGGAATTAAGAAGCCAGGAAGTTCTAAAGCTTAAGCAGGAAATATATGCAAAGAAAAGTGAGTTAAAAAATCCGGCAAATAATTCCAGCCTGATTACTCCAAAACTCTTAAACATGTATTTCTGGCTTATAGACCATTACGTTCTTTCAAAAGAAAGTGTGGCAAAAATTGATGAGGCTTTGCTTGAAATCAAAATACTAGATAAGAGCATTTATAACCTCTACGTAAAATAAACATAGAATTAACGGGACAGCCCGATAATATTTTTTAAGACACAGGAGTAAATGTATGTCTGAAGAGCTTGAAAATTCCGTACGCGAAATGCTTAAGGAAGAAACCTGGACAAGAGCAGGTATTAACAACTTTACAAAAAACAACCTTGTAGAGCTTGCAGGCACATTAGAAAAGGCAAGAGCCGAGGGTATTGAAGCAGAAATAAAAGCTATTTGTGATGAACAGCTTACACACACAAAAGACAGTATTGTTGCCCTCTACCTTTCAGGAATGATTTCTTTAAGATCCGGTTCCTTAGACAACAGTTCCCTTACAAACCTTATAGACATTTTTGAAAAAAATCACAAGGAAGCTCTTGTAGAATACCTTTGTACTTCTATTCTTGAAGAAGACCCTTCTAACAAATATGCATTAAGAAAGCTTGCAGAATATTACAAAGCCACAAACAATAACAAAATTTGGGAACTTTACGAGCAGATTGTAAAGCTTGACTTTGAAGAAGCTGACATTGCAAAAATACTTGCAGAACGCTACGAAAGTCAGGGCAATGAAGAAGAAGCTGTTTCTTACTACAAAAAAGCCCTTATCCGCTATGTTGCCGCAAAAAATACTTCTGCAACAAAAGAAATCTGGAGTAAGCTTGTTTCCCTTATTCCAGAAGAGATTGACTTCTTCTTGCTTGTTCAGAGAAAAATTGCCAAGTCTGTCAGTGCAGAACGTTCAGCAACCCTTATGCAGGAACTTTATCAGTACTACAAAGACACATCTTCATGGGATACAGCTATAGACATCTTAAAGCTTATTCTCTCCATCGACAGCAAGGACGACTGGGCACGACGCGAAATTACAGAATGTTTCCGCTCAAAATATGCATCGCATTCTCACTTAGAGGACTACATTCGTTCATCAAACCTTAACCAAAGTTTCCGTAACGTATTTGAGGCTATAAGCGACTTTGAAAAACACATTGCATTTGACGTAAAAAGCTTTGTATTCCACCGCTCATGGGGCGTTGGTGTTATTAGAAAAGTTCAGGGCGACATGCTTACAATTGACTTTGGTAAGAAAAATGGCGTTCACACAATGAGCCTCAAAATGGCAGTCAGTGCCTTACAGCCTCTTTCTAAAGACCATATCTGGGTTTTAAAGGCTACAAAAAAAAGAGAGGAACTTGCTCAGG
Source organism: uncultured Treponema sp. (assembly GCA_937877515.1). Classification (GTDB taxonomy): domain Bacteria; phylum Spirochaetota; class Spirochaetia; order Treponematales; family Treponemataceae; genus Treponema_D. Next base: position 18,168 of record CALFIX010000055.1, read on the forward strand.
ACGTTACACAGAATGTTTCCAAGTACCTTAAAATCATCATAAAAAGCTTTAACAATAACTGTGATGACAAACGCATTAAGGCAGAACTTGTGCCTCAGGTTCTTACTCCAGGTCAGTGGACAAGCTGGCATGCAAAGGCACAGAAAGTTCTTGCAAGCGACTCAACATTCGGTGTAAATCCAAACAACATAAATCTTTACACAGTCCGCGACCATGAAATCAGCATGGAAGAACGCCTTGCAAACGAATTTAAGGCAGAAAAGAATTTCTTTAACCGTATAGACATTCTTATGCGCTATGCAAATGATGACACAACAGACAAGAGTGACGACCTCTTCAGCGACATGTACTCTTACTTTGCAGGCTTCTTAAAGTCATTTACAAGCGTAGACGAACAGGTTATGGCTTCATATCTTGTAGTTCAGCAGATTGTAAAGCTGATTCCAAGCTTTACTTTCCCAACAAACTATACTTTTGCACAAATCTATGGCGATGTAGACAATCCAAAAGAAATGTATCTTAACCTTAAAGATTCAAAGCTTTCAAATCTTCGTTCTACATTCATCTCTAACGTACGGCTTTTAAGCGATTGGGACACACAGTTTATAAAACTTTTCCCGACTGTATTAGACAAGAAAATGTTAGACGCTCTTGTTTCTTCAGGAAAAGAAGATAAGGTTGTTCGTCTTGTTCAGGACAGCTTTAACGAATACCGCAATTACAGGGACGCAGCTGTATTCTTCTTTAAGGAATGCCGCTCAGAAGAATGGTTTAAGAAAGCTTCTCTTGGCGAAGAAAAACAGCTTGTTACTTTAGTAAATATTATTGCGCTATGTTTCCGCGAAATAAACAGCCACGTAAACACTGTTGACAACAAAAAGACAATTAAAAACGCAACAGCCCTGCTCTTTGCAAACAAAGTTGATGGCGAAGTTAAAAACACAATGCTCGACTTTATGCTTTCTAACGACAGAGATACCATTACACGTATGTACACAATGATAAACGATGTAAGAGATTTAGATTCTATTTACAAGGCTCAGCTTAGAAACGGCATTCTTGGTAAATATCCTGACTTCAAGTTCCAGGAAGCAGAAATTAAAACAGAAGCTCCAAAGGGACTTCTTGTTACTGCAAAAATGCTTGAAGCAAAAAGAGCTCTTGCAGAAGACCTTGAGAAAGTTCAGCTCATTCAGATTGCAGAAGAAGTTAGCGAAGCCAGAGAAAAGGGCGACCTTAAGGAAAATGCAGAATACATTGCGGCTAAAGAAAAACAGCATCGTCTTAACGAGCAATTTACAAAGCTTAAGGAAGAACTTTCTAGAGCTGTTATTTTTGACCCGACCACAGTTACAACTTCTGTAGTTTCTTTTGGAACAACTGTAAAACTCTTCAACAACCTGGAAAACCGCGAAGATACATACACAATCTTAGGACCATGGGAATCAAATGCAGAACAGGGAATTATTTCCTATATGTCTCCTCTTGGTAACGCGCTTCTAGATGCAAAGAATGGAGAAACTCTTGAATTTACAATCAATGAGCATCCGTATAACTTTACGGTAAAATCAATTGAAGCTGCAAAGCTTAACTAAAAAACATGGCGATAGAATTAGAAACTTTTAGAAAACTTACTAAGAATATCGGAATGTTTCATCACAGCACCAATATTGGTGTTGTGTGTGCTGGAGATGACCTGATTCTTATAGATTCAGGCGACTCTCCAAAAGATGGAGAAGCTTTATACAAAACACTTTCCATACTTTTCCCGACAAAAAAAATTACGGATCTTCTTATAACTCATTCACACAAGGATCATTGCGGCGGAACTGGCTCATTGACTTTTTTAACTGCAAAAGATGGTTTAAGGTGCACCGTTTGGGCAACAGAAGTAGAAAGTCACCTGCTTGCGCTTCCTAACTTAAAAGCTGACCTCTACTGGGGTGCTGTTCCTACAATTGATGTAGAACGTTTTGCAGTTGATAATTTAGCTGCAATTTCTGCAGATAAAATAATAACGGAAGAACCTGTTTCTTTTGGAAATAACATTTCAATAACTCCTATCAGTCTTCCAGGACACTTTTATAATCAGGTCGGATTTTTAGTACATGACAAGGAAGATGATAAAAAAGTTTTCTTTTTGGCAGACGGATTATTTGGTGCCAGCATGATAAAAAAATACTGGATACCTTTCATGCAAAATCCAGATGAATTTAGAAAATCTGTTGAAAAAATAGAACACACGCCATCAGATTTCTATATTCCTTCTCATGGCGACGTATATGACTCAAGCAACATAAATGCAATTGCAGAGCTTAATTCAATCATCACATACGAAACAGAAATTTTAATTGCAAAGCTGTTAAAAGAAAAATCTCTTACCTCTGAAGAATTAATTGCAGAAGTCGCAAACTTTTCAGGAATAGAGTTAAAACTCGGACAATACATTCTTATAGGCTACACCTTAAGATGCTATCTTTCAAATCTTTACAATGCAAACCTCATTACTTACGAAATAAAAGACAACAAATTTCTTTGGCGTGTATAATTTAAGTGAGTAGCTTATATAACTAAAAACACAATAGACTACCCATAAATAAAGCTTTGCTGTATAATGCTTTCCATGAAATATGAAATTTTACGGGCAGCAACCTGTAGCCCAGAATTAAAGATAGCAGATTTGGCTTTTAATGAACAGAAAATTATAGATGCAGTTTATAAAGCTGAAGAAGAAAATATACAGCTTTTAGTTTTTCCTGAACTTTGCATAACAGGATACACCTGTGCAGATTTATTTTTACAAAGCTTAATGCAGCAAAAGGCAAAAAACAGCCTTATAAGCATTGCAAAAAAAACTCAAAACACAAATGTTCTTTTTACCCTGGGGCTACCACTTTCAGTAAATGATTCATTATATAACGTTGCAGTCTTTATTCAGAAAGGAAAGATTATTTGCATTATTCCCAAAACATATATTCCTAACTACAGTGAATTTTATGAATGCAGATGGTTTACTCCTTTCACAGAAGATAAAGCTGGAGAAGTTAATATTTCAGAAGAGTATTTAAATATTCCTTTTGGTTCAGACATTATTTTACAAGATAAAAATGATTCTCTTATAAAAATTGCCTGTGAAATCTGTGAAGACGCATGGGTTCCTCTAAGTCCTGCTACAAGGCACGCTTTAACAGGAGCCACAATAATTACAAACCTGAGTGCTTCTAACGAAATCGTAGGTAAAGCCCAATACAGGAGACTCTTAATAAGCTCAACTTCTGCAAAGAACATCTGTGCATACATTTATGCAAACGCAAGTCATGACGAAAGCTCTACAGACATGATTTTTAGCTCTCACAATTTAATAGCCTTAAACGGAACGATTCTTGCAGAAAACAAACCGTTTGAAAATAAAAGCTCATTTACCGTTACAGATTTAGATTTGGAACGCATTAAACAGGACAGACTAAAGAACAATAGCTTCAACTTATGTAGAACGAAAGCCATTCCTTGTCTCCAGGAAAACTACCGCGTAATAGAAATTGAACTGCCGGAAAACAGCTTTGGCAAGGAAGAAAATTTAAAAACAAACATTGGATTTATATCGAAGAGCCAAAAGAAAAATGTAAGCAAGACTTCACTTTTATTAAACATAGAAAAACACCCTTTTGTTCCGGAAGAAAAATCAAAACTTTCAGAAAGAAGCTTTGAAGTAATAGAAATGCAGGCAGAAGGTCTTGCAAAACGTTTAAGACATATAAATGCAAAAAGTGCGGTAATTGGATTAAGCGGAGGATTAGATTCAACGCTAGCCCTCCTTATTACGGCTAGAGCTTTTGATAAAACAGAAATTCCTCGTTCTAAAATACTCACAGTAACAATGCCATGCTTTGGAACTACAGACAGAACTTATAACAATGCGTGTAAACTCTCAAAAGAAATCGGAGCGACATTAAAAGAAATAAATATAAAAGATGCCGTAAATCAGCATTTTAAAGATATAAATCAAGATTCAAATGTTCACGACATAACTTACGAAAACTCCCAGGCAAGAGAAAGAACACAAATCCTTATGGATCTTGCAAACAAAACAAATGGAATTGTAATTGGCACAGGTGACCTAAGTGAGCTTGCACTCGGCTGGTGTACATATAACGGTGACCAAATGAGCATGTATGGTGTAAACTCTAGTATTCCCAAAACCTTAGTTCGTCATCTTGTAGAATGGTTTTCTTTAGACGCATTATCAAAAGATAAAACTGAACTAAGCAATGTTTTAAAAGACATTTTAGAAACACCGGTAAGTCCAGAGCTTTTACCTCCTGAAAAAGGAAATATAAGTCAAAAGACAGAAGATATTGTAGGTCCTTATGAATTACATGACTTCTTTCTATACTATGTTCTCAGATGGGGCTTCTGTCCTAAAAAAATTCTTTTTCTCGCAGAAAATGCCTTTAGTCAGATATACGACAGAGAAACAATTATTAAATGGCTGAAAAATTTTTACAGACGATTCTTCAGTCAGCAATTTAAAAGAAGCTGCATGCCAGACGGTGCAAAGGTTGGTACGGTAAGTCTTTCTCCACGAGGAGACTGGAGAATGCCTAGTGACGCAAGTGCAAATCTCTGGCTTAAGGAGCTAGAAAACTAATGGCTTTTTCTTACCAGCACGAATATCACGCAGGAAATCATGCAGACGTTTTAAAACACATAACGCTTTCTTTAGTCTTAGAATCCTTATGCAAAAAAGATAAACCCTTTACAGTCATAGACAGCCACTGCGGGGCCGGAAGATTTAACTTAAGCGATGAAAGGCTTTTAAAAACCAGGGAAGCAGAAAGCGGCATAAAGAGGCTTATACAAAAAAACATAAACAATACTGCCATAGAAAAATATATACATCTTCAAACTCCTTATTACAGCAAAGGCTTATACGCGGGAAGTGCAGAACTTGAAAGACTATTTTTAAGAAAACAAGACGCATTGCATTTAATAGAAAAACATCCTGCGGTTTTACAATCATTAAAAGAAAATATAAAGCTTCCTTTAGAAACTTCTGATGGCGAAAAAAAAGCAGAAGGCTCAATTTTTATACACGAAGAAGATTCTTATAAAGCATTAAAAGCTTTGACGCCACCATTAATAAAGCGGGGTCTTGTTTTATGCGACCCAAGTTACGAAGATGCAGGCGACTATAAAGCTGTAACAGAAACCCTTTCTGAAGTTCAAAAAAAATGGAATACAGCAATAATTGCATTATGGTACCCCCTTATAACTCGAAGAAAAAATGAAACTTCAAAAATGCTTATAACTTTAGAAGACAATGCAAAAATGTCATTAACACCACGAGAAAGCTTTAAAGTAGAGCTTATTATAAAAAATAAAGATACCATGACAGAAGAAAACAAATGCCATTTATATGGAAGCGGTATGTTTATAATAAATCCACCGTGGCAGCTAAAAGAAAATCTTACAGAATGTATTAACGTCTTAAAAGAAAACCTGAGCGAAACTCTATAAGGTCTTCCAATCCACCCCAATACCGGAGCAGTAAACTTTTGTTCTATTGGGTATTTCTCTTGCATTGGAATAAAAAAAAGCTATATCTGAAGCATATTCACTCATAAGATCATCAGGGTGATACCTCAAACTGAAAACAGATTCTTTTGCTGTAGCTGTAGCCTCAGATATTGCAGCATTAAGAGTTAAAATATCATGAATTAAACCGGAAAGCTTTAACATTTTCTTTTCTTTAAGCTGAATATTTAAAAATTCAATCTGCAAAGATAAAATTTTTTCAAAAGTAAAATATTCTTTATTTTTTTCCAGCAGATTTTTCTCTCTCAAAAAATCCGTAAACAAAGTAAGCATTAAAGAAGGCTTTTTATGAAACAGAGCACAGACACTATTAAACCACGGAACGGCTCTTCCTAAAGTGTAAAAAACATTTACAGCTTTAGAAAGCTCGGAAGCTTTTTTTATGTCAGCCTCTGTCATAGAAGAAGTATAAAGAACATTATAGGGAGGTTTACTTTGCCATGAAAGAGCCAAATCTTTTGCCTTTTCATGCAAGTCAGTCCCTGGTAATACACTCAAACAAAAAAGCTCCAAATTATTTGGATACAAAGAAAGCGCAAAATCTATGCTATTTTTAAACCCATTCAATGTATCGCCAGGAAGCCCATAAATTAAGTCAAAGCCAAAAACTACACCAGCATTATTTAGAAATCCAATATTTCTAGCAAAAAGTTTTTTATCTAAAGACCTATTTACTTTTTTTAAAACTTCACTATCAGCGCTCTGAAGTCCAAACTGTAAGGCACAATTTATATTGCTAAAAGCATTTGCTAATTCTTTATCAATAAATTCTGCTCTAGCTTCAAAATAATAAAAAGTTTTCGGAGTGTATTTTTTTATAAGCTTAAGCATTTGAAGTGCAGTTTTTTTATCTGCATTATATGTCGGGTCTAAAACAAAAACCTGAGCAACATTCTGTTTGGAAAAAAGCTGTAATTCTTTTTCCAGTCTTTCCAAGGGAAAATGTCTGACTTTTTTTTCACCACGACTTTCATAACAATAAGAACACTTAAAAGGACAGCCTCTGGCAAGTTCCCAAAGTACACCGCCATATTTCTTAGAATCTATAGTTTTATTTAACCAGGGAGAAGGAAGTGCTGTTAAATCTGGAGCAGGAGACCTCTCAAAAACTTTTAAGGCTCCGTTTTCTGAATTATAAACACCTTTCGGTAAGACATTTTTATTTTTTAAGAGATTCTCTACAAGTTCTACAACAGAAACTTCCCCTTCTCCTACGGCACAAAAATCAGAAGAAGAAAAACTAAAAGGATTTGCTGTAATTTCCGGACCACCTGCTATTATAAATGTAGAAGGAGAAAGTTGCTTTATTTTTTTACAAACTAAATCAAAAAGAGCTCTGTTCCAGACATAAACACTTACTGCTAAAACAAAAAGCTTTCTTTCCCTTAATAACTCACAGGCAATAAACGAAGCCTTCTGTTCATCAGTTAAAAGAGATGAAAGCTCTTTATTTTCAAGTGAAAAATCCTCTAGTTCTGTTACACACTGACTGGAAATAAAGCTATTTTCTTTTAGACTAGAAGCAATACAGGCTGCCCCAAGAGGAAGAGCCTGCGGAGAAGTTTCTACAAGAATAGTTGTACAAACTATATGCCTCATTTTTTCTGGAAATGACTGAATGTCATGCTGAAGCTTGCCCGCCCCTGAGTTACGGAGCGAAGTGTCGTGCTGAAGCCAAACATCTTTGCCATTGGAGCCTGTGCGTGAACTAAAGAGCCACCAGACTTATCTTCCATGCTCTGAATCATTCCGCCGCGCTGAGTTATCTGGCTCATCGCATCTCCAACAAACTCACTCGGACTTTCAATATCAACCGCCATCACAGGTTCAAGGAGTTCAGGGTTCGCCATATTACAAGCCTTATCAAATGCCTCTGCGCTGGCCGCCTGGAATGCAACAGCTGTTCCTGTAAGCTCATTGTAATCAACTGCGGTAACAGTCAGCTCCGTATCTGCACAAGGATAGCCCATCTTAATTCCACCTGACAGGCAGTTATTAAGGCTAGTTTCTATCGCCTCAAAAATTTCATCAGGAATCTGTCCCTGTTTTGCTGTAATTGAAACAAAATTTCCACTTCCAGTCTCGCGAGGAGAAACCTTTAGGGTAAGACCTGCGGTATTTTCTTTTCCTGCAATTATGCGGCTGAAGCTTTCAGTAAACTCTGCCTCTGAAGTAACTGCCTCACGGTAAGTAACCTGAGGTGCCCCTACCCTGCACTGAACTTTAAAGTCATCTCTTATGCGCGTTACCAAAACGTCTAAGTGAAGCTCTCCCATTCCACTGATTACAAGCTGACCTGTTTCCTCGTCGTCTCTGTGTGTAAACGTCGGATCTTCACGGCTTAAAATTTCCAGAGTTTCGTTAAGCTTATCCCGGTCACTTAAGGTTTCAGGTTCAATTGCAACAGAAATTACAGGCTCAGGGAATTTTACGCTCTCCAATAAAACAGGAAGTCCTTCACTTCCTAAAGTATCTCCTGTCTGAGAAAATTTTAAACCTACAAAAACCGCAATATCACCTGCAGAAACACTGTCCATCTGTTCCATTCGGTTGGCATTTACGCGGAGAATGCGGTTGATTCTTTCCCGCTTTTTCTTTGCAACGTTGTACACCTGAGTACCCGTAGAAATTTTTCCTGAGTACATGCGAACATAACAAAGAATTCCTGCTTCCCTGTCGTATTGAATTTTAAATACAAGACCTAAAGGCATTTTTGCATCAGGGTCACATTTTACTTCAACGCTTTCTTCCTCACCATGCTTTTTAATCTGAACGCCTAAAGCAGGCTTAATTTCGTCAGGGGAAGGAAGATAAGAAACAATCGCGTCCATTAAGGGTTGGACTCCCTGATTGCGACGGCTTGAACCGCAGAGGAAAGGAACAAGTTTTCTTTCGATTGTACATTTTCTTAAGGCACTGACAAGCTCTTCTGTTGTAATTTCTTCACCCTCAAGATACTTCTCGCCGAGAGTATCGTCGTTTGAGCAGACAGTATCTATGAGTTTTTCCCTCCACTCTTCAGCCTGAGCCTTAAACTCTTCAGAAACGTCGCTTTCAGTAAATTTTTCGCCTTCCGATTCTTCGTCATAGTGAATTTCTTTCATGCGAAGTAAATCTATAACGCCATCAAAGTTCTGACCGGCACCAATTGGAATTTCAAGGGCAACACATTCACAGCCAAATTTTTCATGAACATCATTCATTGCTTCAAAGAAATCTGCTCCGATTCTGTCCATCTTGTTTACAAAGCAAATGCGTGGAACATTAAAGCGGTCTGCCTGCTTCCAGACAGTTTCCGTCTGCGGCTGAACATGACCTACCGCACAGATGACTGCAACAGCTCCGTCCAAAACTCTAAGACTTCGCTCAACTTCTGCCGTAAAATCTACGTGACCTGGGGTGTCAATTATATTTATCTGATGACCTTTCCACTCTGTTGTAATGGCTGCAGAGGCAATCGTAATGCCTCTTTCCTGTTCCTGCTGCATAAAGTCCATAGTTGCAGCGCCATCATCAATTTCGCCAATCTTGTGAATTTTTCCTGAATAATAAAGTATGCGCTCGGTTGTTGTTGTTTTTCCAGCATCAATGTGAGCCATGATTCCAATATTGCGCATTTTTTCTAAAGACATAATATTCCCCTAAAAATAAGTGGAAAGAGTTTACTGCATTTTCTGATTTTTCTCAATAGGATGTTTTTGGACTGTTTTTGAACTGTTTTTGAACGCACCTTGCCCTAAGGAAAGTCATCTTCTGCCTTATAAGGAAAAAAGCCCTTCATCACGGGCCTTCCGGCTCTTGGTAACCCGCGGTGCTTCGCACTTGCCTCCGGCAAAGCCTCCACGCCCGCGTATATCCCCAGAAACTGTACAAAAAAAAAGCCCGCGAAATACGAGAAAAACTCATACTCCACGGGCTCATTCAAGCATACTAAAATCTAATTATTTAGCAGCCTTTTTTGCAGCTTTTGCAGCTTCTTTTGCATCACGCTTTGCCTGAGCAGGATCTACAGAGTGCTCTATAGTTACTTTATCATAACCAATTTCACCTGTAATCTGGTTTACAAGCCAAGGACGATCGATTTTTTCGCAAATATTAAGCTCTTCATCTAAGTCTTCAGGATTCTTAACAAAGAATTTACAGCGACTCATTTCCGGCTTAAAGTTTACAGTTTCGCCAAGCTTAAAGCTTTCTTTTGCAGAAGCCTGAACGCGAGCAATAATGTTCTGTCCCTTTGTAGCAAGGAAGAGGTGAGTTTCTGCACCAAGAGGTTCCTTGTTTACAACCTTCATCTGCATATTGTTTTCTGAAGCCGGGCTTTCCTGATATGTTAAATCTTCAGGACGTACACCAAAGTATACTTCTTTTCCAACATATTCTTTAAGGAATTCTGCCTGCTCTGCTGTAGGTGTAAGTTCAAAAGAACCTTCATCTGCTACAAGCTTATCTCCCTGCTTTTTAATTGTTACAGAGAGGAAGTTCATTGGCGGCGAACCAATAAAGCCTGCAACAAATTTGTTTACAGGATGGTTGTAAAGATAGAGAGGTTCACCAATCTGCTGAACGTGTCCGTCCTTCATAACAACAATCTTTGTACCCATTGTCATAGCTTCAATCTGGTCATGGGTAACGTAAATCATTGTTGCCTTAAGTTTCTGGTGAAGAGAAGAAATCTCACCACGCATTGTAACACGAAGCTTTGCGTCAAGGTTCGAAAGAGGTTCGTCAAAAAGGAATACTTTTGGATCACGAACAATTGCACGACCTACAGCAACACGCTGTCTCTGACCACCAGAGAGAGCCTTTGGCTTACGGTCCAAGTACTGTGTAAGACCAAGGATGTTTGCAGCGTTGTCTACGCGACGCTTAATCTCTGCCTTATCCATCTTACGAATCTTAAGACCGAACGCCATGTTGTCATATACTGTCATGTGCGGGTAAAGAGCATAATTCTGGAAAACCATAGCGATGTTTCTGTCTTTTGGCGGAACATCATTCATAAGTTCGCCATCAATGTACAGTTCACCCTCTGAAATTTCTTCCAGACCAGCAACCATGCGGAGAGTTGTAGACTTACCGCAACCAGAAGGACCTACGAATACACAGAATTCCTGGTCCTCAATTGTGATATTGGCATTCTGAACAGCGCGTACGCCACCGTCATAGATTTTACCAATACCTTTTAGTTCTACTTTTGCCATTTAAGGCCTCCCTAAAGGGTTATATTATGGCTTTATTATAAAAGTTCTTTCATTTCAAGTCAAATAATTTTTTATAAGTTTTAAGATAATTTTTCAAATTTTATTTAAAATCAACAAATACTTTTCCAAAAGTTAAGTCTTTTATTTTATTTACAAAATCATCTTTTTCATCAAGATAAATTGTTCCCCTAATTAAAACATTCTCAGAGAAATCTTCACTTTCTACGGCAATATTAAAATCTTTTACAGCACGCTTTATAATTTCATACTCAACGTAGGAACAGGAAAAAGTAAAAGAAGCTTTCTCGACAAGTTCCTCCGTCTCTGCAGCTGCTATAACAGCTTTTGCAGCTTCTCCATAGGCTTTTACCAAGCCTCCTGTACCTAAAAGAGTTCCTCCAAACCAACGAGTTACAGTTAATATGCAGTTTGTTATTCCACTACCCTTTAATACGTCAAGCACAGGTCGCCCCGCAGTTCCGCAAGGCTCTCCGTCATCGCTCATACCTAAAACTTCACCATTTTTTCCAACAACAAAAGCGTGAACCACATGAGTTGCATCTTTATATTTTTTTTTGAACTCTAAAAGCTTTTCTCTAGCATCTTTTTGACTTTCAACAGAATTTAATTCTGCCAGGAAACGAGATTTTTTTATAATTGTTAAATACTCAAAAGATCCCTTTAAAACTTTCATTACGCTTCTACAGTAACGCTGTTTCTTGCTTCCAACGCATAAAAATAAACAGGAATACATAATAAAGTTCGCACAATAACCACAATTTCGCTAAAAAAAGAAGCAAAACTAAAAAACATTCCTGCTAAATTCATAACACTAGAAGTATCTTCTCCACCGGGAATCCAAAAACCAAGTAATGTATAAATAATAAAGAGAGGAAGATTTATTCCGGCACTAAAAATTACATATCCAATAAAATGAAAAAAATTCTTAAAAACAAAGACAAGACTTTTTATAAAGCATATAAAAACATTGCATTCGATCTTTGAATACAAAATTGTATAAAAAAATGAAAACGGTATAAGAAAAACTAAAAGAGCCAGAAGCACTAATGGAGAACCATACATAATTGCATTTTGAATGCCGCAGGACTCAATAAAACTTTCTATGCGTTCTGCATTAAAATAAAAAACTGTATATAACAGAGCTCCAAAAATTGCAAACCAGACTAAAAAAAGAAAAGCACCCCAAAATGCTCGTTTTATATTGTTCTTTTTAAAACCATAAAACATATAGCCAAGCGTAACTCTTTCTCTTTTTGCCATTCGTGCACACATCACAAAAATTCCATAACACAAAATGCAGTCACACAAAAAGGCACAAAGCAAAACAAAAACAATTAAAACTTTAACAGTTAAAGAAGCACTGTCTTCACCAGAAACAAAGGCCAAAAGGCTTTTAGAAAATGGAAGCATGAAAACAGTATATAAAACAGTGCGTATAAAGGTATACAGAAAAAGTGAAAAAACAACATTTCCCATATACCTTCTGACACAAGGAATAAAAACAGAATGCAGCTCTTTATACGCAGGTCGATTATTTTTCATAGTATTACAAAATTACTCTTACTTAAAAAGCTCTGCCTGCCCATCTTGAGGTTCAACTTCAAGCTTTTCTACTTCTCGAGACTCCAGACGCACACCATTTGCTTTTGCACCCTTTTCTTCAAAATCCTGAGCCTTAAAAGTTTGCTCATGAATCTTCATACGAGGCTTTTTAACATAATGCAACGTAAAAGTAAACTTAGCCCTTGTATCTACGTGCAAAACTTCCATTCCCTCTGGTGCCATAGGATAGTCACGGTTCATAATCCAGCCTGAAACCTTAAAACGTTTTACAAAGCAGTATTTTGTTTTTGGATCACGGTAAATTACAGTAAACAGAACCTTGGAGATAATTTCTTTATCTGCATAATTACAGAATCTTAAGCCTGTATCTACGAACAATTTTTGAGGTACATCACATACACAGTAAAGTCCACTCTTACGTACAAAGAATATACGGTCGAATGGTGTAACCTTTAAAAGCTCCTGGCCACCACTCACACCAGTTCCCAAATAACCTTTGTCATCATAGCGAAGAGAAATATCTCTTTTTGCAACTTTCTTTACTTCTACAGCAGTAAACTTTTCTATTTTTGTATGACGTTCCAGTTCTTCCGGGTTAAACTTAGAAAGCATTCCGTCTAAATATTCAATTGCACAGGCAGTTAAATTCTTTAACTTTCTTGCAATTTCTTTAAGACGCTTATTTATTGCATCAACCTGATCCTTGTTTTTATTAATGTCAAACAAAGAAATGCGTCGAATAGGAATTTTTAAAAGACGTTCAACATCCTCATCGGTAACATCTCTAATCAATTCATCTTTAAATGGTTTAAAACCATCTTTTACAGCTTTATTTACAGCTTCAGCAGTTTTCATCTGCTCTATTTTTTTATAAATACGTTCTTCAACAAATATACGCTCCAGAGTACGTGCGTGAAGTTCTTCTGTAAGCTCACCTCTCTCAAACTCCAGCTCATCTTTTATTATTGCAGTCAGTTTTTTTGCATAATACTTTATAATCTCTGTTGCAGTCATGCTGACAGGCATGCCGTCTTTTATTACAAGCATCTGGCAGCTAATGGATTTTTCGCAATCTGTATACGCATACAAAGCTTTTTCTACATCTTTTGCATAAACTCCACGAGGAAGCTTTATTTCTATCTGACAATGGTCAGTTGTAAAATCTTCAATGGAGCCAATCTTTATACGGCCATTCTTATAAGCATTCTCTATAGAATTCATAAGGGTGTCACTGGTTGTATCTACGGGAAGCTCTGTAATTACAATCTTTTTTTCATCACTCATGTCAAATTTTGCACGAGTAATAATCTTTCCGTTTCCGTCATTGTAATTGGAAACGTCTATTAAGCCGCCTGTAGGAACATCAGGATAAAGTTCAAAACTCTCTCCCTTCAGAGCTTTTTTTTCAGCTTCTAAGACTTCCTTTATGTTGTATGGCAAGATTTTTGTACTCATACCGACAGCAATACCTTCTGCTCCAATAATTAAAGCTACAGGAATTTTTGCTCTATAAACCTCTGGCTCTGTACTTCTGCCGTCATAATTTGGAATATAATGAGTTACATGAGGATTTGTTACAAGAAATTCTTTCGCAAGCGGATGGACGCGACACTCTATGTAACGAGGTGCAGAAGCTCCGTCTCCAGTAAACATATTACCAAAGTTTCCCTGCTTTTCTATAAAAATTCCTTTATTTGCAAGAACAACCAGAGCCCCTCCGATAGACGCATCACCATGAGGGTGATACTTCATACACTCGCCCACAACATTTGCAACCTTTTGGAATCTACCGTCATCCATGTGGAAAAGCGTATGCATAATACGACGCTGAACAGGTTTTAGTCCGTCTTCCAGATCTGGAATTGCACGGTCACGTATAACATAACTTGCGTATTCTATAAAGTTTTTATCAAACAAATTTTTTACGTATGCCATTTTTATTTCCTATGATTTATTACTACGCGTCTATATCTGCATTGGAAAGCAGGTGCTTTTCTATAAACTGGCGGCGTTCCGGAGTATTCTTTCCCATGTAAAAGCCTAAAAGCTTCGGAACCAGCTTTAACTGGCTTATTTCTACCGGAGTCAAGTGCATGGTCTCTGGTGCAATAAACTGACGGAATTCACTCGGGTTAATTTCACCAAGACCTTTAAAGCGGCTTGTTTCACAGCCTTTACCAAGTTTTTTTTGAGCCTTATCGCGTTCTTCTTCTGAGTAGCAGTAAATATTTTCTTTCTTATTGCGTACGCGGAAAAGCGGTGTTTCCAAAATAAATACGCGGCCACTTGTAACAAGCTCTTCAAAATAACCTAAGAAGAAGGTCATTACAAGGTTTCTGATATGGTAACCGTCGTTATCAGCATCAGTTGCTATTACGATTTTTGAGTACTTTAAATTTTCAACGTCAGTTTCTATGCCGAGTGCCATCATAAGCTGGTAAAGCTCATCATTCTTGTAAATTTCACTCTGCTTTTTGCCATACATGTTTTCAGGCTTACCGCGAAGGCTAAAGATTGCCTGGTAACTTGCGTCACGGGAATGTGTCATCGTACCACTAGCAGAATCTCCCTCGGTAATAAAAATCATGCTTTCTTCGCCTTTTACGCCGTCCTGAACGTGATACTTACAGTCCTTAAGTTTTGGAATGCGTATGCTGATCTTTTTAGCAGCTTCCTTCGCCTCTTTCTTTACGGCAGAAAGTTCCGTACGAAGTTTTTCATTTGCCTGAATTTTTTCCTGAATCTTTTTTGCAGCCTCAGGATTATGATGAAGCCAGTTATCCAGGCCGGACTGAGTTTCGCTAACAATCCACTGACGGATATCTGTGTTTCCGAGTTTATTTTTTGTCTGACTTTCAAACACCGGGTCTTTAACTTTTACTAAAACCGCAGCAGCCATACCTTCGCGTACATCTTCACTCTTATAGCTTGTGCCGAAAAAGTCATTTATGCCTTTTACAAAGCCTTCTTTAAACGCCGCAAGGTGAGTTCCGCCGTCTGCCGTGTACTGACCGTTTACAAAAGAAAAATAGTTTTCACCGTAAGCGTTTGAATGAGTAAAGGCAAACTTCAAGTGCTCACCCTGATAACTTCCAATCGGGTAAAGGGAAGAATCTTCCATCTCTTTATTCAGTAAATCAAAAAGGCCGTTTTCGCTGTGAAAGTCCTGACCGTTTAAGCGTAAGGTAAGTCCGTTATTAAGGTAGGCGTAATTCCACATGCGTTTTTCAACAAACTCCATGTTAAAATTATACTTGCCAAAAACTTCTGTATCCGGAACAAATTCAAAATACGTTCCGTTTGGACTTTTCTGCTTTAAGGTTCCCGTGCGTTGATTTACAAGCTTTCCCTTTTCAAAGGTTGCATCCGTACACTGACCGTCCCTAATAGAAACAACTCTAAAGAAAGAAGAAAGTGCGTTTACCGCTTTTGTACCAACACCGTTCATACCGACTGAAAACTGGAAAACGTCATCGTTATATTTTGCACCGGTGTTTATTTCAGAAACACATTCAATTACTTTTCCAAGCGGAATACCCCGTCCGTAGTCACGAACCTTAACGCGGTTTTCTTTTACTTCAACGTCAATGCGTTTACCGTAGCCCATAATAAATTCGTCTACGGCGTTATCTATAACTTCTTTTAGAAGTACGTAAATACCGTCATTCTGGTTGGAACCGTCTCCCAGGCGGCCGATGTACATACCGCTTCTTAAGCGGATGTGCTCAAGAGCGTCCAGATGCTTTATCTGACTTTCGTCGTATACCTTGCGACTTTTAGGAGTTGAAGACTGGGGTGCCTTTTCCGAAGATTCTTTTTTTAAGCTTGCTGCAGCTTTTGATTGAACTTCTTTTTTTTCCGCCACTTTCTTTGTACCTGCCGTTGTCTTTTTAGGTGCAGCCGCTGCTTTTACAGTTTTTGCTTTAGAAGCCGTTGCTTTAGAAGCAGTTTTTTTTGCACTTACTTTATTTTCGGCAGTTTTCTTTGCGGACTTTTCTGCTTTAGAACTTGAACTTTTTTTTACAGAACCTGTTTTTTTAGCTGTAGAACTTTTAGACTTCGCTACAGTTTTTGATAATACTTTTCCACCCATGCGGTGCATTTTACTGTATTTTCTAGATTTAGTCTAGTTTTAAAAACTTATGAAATGTTTAAGTCAGTTTACTTCAAACTAACTCAGAAGACAAAAAAAATTGCGCGACACTAGAGTCGAACTAGTGACCCCCAGCGTGTCATGCTGGTGCTCTAACCAACTGAGCTAGTCGCGCAAAACGTATGTGGCACTATATCAAAAGCATTTACTTTGGTCAATATTCATGCACTAAATAATGCACTTACAAGATTTAACAGATTTACCCACGTACTTTTTTAAAATCTTTTCTACACTATAAGGGATAGAAGAAAATTCATCAAAAAACTCATCAAAATCAAGAGCTCCTGAATCTAATTTTTCTTCAAGGACATCATCCATTTCGTCTCCCACGACATAATCCGTTGCCCCCTTATACATGCTGTGCTTCTTACAAAAAAGTTCTAAAACGGCTTCCTTTAGTTCATCTGGAAAAGTTTCTGTCTTAAAACCTGCGGTGTAAGAAATCTGAACATGAAGAGAATCAAACTCTGGCATAAAGATTATGCACTGTTTTTCAGCATCAAAAGAATAACTCTTACGAGGTAAGGCAATATGCTTTCCTCCCCTGCACTCACAGACCTTTTCTATACTGACTACAGGAAACGCTCCTAAATAAACCCTGCCGTGATTTACATTTGCACACTCGACATATTCAGAAAGAATCAACGGACGCCCTAAAAAATAATTTACATCCGTAAAAGAATCCTTTAAGAGCCTCATGTTTATATTTTTGTCAGCGGCATCAAGCTTAAAAAGTTTTTCAACATAGCCGTAATTTAAGAGCTCAGTACAGGAAGAGTTAACCATATTTTTTACCTACTTAGAATAGAATTCAACAACAAGCTGATCATTTATTTCTACAGGAATTGCACTGCGTAATGGAAGGCTTACTAATTTTGCACTAAAATTTTCTTCATTTACTTCAATGTAATCCAGAGGTCTTTTGTTCTGAGAAAGGAAACAAGACTTAAACTGCTCATTTTTCCAGCTTTTCTCTACAAGAGAAATTGTCTGACCAACTTTAACCCCATAAGAAGGAATGTTTATAATTTTACCGTCAACTCTAATGTGTCTGTGACTAACCATCTGACGAGCCATACGAATAGAATTTGCAAGTCCCATTCGGTAAACAAGATTGTCTAGACGACATTCCAAACTTATAATTAAAGCCTCGCCTGTTTTACCATGAGTTTTCTGAGCAAGCGAATAATAGCGCCTGAGTTGTTTTTCTAAAATGCCATAATATGCCTTAACTTTCTGCTTTTCTATAAGCTGCTTACCATATTCAGAAGTTTTGTGAGTTTTCTTAAAAGCCGGATCATTTGCACGGTTCATAGCCTTTGGGTGTCCACAAACATTTACTCCAAGTCGTCTACATTCCTTAAAGCGCGGACCTCTACGTGTTGCCATTTTTTTCTCCTAAAGTTAGCTATATATTACTTTTATTAGCTTACGCTAACTTTTTTTATATTTTTAAGCACTTTATCACTTTTAAAGCCATCACGCAATAGTTTTTATAGATTTTTTTTATTTTTTTTTCGAACGTCACTTTTTCTTTAACAAAAACATTCCAAAATAACACTTTTATTTACTGGCAAGATCCCCGCTTTCCGCGGTTTCATTGTGCGGCAGACACCGCACAACGCTCCGCGCCGCTCCAATCGGGCGTAAGTTTATTGCAATAATTCTTTTTCCAATTCATCAACTAAATAAGCAAATGTATCCAATGCACTTTGTACAGGTTCTGATTTTTCCATATCGACACCAGCTACTCTAAGACTTTCTATTGGATACCTAGAACCACCGCTCTTTAAGAATTTAAAGTAATCTTCCCTTTCTTTTTCGCCACCTTCTGTAACACGTTTTGCAAGTGCTAGAGATGCAGAAATTCCTGTAGAATACTTATAAACATAAAAAGCATTGTAAAAATGAGGAATTCTCAAGCCTTCCAAATCACTTTCTTCTTCAAAATGCATTTCAGGTCCGAAATACTCCTCCAAAAGCTTTCTATACATGCTCCGTAAATTTTCTGTACTTAAAGGTCTTCCCTCTTCAACAGCCTGATGAGCCATAAGTTCGTACTCAGCAAACATAGTCTGCCTATGAAGAGTAGCAAGAATGTCACCGATACGAATAGAAAGCAAATAAAGCTTCATGTCACGGTCTTTTGCATTTTTCAGTAAATATTCAAAAACCAACTCTTCGTTAAACGTAGAAGCAACTTCTGCTTCAAAAATTGTATAGCTGTAACTCATAAACGGATTATTATGCACACTGTACCAGGAATGCATGGAATGTCCTCCCTCATGAGCCAGTGTAAATAAATGACGCAAAACATCAGCTTTATAATTTACAAGAATGTAAGGGTACCCTACATAGTCCCCAGAAGAAAAAGCTCCAGAATGTTTTCCCCTGTTCTCGTATTTATCAACCCAGCCGGACTTAAGGCCATGACAGAGAATGTCTGTATATTCTTTACCTAAAGGAGAAAGTGCTTCCCGTAAAATTTCTACAGCTTCATCATAAGGAATGTTAGACTTTACCCCCTTAACAAGAGGTACACTTACATCATAATGCCTTAATTCATCTAATCCTAAAATTTTTTTTCTTAAAGAGTAATATTTATGCAATGCAGGAAAATTTTTATGTACAGAATCTATTAAGTTTTTGTAAACACTTACAGGAACCTTATCTCCAAACAAAGCTGCTTCCAGGCTGGAAGAATAACCTCTTGCCCTAGAAACAAAAACATCATTTTTTACAGAACCTGCATACAAAGAAGCTAACGTATTTGCATGGTCACTAAACTCTCCATAAAATTTAGAATAAGCTTCCTTTCTTACATTTCTGTCAGGACACTCCATAAAGCTAGACCAGGTTGTATGTGTAAGAGGACAATCTTTTCCGTCCATCTTAACACTTCCAAACTTCATATCTACATCAGTCAATAAAGAAAAAACATTACCGGGTGTATCTAAGGCATCATGCTGTAAAGCAAGAATTCTCTCTTCTTTTTCACTTAACACATGTTCCTTATGGTGTAAAAGCTTTTTAACATAAACCCTATAGTCCTTAAATCTTTCATCCTTTAACCATTCATCAATCTTTTCTTGCGGAATAGAAAGTAATTCAGGAACATAAAAGCTTTCTTTGGCATCGCAATCTGTAAAAGCCATCATAACTCGATTTATATTTTGCTGGCACACACTATCACTTTGGTCAGCTTCATTTTGCAAAGAAGCATAGTGATACACAGTTTCTTCTACTCTGCTAAGAACTTCTTCTGCTTTTATTGCCCCCAAAAACAACTCTAAGCTTTCCCCCATGTGCCCCTTAAAAGCACAAAGTTCTTCTACAAGGGAAGGTAAGCGTTTTAAGTCGTTTTCCCAATCTTCTGTTGATTTGTAAATTTGTGTAAGATCCCACTTATCACAGTCCGGTACATCTTTTCTTAATGGAATTGTTTCGTTACTCATGACTAACACTGTAGCACAATACAAAGCAAAAAAAAAGCCCTGTCAGTGGGATATGGGAAAAAGCTGACAGAGCAAGTGGGAGGTAATGTTTAGGTAAAAAATTTACCCTACACTTAGAAAGATAACACTACATATAGCGTTTGTCAAGCGTTTACAAATAAATTTAACACTATTCTAACATTATTTTATATTTCTAAAAAAAACTAAAAAAATAAATTTAAAAAGAAAAAGCCAGAAACATTAAAGTTTCTGACTTTCGTCGGTTTTGAGCGAATTTCAAAATCAAAAACAATTTTGAAAAAGACGCAATTCTCTATTTGAGTGCAGCACTTATGCGTTCTAGAACCTTTTTGCGATCAAGAGGCTTTACAATGTAGTTCTTAGCACCGGTCAAGAGAGACTTTTTAACCAATTCTTCCTTACCTAAGGCACTAACCATTACTACACGAGCATTCTTGTCAAACGCCATAATCTGCTCAAGAGCTGTAATACCGTCCATACGTGGCATAGTAATATCCATTGTTACTAAGTCTACATTCGGACAAAGTTCCTTATACTTATCAACGCCCTCTTTGCCGTC
>CALFIX010000056.1 GCA_937877515.1 uncultured Treponema sp.
TGCTTAAGACGCGCCGCCAGCGTTCGTTCTGAGCCAGGATCGAACTCTCCATGATTATTCTTAAGCACCGAAGTGCTTGAGATTCCTCATTAGTTCGCCCCGCTGTCCTATTTATGGATTGATTGATAAATCTCTAAACTTTCATCCAGAAACTTATCCGGGACACGGTTACATTTCCATAACCGTCTTCGCCATGTCTGCTGTCTTTATTTCCTTCCCTTTACTACCTTTTAAGTAGCACTTTCAAACATCTTGTCGCTTTGTTTCGCTTTTCAGCAGTGCTGTTTTGCGGCGACGTTCGAGAATATATCACAAACAAATAAAACACGTCAAGAGCAAAATTTAAAAAATTGCAATTTTTTTTATTTTTTTTGAAAAAGCCTATTTTTGCTCTTTTTCACCTTCAGAAAGCTGTTTTTTCCGCTCGGAAATGCCATCTAAAATTTCTTTAACGACACCAAGTTCTTTTTTAACATCTTCATCAGCATTTGAAAGTGTTTCAGACTCTGAAAGCTTTTTATAGCAAAGCTCACCAAAGCTTTTATAAGACTTCTCCAGCTTAGAGTTTAACTGGGTAAGTTCTATTCGTACTACAGACTTGTCACCAAAGTCACTTATAGCACTGCCAGCAGATTTTATACCCTTTTTAGAAGCTTCTACACCGGAATCCAAAAAAGAAAAGAACTTATTTTTTAAATCCTTGAAAGTCTTTTTAGATTCGTTTGTTTCTTGATCCGCACCCTGTTCTGAATTTTCTTCTGCCATTTTTCACCTCGCATTTAAAATGTAATGCTATTAAATGACAAATTCAAGAAAAAAAATATGGAGCAGAATGCAGCACATACTTTATGCGCCTTACGGATTAAGTTCCCATTCGCCGTTCGCCTTTGTGCGAAAGCACAAACGTCAATAAATTCCTTAAAAGCACACGGCGAAAGTAAAACAAATAAGCACAAAGTTCACTTTATAAACTTTATGGATTAAGTTCCCATTCGCCGTACTCATCTACAATCTCGGTTTTTAAAGCACTCATCGGACGCCATACGACAGAAAGCGTAAAATACGGATGATAGTTATAATACTTTTGACCGTCATCGTCTGTTTCCAGGCGAGGCTTAAATGTAAGCGTTGCACTAAAGTCCCAGTCACAAATATCATGAGTAAGAGAAACAGAAAGACTCTTTAACTTAAAGCCGGAACTTTTTCTTTTTGTCTGATTTGAATCATAAAAGCAATCATCTCCCCAGAATGCAAAGGAATTAAGCAAATCTATGACAGGATTGGTTTCGCCAGAAATAACATCTTCATACCCCACATAATTTTGTATGTAGCGGAATATGACACTGTTTTTGCTTTCTGAACTGAACGTCAAGTCTAAAAAATCATTTATCTTAAAAGTTAAGGCCGGAATAAATTTAAAATAACTGTTAGTTGGTCGCAAGCAGTCATAAACAATGCTTGTACTCAGAGTAGGCTTAAAGGTAATTCTGTTTTTCCACCTGTAATAAGTTTTGCCAGAGGAGGCGTATGCCAAGCTTACACTATACGGCAGAAACTCTTTGTCGCTGCGCTGAACCCAGCCTTCTTCGCTGTCAAAGTCGTAGCCGTAAGTATAACTCATTGTATAGGCCGCCTGTAAATTTTTCCAGGTAAGCGCAAGCTTTAACGAAGACCAGTAAGAATCTTCTATCTCGTAGTTAAGAGACTCTGTAAAACTAAGGTCGCCTGAAAAAAGCTTTAAGCTTGCGGCCTGCTGAAAAGTGTCCCATTCCCAGGTTACAGTTTCGTCATCATCTTCTACTTTCTCAATGCCTGTTGCAAAAGAAAGCGTTGAATACGGGAACACAAACTTTAGGGAAGCGTCATACTCATCTTCCTGAGGAGGAAGCGTAGTTGTAAGCGTCAAGACCTGAGAAAAGTCTGTAGACTCAACCGCAGAAAGCGTTGCGCTTAATGTGTGGGAAGAAATTAAGTCTTCTAAATCTAAATCATCGTCGTCGTCATTACTTGTAAGGTAATCCCAAGGAGTTATATACTTCCACTGAGGATTATCTTCCCAGTCTTCTGCATCACCTAAAAATTCCGTTTCTACAAGCTGAATTTTAGTCGTCCAGTCTAAACCTGTATTTTTAAAAATTGTATTATACAGAAACGGCCTGAATGAGATCGTGTTCGTATTAGATAAATCAAGCTGAGTTGCCTTGTAATCAGCTTTTCTGAGAGATGTTAAAGAAGAAGAACCTTCTTCATAACCCTTGGTTGAAGGGTGGGTCTGATACAAAGGGTCAAAGCTGAACATATTTGACATAGAAATAAATGTATCTCTGTAAGTTAACTTGCTTGTAAGTGTCGTTGGAATTTTTATCTGATAATAAGTTGACTGAAAATTTGTAAAATCAAAATCTTCCGGTATGTCAAAATTGCTGGAGTCATAAGTAATCTGAGAAGTAAATGTTGGAGTAACGGAATACGCAAGGTTATAAGTAAAACCAGAGAACGTTGTAAGGCTTGTAGTACCGGAAGGAAGCGTCAGCTCCGGTAAGCTGGACTCTTTCAGAACAGAAGACGGAAGGTCATCTTTGACAGAGTCTGAAAGTTCTGCGTTTTCTTTTTCCGCGTTTTCTTTTGCTTCAGCTAAGTCAGAAGGAGGTTCAAGTGCCAGAGGAAAATTTCTTGCCGCAGTCTTTGACGAAGATGAAGAGGAGGAAGAAATGTCTACAAATGAGCCTGCTAATTTTGCAGTAAGCTTTAACGGTATAATCTGAGACGGATAAAAAAAGTACCTTAAAGGACTATAGGACTTATAGCTTGAAACGTCGCTTGAGTCTACATAGTCAAGGGTAGAGTTTCCGTCGGAATCCGTAAATGTATTTGCCTTTGAACTGAACACGATTGATGAAGAAAAACTAGAAAGAGAAAGTGTTGTAACGTAAGGCTTTATCCAGGACGGAAGAGTGGCAGAATAAGAACCGCTTGCACTCCATGTAAACGATGAAACAGTATTTGTTGTGTCGTCATCGTCGTCATAAGAAGATGTAAGTAAACCTATCCAGTCTAAATATTCACTTCGCTCTCCAAAATCATCCGTAAAGTACGGGTCTGAATATATGGGCATGGAAAGAGAAAAGGAAAATGGCTTACTCATTGAGTATTTTATATTTGCACTGTAACGGAAAGGCAGTTCAATGCCGAGGAAGTTGGAATAATCCTGATACTTTGTACCGCTGGAAGCATACGGAAGATAATAAGTTGAACCTGAAGAAGTTGTAGGAAAAACCACGTTGGAAAACCCCAGCTGAACAGACCCCTCCAGGTCAGAGACAAAAGAAGAGCTAGGTTTATAAACTCCATCAAAGCCGACCATGGCTCCTAGGGTTGTGTAATAGTCAGCCATAATTTTTAAATAATTTGTAGTGTTTCCAGAATAATCTTCATCCAGATTATGAAGTACAAGGCCTTCCAGCTTCTGTTCCTTTAGGGAAGAAGACTTCATAAAGTTAAAGAGACCCGCCGTAATGTCATCATCGTCATCGCTAGAAGAGTCCAGGGGTTTACGGCCAAAGAGATAGATTGTTGTCTGAATGTAATAGCCCAGGCGTTCGTCGTATCCGAATGAAGGGTTGAAAACCAAATCATCTTTCGGATAGTAAAATGCGGGAAGCCACAAAAGAGGAACTCGACCGACAAAGAAAACTGCATTTGCAAAAGCAAATTCCCCACCTGGTAAAAGCCAGATGCGGCTGGCCCATATTTTCCAGTGAGGGTCAGGGTCATCGCAAAATGTAAGATTTGCATTTTTAAAAGCTATTGTGCTGGAAGAGTCCCTTCCAAAAATTTCTGAGGCTACAATTAGCGTTGAGCCGGACGGAAGGTTTATGGCATCCGTTTCTGTTTGTACGACCCGGCCGTTGTCAAATACGCCTTCCAAAGTGCTTGTATTAAAAAGAAGGGTATCTGCAGTAACGTTCTGTTCGCCCGCTGAGCCACCAGTCTGCTTTAAGGTAACGCCGCCCTGAGCAAAAAGCATGTCTGTAGCGCGCGTATATGTAATCTTTGACGCAGTGATTGTAGTTTTGGAGCTGCCGCTGGAAACGCTTATGGAAACTGCGCCCGTCAAAATGATTTCTTCGTCGCCGGTAGTAGGATTTTTTCTGTACTCGGTTTTATCTGCACTTTCTATGGTGATTGTAGAATTTGAGTTTTGTGCATAAAGAGTTTGTGTGCCTAACAAAAGTAAGAACACCAGTAAACCTACGCCCGATTGTAGCCGGCACGAAGTGCGTGCGGAGTGCAAAGTGCACGCAGCACCAGAGCGGCGAAAAGCGGGGTTAGAAAAAAAACTTTTGTTTAACAAGAAAATATTTTTTATAAAACTAAGTACCGTAAAAAAAATCATTTTTATTTTTAGCTATTTTACTGAAAGCATCTCTTTTATAAAAGCACCTGTATAGCTTTCTTGGTTACAGGAAACTTCTTCGGGGGTGCCGGTTGCTACAATGGTGCCGCCGCCGGTTCCGCCTTCAGGGCCTAAATCTATAATGTAGTCGGCCTGGCAGATTACGTCCATGTTGTGCTCTATCATTACAACGGTGTTTCCCTTGTCCACGAGAGCCTGTATAACCTTCATCAGCTGCATTATGTCTACAAAGTGAAGGCCCGTCGTAGGCTCGTCTAAAATATAAAGCGTTTTTCCTGTTGAAGGGCGGCTTAATTCGCTTGCAAGTTTTACTCTCTGAGCCTCGCCACCGCTTAAGGTAAGTGCGTTCTGTCCCAGCTGGATGTAGCCCAGGCCTACGCTCTTTAATGTTTCCAGTTTTTTTGCAATGTGAGGAATTGAAGAGAAAAATTCTGCGGCATCTTCTATGGTCATGTCCAAAACGTCGCTGATGCTTTTTCCCTTGTAAAGTACGTCAAGGGTTTCCTGGTTAAAGCGCTTTCCGTGGCACACGTCGCACTGAATGAATACGTCGGGGAGGAAGTTCATTTCTATTGTGATTGTTCCGGCTCCCTGGCAGTTTTCGCAGCGGCCGCCTTTTACGTTAAAGCTGAAGCGTCCGTTTTTGTAGCCGCGCGATTTTGCTTCCGGAAGGCTTGCGTAAAGCTCACGAATCCTGTCAAACACGCCTATGTAAGTTACAGGGTTACTTCTGGGAGTGCGTCCTATGGGGCTTTGGTCTATGTTTATAACTTTATCAATTTCTTCCAGACCTGAAATTTTTTTGTATGCACCGGTTTCGTATTCGGTTCTCATGATGGCGTTACTTGCGGCAGGATAGAACACGTCGTTCAGCAAAGTGGACTTTCCGCTTCCGGAAACGCCTGTTATGCAGGTAAATGTTCCCAGCGGAATGTCTACGCTTATGTTTTTTAAGTTGTGCTCGGTAACTCCCTGTATGCTGATCTTTTTACCGTTACCCTTACGGCGAACCTTTGGAATTTCCATTTTAATTTTACCGGCAAGGTACTGCCCCGTAATGCTTTCGTTTACCTGCATTACCTGTTCTGGAGTTCCGCTTGCCATAATGTTACCGCCGTGCACTCCCGCTCCGGGGCCAATGTCTATAAGCCAGTCTGCCGTGCGAAGCGTCTGCTCGTCGTGTTCTACAACTATTACGGTATTACCTAAATCGCGAAGGTAAGTGAGGCTGTTTATAAGACGCTGGTTGTCTCTCTGGTGTAAGCCAATGCTTGGCTCGTCTAAAACGTACATTACGCCTGTTAAAGCAGAGCCAATCTGTGTTGAAAGACGGATGCGTTGAGCTTCTCCACCGCTTAAGGTTTGGGCACTTCGCTCTAAAGTTAAGTATTCAAGCCCCACGTTTTTTAAAAAGCTTAAGCGGTTACGAATTTCTTTTAGCACCTGGCTTGCAATTTTTTGCTCCGTTTCTGAAAAATCTATTTTTTCAAAAAAGGAGATTGTCTCTAAAACAGAAAGCTCCGTTAAGTCCCAGATATTTTTTCCGCCAACGGTAACGCCTAAGGCTTCTTTTCTAAGACGCTTTCCGTGGCAGCTGGTACATTCTTTGTGGCTCATGTATTTTTCAAGCGACTCCCTCATGTTGTCACCCCATGCTTCCGCATAACGCCTTTTCATGTCGCCGAAGATGCCGATCCACGGCCTGTTGTATGTACTCTGCCCTTCTCCACTTTGCTTATGGTAAATCCACTTAATTGGTAAGTCCGGGTCTCCGTTCCACAAAAAGTCAGTCTGCTTTTTTGTAAGCTTATTTAGCGGAGTGTCTAAAGAAAAACCGCCAGCTTCTGCAATGGCAGAAAACATTGCGTGGTTCCAGGCACTTTCCGGATTGTACGGGGCTAAAGCATACTCGTTAAAACTTAAAGAGCCGTCCGGCATAATAAGGCGCTTATCAAATTCCATCTTTTCGCCAAGCCCCGTGCAGTCAGGACACGCTCCGAATGGATTGTTAAAGCTAAAAAGACGAGGCTGCAATTCCGGAATGGAAATGCCGCAGTCGGGGCAGGCATTTTTCTGACTAAAGAAAACTTCCTCTTCTATAAAGGAAGCATCTCTGTCGTACGCTTTACCCTTTAAGTCTAAGTCGCGTGTAACTTCGGCGTAAGCGGCATCTGTTTTGTTTACGCGGCGGAGTGCAATTAGAACACCGTTAGAGCTTTTTAGAGCTGTCTCTACACTGTCGGCAAGGCGTTTACGGATGTCGTTTTTTATAACGATTCTGTCTACAACAATTTCTATGGTGTGCTTTTTCTGCTTATCAAGTTTTATGGAATCTTCAAGCTCTACCATAAGGCCGTCAATGCGGGCGCGGACAAAGCCTGATTTTTTTGCGTCTTCAATGATTTTCTGATGCTCACCTTTTTTACCGCGGATCACCGGAGACAAAAGCGTAAGTTTTGTTCCCTCGTTCCAGTTAAGGATTGTGTCTATAATCTGGTCTACGCCCTGCTCTTTAATTTCGCGTCCACAATTTGGGCAGTGTGCGTGACCTATGCGAGAAAAAAGCAGTCGGTAGTAGTCGTAAATTTCTGTAACGGTACCAACCGTAGAACGGGGATTTTTATGAGTAGTCTTTTGTTCAATAGAAATGGCAGGAGAAAGACCGGTAATTAAGTCTACGTCAGGCTTATCCATTCGCCCGAGAAACTGACGGGCATAACTTGAAAGGCTTTCCATGTAACGGCGTTGGCCTTCTGCAAAAAGAGTATCAAATGCAAGAGAACTTTTACCGCTTCCCGAAAGGCCGGAAATTACAACAAGGCGGTTACGGGGAAACTCTACGCTTACGTTTTTTAAGTTGTGCTCGCGGGCACCATGAATTGAAATTTTATCGCCTTCCATAACACGCTGGACTGCATAGTTTGTCTTTGCCATAGTGCGCACATATTATCAGTTTTGGGTAAAAAAGTCATCAAGCCTGAGTTAGAGAAAGGTGATTTTTACGGCTGGCACAGTCTTTACAAAAATTCTTTCAGACCTTCAAGGCTTGAGGGGCACTTCCACAGGTAACGTGAAAGTTCTTCGTCAGGCTGAATCTGGTCCGGCACCATTATGCACTTTAAGCCTGCTATAAACGCACTGCGTATTCCGTTGGGGCTGTCTTCTACACATGCGCAAACAGAAGGGTCCAGGCCTATGCTTTTACATGCTTTTAAATAAATTTCCGGGTTTGGCTTGGAGTGTTCCACCTGGTCGCCGCAAGTAACTGTCTTAAAAAAATCAAACATACCGGCTTCTTTTAACTCTTTATGCACAGTAACGCTCTGAGTACTGGAAGCAAGCGAAAGAACATAGCCCTGACTTCTTAAATACTCTAAAATTTCGCGCGAATACGGCATGGGCGGTAAACCGTTTTCGTCTACATATTCATGAAAAAGCTCTGAGCACCGCTTTCTGAACTCTTTTGCCTTAAAATCTTCTCCATATTTTTTTTTAAGATACACCCACTGGTCAGGACGACTGCTTCCTGTGCAATCTCTAACCGCAGTTTCTACATCATCTATACCATACTCTTTACCGGCTTTTGCCCACATTAAACGGGTAATGCGTTCGCTGTCTAAAAGAACCCCATCCATGTCAAAAACTATAGCCTTAATGTTTTCGTTTTTCATACTGGCATAGTAAAGAGAAGTTAAAGCCTTTGTCAACGTAAAAAAAAATGCCCCGCACGCTGCACTTCAAAAAAAGCACAAGGCACGGGGAAAAATTTGAATTGAGTAAAACTAAAAATCAGTTCCTTCAACACCCTTATCAATTACTGTTACGTTAAAAGATGAACCAGAAGAATCTGATGTTACGGTTATTGTATAAGTATGGCCATTTACTCCATAGGCAGAACTGTCATAAGTACTCATAGACCAGCTTGAACCTTTTCCCCATGCATCAGAACTTGATGAATAATTTAAATTCAAGTCTAAATAATTTGTTCCATTGGTACCTTCAAGAACAAGACCATAGGTATCAGAAGTTACTGTAACTGTCCAGGTTATAGAAGAACTGGCTGCCAGTGTTAAACTGGAAGTTGAAATCTGACTTCCAGACCACCAGGAAGTTGCAGAAGAACTGTAAGTTTTTGAAGAATCAGTTCCTTTTGAATCAGAAACTGTAAT
The DNA here is from genome assembly GCA_937877515.1 of uncultured Treponema sp. GTDB lineage: Bacteria > Spirochaetota > Spirochaetia > Treponematales > Treponemataceae > Treponema_D. The sequence goes on from CALFIX010000056.1 coordinate 8,587, forward strand.
AGAACCCATCTGCTGAATAAGATAGAATGCAGGACTCGTTCCTAAACTTACAGTATCTGATGCTTCAATAATTGTTACAGGATAACTTGCCTGCTTGTTACCCCAGAAGTATTCACCTGCACTGGTATCTGAAGTGGTACTGGACAAAGTTGTAAACGTAATGGTTCTGCGTGTTCCGGAAGTGCGCATCCAGTCTACGGCATACATAAAGTAACCGTAGAAAGTTCCGTAGTTTGTAAGCGAAATTGTTGCACTGTAACCGTCAGAAGCAAGGGTCAATGTACCTGAATAATCGCCGCTGATTGTACCGTCAGAAGCAATTGTAATAGCCTTAGATTCTGTTACGGCGCATCGGCAGCACTGTAATTTATGCTTGTTCCGTCAGAAGCAGATGTTAAAGTTGCAGTTGTGTTAGATCTTTCTGTTAAAATTGTATCGTACGTGCCGGCAATATCAGAAAGACTAATAGATGTTAAACCTTCAAGGCCGTCGCTTGTATAATCTGTGTAATCTGAATAAAAATCATTCTGGTTTAGTACAGGCCAGCCTTCAGAATTAAAGAACATCTGATGAATCTGAAGAACAAAGTTTCCACTATTTATGTAATTTGTACGTGCATGATTCGCAAAAAGAATCTGCCCGTCTGAATTGCGGTAAACAGAAAGTCCGCCTGGGCTTGTAATACCGTAGTCGTCTCCTAAAGCCTGGGCACCGATAATCTTACTTCCTACATTGTGGTAGTAAAGGTCATTTCCTGTAGTATCTACCACAGAGTTCATGTCTCGACAAGAAGCATCTAAAAATTCTGTAGGAATAGCACTTGGTGTAAATGTTGTTACTTCTGAACTGCGGCCAACACCTACGCGATATTCATAGGTAAGTTCACCCATAGATGTAAAAAGGTAGTAACGGCTTGTGTCGCTATTGTAAACAAGCTGAGCTCCTTCGTAAGCAGCTCCGTTACCGCCAGCAATTTTTATGCCCTGGTTACCGCTTATGCTGTCTACAGGAGCATCCATTTCGTCTCCTACAGCATAAGTTTTGCTATTAAAGCTAGAAGTTCCTGCAACTGTACAGACAGGCTTAAATGTTTCTGCGTCTACAAAGATTACTACTAAACCGCCTTTCCAAGAGCCGTATAAAACGCCGTAACAGGTGTTATTGTTAACATTGTATTCAACTAAAGAACCTGTTGCAATGTCGTAAATAAACTCCGGGTCTATACAACCAAAACCGCTAGACCAGCTACCGCCACCTTCGTTATAGCAACCGGAATAACCTATGTCTGTGCTACTCTGAATTGTAGAAGAGTCGTTTGTCCAAACATAGCGCACTAAACTGGACTGAGAGTAAGTAGTGCTGTCATAAGTGCTTGCCGGAATAAAAGGACCTTTTGGGTCATCTGCAATAGCAAGTGTAATACATGCTGCTGGGTTTACATAATAAGGAGAATTCCAGTCTGTTTCAGAAGAAACTTCGCTATCTGTAATAATTCCGTGGAACATGTAGTACTTACCATTTTGCTTAAACACTGTTGGAGCCCAGCTGTTTGGTGTCGTAGAAGAAGTATAAGATTCATCTGAATAACTTGCGGTATAGGTAGTGCCATCATTTTTTGCATATCCTACCCATTTTAAAAAGTCGTCATCCCAGTACATTTTGCCGTAAGTGTCAGAAACAGAACTAGAACCTGCAAAAACTGTAGACTGGTATGTCCAGCTGATTAAATCAGTAGAATATCTTAACTGAACTCCTGTAGTCCATCCTGTTGAATACACATAGTATGTTCCGTCAGTATCCTGAAATATTTTTGGGTCGTGGCACCCCCATGTTGCTCCACTCTGATTTGCATACTTTGTAGAAACATAAGTGTATAAGCCTTCGGAATCGGTACTATAACTTGCCCCTGACGAGCCAGAACCTGAAGAACCTGAGCCAGAACTTCCGCTTGAAGTTCCGCTTGAAGTTCCACTAGTATCGTCATCGTCAGTGTTGCTGCTTGTGGTCTGAGTGCAGCCTGTAAAAATCAAAGCTAAAGCTAATAAAAAGGCTGTTACCCCCCCCCACAATCGTTTAGTATTTTTCATATAAAACCTCCATACGAAAAACAAAAATATAAAATGTAATTGGAAAACTTTAAAAAATAAAAAAACAAATAGACGAAAAAAACAAATAATCTCTTAACAACTATGAATATAACATAGAAACCTTATAATGTCCTGAATTTTATAAAAAATCAAAACATAAGAGAATATTTTTATATTTATATCAAATTAAATTGATTTTATAGCAGGCAAAAAAAGCTTATTGCATGCAGTAAAAACTTCTTGCAGGGCTTCTTCAGTTACATGATGTGCATAGTGTTCAAATATATCCTGACTTTTATGTCCCGTTGCAACCATAACCTTATGTTCATCAACATCATTTAAAAGCTGCGTTGCAAAAAAGTGCCTCCAAGAGTGAAAAGTAATATGTTTATTTATTCCAAGCTTTTTTACTTCACTTTTAAGAGATTCATTCCAATGAATTCCATTCATAGGAGAGTCTGAATTTTCTTTTCCAAAAACGAAAGCATCTTCTTTAACCACGGCTGCATTTTTTTTTGCATTTTCAATGAGTATATTTATTAAGAGGGGATTCACCTTTACAAAACGTTCTTCCCCATTTTTAGGGCACTTTAAGCCTTCTCCCCTAGCCCAACTATGACGCACGTATATACAGTCATCTCCTAAATCACAAAGCCGTAAAGCTAAAACCTCTCCCATTCTAAGCCCCGTACACATAGCAGTAAGATTTGCAATTTTAGATGTAAAGTCTTTCCATTCTGCTTCAAAAAGAGAAAGAGCTTCCTTGTAACTTAAAACTTCTCTTTTTTTATTAACAACATGCAAAAACACAAGTCCCTTACATACATCTTTTTGTATGAGCTCATTATTGTATGCCCACTTTAAAGCACAGGTTACACTTCTCATAATCTGATTTACAGTTTCTTTTTGTAAACCATAATTTTCTGCAAGTCTATGAAGATTTTCTTTTAAATCAAATCTTGTAACTTCGCCTAAAAGTTTTTTACCATAAGATGGAATCCAATATCTTTTACACCTGCTAAGCATTATATCTGTATAACGCCTGTGAATGCTTTGTCCAAAAATAATTTTTTCTTTTACGTAAGGGCTTTTGTCAAAATTCCAAAACAGTTCTAAAAATTCGCCAAAGGTTATGCTTTCTGGAGTATCTGGAAGGACAGCCGTAAGAACATATTTTTTTGTTTTTAACGCTTCTACAACAAGTTTTACTTCTCTCTGCGAAAGCTTACTTTGTAAAATTAAGTTTGATAAATAAGTACCAGTATTTTCCATATAAGAGCCTCCTAAAAAAAATCTTATAAAGATTAACATGGCACAAAACGATAATAAGAACTCATAAAAAAAGGGCTTTGCAAAGCAAAGCCCCTATAACTAACAAACAGTTACCTTAGCAGTTCTCAGCAAAGTATTTGATTGTGCGAACCATTTGTGAAGTATAACTGTTTTCATTATCGTACCAAGAAACAACTTCTACTTCGTATGTGTCGTCGTCAATCTTTGCAACCATTGTCTGTGTTGCGTCAAAGAGTGAACCATAGCGCATACCGATTACATCGCTAGAAACGATTTCGTCTTCGTTGTAACCAAAGCTTTCTGTTGCAGCAGCTTTCATTGCAGCGTTGATTCCTTCTTTTGTGATGTCCTTACCCTTTACTACAGCAAAGAGAAGAGTTGTAGATCCTGTAGGTGTTGGAACACGCTGAGCAGAACCGATAAGTTTTCCGTTTAATTCAGGAATTACAAGACCGATAGCCTTTGCAGCACCAGTTGAGTTAGGAACGATGTTCTGAGCACCTGCGCGTGAACGGCGGAGGTCACCCTTTCTCTGTGGACCGTCAAGGATCATCTGGTCGCCAGTGTAAGCGTGAATTGTGCTCATGATACCGCTCTGAATTGGAGCGTAGTCGTTAAGAGCCTTTGCCATTGGAGCCAGGCAGTTTGTTGTACAGCTGGCTGCAGAAATGATGTTGTCATTCTTTGTAAGTGTCTTGTGGTTTACATTGTAAACGATTGTTGGAAGATCGTTTCCTGCAGGGGCAGAAATAACAACTTTCTTAGCACCAGCTGTAATGTGAGCCTGTGCCTTTTCCTTTGAAGTATAGAAACCTGTACATTCAAGAACTACGTCTACACCGATTTTTCCCCATGGAAGATCAGCAGCGTTAGGCATCTTGTAAATAACAATTTTCTTTCCGTCTACTACGATGTAGTTATCTTCGCCTTCGCCGTCGTGTGATTCTACTGTGTGTTTTCCTTCACCAATTTTTCCAGCGTATCCGCCCTGTGCAGTGTCATACTTTAAAAGGTGAGCAAGCATTTTTGGGCTTGTGAGGTCGTTGATTGCAACTACTTCATAACCTTCTGCGTCGAACATCTGGCGGAAAGCCAAGCGACCGATGCGACCAAAACCGTTGATAGCAACTCTAACATTAGCCATAACAATTAACTCCTTAGAAATAGAGAAATATTTTGCAATAAATATACAGATATTTTGCTTTAAATTCAATAGTTATGCACATTTTAAGGATTTAAGTCACGTAGATGCTACATTTCACCAATAGCATCTTTTAACCAGGAAACCCTCTCCTTAAACCATTCAGAAGCCTTATTAATATCATGTTCTATAGTGGTATATGAGGTTTCCCAGTAAAGCGAATCATATTCCCTGGAAATATTTATATTTTCACCCGATTTTTCGTTTAGCAATTCAAGCTTTACGTATAAGAGGGGCCATACATAATCTTTTATATTCTCCCACACTTCTTTATAAGAATCTATAAAAGCCGTATTTTCGCTTGAAAGCAATAAGGCAGAATAAATTCTGTTGCTGTTATGAACATTAGACCAGGCGTTTTTCATTATGTAATTTGAGTCAAAATCCCAGGGAGTGGACATGACCAGTTTTGACTGCTCTGTTGAGTCATACTTACTGATATAAATATTGGAGCCACAACTGTCCCATGTTCCCAAAATGTCATGTACTAAAAGCCAGCGACTAAAACTTTCTACATCAATAAAATCTTCGTAGGCTGCATTATCTAAAGACTTTTCTACCTGGGAAAAATAATCTGCAATATATGCAAGCTGCTCCTGAGTAATATCATCTTCATCAGGATACTTAAACGTATATTTTTGATTATATAGTTCTGTGATAACTCTTACATCTGTATTCCACCAATAAGCATCCCGCTCTATAATATAACCATCATTTTTTACATTTGCCCGCATTACACTTTTATTTACAGATTCTATCAAAAGGTAAATGCCTCTATATGTTCCATTCATCACAACATCAACAAAAGCAAATTCTGGTGTCCAGGAAATTCCTGCAATGTCAGAAACAGTAAGACCTACAAAAGTCTTTAGACTTGTTGCATCTTTAAGCAGAATCCAGTTTTTATCTTTAAAAGAATTTGATTTTCTATTTTGATCTCCAGAAACACAAATAGACTTTAATAAATCATCTTTTTCTTCAAGTTTTATTTTATACGGCTTTTTTGCAGGGTAAGCAGAAGTGTTTCCTCTGTATTTTATTTTCATGCCGCTTTCATCTTCCTTATATTCACCACTGTCATACATGATTAAACCATCGCTTAAAACTATTCTAAGGCGTCCTGGTACTTTTGTAGCATTTTTCAGAGTTGCACCATAATTACCGCCGCCTTCTTTCCAGGAAATATATTCACAGGAAGGCTCTTCGTTATCTACGGTATTTATTTCTACAAGAGGTAAGCCCGTAAAGGCTACAGAAAAAGGTATGTAACTTTCTTCTGAATCCGAAGTAATTTTACAGAAATAATAATGTATGCCTTTTAAAATTGTACCTGTATAATAGCTTGGAGAAGTTTCTCCCAAAATAATCTCTGCATTTTCAAGGGTACCGTCAGAAGTCTCATACCACTGAAAAGAGAATTCTTCTTCACTTTGAGAAACCAAAAAAGTTACGCCACTGCCGTCTGGAGAAATATTATACTCTTCAGAAGAAACTTTAGGTAAATAATACTGATTAACAGCTTCCTCGTCTAAAACACAAGAAACTATAAGACAGAGAAGAATACCTATACATAAGTACCCCCCCCGAATAATTTTATCTATTTTCATAATATCCGGACTCCTCCAAAAACTTTCGACGGGTACGTACTAAATCAATAAGCTCCTGATACATGTTGTAATCTACTTCAAGTGCAATGGGAAAAATAAAATATTCTGTTTCGTCACAATAACGCTCTATAAATTTGCTGTCTGTGACAAAGCCCAAGCTTATCATGTTACTGATGCGGTCGGCACATTTTAAAAGCTTTGCCCTGTAGCTTCCGTGGTCAATTATACCCCTCAGGTATTCAGTTTTATCCTGTCCTTCCCTCTTTGTAACTTCCAGGACAAGCTTTAAAACTTCCTCACCCTCTTCATCAACTTCGCGAATTAAATTTTCATCAAAACCGGGAATGTCTTCTATTGTGTCATGAATGCAGCTAGCCTTTAAAAGAACGCTGTCTATGTAACCGTAGTCAATTAAAATACTCATCGTATCTATCTGATGCCTGAACATATTGCCGCCGGCACGACGTCTTTTACCAATTAAACCTGTAGCAAGCTGCATGTAAGGAGCTAAAAAGATGCTTTTAAGCTGCAGCATGTGCTCTTTATCCATCTGGTCAGGTTTTTCTGTTGCCATATTATAAAGTTTTTTTGCCATGCAAATTACCCCCTTACAGCTTTTATCTTATCACAGATTTTTTTTTTGTGCTATATAAGCTCTACACGCAAGTCTAAAAGATGTTGACACCAAACGCATTTTTGTATAAAGTTGCGCACTAAATCAGATTGCACATCTGGGGAAGTCTCCCCTGCTCATACGTTCTGTTATGCACGTAGTTTAACAATCCTGAATACCACACGGCAAAAGGAGTTAAACTATGCCGAAGAATTTTTTACAGGAAATAGTTTTTACAGTTTTAATGGTGTTTGTTATGGTATACGCCATGATCTGTTACAACATTTCTCTTAGTATTGGTGGCCTTTCAAACAAAGTATTTTTAATGGCCTTTCATGAATTAATTATCATGGGTCCAATTGCAATTATTTTAGATATGCTTATTGCAGGTCCCCTTGCAAAGAAAATTACATTTAAGCTTTTCAACCCAGAAGAAGATAAAATCTTATGGATTATTCTTTCCATTTCTGTTTGTTCCGTCTGGTTTATGTGCCCTTTAATGAGTCTTGCTGCAACAATTATTTTTAAAGGCGGATTTCAAAAAGAAATTATTTCTATATGGCTGGAAACCACTGCATTAAACTACCCTATGGCCCTCTTATGGCAGCTCTTTTTTGCAGGTCCTGTTGTAAGAAAAATTTTTGGACTAATATTTAAAGAAAATAAGTAAACGCGTGTTACTTTTAGTAAACGCGTGTTACTTTTAGTAAACGCGTGTTAC
>CALFIX010000057.1 GCA_937877515.1 uncultured Treponema sp.
GCATATTTTTCAACGGGTGAACTTAAATCTTTTCCGTCAATTCTGCAAATTCCGACAAAACTCTTAGAAAAAAGAGCCTTCCTTGAAAACTGAGTCGCATTCACCGCCACGCAAAAACCGTCCTTCGCCTTATGCACAGATTTCGGCACCAGCGCAAGCTCAACCAAAGGATTAGAAAGATCTACCTTTATTACATGGTATAAAATGCCGTATTCTGAATTTTCAAAATCAGAGCAAAAAACTCCGTCTTGAACAAAAGTCCATTCAAGACTTTTGGAAAAAAGAACAGCCCCCTCATGATTTTTCTCATAAGACTCTGAATTAAGCGGAACTGTTTTGCAAGATAAAAATAATGCGGCTGAAAAAATGAAATTTAAAACTAAAAAAAAGAACCCCCGCTTGTATGCGGAGGCATCTCTTAAAACAATCTTAGAAGCTTTTTGAATCATGACCCTTGTGGTTTTTCTTCATCAACTTACGCTGCAAAGTCTTATTTTTGCGGTTAAGGATTGTTGAAGGCTTTTCGTAATACTCACGCTTTTTCCATTCACGGATAATACCTTCTTTTTCAACCATTCTCTTAAAACGCTTGATAGCTTTTTCAAGATTCTCATTCTCGTCAACATTGATTGTTGCCATGTGTGTTCTCACCGTCCTTAGCTGCGAAGTTTCGCAATTGTAGAGAAGATTATAGAAAAAAAAGCAGAGTGTCAAGCGGATTTGAAAAGACTAAAGACTTTACTTTCCGTAAGTGTTTTCAATTTCGTAAATCTGGTCGCGGATGGAAGCGGCTCTTTCGTAGTCCAAAATGTCTGCGGCTTCTTCCATTTCTTTCTTTAAGACCTCAATCAGTTTTTTCCGCTGCTTTGCGTCAAAGAGGTTTGCAGTTTTCTTTAGGGTTTCAAGCTCAACCTTTGCGTTTTCTTCTGCGTCAACTTTCTGATGCTCCAAGATATTCTCTACAGCCTTTTTTATTGTCTTTGGAGTAATGCCGTGAGTTTTGTTGTACTCTTCCTGAATCGTGCGGCGCCTTTTAGTTTCGTCAATGGCTTCCTTCATGGCGTCACTCATGCGGTCTGCATACATTACCACCATGCCTTCCGCATTTCTTGCGGCTCTTCCAATTATCTGAATCAAGCTTGTCGTGCTCCGTAAAAATCCAATCTTATCTGCGTCTAAGAGGGCTATAAAGCTTACTTCCGGTAAGTCAATTCCTTCTCTCAAAAGGTTGATTCCTATAAGAACATCAATTTCTCCGCTGCGAAGTGCCTTTAGAATTTCTACCCGTTCAAACGTGTCTATTTCTGAGTGAATGTAGCGGACTTTCATTCCAAGCCCCGTAAGATAGTCCGTTAAGTCCTCCGCCATTTTTTTTGTAAGCGTTAAGACAAGACTTCTCTCTTTTTTTGCAATGCGCTCCTGAACTTCCCTGTAGATGTCCTGCATCTGGCCTTCTGTGGGCCTGACTTCTACAATAGGGTCTAAAAGTCCCGTAGGGCGGATTATCTGTTCTACAACCTGAGTGCTCTTTTTTATTTCTTCTTTTCGTGGAGTTGCCGTTACATAGATTACCTGGTTCATCTTTTCTGTAAACTCGTCAATCTTTAAAGGCCTGTTGTCCAATGCACTGGGTAAACGGAAACCAAAGTCCACAAGATTTTGCTTTCTGCTTCTGTCGCCTTCGTACATTGCACCAATCTGTGGAACCGTAACGTGAGCCTCATCTATCATGCACAGAAAGTCATCCGGGAAATAATGCAAAAGTGTTGCAGGAGCTTCCCCCGGTGCACGCCCTGCAATGGGGGCTGAATAATTTTCTATTCCCGAGCAGTAGCCCATTTCTTTCATCATCTCTATGTCGTAAGTAACGCGAGTCTTTAACCTCTCTGCTTCAAAAAGCTTTTTCTGAGCCGTTAATTCTTCCACTCGGTCATTTAATTCTGCCATGATACGCTCGGTTGCAAGTGTCAGCTGATCCTGAGGAACAACAAAGTTTTTTGCAGGGTAGATTGTAGTCTCGTCTAGTTCTTCTGTAATTTCTCCGCTTACCGCATTAAAGCGCCGTATTCTGAAAATTTTATCAAAGTCAAGCTCTATTCTATACGCTTCGTCAAATTCCATGTATGGCGGATAGATTTCTATTACATCCCCCTTTATTCTAAAAGTTCCGCGCTCTAAAACTGCATCGTTACGGCTGTACTGAATCTGACTCAAATCAAGTGCAAGGCGGTGTAAGTCTGGACTTTCTCCCTTTTCCAGGTGAAGCCTCATGCTCTTGTAAAGTTCCGGCATGCCCAAGCCGTAAATGCAGCTTACTGTCGCAATTACGATTACGTCACGACGCTCCATCAGACTGTAGGTTGCCGCCATTTTCATCTGGTCAATTTCCTTGTTGATGGCTGCATCTTTTTCTATATAAAGATCCCGGGCGGGAACATAGGCTTCCGGCTGGTAGTAGTCGTAATAGCTTACAAAATATTCCACTGCATTGTGAGGAAAAAATGTTTTGAACTCCCGGTAAAGCTGGGCGGACAAAGTTTTATTGTGACTTATAATCAGAGTCGGACGCTGAACAGCCTCGATGATTTTTGCCATGGTAAAGGTTTTTCCGCTTCCAGTAACGCCCTTTAGCGTCTGGTATTTATCGCCCCGTAAAAAGCCTTCCGAGAGAGCCTTTATTGCTTCCGGCTGGTCTCCGCTTGGAGAATATTCAGATACTACTTCAAACTTACGCATTATGTGTCCTTAGAAAAAAATATTAGTCACGGATGGCGAGTTACCCGGACTGGCTCTGCCTTAAAAAACAGTCTAGCATGTAAGAAGATAAAAATCGATATGAAAGCCGTTAGTTTTATAAAACTAAAAATTGAATTTAGCTTTAAAATTAATTTTTGTAACAAAAAAAATGTAAAAATATGCTATTATCTAAGTCTTAAAAGAAAGCTTTTCTTGAAAATTGGTTTTTCCTACCATAAAATAAATGGTATGAGTATTAAAAAAAGTCAGATTGTATTTCTTGCTCACGTTGCAGGCATAACCATATTGGCAATTGTTTTTGCATTTTCCCTTTATGGTGCATTTTTCAGGCCTAAGGCATACATAGTCATTACTGATGACGTTATTTATGACACACTCAATTTAAGCGAAAATTCCTTTATTTCTGAAAAACCTTTGTGTATTGCGGTTAAAAAAAGTGAGTCTACCATAGAAAAGCAGACATTTTTTTCTCCCCGCGGTATTGTAGCCGCAGAGCTTTCCTATGTAGAGACTCTGCCGTTCTTAAAGAAAGACGTACTTTCAAATGAAAAATTTTATGAGCTGGACGGATTTTCTTTAGTGCCGTCTGTTCCTTCCAATTTTAAAAATTATAAGTTTACTCAGGATTCTGTTGTAAGCTTTTCTACAATAAGTGAAATGCCGGAGGGTAACCAGGCTTTACCTGTAGAGGGGTTGTATGCCGGCGATGATGATTACAAGCTTAATGTTACCTGCGGCGTTTATTGTACTGTGTATGAAGATGAAGTTGATGAGGTTTTAGATTCTTTCTGTAAGGAAAAATTCTCTCAAAAAAAAAAGTTAGGACTGTAAGCATTGCAAGCGTTGGCGACATAATGGTTGCCCGCGGAGTGCAGGAGGTTTTACTTAACAGTCCTGACGGCGTAGAAAAAGTTTTTTCAGATACTCTTCCCATTTTACAAAATTCAGATTTTACTATTGGAAACTTAGAAGGCGTTGTAACAGACTCCTGGGACAATGCAATAAAGACCTATACCTTTAAGTTTAAAAAAGCAGTTTTACCTAAGATTATGGAAGCTGGTTTTGACTACCTTATGCAGACAAATAATCACTGTTATGATTATGGCGAAGAAGGCTTTAAGGATACGCTGAAGGCTTTTGAGGAATTTTCCATTCCAACAAGCGGAGTAGGGTATAACCTTGATGAAGCTAAAAAATTTTATCATACAGAAGTAAACGGCTTAAAACTAAGTGTAATTTCATGCGGGGCTTTTCCTGTAGAGCGTTCGGGGTTTGACGGAAAAAAGACGGCAACAGCTACAGAAACCCGTGCAGGAATTTTATGGCAGAGTGAAGAGCTTTTAGAAAGCATAAAAAAAGAAAAAGAGAAAGGCTTTTTTGTTGTCGTAAATGTTCATGGCGGCGAGGAATACCATTTTAAGCCGACCAAAAAGCAGCGCGAGTTTTACGAAGCCCTGTGCAATGCGGGAGCCGGCATTGTTTTTGGAAGCCATCCTCATGTGCTGCAGCAAACTGAATGGTACAAAAAAAGCCTTATTGTTTATTCCATGGGAAACTTTATTTTTAACGGTATGGAAGAAATGCCCGGTGCTACAGAAAGCGAAGTCGTAAAGGTAGGAGTTGCAGATAACAGAGTAACTTATGTAGAACACTATCCTGCAAGAATTGGGCTAAACAAAGTAGAGCTTGTTAAGTAAAGCTTAAAATATGCCTTGCAAAAGGGGTGTATTTATTGTACATTTTGCTTCATGAGTACAAGATGTTTTGCAATGTTAAAGCCTGGCGTATTAAACAGGCGTTTGGTTGGCGAGGTTATCAGTCGCCTTGAAAAGAAAGGTCTTAAGCTTGTTGGACTTAAGCTTATGAATATCAGCCCGGAGCTTGCCGCACAGCACTACGCTGAGCACAAGGGAAAGCCATTCTATGACCCTCTCGTAGATTACATTACAAGCGGTCCTGTTGTTGCAATGGTATGGCAGGGCGACGACTGCGTTA
>CALFIX010000058.1 GCA_937877515.1 uncultured Treponema sp.
TGCAAAAGAAGCTCTTAATGATGCAAATAATCAGGAAATGGAAGATAGCAAGGTTCTTGGTGTAAAGGTCGAATTCTTCAGACGAGGAATCAACTCTTTCTACATTACGGCTGCTCGTCCAATTCCTATTGAAGGTATTACAAAGACTGTTTCTATGTGGGTTTGCGGACGTAACATGGGACATCAGCTCTGGCTCTTGGTTCAGGATTACAATGGAAACAACTTTGAAATCTGGCTTGGTTCCTTAGAGTTCTCTGGTTGGAAAAAGCTTACAACAGCTATTCCTCCTTCTCCAGATGGAGAGCATGGAATTGTTCAGTCTAGCGTTTACCATGGAGATAAGCCTGGTCTTCGTATTGTAGGTTTCCGTGTAGACTGTAGCCCAATGGAAGCTCGCGGTTCATACTATATGTACATAGATGACCTTCGTGCTGTAACAGATCTTTACGACTATGAAAATAAAGACGAAGACGACATGAGCGATTCATGGTAGTCTGAAGTTTATAGAGGAAGCCCTGCTGTAAAATGCGGGGCTTTTTTTATGTTCTTTTATAAATATAAGAGCGGCCTTTTATTCCTTCTTTTGTAAAAAGTGTAAGGCGAGTGTAAACCCAGGCCATAAGACGGGCATCTTGTTCTTTTGCATTTTTTTCTTTTGCTTTTATGGCATGATATAAATCTTTTACGGTAAAAAAATCATTCAGACCTTCCGTGTTGCTTGGAATAAGGGCTTTGTAGCTTTTTTTTCCGTGTAGAATTGTTGTGCTTCTTATTGAAATAAGTCTTTTACCTGTTTTGAGCCAGTTTTTTTTATAGCGCCTCATTTTATTTTTAGACTGAACAGGTTCTTCCGTCAGAGTTCTTTCTTCTGCATAGCTTACTCCAATAACCTCTAAGGTAAAGTGCCTGTCTAAAAGATATGGAGTTAGTTTTGTAAGTTCCTTAAAGATGCCGTAAATGCACATTTTTTTAGGACTTTTCTTTTTTCTTAATAATTTTTTTTCTTGAGAAAAAGTTTCTATGTATTTTTCTTCTGCCAAAGGGTAAACAACGGTAATGTTTCTTCCTTCTGCTATAAATTTTCTTATTTTGGGCTCCAGATGAGAAAGGCTTGCTGTTTGAATTTCTATAACATTTCCTTCTTTTGTAAGTATGTCTGC
>CALFIX010000059.1 GCA_937877515.1 uncultured Treponema sp.
CTGGAAGGCTTAAAGGTTTTTTTGCCATCTGTGCAAGGTTTGCACCTTTTCCACCGAGTTCAGCGCGCATGCTTTCATCGCCATCTGCATCGCCGTTACCAAAAAAATAAACATACTTGGTCTTAGCCATTATGTCCTCCATATATATATGTAAAAAGTAGTATATCGTTAAATGCTTGTACCGTCAACGTTGTACCCATGTTTTGCACGTTTTTTGCACAGATAGAATAAAGAAAAAGATTTATTTGATTAGCAATTTATTTTTATTTATAAACGAACGATAGCTTTAAAGCTATCGTTCATTTTTTTTTACTTAGCCTAATGTTGGATACTTATTAAAGTAATCCTTACATTCTTTCGCCACAACACCGCTTAAGACAATGAGGGAAATACAGTTAGGAATTGCCATAAGGCCATTTGTAATGTCTGCAATAGTAAATACTGCGTTTACAGTAAAGTAAGGTCCTATTGCAATAGCAATGATGTAAATTACACGGTAAATCATTACGAACTTCATTTTTCCGTTGGTAAGGTATTCAAGACATTTTTCTGAGTAGTAGTCCCATCCCAGAATTGTGGTAAATGCAAAGAATGCAAGGCAAAGCATTAATAGAAACTGAACGGAAATTCCGTCACCACCTAAGTCAAAAGAAAGTGCATTTGCAGTAAGTTCAACACCTTTCCAACCGTTAGCTTCGTATTGTGCAAAGAACTCCGGGTTTGTTAAAGCAAGAACAATTGCAAGACCTGTCATAGTACAAACAATAAGTGTATCTATTACAGTACCTGTCATGTTTACAAGACCTTGTTCAACAGGTTCTGTTGTTTTAACAGGAGCCGCTGCGATTGGAGCTGAACCAAGACCGGCTTCGTTAGAGAAGATACCGCGGGCAATACCTTTCTGCATAGAATCTGTTATTTGCTTTAAAGTCCAACCAACTGCTCCTCCGAGAACTGCTTTAAAGCCGAATGCACTCTTAAAGATTAAAACAAATGCGGCAGGAATCTTTGTTGCGTTCATGATGATTACAGAAACACCTAAGAATACATAGATGATTGCCATTGCAGGAACAACTTTTTCTGCAACTTTAGAAATGCGCTTTAAGCCTCCGATTATTACGAGAGCCGCACAGAGTGTTACGATAGCTCCTCCAATAACTGTTGCCCAGGTGTATGAAGTTCCGGCAAGAGTAAATGCTACGTGCTTACTTGTGGGGTCAAAAGCCATGTTTACAGCAGAAGTAATACCGTTAATCTGAGTCATTGTACCAATGCCCAAAAGACCTGCTAAAACGCCAAAGATTGCAAACAAAACTGCAAGCCACTTCCACTTAGGTCCCATACCTTTTTCGATTGTGTAGAATGGACCGCCAAGAACGTGACCATCTTCCTTTACTTCACGATATTTGATTGCCAACATACATTCGGCAAACTTAGTTGCTGTTCCTAAGATTGCTGCTATCCACATCCAGAAGAGGGCTCCTGGTCCACCTGCTGCGATTGCTGTTGCAACACCTACAATGTTACCAGTTCCAATTGTTGCAGAAAGTGCCGTACAAAGAGCAGAAAAACCGGAAAGCTCTCCATGACCTTCGTTTTTCTTAAAAATCTGCTTAAAAGCGCGGCCTAATTTTGTAAACTGAATTCCTCTAGCACGGATTGTTAAAACCAGGCCCGTTGCAAGAATAAGTACGATGGTAGGAATTCCCCACACAACGTCATCAATTTTGTTTAGGATTGTGTCAAACATAGACTTGTCCTTTAAAAAAAATAGAGCGGGTACGTAACAGAACGCCCTCGCTCTCTGGAATGTGGTTAGAACTTTTCTTTGAATACTTTAGAAAATGCCCTGTCCTTTGTGCCTGAGATATCAGAAAACTAAAATCCTCAAGGGATTTTAGTTTTCTGTCGGTAACTTTTCTTTTTTATTCCTTTTTCAAGGAAAAGAAAAGTTACCGCGCACATAAAATCCTTAAAGATTATATTCTCTTAACCCTTCGGCGTTTCATCGGGAGTGATGAAAACTCTCCAGAGAATCAGCATAATTGCACACAGCCCCTTTGCTGACATAAAAAATGTAGCATATAACAATATTTTTAATCAATTAGTAATTTTGTTCAAAGATGTTAATTTAGAGTTAACTAACGTTAGTTATGGTAAATACATTGGATTAATGTTTTTTAGGGCGTTAAACATATTTTGTTTTTTGTGTAAACTTCCGTTCGTTAGTATATCCAGCTTGGAACGAGCTTCTTTTCTGCCTGAATTTTCCTGATATGTGCATGTACAAGTAGAGGAAATATAACCGTTCGTTAGTGCATGTTCTTTTATAGTTGGTATATCTGCATAACATAATGGCCTAACGATTGTTAGTGGATAATTTTCATATTTAAGACGAGGTACCATTGTAGAAAGTTCAGATTTATTCAGCATATTCATTAAAAGTGTTTCTAAAATATCATCTATGTGATGACCTAAAGCAAGTTTTGTATAATTGTTTTCTAGTGCGTATTTTAAAAGCTCTGTACGGCGTTGCATAGAACACCAGTAGCAATTCATCTTTCTGTTTTCTTTTAATCTGCCAAGAACATCAACATCAAGAGAAATAACTTCTACGCCCCACCCTTTTATTAAAGTAAGCATGTCTTTAGAAAGAGGAGGTGTAATTTCTGTTTGAACATGCAGAGCCGTAAATTCAAAGTGAACGTCTTTTCTACGCTTTTTTCTAGTAGCAAAGTATTCAATAAGGGCTGTAGAATCCTTACCCCCGGAAGCTCCAACAAGAATTTTGTCTCCTTCCTCTATAAGGTTATAGTCATACACAGCCTTATCTATCATGCTAAAAAGTCTTGGCTGCCCCATTTACTCACTGTCCTTTTTCTGCTTCTTTTCTTTTTCGAAGTAGCTGTTGAATTCTGCATCCTCTGAAGGCTTGTAGTCATTTGCCCTCTTCATATTATCCCAGTCAGCATCATCAGAAGGACGACTCGGCATTACAAAAGCAAGAATTATATAGATAATAATTCCTGGAAATGCAGAAGTACACAGAGAAAGTACACCCCAGAGTACACGAACCACTGTTGGATCCCAGTTAAAGTATTCTGCAACGCTACCACAGACACCGGCAATCTTCCTGTCATTTGACTTATATAAACGCTTGCTCATTTTACAATCTCCTACTTAATTTCAATCTTTATTTCTCCAAGTCCGCAGTTCAAAGAAAAATGATTTTCCTTTTTTTCCCCACACTCCAGACTTCCGAAACCGCTTTTTTTTTCCGTTCATACGGATTTCCCCAAGACCAACCTTGCCACTCACAGTATAATCTTCTTCTTTTCCTTCCAGCAGCATCTCTAGCTGACCCATTCCACAATCTGCTTTCACAAGACCGCTTGTCTTTCCGCAGTACTTAAGGTGCCCCATTCCAACATGAAGCTCCGCGGGGCCTCCATTCAGTTTACTTACCTCCAGATTTCCAGCACCCACGTCAAGATAACTGCGCAGTGTTTTAATGTCAACATCCTTCATTACAAAGGAACCTGCTCCCACATGAATGCGAACTAAATCCAGCTCACAAACTCTTGGAATCTTTATGAGTATACGGGGATGATTTACTCCTCCGTCATCACGATGTCTAAAAAGCCTTCCAAAATCTGGAATTCTACGGGCATTTTCTATAGTAAAAGTTCCAAATGGAGAGAGGGCACACATCATGTCTCCTGGATCCAGATTACGATACTCTACACAGAAATAGTTATCATCTGTTCCGGCCATAACCACTTCTGCAGCTCCTACAGAAATGTCCACAGCCCTTACACTTTCCTTAGAAAAGTTACCAGCTCTGCCTTCATGACCTGTATTCCATGCTTTTTTCTTTAATTCAGGCACACAGGCAAATTTTTCTGTAATAGCACGAGAGAGCTCTTCAGGAGAACCAAGTTCTTCCATGGCTTTCTCGTCATCACTAGCATCATCAAAGAAACAACGGTAGTACTCCAGAGCTTCTTCCTGTTCTTCCACTGGAAGTACCCTTAGGGCATTTTTAAGCTGAATAAAATATTCACTCCGCGTCATTTTGTGCCTCCTCATTCAGTAAAATGGCGTTTATCTTTCTGGCGTAGTCCCACCACTCCATTCTGATTCTTTTTAGCTCTTCTCCACCAGCTTCTGTAAGTTTGTAATAGCGTCTATTTCGACCGTTAAACTCTTGATCGTAGGTTTCCAATAGACCATTTGTCTGAAGCCTGCGTAAAACTGGATACAAGGTGCTTTCTGATACATCTAAGGCACTCCGCACATCCTGAGTTATCTTGTATCCGTAAGTTCCTTCCCTTTCACTAGCAACAGCTGCTAATACAACAGCATCCAATAAAGTGGAACTGTTTGTAAAATTCATTTACACCCCCTTTCTATTTATTTTTTTTACATTTAATCCTCATAATGTTATTTATACAATTATACTATATTACATATAATATTATTTGTCAATGCAATGTTTTCTTTTTATAATATTCGAGGCATTTTTCCAGACCTCTCCTGCTCCTATCTATCCACTCTTCACTACCCATCGCAACCTGCCGACTCCCACCAAAAAAATCTACTGCCCCCAAAATTATCCACTGACCACCCCCAAAAACCTGCCACCCACGGCCACCCCAAAATCTGCTAGCCACTCAAAGAACCTGCCATCTGCGCCAGCCTCAAAACTCTACTATGCCCCTCAAAAAACTCACTTCCTGGCCTTGACTTACTTCAAGCCTCCTCAAATCACATAAAATTCCTAATAATCCCCAGAATTTCCTAATCCTTATATGAAACTAACAAGAAACTTAAGTTTTTTTTAAATTATTTTTATAAATGTCTTGACAACTCTAATATAGTAATTTAATGTAAATTTCAGTTAATTCATTTGGAGGAATTACAATGAAAAAATTTTTAGGAATTGTTGCTGCTGTAGCAGTTGCACTTGCAGTAACAGGCTGTTCTTCTACAGACATGACCACAGCTAAGCAGGGTTGGTCAAACTATGCAGAAATCACAATCTAGGATTTCGATAGTGTAGGAATCGTTCAAATTGAAACATCTGAAACAACAGAAGTTTCTCCTTTCATGCTCAACAGATCTACAACTGGTAAGAAAGTTACTTATGCAGACCTTATGGCAGAAGCAAAGAAGCTTGGTGCAGACGACGTAATCAATGTACGCATTGACCAGAGAAGCGAAAGCTCTTTCAGCCCGCTTCAGATCATTTCAGGTTATACATCAACCACAACATACTACGGTACAGCTCTTGCAATCAAATACAAGAACGTAAAGGCACAGCAGAATATTAAGTCTGGTTCAACATCATCACTTTCTGGTGGAGACGTTCTTAGTGGACTTTCTTCACTTCTTCCTTTCTAATTTAATTAGACACTAGAAAGCTCAAAGGCGCTTCCCTTGTGGAGGCGCTTTTTTTTTGCTACAATCAGAAATCATGGAACAGTATAAGAAAGATTTTATTGACTTTATGGTTGAATGTAAGGTGCTTAAATTCGGCTCATTTACCTTAAAAAGTGGCCGTCACTCACCTTTCTTTATGAATGCCGGAGCCTATGTTACAGGAAGCCAGCTTATGCGTCTTGGTGAATATTACGCCCAGGCCATTCATGCAAATTTTGGAGACGATTTTGACGTTCTCTTTGGCCCTGCATATAAGGGCATTCCTTTAAGTGTTGCAACTTCTATAGCTTACTATAAGCTTTACGGAAAAGAAATCCGTTACTGTTCAAATCGCAAGGAAGCAAAAGATCACGGTGCAGATAAAGGACTTCTTCTGGGGTCAGATCTGAAAGATGGTGACAGAGTTGTTATTATAGAAGATGTAACCACCAGCGGTAAATCTATTGAAGAAACATATCCAATTGTAACCTCATGTGCAAAAGTAAACATTGTAGGTGAAATCGTAAGCCTTAACCGCCAGGAACGTGCAGCAGACTCAGAAAAAAGTGCCCTGGACGTAATTACAGAAAAATACGGTTTTCCAGCCAAAGCAATTGTAAGCATGAGTGAAGTTGTAGAAAGCCTTTACAAAGCTGGAAGCAATGGCATAATTACCGATGAAATTAAAACCGAAATTGACGCTTACTATAAGGAATGGGGTGCAAAATAGTTTTTTAGAACTAACGTTTGTTAGTCTTTATATATATTTTGACCGTTTGTTAGTTGATTTTTACTAATGAACGGTTTTTTTATGCCCTGAATTTATTTGATTAATTATTGATAAAAAGGCTTTATAAAACGTTTTTAATAACGATTAGTTTAGAATAAACGAATGTTTGGTAGAGTGATAACGGTAGGTATTAACGAACGTTCGTTTGTAAATTAAGTTTTTTACCATCCAATTCTGCATATATAAGTTTTCCATCTTCCATATAATTTAACTTAAGAGAAAAAAACGGTGCATTTTTTTCTAGTAAATCTAAAAATATTTTGTCGCCTTCCCAAAGTTCTAAATTTTTTATGTGTGATTTTTCAACCCATTCAAGTTTACCTTCGTCACAGTCAATTAAGGTGCCAGAAAAATCTGTACTGGTAAAAAGGTGCATGTATTCTGTTAAGGTGTCAGAAAGATTAAATGTAACAATGCCTCTAAATTTAAAGCTGTTTAGCGTAAGACCGGACTCCTCTTTTACTTCTCGCTTAACGCAATCTTCAGGGCTTTCGCCTTTTTCAAAGTGTCCGCCAAGGCCTATCCATTTGTCATGATTTTCATCATTCTTTTTTGTTATTCTGTGTAACATTAGGTAAGAATTTTCTTTTTCTATATAGCAAAGGGTTGTAAGCGGTGTTTTCATGACACCACTATAGCAGACTTGAGAAGTAGAATAAAGTGTATTAGAATAGAGTTAAAGGTAAGTTTAATGAAAAAGTTTAAGAAGATTTGTGCGTTATTTCTGTCATCTGTTTTTACATTTTCTTCATTTGCAAAAGAGCTTGTTGTAAAAGTAGAAATGGAATCTTCTAATCTGGATAATACGTCTAAAACTTACATGTCGTCTGCTTATAATAGATTCTTACAAGACATTTTGAGCGTTCCAGAAATTAGTGTAAGAACGTCTAGTGTAGATGAAAATCTTGAAGCCATTCAGTTAAAAAGCCAAATAGAAGCTGCAACCGGTATGGGTAGTGAAGAAGCTGCTTATGCTACAGATAAGGGAAGCAAAGCAGAATTATCTTTATTGATGAAGATGTCAAAGCTTTCTCAAAATTCATGGCAGATTGTTTGTGAGCTTTCAGAAATAGAAACTAAAAAGCTGGTAGCAGCAATTGTTACAGATAAACTTGCACTTTTAAATGTAACTTCTGATGAAAGTATAGATAAGCTTGCTTATAATACACTTTTGGCAATTCAAAAAAAATCTTATATAAATTCAATTCCTGCAAGTTTAATAAGTCAGTTATTGCATCAGGAAAATAGTTCTGAAAGTTATAAAAAATATTTACAAGATTACACTAAGCAGATAGAAGAAATAGAAAAAGAAAAGGCTTTGCTGGAACAAAATGCAAAAACTCAAGAAGAAAAAGCAGAAGCAGAAAGAAAAGCTTTAGCTCTTCAATTAAAGATAGACATGCTTGAAAAAAGTAAGATGCAGGCAGAACAGGCTTTACGACGTCAGAGTGAAGCAGAAGCAAATGAAGCTAAAAAGAAAAAAGAAATAGAAGAGCTTAGTCGTGAACAGCAAGAACAGATAAATAAAGAAATTGTAGAGCTGGAAAAAAAACGAGCAGAACTTAGAGCTGCTGTAATAGAACAGATGTCTTTAAAAAAGAGAATTGAACTTATTGAAAGTGATAAATCAAATTTTAATCAACTGAATAAACTTTTAGACGAAAGCGTTCAAAAAATTCAAAAAGAATATGATTCAGTGATGAAAGAAAAAATCAAGGCAAAAAATAATGAACCGTGGGCAAAAGGTGAAACTGATGCAAATGGTAATCCTACAGAAATGGCAAAAAAATTTAGGGCACAAGATGTAGAAGAAATAAAATCAATTTATCAAAAGCAAAAAGAAAATACAGTTGCAGAATTAAAAAAGAGTATGCAGGCAAATTTAGATTCATACAAAAATCAAATAGAATTAAATATTGCAGAATTACAAAAGACAACTTATGTGTTCCGTTCAATTGATGTAACAGATGATTATCTTTTGCTTAATGTAGACGAATACGATGGAAACTCTTATTCGTGGACAGTTCATTCTTCATTTAGTGTAAATGATATTTCTAAACTTGATGTTTCAAAATTGGCTTATCTTCCGGATGCAACTTTAACTTACGAAACAATGACCGGTAAAAAGCCTGCTAATTATAATTCTTCAAAAGAAGAATATCATGATTATCTTGATTTAGTAGAAAGAGCTGATTTGTATTTTAGAGTTTCAGTTCCTTATCTTTATTCACAGCTTGCATTAAAAGTTGTTTATGATTCTACTTCTGATACATATATTGCAAAGCCCGAATATTTTAGAATTTATAAAATGGAAAATAATGCAAAACCTCTTTTAGAATTAAAGGCTTCAAATTTTGCTCAAGCAGAAAAAAAACGTCTTGCAGAACTTGAAGCAGAAAAAAAGAAAGCTCAGGAAGAAGCATTAGCAGAAGAACAACGTCTAATAAAAGATAGAAAAGAAAAAGAAAGACAGGAATTAGAAGAAGCAAATAAACGTTTAGAGGCTGCAAAAAAAGCTAATTTTGTAAGAACCCAGCAAAGTCGCCTTGGAATTTTTGGAGAAGTTGCAACAGTAGATTATACAAATTACTCAGATGTGTATTTTTCTGGTCAGCTTTTATTTGGAGAAAAAAACTATTTTATTGGTTTAGAATCTGACGTATTAGGATATAGTGACATGGAATATGTTTCTTTGGGATTAGGATGTTTAGGCGGAGTGAGTGTTTCTATAAAAAATCTTAGACCTTACGCAGGTGCCTCGCTTGGTTTTATGATGATGGAGCATTCTGATTTTGGCATTGGATTAAGTGCGGGAATATTTGCTGGCATAGAATATAATTTTGGCGGTTACATACTTGGCATTGAATGGAAAGGTAAACTCGTAGACGGACTTGGTTCATTTGGTATGCTGGCACTTACATGTGGTATAGGTTTATAAGGCTTAAAGTTTTTAATAAACAGAAAAGCTAAGTTATAAATTTTTGGAGGAATAAAATGAAAAAACTTACAGGATTTTTGGCCTTAAGTGCTGCTCTTGTTATGCTTGCAGGTTGTAAAACAACAACTACAACCAGCTCTAAAATTAAGGGCGGAACAAAGACAAAGAATGGTAGCAAAACTTATACTGTTGTAAACTATCAGGGAGCTTCATTTGGAAAGTCTGTTCCAAAGTGGGTTGAACTTATTTCTGAAGGACAGTATAGTCGTCAGCTTTTACAAAAAGAAATGCCAGGTTTGGAAGGCATGAAAGTGTTTGTTGTAACAGGACGCGGAGATAATCTTGATTTTGTAAAGAGCTGGGTAACTTTAGTAGATGTAGAAACAGAAGTTACGGGTGCAATGGAGCGCATGACAGGTAAAGCTGTTACTTCTAAAATGGAAGCTACAGCTCATGAATCAGGAAATGCAGCTGACCCTTCTGAAGTAAATAAGCAGCTTACGGATTTTCGTATGGCAGTACAGGATGTTCGTATAAGTGGCCTTGAACGCATTGCAGAATATTGGGTAGAGATTGAAGTTACAGAGAAAAAAGAAGTTGTAGATACTTACTATGAATATTACTCTGTTTGGGGAGTTGAACAAAAACGCTTTGACAAACAGTTAGATGAAGCAATGAAGGGAATTGATAAAACAACGGATCAGACAAAAGAATTAGCTTCGCTTGTTCGTTCAAAACTTTCAGAAGAACTTTCAGTTGCTTCAAACAGTTCAGATGTAACAGATACAGCAGATGAATACATTGTTTTTGCAAAGTAAAAAAATAATTTATTCTCTTGTATTGACGTGTGTACTTGTAAGTTGTGCAAGTACATCAAAGCAAGATATTCCTCTGTGGGCAAATGAAGAAACTTTAGAAGAAGCTTTTCCGTCTTCTAAATACATAGCCCGCATTGGAAAAGGTAAAAATGTAGAAGAAGCTCGTGTTTATGCAAGTTCAGAACTTACACGTCATTTTAGTCATTCAGTAAAAACAACAACGGAAGCAAAGAAAACTTTTGTTAGTTCAAATGGAAAGGCAACTGAAAAAGAAAGAATTTTAGAGCAAAATATTTTTGTAGATTCTTCTATGTCTCTTTTTGCAGTTCATTATACAGATTCTTTTTATGAAAAAAACTCAAATAGTTATATTGTTTGTGCATATATAGACCGCAAAGAAGCCTGGAATATTTTTGAAAGTAAAGTAAAGCAAGCGCAAAAAGAATTTTATTCACATTATGAAGAAATAAAAAAAGAAAATTCTTTACTTAGAAAAATTTCTTTATTAAAAGAATGTAAAGAAAATTCTAATAGCTATTTAAATGTTTTAGATTTTGCTCATACACTTTATTCAACAGGAGAATCTTCTTATAGCGAAGACAGAAACTTAATAGCTTCGTTAGATACTCAACTATTGAATGCCAAAAGAGAGCTTTCTTTTAGCATAAATGTAAAAGATGATAAAGATAGCCGGATACAAAAAAATATTAGTCGAATTTTTTCTGAATGTGGCTTAAATGTTTCTAATATAGCTAATGCTTGTAAAGTGAATGTATTTGTAGAAAAAAATAAAACATATCATGGAACAGGAGAGCAAGGCACAATTACAGCAAATCCTTCTGTGAGTATTTATATTTTAGACGGTGAGAACCCCCTTTTTACTTATGAAAAAAGCCTCAACCGCGTAACAGGATTTTCGCAAGCTGAAGCTTTTGTGGAAAATAAAATTTATTCTGCGATAGAAGATGAACTAAATTCTTCTTTTAGGGAAGAGATAAATTCATTTTTTAATTAAAGCGTTTGTCTTCTATACGTTTTGTTTTCTTTTCGCTGCGAGGAAGTTCCCCTACCCCTACAACTTTAACATCTGGAGTCATGTTGTATTTTTGTTTAAAGTTGTAGGCTATACTTAAAGCAACTTCTGTTCTGTCTGTTCCACCTTCAACCTCTACAAAAAGTGTCATTTTATCTTTGCCATCTTCGTGTTCAATTACTGCACGGTATTCACTAGAAGTTCCTGGAACATTTTTAATAACATCTTCTATGGTACTTGGGAAGATAATGTTTCCTTTGACTTTTACCATATCATCACTTCGTCCAAGAATTTGTGTAATGCGCGGGTACTTTAAGCCGCTTTTGCCTGGTGTAGTAACAAAAGCTGCAAGGTCATGTGTTCTAAAGCGGAATAATGGAGCACCTTCTTTTACTAATGTTGTTAGAGTAATTTCTCCGATTTCTCCTTCTGGAACGGGTTTGCCAGTAACAGGGTCAAGAATTTCTATATAAACATAATCGTCAAAAATATTAATTGCGTCTTCACCAGGAACATTTATTCCTATGCCAGGACCATAACATTCTGTTAAACCATAAATGTCAAAGAGTTCTATGCCAAGTATGTCCTGAATACGGCTTCGCATTTTTTCTCCCCAGCGTTCAGAACCAATAACTCCTTTTTTTAGTGAGATTTTATCTTTTAGGCCACGCTTTTCTACCTGCTCAGCAAGTAAAAGAGCATAAGAAGATGTAGCACAAATAACAGTTGATTTTAAGTCCTGCATCATCTGTAATTGCTTTTCTGTGTTACCGGGTCCCATAGGAACTGCCATTGCACCAAGTTTTTCACAGCCGGCTTGGAAGCCAATACCTGCAGTCCATAAACCATAACCTGGTGTAATTTGGATTCTGTCTTTATTTGTAATTCCTGCAAGGGTGTAGCAGCGGGCAAACATAGTAGCCCAGTCGTCAACATCTTTTTTTGTATAAGGTATTACAACAGGTGCTCCAGTTGTTCCGCTAGAAGAATGTATACGAACAATTTCTTCTTCTGGTACTGTAGCAAGTCCTAACGGGTATGCATCACGTAAATCCTGCTTAGAAACAAATGGAACTAAGTTTTCAAAGTCGCTTTGAGTTTTTATGTCTTCTGGGTTTATATTTTTAAATCGTTCTGTGTAGAAAGGGTTCCCAAAAGCTTTTACACGGCGAATTTGTTCTCGTATTTGTGAAAGCTGTTTTTCTGTAAGTTGCATAAGTATTTCTCCATATTGATTTTGTATGTGTTTCTTTTTATAGTAACAGTGTATTACAAGCGTGTTATTTAGTCAATAGAAAAAATTTGCATTTGTGTTTTCTGTATTTATTAATATGCTGACAAGGTTTTAGTCTTATTTTATAATATGAGTAAATGTCTGTATTTTGTGTAAAAAATTTAAATGCCGCATGGAAAGAAAAGTCTAAAGAAAACTCACAAACACTTATATTAAAAAATATTTCTTTTAGCGTAAAAAGCGGAGAGTTTGTTTGTCTTACAGGTCCAAATGGAAGTGGAAAGTCTACTCTTTTAAGTATTATGGATAATGTTATATCTTCTAACCTTTGTGTAGATTTTACGGCTACAGATATGGATACAGATAAGGCGACAGAAGATGAAAAGCAGATTTTAGAATGTAAAAATGGTATTTTCTTAGATGAAATAAATATAAAAAGTTTTTCAAGGCGAAAACTTGCTGTTAAAATTGCTTGGCTTACACAAAAAGAAACATTTACTTGGTCATATAGCGTAATGGATACAGTTTTATCTGCTAGGTTTTGTCATACAGGGTCTTCAACTTACACGTTGGAGGATTACCATAAGGCAGAAGAAGCCTTAAAAAGGGTTCAGATGGAAGCTTTTAAGGAACGGAGTGTAAAAGAACTTTCTGGGGGAGAGCTTCAAAAAGTACGTATTGCGCGAGCTATTTGTCAGGAGCCAGATGTTTTTCTTTTAGATGAGCCTGTCGCAAATTTGGATTTTGGGTATCAGGAAGAACTTTTAGAATTGCTTGTAGAGTTATGCCACAAAGAAAACAAAGCCATCATTATAAGTATTCATGATATAAATCTTGCAGTTAGGTATGCTGACCGTTTGTTAGTCTTAGCAAAATTGAATAACGAACGTTCGTTAGATAAGCAGCTAACGATAGGTAAGCCGATAGATATTATAAAGCCAGAAGTATTAAATACTGTATATAATCAGGATTTTAAGACATTTATTCATCCGGTTTATAAATGTCCGCAAGTATGCATTTAGGTAGTTTTTCTTAATGACTGTTTGTCTCAAGACTTATAGAAAATAAATTCTAAATTCAAGCAAAAAAAAAACCGATAAATTAATGAATGTAATTTTTTAAGGTGTGGGAAAAATGGAAAAAAAAGAAAAACTTGCTTCGATACTTACGGCTGTATTTTTATTTTTAATTGCAGCACTTTTTTCTATAAGCGAAATTTTAGGAGCACTTTCCTTAAATTCTAGCGGTGCTTTGTATCGCTTTGGACACATGATAATTTCTGTTTATGGAGTTTCTAGCATTTGTATTCCTGTATTTTTCTTTGTAGCTTCTTGTTTTTGTCTTACTGCAAAATGGACTTTGCAGAAATTACTTTGTCTTTTGGTTAGTGCAATTCCATTTTTAACATTAAGTCTTTCAGAAAGAGCAAGTCGTTCTATTGCAAGCAGTGATTCCAGTCCTATAGCTGTTGTAAAAATCATTACGTTAATGGTTATAGCAATTTTACTTGTAATGGCAGAATATCTTATAACATTAGTGATTGCAGGTTATGTTCAAAAGAGGGGAAATGGTTTTAAGCAAAAAAAAGTTGTTAATGAAAGCGAAGAAATTTCTTTAGATGGTTTAGAAGAGATTGAAATTTCAGAAGAAGATGATGAAAATGAAGAAGAAGATGATGAAAATGAAGAAGAAGCCGTAAATAATGAAAACGAAGAAGATGATTACGACAAAGAAATTGATGAAAGCATAGAAAAAGCAACAGATGATTCTACATGGTCTTTATCTGAGATTTTAAAGAAGAATCGTGAAAAAATAGAGAAAAATGTTTTAGAAAATGATCCATGGAACGTTGTACGTAATAGTGGAGCTTTAGAAGAAAAGGTTGAAGTAAAAGAGACTGTAGCAAAAGAAGAAAGTGATCCCTGGAATGTAGTTGAGCAGTCAGAAGAAAAGCAAACTTCTTTACCAAAAGAAATTAATTTAAAAGAAGAAGAGACAGAAGATGAAGAGTCAGAAATTGAAGAGAGACAGATAGGTTCTGAGGAAGAATCATCTGAATTAGAAGATGTTGCTCTCGAAGAAGAATTTGTAGAAGACGAGGAAGATGATATTATTGCTCAATTTGAAAAAGAGAATTTAGAGAATGTTGAATTAGAAGAAGATTTTTTAGAGGAAGATGAAAGTTACGAAGAAAATAAAAATTCTATAGAAACAAATTTTGAAGCCGTTGAAGATTTTTCTACAGATGAAATGAATGAAATGTTCGAGGAATCGGAAAATACTTCAATAGAAGAAGATGAAGATGATTTTATAAACATGCCTTCAGAAATAGATTTTGAAGAAGATTCCACTGCAGACTCTGATTTAAAAGAAGTTGAGTCAGAAGAAAAAAAAGATTCTCTAGAAAAAAAAACTGAATCTAAGAATTCAGTAGATTCTAAAAAGACAAAATCTTCATTGGAATCTGTTTTTGAAAGAATGGACGAAGATGTTAAAGCAAATTTTTCATCTTCATCTGAAATTTCATCTTTAAATAATACTTTTGAAGTTTCTGATTCTACAGAAAATGCCGAAAGTGTAGAGCCACGAGCCGTTCATACAGATTTAAATGGGAATACAAAACTTATAGATGTTCCTTCTCCAAAACTTAAACGTCGTCATGGGGCATATAAAATTCCAACAGATTTACTTACAGCATACAGTGAAAATCCTTATTGGATAATTGATGCAGAAACAACTGCTGCTGCAGAAAATTTAAAGAACACTCTTAAAGAATTTAAAATAGATGCTGAAGTAACAGGAATAAAAAAAGGTCCTGTTGTTACTATGTTTGAAATTCTTCCCGCCCCTGGTGTTAAACTTAGTAAGATTGTAGCCCTTCAGGATAACATAGCATTACGCTTGGCTGCTCAGTCAGTACGTATTGTAGCTCCAATTCCCGGAAAGCATGCTGTAGGCATAGAAGTTCCAAACAAAAGTCGTGCAATAATTAGTATGCGCGAGTGTATAGAGCAAGATCGTCCTGAATGGAAAAAGATGGCAGTGCCTGTGGTACTTGGAAAAGATATTCAGGGAGAGACACAAATTATAGATCTTGCAAAAACTCCACACCTCTTAATTGCAGGTTCTACAGGCGCAGGTAAATCTGTCTGTGTTAACAGTATGATTCTTTCTATTCTTTATAAGCGTAGCCCAAATGAAGTAAAGATGATTCTTATTGATCCAAAAATTGTAGAGCTTAAACTTTATAATGACATACCTCATCTTTTAACACCTGTTATTACGGAACCAAAGCGAGCTATGCAGTCTTTGCAGTATTGCCTTTGTGAAATGGAGCGTCGTTATGCACTGTTGGATCATCTTGGTGTACGCGATATTTCTAGTTATAACAAAAAAATTGTAGAAAAAGGAGTTATTGCAGAGAAGCTTCCATATCTTATTGTTATAATTGATGAATTTGCAGATTTAATGGCTACGACAGGAAAACAGCTTGAAGGCGTGCTTGCTCGTTTGGCAGCTATGAGCCGTGCAGTTGGCATTCATTTAGTTCTTGCAACGCAGCGTCCTTCTATTGATGTTATTACTGGTCTTATTAAAGCAAATATTCCAAGCCGTATAGCATTTATGGTTGCTTCTAAAATGGATAGTCGAATCATAATTGATCAAGTGGGAGCAGAAAAACTTTTAGGTAAGGGTGATATGCTTTATGCAAGTGCAACAGATCCATTCCCTGTTCGTATTCAAGGAACTTTTGTAAGTGATCAGGAAGTAGAAGATGTTGTTACAGAAGTAAAAGCTTGGGGTGAACCTGAATATATTGATGACGAAATTTTTGTTGATGATGATGACGAAGATGATGGAGAAAATATGTCTTTGTTTAGTGCAGATGGAGATGATCCTCTTTATGAAAAAGCATTAGAAATTGTAGTTCAGACAGGAAAAGCAAGTGCAAGTTATATTCAGCGTAAACTGAAAATTGGTTATAACAGAGCAGCTCGTCTTGTAGAAGAAATGGAAGCTCGCGGAATTGTTGGACCTGCAAATGGAAGTAAACCTAGAGAGCTTATACACGTGCCTTAATTTTCTAACAATAGGAAGGTTTTTTAAATAGGAGAGGGAAATGAAAAAAATAAATTTAAAAAAAATTGTTACAGCATTAGCTTTTATAGGTATTGTAACATCTTTGTATGCAGGTGGTAAAAAAGATAAGACTGATCATTCATATTTAGATGATGAAACAAAGGATGCAGATCCATGCCGTGTTCTTTATAATCATGATGAACCAGAAGGTGATCCTATAGTTTTAAATGAGGTATGGGGTTATGTAATGTATGGTCGTGAAGATAAATTTACAAATGACATGCCAATAACAGATTTGTGTTATTTTAGCGCAGATGTAAATAGTTATGGTGAAATTACAGATGTTCCAAAGGCTTCATATTTTAGAAATCGTGGGTATGAAGGGCGTATTCATTTAGTTGTAACTTGTACAGGCAGGGCTTTAACGCATTTGGTAATGGAACCAGATTTTGGTGTGCGTAAGACTTTAGTTTCTTCTATAGCAAAAATGAGTAAAGATTACGATGGTGTTCAAATAGATTTTGAAACTGTTCCTGCTAGAGATGTAGAAAATTTTAGAACATTTTTGACAGATGTTCGTAAGGCAATAGGAAAGGATAAAATTTTTTCTGTTGCATTGGCTGCACGCGTAAAAAAAATAAGTGATGATATTTATAATTATGAAAAAATTTATCCACTTGCAGATAAAATAATAATTATGGCTTATGATGAACATTGGTCTGGAAGTGTTCCTGGCAGTGTTGCAAGTTATGACTGGTGTGAAAAAGTTTCTGATTATAGTAAGAGTGTTATTCCAGAAGAAAAACTTGTAATGGGGCTGCCGTTTTATGGACGTACTTGGCAAGAAGGCGGGTCTTATGGCAGTGCTTGGGTGTTTACAAGTATAAGCCGTATTTTAAATGAAAATAATATAACACATGTAGAGCGTGAAAACGGTGTTCCATATTTTTCTGCAACAATTCCTGTAAATGTAACTGGATACTTTGAAGATACATATTCATTGGTTACAAGGGCAAGAATGTACAACGAAAAAGGAATAGACAAATTTGCATTCTGGCGGGTTGGGCAGGAAGACATAAGCTTTTGGCAGTGGTTAAAAATTTATGGTGAAGATGATTTTTTAGAAGAAACTACTTCTGATTCTGACCCACAGAGTCTTGAGAATTAAAACTTTCGGGTAAGAGTTCTTTAAGTGTCATAGTTTTAAATTCATCCACAGACTTTGCTATGATAACAATAAAGTCATCCTTGCAGAACTCACGCATTACTTGACGGCATACGCCACACGGAGTACAGAAGTCGTCAACTTTGCCACCGGGGCCGCCCACAATTGCAATAGCTTTAAAATCTTTTACCCCTTCACTAATAGCCTTAAAAAAGGCCGTGCGTTCTGCACAGTTAGATGGACCAAATGCAACATTTTCTATGTTGCAGCCGCCAAAGATAGAACCGTCTTCTGCCAGAAGGGCGGCCCCAACTTTGTAGTGTGAGTATGGTGTGTAAGAAAAGCTTAGCATAGAAAAAGCTTTTTCTATTAATGTTTTAACAGGTATTTCTTTTGATTCCATAATTATTGCTCTATCTTAAGTACACTCTTTTTTATAAATGTTGTAAGCTCACGAGCACAACGAGCATGAGTTGCAATAGAAGGATGCCCGCCTGCAGCACTGCCCTCTTCTTCTGTAGCTGGAGTAAAGTGAAATGAATAAACTTTACGGTCTTTTGTGTCCTGCACGTAAAATTGAACAGCTTTTTCTACTTCGGTAAATAGATAATCACCTTCTTTCATCATGCCAAGAGTACAAACTATGTATGCATCACTGTATTTTTTTCTAAGTGAGCGTATAAATTCAATATAAGCATATTTAAAATCTTCTAAGTTTGCTGGTTCTTTTTTTACAAAAGCTTCATCATTTGTTCCAAGATTTATAACTACAATGGAAGGACGCTGCGAAGTAAATTTCCATTTGTGTTCTTTTAATAATTTTGAATTATCACAAACTGCTGTGTATTCATATATCTTAGGAAGAGTATGTTCTTCATCTTTAGAACCTTCTTCATTCCAGCCAGAAAGAACTCCATAACTTGAATAACAAACAAATGTAGCGTCTGCATTAAAATTTTCTGCTGTAATGTATGCAAAGCTTTTAGTTATATTTTCTGTTGCTGTAGAAAAAGTTTCATTTTGGGTTTTAGATTCTACACCATAACCGCAAGTAATGCTGTCTCCAATAAATTCAATTTGCATGTCGCGCCGTGTTTCTGGAACAACAAAACCACCATCGTCAGTTATAATGTTTTTAATCCCCATCAAAGATTTACGTGCTTCTGAAAGTTTTATTATAGAGATTTTTCCTTCGCGTATTTGTGTTTTGTCATTGTAGACAATAATACGTTGCTCACGAGTCTTCATTATATCACTTGCTATAAGCTTACCGTCTAAATATACAGCATAGCGAGCACGAGATTCTGTATCTTGCGAAAATTGTTGAACAGAAGTTTCATCTCCAACTAGGGTAATGGCTACAGCTTTTGCAACTGTATTAAACTGAATACCTGTACCGCTGTGGGTAAGCCAAAGAATGCCATTGCCATTTATGGCGCGTCCAAGAACTTTTACTGTGTATGGTGTTGCTGGAAATGCTCTCATTTTTTTATCCCTATTTCAATTATTACATGAAACTTTTCTTTTATCAACATTAAATAGACTTACTTTGTGTAACTACTTGAAAAAACGGCGTTAAAACTTTACAATGCCCTATATATGAAAGGTGATTTAATAGAACAGTTTTTAGACAGTGCTTCCATTCAAGCAATGACAAATCTTGTTACTTCAAATGATGAAAAATCAACTCTTGTAGCTGCAAAAAATATAGCAGGCTCTTTAGGAGACTCAGATGGTTTTGCAAAAATCGCCGATTCAAAAACAGATGCAGAACAAAAACTTATTTCTAGTTTTCATAACAATCTGGTCTTGTTAATTCAAAAGACTTGGGTAGAAAAATCTGATGAAGAATTAAAAGCTCAAGTTCTTTATCACCTGGAAGAATTTTGTAAGCAGTTAAATGCCAGAAGCTATACAGCAAGTTATGCACCATTTTTTAGCATAGTTGATGATGTTGTATATTTAATGTTTGGAACTCAAGCAAAGAGTAAAGATTTTGATGAGTATGCTCTCAGAATAGATCCTGAATTTGGAATTTTTTGGTGGTATATGCAAAGTCTTCCAAGAGAGGCTCGCTGGTCGGAATCAAAAAGCCGTCTTGCAATTCTTTTAGGAATGTATTTCCTAGCAAATTATTAATTTTGTTTTGTAATTATGGAGGATTGCCCATGAACATTTCAGAAATTTGTTCAGAGCTTAGAACGGGGGCAAATCTTCTTGCCCAACACACTTCAATTCAGAAAAATCATGCCCTTGAATGTGTAGAGCTTTCTTTAGAAAAAAATAAAGATTTAATCTTAGAAGCAAATGCACGTGATGTAGAATCTAGTCGTGCAAGAGGTTTGTCAGAATCTTTAGTAGAACGTCTTGCTTTGGATGAAAAAAAATTTGATTCAATTCTTCAAGGTGTAAAAACAATTATTCAACAGGGAGACCCTATTGGAGAAGAAACTGCAGGTTGGTCTGTTCCAAATGGTATGCAGATAAGACAGATTCGTGTTCCTTTGGGAGTTGTTGCAATTATTTATGAAAGTCGTCCGAATGTTACTGTAGATGCATTTGCACTTGCATACAAAAGTGGTAATGCAATTTTGCTTAGAGGTTCTTCTAGTGCATTAGAATCAAACAAAGCCCTGGTAGATGCAATTACACAAGGGTTAAAAGATGCAGGCCGTGATGGTGTTACAGAAGCTATAAGACTTTGTACAAATGGTTCTCACGAAGAAGTAAATGAAATTCTTAATTCAACAGGAATGATTGATGTTGTTTTACCACGTGGTGGAGCGAAGCTTATAAATACTGTAGTAGAAAATGCTCATGTTCCTGTAATTCAGACGGGCGCAGGGGTTTGTCATCTTTATGTAGACGAAGACTGTGATGTTCAGATGGCAAGTGATATTGCAGCAAATGCAAAAATGCAGCGTCCTGGTGCATGTAATGCAATAGAAACCATTTTAGTAAACAAAAGAAATGCTGGTGAATTTTTACCTCTTATGGTACAAAAATTTGACGGCAAAGTAAAAATGCATGCAGGTGAAGTTTGCTATCCAATAATAGAACAGGCTCTTAGAAGAAACGGTACGCTAGAAGTAAATCCAGAAATTTTAGTAAGAGCCACAGAAGAAGATTTTGGTTATGAATTTTTGGATATGGAAGTTGCAATTAAATGTGTAGATTCTGTGGAAGAAGCTATTTCTTTTATAAATACTCATAATACAAAACACAGTGAAGCAATTGTTACAAACAATAGAACAAATGCTCGCATGTTCCAGGCAGAAGTAGATGCAGCTTGTGTTTACGTTAATGCAAGTACGCGTTTTACTGATGGCGGAGAATTTGGTTTTGGTGCAGAACTTGGAATCAGTACACAAAAACTTCATGCACGTGGACCAATGGGAATAAAAGCTCTTACCACAACAAAGTTTTTAATTGATGGAGACGGACAAATCCGATGAATATTCAAGAGACAATTTCAAAAGCAAAAAAGATTGTAATAAAATTTGGAAGCAATTCGCTTGCAAAAGAAGATGGAACAATTAATACAGATTTTATGGAAAAGCTGGCTTCCAGCTGCTCTTCGTTAATGCAAAGTGGAAAGCAGGTAATAATTGTTTCTTCCGGTGCACAAGTGGCAGGACTTTCTGTTATAAATGGTTGGGCCCATAAAAAAGACCAGCTTTATCGTCAGGCACTTTGTGGAATTGGACAGGTAGAATTAATGGATAAGTGGCGGGAAGCTTTTAGAAAACAAAATATTCATGTTGCACAGCTTTTACTTATCAAAGAAGATTTTGAAGACTATCAGCATACATTAAATATGCGAAATACACTTTTTACTCTTGTAGATGAAGGTGTTGTTCCAATCATAAATGAAAACGATTCAGTTTCTTTTGAAGAAAATTCAATAGGTGATAACGATAATCTTTCTGCATTAACAGCAATATTGTGGAGTGCAGATTTACTTATTTTGTTTAGTGATATAGATGGTGTTTATACAGATAATCCTAAAACAAATCCGGATGCAAAGCTTATAGAAGAAGTAAAGGATATTCGATCCTTAAAAGAGCAGATTAAAATTGGAAGTACAAATAGCTTTGGTACTGGCGGAATTAAGACAAAAATTCAGGCTGCAGAAAAAGTAACAGCCCGCGGCATTCCTCTTCTTTTGGCAAATAGTAAACGAGACAAGCCGCTTGCATCTTTAATGAATGGAACTGCAAAGGGTACATTGTTTTTGGCAACAATATAAATTATTTGTAAGGAGCAGCAATATGAATATGGAAAACGTAAAAATTGGTTGCATTGGAAGCGGCACAATGGGTGGTGCTTTAATGCAGGCTATTGCAAAAAAAGTTGGTGGCAAAAACGTATTTGTAACAGATGTGGATTATGCTAAAGCAGAAGATTTTGCTTTAAAGATAAACGGAACAGCTCTTAAAACAAATCCAGAAATTGCAGAAAAATCAGATGTAATTTTTCTTGCAGTAAAACCTGCGTATGTTCAGAGTGTGTTAAAAGAAATAAAAGAAAGAATTACAAATTCAAAGTTGATTATTTCTATGGCAGCAGGTGTAACTTTAAGCACTTTAGAAGAAGCAGCTGGTAAAGATGTTCATATTATTCGCATTATGCCAAATCTTCCGGCAACGGTTGGTGAAGCAATGATAGCTTTAAGCCTAAATTCTTTTGTAACAGACGAAGAAAGCTTACTTGCAAAAACACTTTTAGATAGCGCCGGAAAAGCAGAAATTGTTCCAGAAAAACTTATGGATGGTGTTACAGCTGTAAGTGGTTCAGGACCAGCTTATGCATTTTTGTTTATAGAAGCTTTAGCAGATGCTGCCGTTCGCTTTGGACTTCCTCGTTCACAAGCATATATTTATGCAGCACAAACTTTACGAGGGGCTGCAACTATGGCTTTGGAAGACGGAAGAAGTATTAGCGAATTAAAAGATGCTGTATGTTCTCCCGCAGGAACAACAATAGAAGGTGTTGTTGCATTAGAAAAATGTGGCTTTAGAAACGCAGTAATAGAAGCTGCAACTGCAGCATTCAACAAAAGTGTAGAGCTTGGGAAAAAATAATTATTTTTTATAGTAAAAGATTGAATATTCTCCACTAGGAGAAAACCCTTCTTTTTGATATAAAGAAAGAGCTGCCACGTTTTCTTTTCTAACATAGAGAACGGCAGCTTTTTTTTGTTCATGTGAATATTCTAAAAGTTTATTTATTAAAATACCTGCGTAACCATTTTTACGTTCTTCTTTTTGGGTATAAACACCACCAATCTGTATAAAATTTTTTGTAATTGCATTTGTCTGAACTTTAGAAACCAGTTCATTATTTTTTTCTAGTGCAAAAACAATTTGAGAATCTAAAGATTTATCTAAATTTATTCTTTCAGAAGAAGGCATTACGGCTTTCCAAGAAGGTAAAACCTCTTCGCTTATGTAGGAAAGTTGTAAGTGCATAAGAGCATCGGCTTCGTTTTTTGTACATTTTATAATTTTACAGTTTTCATTTTGCAATTGCTTAAAATCATTTTTTGTTGGGTAAGAGGAAGATTTTAAAAGACTCATGTTGCGTTCTTCATCAGGAAGAGAAGAAGAAAGTTCAAAAATGATTTTTTTTATAATTTCTGCCCAAGAGGTTTTTGCACTTATGCAATAAAGCGTTCTAAGACCTAAAAATTTTTTTAATTCAGCTTGAATTTTCTTTGTTGCACTCGGAAGGCATAAATTCATTGTGTAACCGTTGTAAGAAAAAACAGCTTTTATTTTATTGATTTTATTGAATAAGTCAGTTTCTAAAATTATGTAAACGTCATCATTTTTACGTAAAATTTTTTGCATCAAAGAACAGCAGAATTGTTCATGAGGCGTCACAAACATTTCTGCCGCATTATAAAGACTAGGATTTTCCTGCAAATGAATTATGCGAAGAAAACTCAAATTCGTTTTTCCTAATTTCTAAATGAATGGATTGGAGCAGGAATTTTTCCGCCGCGGTTAATAAAGTCTGCACAGCTGAACTTGTTTACTTCCATTACAGGGCAGCCACCTAAAAGTCCACCAAACTCAACCCAATCGCCTGCTTTCTTTCCAGGGACAGGAATCAAGCGGACTGCTGTTGTTTTATTGTTTACCATGCCGATTGCCATTTCATCTGCCATAATGCCGCTTATTGTTGTGGCACTCGTGTCGCCAGGAATAGCAATCATATCCAGACCGACAGAGCAAACTGTAGTCATTGCCTCAAGTTTTTCTAAGGTAATTGAACCTTGCTTTACGGCGTTAATCATACCTTCATCTTCAGAAACAGGAATAAATGCACCGCTTAAACCACCAACATTTGTGCTTGCCATAACGCCACCTTTTTTGACCATATCAGTAAGCATGGCAAGTGCTGCTGTTGTTCCAGGAGCTCCACAGCCTTCAAGACCAATCTCCTCTAAAATGCGTGCAACAGAATCGCCGACTGCAGGAGTTGGTGCCAGAGACAAGTCTAAGATACCAAAATCAACACCGAGACGTTTTGCAGCCTCGCTACCAACCATCTGTCCCATGCGGGTAATCTTAAATGCCATCTTTTTAATGCCGTCTGCAAGCTCATTAATAGGCTTTCCCTTAAACTCACGTGCTGCTGCCAGGATTACACCAGGACCGGAAACGCCAACGTTAATAACAGCGTCCCCTTCTCCAGGTCCGTGGAATGCACCAGCCATAAACGGATTGTCTTCTGGAGCATTTGTAAACACAACAAGTTTTGCACAGCCGTTTATAGGTAAATCCTTTGTGCGTTCGCTTGTCTTTTTTATTGTTTCGCCCATAAGCTTAACAGCATTCATGTTAATGCCGCTTTTTGTGCTTCCAACATTTACACTTGAACATACACAGTCGGTAACAGCAAGTGCTTCAGGAATTGAATCAATTAAAATTTTATCGCCCGGGGTAATTCCCTTTTGAACTAAAGCAGAAAATCCGCCTATAAAGTTTACACCAAGTTCTTTTGCAATTTTGTCCAGCGTTACAGCCCATTCAACGTAACTGTCTTCTCCACTTGGTTCTGCCACCAAAGAAATTGGCGTAACAGAAATTCGCTTATTTATAATAGGAACACCGTATTCCTTTTCTATGTCCTGACCTACTTTTACAAGAGAGCCCGCACGAGACATAATTTTGTCGTACATTTTCTGACGGCTCTTTTTTCCGTCTTCACATGCACAGTCGCGTAACGAAATGCCCATTGTAATGCAACGAACATCAAGTTTGTGCCGCATAAACATATTAACTGTTTCTTCTATTTCTACAGGTGAAAAAATCATATTCGTCCTCGTAAAAGTTTTATGCGTGTATTGTATTGAATTGTGTGTTTTTTTTCAATTGTGGACGAAACTTATCTTTGATAAGTCAGATTTTATTTATTTTGTAAAAGCAATTTATTTTCATTTACCACATTTAATAATTTGTGCTATAGAAAAAATCATTGTATAATAAATTAAGTTTAATACTCATAAAAATCATGATCTAATTAAATTTTTAGGAGAATACAAAATGCCAAAATTAAAAGACTGGGATCCAGAGTATTTTTTGCCGGAGTTTAAGGGCAAGCTTTTTAACGGTGAATATCCGACTTTACCGGAAATGTTCAGGATAAGTGCAACACGATTTCCAGAAAGAGCATGCTTAACGGATTTTGAAGGCCCGAACGGTTCAAAAAACACCCTTACATATTCCCAAAGTCTTGAAAAAATAGAGACACTTGCTCAGTGGATGGCAGAGAACGGACTTAAGCATGGAGACCGTGTCTGCGTGAGTGGAAAAAACTCTCCTGAGTGGGCAGTAGTTTATCTTGCAACCCTTTTTGCAGGCGGAATAATTTGTCCTCTGGACTACGCGTTAAATGAAACGGAACTTACGAATCTTATGAACACCGCAAAGCCTGTGTTCTTATTTATTGATGAAGAAAAGTACACTTACTTTAAGGACGGAAAATTTGATTTTTCTGTTTACTCGTTAAGCCCAAAATTTAAGGAAACTTACGCCTATAATTTAAAAGCACAAAGTAAAAATGAGGTATCTGAGCCTGAAGAAAAGGAAACAGCTGCCATATTGTTTACAAGCGGAACAACAGGAAACCCGAAAGGGGTCATGCTGAGTCATTATAATCTTGTTTCAGATGCCTTTGCAGCACAAACCAGAATGATGATTTTTTCAACGGATGTGTTTTATGCACTCTTACCGATCCATCACGCCTATACCATGCTTGCCGTGTTTATTGAATCAATCTGCGTAGGTGCCGAAATTGTATTCGGAAAAAGCCTTGCTGTATCCCGCCTGATGAAAGAATTAAAAGAAGGCTCAATCACTATGCTTTTGGGAGTCCCTCTTCTGTTCAATAAACTCTGTTCTGGAATCTTAAAAGGCATAAAGGCAAAAGGCCCTGTAGTTTACGGTTTAATGCGCTTTTTAATGCAAGTTTCTTACATCATAAAAAAGATTACGGGAAAAAATCCTGGCCGACACATGTTTAAGGCCGTCCTCAAGCAGGCAAACATTTATACAATCAGAATTGCAATCTGTGGAGGAGGTCCGTTAGCACCAAGCGTATTTAAAATCTTCAACGAACTAGGTATAAATTTTGTTCAGGGATACGGGCTTACAGAAACATCACCTATTTTAACGCTTAACCCTATCGAGCATTTTAAGATTCAAAGCGTAGGACAGATGTTTACGAAAAATGAAGAAATTAAAATCTTAAATCCAAACGAAGACGGCATAGGTGAAATCTGTGTAAAGGGCTCCATGGTCATGCAGGGCTACTACAATATGGAGGAGGAAACAAAAGCCGTATTTACTGAAGACGGATGGTTTAAAACCGGCGACTTGGGATGGCTGGATGACGAAAATTACCTCATGCTTTCAGGTAGGGCAAAAAATATGATTGTAACCGAAGGCGGTAAAAATGTTTATCCCGAAGAAATTGAAGATGCCTTCCAGCTTGAATACGATATTGAACAGATAACCATACAGGGCTACATTGCAAACGCAGAGACAAAGTCAGAAGAACTTGAAGCCTTAGTTTACGCAAGCGATGATCTTTATAAAAAGCTTAACCTTACCCGAGAAGATAAGGCTTCAGAAAAAACCATTTATGCGGAAATAGAAAAAATTGTTACAAAGATAAATAAGACTCTTTTACCTTATCAGCGCATTACAAAAATTACGCTTCTTGAAAAGCCGCTGGAGATGACAACAACAAAGAAAGTAAAGCGTAACTATAAGAAGTAGGCCTTTACGCCTTGTTTCCAGGGCGTAGGTCGCTTGCAATTTATTCAACAATAAAATATCCTACTCTATATTATTTTCCATACTAAAGTGTTCTAAATTTTTAACATTTAGAATGCCAAATTTAAAGAGGCAAATTTATTTTTTAGGAGACAAAATTGAAAAAGATTCTTACAGCTATTGTAACTTTTGCTATTTGTTTAGGCACAGTGTTTACAACTTCTTGTTCTAAGAAAAACGAGCGAGTTGTTTATCTTTATAACTGGACTTATTACACACCAGAATCTGTTTTACGTAAGTTTGAAAAAGAATACGATTGTAAGGTAAAGCTAGACAGCTATTCTACATGCGAAGAAATGTATTCAAAGCTTAGAGCTGGTGCAAAGGGCTATGATATTGTTGTTCCTTCTAACGATTTTGTTTCTATTATGATTAAGCAGGGAATGCTTAGAGAATTAGATCAGTCTAAGCTTACAAACCGCAACAGAATAAATCCTGCTGTACTAGAAATGGCTTCTGATTACGATCCAGACATGAAGTACGCTGTTCCTTATGCACTCAGTGCAACAGGAATCATGGTAAATAAAACAAAGGCTAAAGAAGCTTATGAACGCAATTATAACATTCTTGCAGACAAACAGTTTGCAGGCCATGCAACAATGATGGATGACATGCGCGAAGTTTTAGGTGTTGCACTTATTCATCTTGGATACGATATGAACAGTACAAATCTTGAAGAGCTTCTGCAGGCAACAGAACTTGTAAAAAATAACTGGAAGCCAAATCTTAGTCGATTTGATGCAGAAGGTTTTGGAAAAGCATTTGCATCTGGAGATTTCTGGCTTTGTCAGGGATACCCGGAAATTGTTTATGGCGAAGTTGATGAATCTCGCTGGGACGAAATTATAGATTTCTTTATTCCGGAAGAAGGCGGACCTGCAACTTTAGACAGTATGTGTATTTTAAAGGACGCTCCTCATTATGAACTTGCAAATGAGCTTATAAACTTTATTCATCGCCCAGAAAATTATGCAGCGTTTATAGACGAGTTCCGTTATCCATGTGTTGTAAACCCTGATGCACTTGAATTTGTTACTACAAAGCCAATGTACGATGCTTCACAGGCTATGACTTGTACTTTAAAAGCAGATCTTGGAAAAGATTTAGATAAGTATAATGACTTGTGGCAGACACTGCGTTTTTCTGCAAATTAGATTATGATAAAAGCACAAATAGAAGATTCAGAACTTAATGACCATCTTTCCCATCTTTCAAAAGATGCCATGGCAATTTTTGTCATGGCAGATGGTCGCATTCGTGGAGCTCTTTTTCATGGAACTCACTTTGTAAATCAAATGAGAGTACAGCATAAGACTGGTATCTTAGAAACAATGGTTTTAGGACAAGCTAGTCTTTGTGGTGCACTTTTGATTCCAACAATGAAAGGGCGCGAACATTTAAGTTGGCGTTATGAAGTGGATGGTCCTGCAGAAGGCTTTTCTGTAGAAGCAGATTCTAGTGGTTATGTAAGAAGTTATCTTTTTACAGATCATATACCGGTAGAAAAGCCTTTGGAAAATTGGAATCTAGCACCTTTTTTAGGCGAAGGCACTATGACTATTTCTACATTAAGGGAAAATGATAAAGTTCCAGCAAATAGTTCTGTTTCTGTAAATAATAAGAATATTGCTCAAGATTTAGCATGGTACTTTAATCAAAGTGAACAAGTTAACACAGCTTTTAACACAGGCATACAAATGGATAAAAAGGGACGTGTTATAGGAGCTGGAGGTTTATTTTTACAAGTGCTTCCTCAGACTGGTGGAACAAAAAAACTTGGTTCAAAAATTACAAGTACCGCAGATAAGCAAAGTGATGATGAGCTTTTACGTCGTGTAGAACTTGCATTTAATACGGCTCCATCACTAGGACAGTGGTTTGCAGAAGGTGGAAACATAGAAGACATAGTTTACGGTTTGTTTCGTGAATTTAAGCCGACAATTGCTTTACACAGAGATGTTCGTTATGACTGCCCTTGTACAAAAGAGTCTTACATAAATTATATAAAAAATCTTCCTGCATCTGAGTTGCAGGATATAAAAACAAACGGACCTGATCCTTTAGAAATTGTTTGTCGTAATTGTGGCTCAGTTTATAAAATTGCTCTATCAGAAATTTTTTAATGACTCGTCATATTAAGACACTGCTCTCCTGTTTTCATTCTTCCTCAAAGCCTCTTTGCAAAGAAGAAATAAAAAAAACAGGAGAAGCTCTTTTAGCATTACAACGCGGGCTAACAGGAAATAGAACTCTTGCTGGTAATGGTTATATGCAAGATAAAAATTTCTTAGGCGCCTATCTTTTGTATTATTGGCCGTCTACCTATGTTCAGTTGGAATGGATTCTAAAAAAAATTAGTCGTTCTATGGAATTTAAACAGTCGGTTTCTGTGTTAGATGTTGGTTCTGGTCCAGGGCCTGCAAGTGCTGCCGTTTGTGATTTTATTAATGAAAAAAATAATAATAGTCATATAGATTTAACACTTTTTGATTCAAGTGAGAAAGCTTTAGACTTAGCAAAGAAAATTTTCTTATTAGATTTTAAAAATGTAAATGTTAAAGTAAAAAAGGTAAATTTAGAAAATCAAAAAAATGTTTTAGAATCAATAGAAAAAAATAAAAAATACGACGTTATTGTAATGAGTCACGCCTTAAATGAATTGTGGAAAGAAAAAGATAATGCCGTAAATTTAAGATTTGAGTTTTTAAAAGTACTTTGTGAAAATTTATGTGATGAAGGTATTTTAATTTTAAATGAACCTGCGCTATTAAAAACGAGTCGTTCGTTAATTGCATTAAAGGATTTGCTTTGTAAAAAAAAATTTTCTGTCGTTTCACCATGTTGTTTTTTTGAAGAAAATGTTTACTCCTGCCCTGCCCTATTGTCTGGAGAAAATCAAACTTGTCATGCTGCATTTGAATGGAATCTTACAGAACCAGTTCTTTCGCTTTCTAAGTATGCACATCTTGACCGGGAGCAAGTAAAGATGAGTTATTTTGTGTTTAGAAAAAATAGAAAACAGGAAATCTGCTCTACATTTAATATAAATTCAGAAAGCTTTCAGGGAGTTGTTGTAAGTGATGGAATGTTAAATAAAAGTGGTCGTGTTCGTTATTTAATTTGTAACGGTAAAGAACGTATTCCTGTTTCTGCAAAAAAAGATAGCGCTTATGCACAGTCTATAAATTTTTTTAAGTTAAAGCGATATGACAAAGTTGAGTTTAAAAATCTTGAGGTAAGAGGGGAAAGTCAAACTAAAGCATTTGGCATAAAAGAAGGTACGACGCTAAAATTACTTTTCTAGAGTATTTCCTACTTTTTTTCCTTCAGAAATATCTGCACCAATACTGTTTGCCTGACCATTTTTTATCGGGTCAAAGTTGCGGTATTTAAGAGGTGTCATTCCTTTATAGCGACGGAATGTTTTTATAAAGTAAGAAAAATCATTAAAGCCACAGTTATAAGCAATATCAGGCAGCTTATCTTCTGTTTCTCTAAGAAGTGCGCAAGCTTTGTTAATTCTAAACCAGTTAAGGTATTCTATAGGACTTTTTTCTGTCATTTCGCGGAAGATGCGGCAGAAATATTTTGGAGAAAGTCCTGCCATGTCTGACATTTGTTGTAGTGTTAAATCCTGATCATAGTTTTTACGTATAAGATTTAAAACCTGCTCAAGTTGTTCTTCTCGTACTCGTTTATGATTTGGAACAATTTTTCTTTCTGTGTAAAGTTGTTCACGCTGAATAAGTCCAAAAATAATCTGCAAGTACCCGCAGGTAATCAGTTCAAGTCCAGAGGGATGAGCTTTTATGGTTTGGAAAAGCCTGTCAACGACTTCCATAATTTGTTTGTTCTGAGGTTTAGCTTCTATTTTATCATTTAGAATGACGGTGTTAGTTACTATATTATTCAAGAAAATATCAGAAGCAAATCCGTGGCGACGAATCATTTCTATGTCAAAAACAATAGATTCATAAAGAGCTTGCCCTTTGTCTTGTGCATCACCATGAACAAGTTTTCCAGGAATTATGCAGATGTCATTTTTTTCCAGGTGCACCTCATGGTCAGTAAGAAACAGATTATAAGTTCCAGAAATAACGTGTATAAGTTCAAATTCTTTGTGCCAGTGTA
The DNA here is from genome assembly GCA_937877515.1 of uncultured Treponema sp. Lineage (GTDB taxonomy): Bacteria > Spirochaetota > Spirochaetia > Treponematales > Treponemataceae > Treponema_D. Next base: position 30,958 of record CALFIX010000059.1, read on the forward strand.
ACCACAAGTCATAATATGGATTTACGGTATTACAAAGGTTGTACTGGAGAGGATAAACAACAGAGCCGCGTTGCTGGCTTTCCATAACAGGGACTTGTTCTTCTAGAGGAATAAATTTTCTACGTGTTTCCTTCTCAGGATGAATTGTAACTGTTTCTAATACTTTCGTCATATTTTTACAAGAATTATATCACTATTCAAAATGATTTATCAAGAATATAATTTCATGTATGGTGAAAAAAATTTCATTTGGAAAACCAGTCTTTACTGGTGCTGTGGTCGAGGAAATACCTCTGGAAAACTCAAAAGAGCTTGGATATGGACAGATTGTTTCTGAGGAACCTTTCAAATGGTGCTATACTTTAGAAAAGTCTGACATAGTATACGGCTTAGGAGAGAGCGTTCGTGGCATAAATAAGCGGGGTTATAAGTATGTAAGCTGGTGTTCGGATGTTCCAAATCAGCATGACAATACTCCAAGTATGTATGGTGCTCATAATTTTGTTATTGTGTTTGGTAAAGAAATATTTGCTTTATTTTTTGACACAGCAAGCCGCATTACTTTTGATATTGGTTGGACAGATTACGATACATTTACTGTTACATCAGAAGATACTGGCGTAGATGTTTATGTAATTACTCCAGAGAATAAAAAAGATACAACTGCACAAAAACTTACTTTTGTCACAAAAGAATTTCGCAATCTTATAGGACAGAGTTATATACCGCCTCTGTGGGCATTTGGTTACCAGCAGAGTCGCTGGGGGTATCGTACAGAAGAAGATGTACGTAATGTAGTAAAAAAATATAGAGACTTAGGTTTGCCACTAGATTCAGTTTGTCTTGATATTGACTACATGGAAGAATACAAAGACTTTACTGTAGATAAAGAAAAATTTCCTGATTTTAAAAAGTTAAATGAAGATTTAGCTGCACAGGGAATTCATCTTATACCAATCATAGATGCTGGCGTAAAAATAAAAGATGGCTATGACATTTATGAAGAAGGAAAAGCAAACGGTTACTTTGTAACAAAAGAAAACGGAGAATTATTTTCTGCAGGTGTATGGCCGGGACGTTCTCATTTTACAGATTTCTTTAACGACAAAGCTCGAGCCTGGTTTGGTGATAAATATAGAATACTCACAGAGCAAGGTATAGAAGGCTTCTGGAATGATATGAATGAGCCTGCAATGTTTTATTCTGATGAAAGTTTAAAAGCTGTATTTGAAAAAATAAAAAGTTATGAAGGAAAGAACTTAGATATAAATTCGTTCTTTTCATTTAGCGACCTCTCTGGAAGTACTTTTAACAGGCAGGATGATTATGAAAGATTTTATCATACTATGCCTCATAAAAAAGCTGATGAAAGTGTAGAGAATGCAAAAAAAATTCAGCATTCAAAAATACATAATCTTTATGGTGCATGGATGACACGTGCAGCCGGAGAGGGGTTAAAACGTATAAGTCCAGAAAAACGCATGCTTATTTATTCACGAGCAAGTACTATTGGTGCACATCGTTACGGTGGTATATGGCAAGGTGATAATGCTTCAACATGGGCTCATCTTTTAATGGAAATAAAAATGCTTCCAAGCCTAAATATGTGTGGTTTCCTTTATAATGGAGCTGACATTGGTGGATTTGGGGACAGTACAACAAGAGATCTTTTAATGAGGTGGCTTTCGTTAGGAGTTTTTACACCTCTTATGCGAAATCATTCTGCATGGAATACAAGGGAGCAGGAGTGTTATGCTTTTAAAGATCCTCAGGATTTTAAAAGCATTTTAGATTTGCGCTATGCACTGCTTCCTTATATTTACAGTGAGTTTGTAAAATGTGCCTGCAACGCAGAACTTTATATTCGGCCCTTAAGTTTTGATTTTGCAGAAGATAAACGCGTTCTTTCAATAGAAGACCAGCTTATGGTTGGCGAAGGAATTATGATTGCTCCTGTGTATACACAAAATGCTGCAGGACGTTATGTTTATTTACCAGAGCCTATGACCTTGGTTAGATGGGAAAACAGTAAGCAAACTACAAAAATGTTAAAGAAGGGTGACCACTTTATAGAAGTCCCAGAAGAAAGTGTGGTGTTCTTTGTTCGTAACAAAAAACTCGTTCCACTTGCAAAACCTGCTCTCTGTTCTAAAGATGTTTCTTTTGAAAATTTTAGCTTTGTAGGAAATGGAAAAACTTATGAGCTTTATAAAGATGACGGTTATACACGTAATATAAACTTAGAAAAAGGAATAAAAATCTTAAAAAGATAAAGGCTTCGTGTAAAAACACTACCAGTTAAGACCGAACGAAGAGAGTGACAGAATATATAGCTTTCATCATTAAACTTCGTTCGGTTTTTATTTAATCTAAAATTTTAACAACAAAACCGTCTGGTAAGATTTTATTGTCAGCAAAAAGATTGCTTACCAAAATTTTTCCATCAGAAAAATCTTCAGGGAGAACATATTCTTCTTCACTAAAGTTTGCTGCAAAAAGAATACGTTCATTATTTGCAGCATCATCTTTTATTAAAAGCATAATGCGACTTTTTTCTGAAACCTTATCATTATAAATAAAGTTTATAGAGTTGCATGTAAGGGCAGGGTGTTCTTTTCTTGCTTTTATAAGAGCAGAAAAAATATTAAGTTCTTCCTTGTATTCTCCGTTTTCAATTTCTTTCCATGGCATACATCTGCGACAGTCGGGGTCATGCTTACCCTTTAATAAGACTTCTGTACCATAGTAAATGCATGTAGAGCCAGGAATCATAAATAGTAAGGCAAACTCTTGTAATGTGGTATTGCGATTTCCTGTTTTTGTAATTAAGCGAATTGTGTCGTGGCTATCTAACTGATTTAACAAAACTTTTTCTGTTTGCTCGTAATACATTGTAAGGCAAAGATTAAGTTGTTCCTGGAAATTTTTTACGCTAAGAGATTTATCTTCTGCAAAGTCTGTAATTGCAGTACGTAATGGATAATTTATTACAGAGTCAAATTCATCTCCTCGAAGCCAAGGTAATGCATGATTCCAAATTTCTCCAACAATAAAGAAGTCCGGTTTTAATGCACGCATTGCTCTATGTAAATCTTTACAAAGTTCATGAGAAATTTCATTTGCTACATCAAGGCGTAATGCATCTATTCCATAATCTTGAACCCAGTGAGTACAAACGTTTACAACGTATTCTCTTACTTCTGGATTATTTGTATTTAGTTTTGGCATATAATCAGTAAGTGCAAAAGAAAAGAATTTTCCTTTACTTGCAGCATCAGTTGGATGGTCGGCAAAGTTAAAATCTTTTATCATGTACCAGGAAGCGTACTTTGAGTTTTCTCTATTTTTAATAACATCCTGCCATGCAAAAAAATCCCAACCGGAGTGATTAAATACTCCGTCTAACATAACACGCATTCCTTTTTCATGTGCACTCTGAACGAGTTCTTTCATATCTTCTCGGGTTCCAAATTCCGGATCAATTTGAAGATAATCAGTTGTGTCGTATTTATGCTGTGAGTGAGAAAGATTTACCGGGTTTAAATAAAGTCCATTTATGCCTAATTTTTTAAGATAGTCCAGTTTGTCTATAATTCCACGAAGGTTTCCGCCATAGCGTTCTTCATTGCGTACTTCTTTTTCTGGTCCAGCCCAAGGAAGTAATGTGTGTGGGTCTTGAGGATTTATTCCATGTGCAAAACGGGCAGGAAAAATCTGGTACCAGACAGTTTGTGTTGCCCATTCAGGAACAGTACAAATATCTGCTTCATTCATCCAAGGAAAAATAAATTGAACATGCTCTTCTGGACTTTTTTCGTTAGCTTCAAAAAAACCATCTTCAAAAAAATATTTTGTTTCGTTAGCATCAGAAAGTTCAAAATAGTAACGGCATCTTTTAAAAGGTGGCATTATTGTAGTTGACCATATAAAATGACTTTGAGTTTCATGTTTTTCTACAAGTTCTAGTTTTTGACATCTCCAAGTCCATTTACCGTTTATATTGTCGCTTAAAAATGGGTCGCCCCAAATAATGAAAACTTTTTGAATATCTTTTCCTGTTTGTAATGAAAGTTTTAAATGATCTTTAGAAAGAGGGTAGCAAAAAGTGTCATAAGCATGATGGCTTACGGATGCGTAATTCATAAATTTCTCCATGGGTAGGAAAAGCCCAGCCTGATTATATTATTGTTGATAGGTTCCAAAATGCACTTTAATAGCTGAATATCGTGACTTTTAGAATTTACCGCATAAATTATAGCTCAAATTTTTTTTAATTCGTAATAAAAAAGAATGAATTTTTATAATAAAAGTATTAATAACGAGATTTTATTGCAGATAAATTTTAAATTTGTTAATTATTTAAGTTTGATTAAAAGTTGCAAACAGGTTGAACGATTATGCATAACTAAGGAATTCCTTGTAAAATGCCGAAAAATAAAAAGCACACACAGAACCGGAAGCGTAAAGAAAACCTTGAACCTTAAGAGTAACAAAGTAAGCTTTACGTGCCTCTTGCACTGCATGTGCTCTTTACAAGGATGTATTTAACGATACATTTCGTATTTAAAATACATAATTTTGCAAAAAATGTCAATAAATGTAAGAAAATTCAATAAATTTCTTTGTTTGTTGCATTTAGTTAAGAGTGTTAATTAATTTTCTTGTAAATTTATTTCTAGAAGTTTACAATAGATAAAAAAAGGATGGTCAAATGAAAAATCTAAAACACACAATTTGGACAACTTTAATTTTGTCTTTTATTTGTGCTTTTTTTGTAAGCTGTGGTTCTGCTACAAATCGTAATTCACGCATTTTGCTTGATTCAGGCTGGTCTTATTCAATGGAAGACCCAATTAAAGATAATTTTACATTAAAGCCATTGGCAGATGGTGAAATTCTTGAACTTGAAAAGGTAAAAGAAATTGCAGAAAATGGTGGCGTTGGAGAAATTTACCTTGAAAAAAAATTTATAGTACCTTCTCAACTGCAAGGTAGAGATTTAGCTGTTTATTTAGGTCGTGTAACACTTGCAGATGAAACTTGGGTAAATAATATTTTTATTGGCAAATATGGACGATTTAGTCCTAAAGAATTTTCTGCCTGGAATATGGCTCGTTGTTATTCTATTCCTGCAAAATATTTACATGCCGGTGAAAATACTTTGCGTGTAAAAGTTTGTGTAGATGGTGAAGGTTCTTTAGGCGCCAATATGTTTATTGGTCTTTTGGATGATGCAAACGCTGTGGCAACTCGCGAAAACTTCTGGCACAGTAAGATAAATCTTTTGTTTGCATTTTTTATGATAATCATAGCTTTTTATCACTTGATTATTTATATAAGACGTCCTGTCGATAAAGAAAATATTTTCTTTGCACTTTTGAATTTTGTTTCTGTTTTCTACATTCTTATTTATTTTATTTACGAGATTCCAGATCTTCCAAGAGAAAGAGCAAATTTCTTGTTGTATCAAAAAATATTCTCTAGTGGACTTCCATTCTTCTTACCATTCCTTACAACATCATTTGTAAACGCTTTCTTAAAGAGAAAAGAAAGAAAAGTTATGTTGTGGATTCGTCTTGCATTTTTGATAATTCCGGTTTTGATAGTTTTATTTATGCCAAATTATCCGGCATTAAAGAAAATTACAGCACCTCTTATGACAATGCTTATTCCACCAATGCTTTATATTATAGCTTTGCTTTTAAAACACTTGTTCCAGAAAGACTGGAAAGTTGTTCCTCTTATTTTAGGATTTTCTCCTTTAGTTTTATGCTTTGCTTTAGATCTTATTTTACATAATGCACTTAAGCTAGATAATGTTCCTTATTTTACACCAATGGGATGGCAGTTTGTTATTATTGGTCTTTTGTTTATTATGGCAAACCGTTTTGCTGCAAGTACAAACGAAGCTGAATATCTTAATACACACCTTGAAAAAGAAGTAAAAGATAGAACACGAGAACTTTCTGAAGCAAATACAGAGTTGGAAGCTGCAAAGTTTAGAGCAGATCGTGATATGGATCTTGCAGTTCATGTTCAGCAGAGTTTCTATGTAAATAAAGCTCCTATAGTTGACGGTTGGGATATTGCTTATACCTTCCAGCCTATGTCTGGTGTTTCTGGTGACTTATATGACTTTTATACTGATGGAAGAACTTTTAAGGGCTTAGGTCTTTTTGATATTTCTGGTCATGGTATAGCATCCGGTCTTGTTGCAATGCTTGCTAAAGTTATTATGGACAGAAAGTTTAAAGAAGGATACAAGGAACCTCTTAATCATGTTATGGATAGCATTAACCGCGACATGGTAGAGTCAAAAGGTGATATAGAAAATTACATGACCGGTGTTTTATTTAGATTCACTGGTAATAAAGTTGAATATATTAATGCCGGTCATCCAAAAGTATTTGTTCGCACGGCAAACGACGGTAAGGTTGTACCTATTATGCTTCCAAATTCTGATAATGATAATTCAGGTGGATTGGTTGGTATTTCTGGTCTTGCTCCATCATTTAAGGTTATAGGTTTTAATTTGCGTCCTGGTGATGCAATGCTTATTTACACTGACTGTCTGTATGAGTCTCGTAACATTGAAGGCGAAGAAATGACACAAGATGGCGTTCAAAAAATGTTTAGTAATGTTACAGGTGTAACAGCAAATGACAAGTTAAAAGATGTTCTTAATCAGTTTAATTCATTTACAAAGGGAGTTCCTTTGCGCGATGATTTAACAGTTATTGTTGTTCAGAAAAAATAAAATGTTAAAATAAAAGAGGTAAAAAATGGATGACTGTTTATTTTGCAAAATTATAAAAGGAGAAATCCCTTCCAGCAAAGTATACGAGGATGAAAAGACTTATGTTTTTATGGATATTGCAGCAGATGTTGATGGACATATGCTAGTTATTCCGAAAGAACATTGCGTAAATTTTTTAGATGCATCTAAGGAAGCTTTACATGCAGTTGCAGAAACTGTTCAAAAAGTAAGTAAGCATCTTATAGATGACTGTGGATATGAAGGAGTGAATGTTTTTAACTGTACAAATGCGTGTGCAGGACAAAGCGTGTTTCATTACCACATGCACATAGTACCACGTAAAGGTGGTGACGGCTTACCGCCTGTTCCTTCTTATACTGGTGCAAAAGAAGAAATAAAAGCTGTTTTTGAAAGAGTAAAAATGTAGATTTGGCTTAAGACCTGTGGGAACTCCTGCGGGTCTTTTTATTACATAAGTCCCAGGAATATACAGAAATTTCCGTTTAATGTTCCTCCTCCACCTAAAACAATATGACCGACTGGCGTTTTTAATGCCATGTAAAGGCCAGCACCAAAATCATATTGAGAAATGTCACTAGGATTCCAACCATAAAAAATGCTGTCTGTAGCATCGCTTTCTGATGTATATGGATTGTATGTGTCTTTTATACCGATTTTTGCTTTTGCAATTGCATAAAGAGGCATTCCTAAAACGTTTGTAATTTTATGAGTATAGTTTATGCCAATCATAGAAATGTCGCGTTTTTTGGTTCCGTATGTATAACCTGGCATTCCGTTAAATCCGCCGTATTCAAGATAACCACAGTTAAGCTGCCATGGAAAATGATTGAATCCGGCTTGTACCGTATAACCCAAAGCTGCTTTTTTATTAAACATAGCAAAACGCTGTTCAAGAGAAAATTGTCCTTTGTATAAAAAGTCTTCTACATCATAACTTAGACCTATGGCATAAGAAAATTCAACTTTAGAACCATGTGTTGTAGATATATTTTCTATTGTGTTCCATATTGTATCTGAATGAATAGAAAATAAATTGTATGTAGTTAAATTTGAATGTAAAAAAGAAAAATCATATTGAAAATTTACACAGTGAGTAAACATGTTTGCGTATTGCATTTTTATACCGACTAAGGCATTTAGCAAAAAGTCATCATTTGCTTCTCTGTATTCATAGAAAGGACTGTTTTTTGGTTCTGCACTTCCTTCACTTGTTTGTAAAGATAAATCTCCACTTACAGAATAATCTTCATAGTAAGCAATGCGGGGGGTTGCTGTAAGTTTTAAGCCAATTGATTCAGCATTAAAAAAAGAAAGCATCATCGGAAATGGGGTTGCAAGATAAATTGATGATTTTATATTTGGATTTATATCGTAATAAAAATAACCGTCATTGTAATAAAGAGTTGCAGAAGGTTCTCCGCCAAAAATTATTCGATTGCTTTTTTGTGTGTAATGATTTGCTCTGATTTCTAAACAGCAGTTTTCTTCCGTACTTCCTGATGCAATTGCAAAACTTAAAGAAGAAAGACTATATGCATTTTGAAAGTCATTTAATTTTTCTATTAGATTAGAAATAGTTTCATCTGTAAGACTTTTGCCTATAAAGTTCTTAAAGTCACTTTCTTTTGGGAGAGGAATTTCTTCTCTATATGAAATGTCTTTTATTTTAATGCTTTCTATTGTTTTTATTGCAAGCTTAGAATATTCACCACTACGTTCTTTATCTTGTGGAATAATAGGTACACCCTGGTTTTTAAGTTCTAAGACAAGTTTATCTAAGTCATCCATGTTTTCTTGAATACATTTTTCGCCAGCTGCTATAATTTCATTTATGGCAAGAAAATCTAAGGTAGAGTATTCATCTAATTCTGGACGGAATAAAATATTTGCCAGATGATGTTGTTTTACAGCATTTGTAGAAATTGTTAAATTAAAAAGGTTTATTGCAATGGAATCTATGCTGTTTATTTTCAGTGGATCATTTTCCAGGTAGCTTGCAACATCCATGGCAATTATAATATCTGCACCCATGTCTATTGCTTCTTGAATTGGTAAATTGTCTACCCAGCCACCGTCCATTACAAAAGTATTGCGGTCAATTATTGCAGGGGTCCAAATTGCAGGAAGCGACATACTTCCACGTATTGCATCAGGAAGAGAACCTTTTGAATAAACTATTTTTTCGGCATTTGTAATATTTGTAGCAATTGCACGGTATTTTTTTGGTAGACTGTCAAAATCTAAATTATTTGGAAGGCGACTAAAATATTTTGCAAGCATATTCATTATATTTTGATCACCTAAGATTGCAGGAGATGCACCTATACCAGTCCATGTAAAGTTTAAAGAAAAAATGTTGTCATCTGGAATGGAAAAAGCATTCTGAGGAAGTCTTTGTGTAGCAACTGCTCTTGTGTTAAGAATAGAAATTATATCTAGCGAAGTAAAAATTTCTTTTATTTCTTTTGGAGTGTAGCCTGCTGCATATAGTGCACCTAGCATACTTCCCATGCTTGTACCTAAAACTATATCTACGGGAATTCCTTTTTCTTCTAAAGTTTCCAAAAGCGGAATTTCTGCAAGACCCTTTGCTCCACCACCGCTTAAAACAAGTGCGATTTTTGGGCGGCTAGAAGTTTGTTGAGCAGGACATAATGTTACAGAAAATAAGAATAAAATTGTTAAGAAAGAAAATATTTTCTTTAGTTTTAATGTAAAGTTCATACATTACATGATATTTTAAGAAAATGTAAAATTCAAGTTGATAAAAAAATAAGGGGCTGCCTAATAATGACTTAAGCATTTTAGATGGCCCCTTTACAGGTTTTATTTTACTTCGTTTACAAGTTCTTTTTGAGAAATAAAATCTTTTACGTTTCCAAGTGTTGTTTGGGCAATAGCTTCTAAAGCATTTGTAGTTAAGAAAGCCTGATGTCCTGTTATTATAACATTTGGGAATGTTAAAAGGCGTGCAAGGGTGTCATCACGAATTACATCTACAGACCAGTCATCAAAGAAATATTTGCTTTCTTCTTCGTAAACGTCTAGGGCCGCACCACCAATGGTTTGTTTTTTTAGTGCATGAACTAAAGCTTTTGTATCTATAAGAGCACCACGACCGGTGTTTATGATTACAGCATCTTTTTTCATTATAGCAAGACTTTGTGTGTTTATAATGTGTTTTGTACCGTCAGTAAGAGGGCAGTGCAAACTTAATACATCTGAATCCTGGAAAAGTTTTTGTTGCTCTACATAAGTAAAACCATTTTGTTCAGCCCAGGCTTTATCAGGATATACATCATAAAGTTCAATTTTCATACCAAATCCGCTTAAGATTTGTGCCATTATTTTTCCAATTTTACCCGTTCCTAAAATACCAGCGGTCAAACCGTACAGGTCTCTGCCTGTTAGACCATTAAGTGTAAAGTTTCCTGTGCGAGTTCTCATGTAAGCCTGTGGAATTCTGCGTGTTAAAGACATAAGGAGTGCAACGGCATGTTCTGCAACAGAATGAGGTGAATATGCAGGTACGCGTACTACAGGAATATTTGCTTTTTTTGCAGCTACTAAATCAACATTATTATAGCCTGCACATCGTAAAGCAATTAATTTTACACCACAATCTTTTAGTATGCTTATTACAGAGGCATTCAGATTATCATTTACAAAGGCACAAACAACATCGTAGCCTTTTGCCGTAAGGGCAGTTTTTTCATTTAGATGAAAATCAAAAAAATCTATATTAAATAGAAACTCTTTATTTGCATTTGTAAACGCATCTCTGTCGTAAATGCGTGTGTCGTAAAATGCAACTTTAACTTCTGTAGCTTTCATAGCTGCCTCCTACTTTATAAAATTTCAATTTCTACCACTAAGATACAAAATTTTTAACTTGAGGGCAATAATGATTTATAAGTGGCGAGAGAAATCTCTATATGGTATACTAGGCAAGTATTTTAATTAAAAAGAGGATTAAAATGAGGTTCATACATACTGCGGACTGGCACCTGGGCAATAGTCTTTTTAATATTGATCGTACCAAAGAATTCGAATCATTTTTAAAATGGCTTAAAGAAGAAATAATAAAAACAAATGCCGATGCTTTAGTTATAGCCGGTGATATTTTTGATGTTGCAAACCCGCCAGTAAATTCTCGTAAGCAGTATAATGAATTTTTAGCTTCCCTCTTAAATACAACATGTAAAAATGTAATTGTTGTCGGTGGAAATCATGACTCAGGAGCATTACTAGATTCAGAAAAGAATATTTTAGAGTTCTTAAATATTCATGTAGTTGGTTCTTTAAGTAATATTTCAAAAGAAACTTTAGGAGATGTTGTTTTTGAAATAAAAGATAAAAAACAAAATGTAATAGGTTTATGTTGTGCAATTCCTTTTGCACGAGAACTTGAGCTAAGAAATTATTATAAAGAGCAGTTAGAGCCAGGGAAGCTTTCTGATTATGCATATAAAAATCTTTATGAACTTGTATGTGAAGAGGCAATAAGAAAATCAGAAGGTAAAAATATTCCAATAATTGCGACAGGACACCTTTATGCCTCTGGTTTAGAGGGGCGTCTTGAAGGTCAAGAAAAAGAAAGCCGTAGTGATGACGGAAGAAGGACAATAGATGATGTAATAGGTAATTTAGGCTCTGTTCATGTTTCTGTTTTTCCAAAAAAATTTTCTTACGTTGCATTAGGGCATATTCATTACACAACGATGGTAGCAAAAAACTCTAACGTAAGATATTCAGGCTCGCCGTTTGTACTTGGCTTTGATGAAGCAAACTTACCTCATTATGTTCTTTTAGTAGATGTAGAGTTTGGCGAAGAAACAAAGGTAGAAAAAATAGAGGTTCCCAGATTTTTTGAATACAAAAGAATAAGTGGAACGTCTTTAGAAATAAAAGAAAAGCTGGAAAAGTTAGAAAACACTCAAGTTTTAACGTATTTAGAACTCTACTATAAAAAAGAAGACGGAGTAAATATATATGACTTCTTATTTGAAACTATTTCGAACCTTCCAGAAAATATTTTTGTAGTAAATAGAAAGCCACAACCTATAAAAGAACTTAGCAATAATATTTATTCAGATTTAGATAATGATGAAGTAAAAAATCTTTTACCAGAAGATATATTTAAAAGTCTTATATTAACAAAGAGTAAAATAGATGTAACAGGCCTCTCTGAAAAAGAAATAGAAGAAAAACAAAATGTGCTTATAAATAAATATCTTCCACTTTTTTTAGAAGCAGCTCAAGAAGTTCAAGAGGAAAAAAATGAAAATAATTAAAATAGAAATAGAAAATTTAAATTCATTAAAAGGTCATTGGTGTATAGATTTTACTCATCCAGATTATGAAACGTATCACAATTTATTTGTAATTTCTGGAGACACAGGTTCTGGTAAAACAACAATTCTAGACGCAATAACGTTAGCGCTTTATGGTAGAAGTGCAAGGCAAGAAAGTGTTACAAAATCAATAAATGAAATTATGACTCGTCATACAGGTTACTGTAGAGCTGTTGTATTTTATGAATGCAAAGCTGGAAAATTTAGATCTGAATTCTATCAACAGAGGGCAAGAAAAAGTTTTCAGGGTGCGTTACAAGCTCCGGAATGCAGCATAAAAAATTTAGATGATGGAACAGAAGAAACAGAAATCGCTGCAACAAATTTAGGCGAAAAAACTGCAGGCATAATTCATTTAAATTACGAACAGTTTACAAGGTCAATTATGCTTGCCCAAGGAGAGTTTGATACTTTTATTTTGGGTGATGAAAGAAGTAGAGCAGCAATTCTTTCTAAATTAAATGGAACAGAACAGTATAAAGAAATTGGAAAAAGAATTTGTGATAAAGCAAAAAAATATAAAGAAGATGAAAAGGTTATAGAAAAAGAACTTCAAGGAATAGAATTAATTTCTGAAGAAGATGAATTAAATTATAGAGAAGAAATAACTGCAAGAACAAAAGAAAATAAAAAAATTGTAAGCTCTCTAAAAGAAATAGAATGTTCCCTTAACTGGTTAAAAGAAGTAAATAAAATCAAAGAGGATTTTATAAAAGCAGAAGAACAAAGAAGTCTTTATAAAAAAGAAGTTGAGAACTTTAGTCAAGACGAAGAAAGGCTTTCACTTGCAGAAAAAGCTGAAAAATGTAAAGCAGAATATCTTACGTTAGAGCAAACAGAAAAAAATCTTTCTAATATACAAAGAGATTTAGAAGAAGAACAAAAGGCCTTGTCTGTTTATTCAATAAATCAAAAAGAAATAGAAGAGGAATATTTTAGTGTCAGTAAGGATGTTTCTAATGCAGAAGAAAATATTTTAGTGAATAGAGAAATATATAAAAAGGTTCGTGCTATAGATTCAGATTTAAATTTTTCATTAGAAAAGTTAAATTTTATAAAAAAAGATAAAGTGATTGCAGAAGAAAAATTCAATGAAGAAAAAAATAGATTGTTAAATTTAGAAAAACAACTAAAAGCTTCAGAAGAAAATTATTTAAAATTAAGTGAATATTTAGAATTAAATAAAAAGGATAAAGCTCTTTCTGAAATATGTATAAATCTAAAGTCAAAGGAAAAATCGCTTTCAAAGTTATATGAAGAACTAAAAACTCTAAAAGAAAATAAAAAAACTTGTGGAGAAAATTTAAATAAGAAAACGCAGGAATTAAAAAACTTTCAGACAGAATATGAAAATCTGGAAAAATCATTAAGAGAATTTGTAAATAAAGATTTTATTACAATTTCTATTCTTTTAAGAAATCAGCTTTCTAATAATAAGCCTTGTCCTGTATGTGGTTCAACAGAGCATCCTGCTTGCCAAACAACTTTACAAAAAACTAATAAAGAAAAAATAAATGGCTTAACAAAAGATATAAAAATAATAAACGATAAGATGGAAGAAAAAGAAAATGCAATTAAAGAGATAGAAAAGGAAATTGAAAATTTAAAATTAAAAAATGAGCAGCTGCAAATAAATATAGATAATGTAAGTAAAGAGCTTTCTTTAGAACTTTTAGAATTGAATACTGTTATTAAACCATGGAATTTTATTCTTACTGAAGAAAATATTTATAATTTTTCAGAGGTTATAGAAAAATTAGAAGTGACAGCAGAAAAATTTAAGAAAACAGAAGAAGATAAAATAAATTTAGAAAAAGAAATTCAAATTTTAAAAGCAAAGCAGGAATCAATTAATGTAAAGGAATATTTAGATTCTTTAGAAAATATAAAAACAGAAGAATTACAAGAGCAAACTGTTTATGATAAAATTTTATTAAACAGAAAAGAATTATTTGGAGAAAAAAATCCGGATGAAGAAGAATTAAAAGAAAACGAAGCTTTAAAATTATTAAGAGAAAAATTAGAAATTAAAGAAAAAGAAAAAAGTGAAATTTTAATAAAAGAAAATGAAGCTTCAACAAAGGTAAAAGAATTTACAAAAGAAATACAAATTTTCTCAGAGCAAGTAGCAGAAAATTCATTAAGATTTAATGATGTGCTTTTAAAAAATGGTTTTAAAGAGCGCATAGAATTTTTAAATTGTTTTATGGAAGAAGCGGAAATTGCAGAGTTAAAAAATAAAAGAGAATCTCTTATAAAAAAAGATGCAGAAACAAAAAATGCCTTAAAAACTGCAGAAGAAAAATTAGAAGAATTAAAATTACAAAACCTTACACAAAAAAATATAGAAGAATTAAGCGAAGAAAAAAATTCGCTGTCATTAAAACAAGAAGAAAATTTAAAGTGGATAGGTGGTGTAAACGCAATGTTAGATGCCAATGAAAAACAAAAAACTAAGGCTTTAGAGATTAGAAAAAAACTGGACGAGGCTAAAAAAAATGCCACACTCTGGCAGGAAATGAAGGCTTTCATAGGTAAGGATACTGGAGATGACTTTGAGGTTTTTGTAGAAGCGCTGGCATTTAATCAGCTTTTAAAAATTTCAAACAAATATGTAGAAGCAATAACTAAAAAATATACACTTGTGCAGCAAGAGGGCAAGGTTGATTTTAGAATTCATGATATAAATTATCCAGACTCAAAAGACGACAGACCAATAACAAACATGAGCGGAGGAGAAAAATTTGTAATAAGTCTCTCGCTGGCACTTGGCATTGCAGAGCTTGCAAGTCGTAACGTAAGAGTAGATTCTCTTTTCTTAGATGAAGGCTTTGGTACCTTAAGTGGTGAACCCCTTATGGAAGCAATTATCGCATTAAAGTCACTTCAAAATAGCGGAAAAATGCTCGGCATTATAACACATATAGACACAGTTATTCGTGAATTTGATCTAAAAATAGAGGCTAAAAAAAATTTATCCGGAACAAGTGAGCTTAAAGGACCTGGTGTTTCTGAGGTAGCCTCTTAAATTTATTTGACATGTTATAAGCACAGTGTTAGAATTAGTTAATAGTGTTAATTAATAGGAGTAAGTATGAAATATTTTTTAGATAGTGCAAAGTTGGATGAAATTCAAAAGGCTTATAGCACTTTTGGTATTGATGGTGTTACAACAAACCCAAAACATATTATGAATAGCGGTAAGCCTTTTTTAACATGCATTAAGGATATTGCTGCATGGCTGGAAGCAGAAGGTTTAGAGGGGTATAACACATTTCCTGTTTCTGTAGAAATAAACCCTCATTTAGGAAGCTCTCCGGATGACGCTCCAAAGATGGTAGAAGAAGCAAGAAAAATTTCTGAAATAAGCAAAAATTTTGTAATAAAAATTCCGTGTACTCCAGCTGGTGTTACGGCAGCCCGTCAGTTAGAAAAAGAAGGAATACGTACAAACGTAACTTTAGTATTTTCTCCTTCTCAAGCTTTGTGGCCTGCAAAAAATGGTTCTCTTTTTGTAAGCCCGTTTATTGGCTGGAAGGAAGACAATGGCGAAGACTGCAAGCAGTACATGCAGGATATCGTAACAATTTATAAAAACTATGGTTTTTATGGAAAAACTCAAATTATTGCAGCTGCAGTTCGCACTCCAAAACAGATTGTAGACTGTGCTGTTGCCGGTTGTGATATTGTTACAGCAGGTCTTGCAGTTTATGAGGCAAGTCTAAAGCATGCTTATACAACTCAAGGAATTGCAACGTTTATAGATGCATGGGATCATACAGCTAAAGAATAGTTTTTTGGACGGTACTTTTTGAAGATGGCTTTGGGGTATCTTTGGCGTTAAAAAGAAATACCATGAGCCACCCCGCTTTTCGCACTTCGCTGTTCGCTCATTAGCGGTAGTTTCGTTGTTTCGACAGGTGACTTGAAACTTCGTTGCCTATACAGCAACTGTAACCACCGCTAACTAAAGGTGCTCCAATCGGGCGTAGGTTTAATATAGTGCCGTGCTTTTACCTATGACTCACTCATTAACAAGCTTACCTGTCATGTGTTCAATTGTTAACTCAAGGCACTGAACACGGCTCAAGGCATTGTGAAGTTCTTTTTGTAAATACGCTTCATCTCGTCAGTAAATTTCTTTACCAGGCGGGTGCATATCTCTTCAGTTTTCTTTTCGTCAGTAATTAAGGAAATCTTTCCGAATACGATGACGCTTTTTATGTTTCTTTGTTTTAGATTTTGCTATATAATACTATTATTAAGGAATTTGTTAAATGACAGAAGTTTCAAGAATTATCAGTTGCACAACGCTTGGTATATTATCTTTTTTTTGCTTTCAAGAAGGAATTTTCTTATGTAGCGGACTTAAGGTAAAGAATAATGCACGACGAACACTTATTTTTATAGAATTCTTTACTGGCTTTTTACTTCTTTGTGATGCTCTTGCTTACTTTTTTCGTGGCAACACAAGTACACTTGGTTACTATATGGTTCGTATTAGCAATTTTGTTGTTTTTACTTGCAATTTTTCTATATCATTTTTTGTATGCTTTTACATTTGCGAGTTTATAAAACAAAGTAGATTAAGTTTTTCTGTTTTATTAAAACCTAAACAGGCAATAAAAGACGGAATACCTGTTCAGATTTTTATAGTTTTAATTCTTTGTCTAATTGGAATTTTACTTACATTTATCAGTCAGTTTACAAATTTTTTTTATTATTTTGATGAAAATAATATTTATCACAGAAGTCCATATTTTTCTTTGAGTATAGGTTTAGGTACTTTACCTGTACTCATAACATTTACAATGCTTTTGCAGAAAAAAAAATATTTTGCAAAGAATGTTTTTATTTCTTTATTCGTATATTTTGTATTTCTTTTTATAGGTGCTATTTTAATTCTTATTAATTACGGTATTTCCTGGATAAATATTTCATTTGGTATTGGAGCATTACATCTTTTTTATTCATCTATAAAATTACTTGAGCTAGAATTTTTTTCTGGTAAACACAAAACGTCTGTTTTAAGTCCAAACTATAAGGTTGAAAATTTTAAGCCTGAAAAGAAAATAAAAGTTATTCAGAATCACTTCTGGCAAACTATTTCAATAAGCCTAGCAGGCATGCTATTAGTTTTAATAATAGTTTCTGTTACAGGTGTTCCCTTACCGGAAAAAAATATAACTATTGAAACTCCTTATACTGCAAATGATACTTCAAAACCTGTTTGCGTAACATTTGTTCAAAATGCAGAAAAGCACTGGGTGGATGGCGATGACCCGGACAGAACCGGTGCTCAGTATGACGGTATTATTTATAACAATATGAAAACTTCAGTAATTACTGACTGGAGTTTTTCTATACTAGTTCCTGAAGGTTGTTCTGTAGACCCTGGTCCATGGAACGGAACTTTTACGCTTTCTGACGGAGCACTAAATGTTAGAAAACCGCAAGAAGGGGACGCAGAAAATATTCACGGTGAAGACTTTTATAGAATTTCTTCTTTGAGAACTTTAGGGTTTGGCTGTGTTATGTATGCACCTCATAATTACGAGCCTCTTTCTCAAAAAATTGTATTTACTTATTCAGGCGTAATTAAACCTCTTACAAATATTTTCTTTAAACTTTTTATGGGGTTACTTGCAGTTTTATTTATTATTTCAACAACCATTACGCTTTTTGAAGGAAAACTTTTACGTGTCGAAGAAGAAAACAAAAGGCTCGAAAGCACGGTAAAGGAACGCACTAAAGAACTTGAGGCAGAAAAAAATCGTTCAGAAAGCCTTCTCCTAAACATTCTTCCAAAAGAGGTTGCAAAAGAACTTTCACTTCATCCGGGAATCACAATAGCAAAAGAGTATCCGAATGTTACAGTCCTTTTTACAGATATTGTGGGCTTTACAAAGTTAAGCGGAGAAATGAGTGCAGAAGAAGTTGTTACAATGTTAAACAAAATGTTTACAATGTTTGACGAACGGGCACAGCGTGAGGGAATAGAAAAAATTAAGACAATCGGAGACGCTTATATGGCAGCAGCAGGCCTTGTTCAGGAAAGTGAAAACGACGGTGCTGTAAAAATGATTCGTTTTGCAAAAGGTCTTTTAGATGATGTTCATACATTTAATGAAAACTCTAATGTAAAGCTTTTAATTCGTTTAGGAATAAACTCAGGTCCTCTTGTTGCAGGCGTAATTGGAAAAACAAAATTCATTTACGATATTTGGGGTGACACTGTTAACGTTGCAAGCCGCATGGAAAGCACAGGTAGCCCTATGAAAATTCACGTAACAGAAAACACAAGAAGTCAGACTTTAAACATTTTCCAGTACAGCGAAAATACAGAAATCGATGTAAAGGGAAAAGGCATGATGAAGACTTACTTCCTGTAAAAATGATTGATTGAATGTATACTCTTAAGCAAAACTCAAAAAATGCAATGAGTTGTATTTGCCCTTGCCTCATATTTCCTTTATAATCTTTTTTTATGGACACAATTAATCGTTTTATAAAAGAAGCAATAGAAGAAGCCAGAGAAGGAATTCATAAAAATCACGGAGGGCCCTTTGGTTCAGTAATAGTCCGCGACGGAAAGATTATTGGCCGGGGTCATAACCATGTGCTTTCAAATAACGATTCAACTTGTCACGGTGAAATCGATGCAATCAGGAAAACAGAAGAATCCTTAAACACCTACGATTTATCAGGCTGCGAACTTTATACAACAGGCGAGCCGTGTCCGATGTGCCTTGCCGCGTGTCTGTGGGCAAACATTTCCCACGTGTATTACGGCTGCTCAATAGACGATAACGAAAAAATCGGTTTCAGGGATGCCAAATTTGATGCACTGGTTGGCGGAAGAAAAAATTTAAAAGACTACTTAACCCAAATAGACCGCGAAAGCTGCCTTGAACTTTTTGAAGAATACAATTCATTAAATCCCACCCGATACTAGAGGAAAATTATGGAAGTAACATACAAAACAAACGGCACCTGCGCCAAAGTAATTCACTTTACAAAAAACGACGACGGCACAATCACAAACATCAGCTTTGAAGGCGGCTGTAACGGAAACTTAAAGGCAATTTCTAAGCTCTGTGAGGGAATGAAAGCCGAAGAAATAAATGCAAAGCTTCAGGGAAATCTCTGCGGTTTTAAGAATACAAGCTGTGCAGACCAGCTTGCCCGTGCTGTAGTCAGTGAAATTTGACACATATATGCTATAGTGATATAATTAATTAACACTGTTAATTAATAGGGGTTAAAGTATGACTATAGGATTTATTGGACTTGGTATTATGGGCGAATCAATGTGCGAAAATATTGTAAAAAAACATGATGACACGGTCTACTGTTTTGATATGGTTAGTGCACAAGTAGAGAAGCTTGCAAAAGTAGGAGCAGTTCCTTGTAAAGATAACGTAGAACTTGCTCAAAAAAGTGATGTTATCATTAGTATGGTTCCAAAAAGCGAGCACAGTCATGCGGTTTATACTCAAATTTTAGGTGAATTAAAAGCCGGAAAACTTTGCATAGACATGAGCACAATAGACCCTTCTGTTTCTGTAGAAATTTCTGAAATGGTAAAAAAGACTGGAGCAGAATTTATAGACGCACCTGTTGTAAAAAGTAAACCGGCGGCTATTGCGGGTAAGCTAGGCATTTATGTAGGTGGCGAAGAATCTTCTTACAAAAAAGCAGAACCTATTTTACATTATATGGGTGAAAATGTTATTCGCATGGGTTCAAATGGAAAAGGTCTTGTAATGAAAATTTGTCATAATGCATTAGTAAGTCAGATTCAAAATGGTGTAAACGAAACTTCTACATTAGCTAAAGCAAATGGAATTGATATTTTAACTTTTGCAACTGCAATTAGTTATGGTGGCGGTCAGAATTTTTATCTGGACAGTAAAAAAGAAGTTATCAGTAAAGAAGATTATACAACAGCATTTAGCATAGAAAACGAGCATAAGGACATTGGTATTTGTATGAAGCTTGCAGAAGAAAGTGGAGTATATATGCCTGGTGAAGAAAATGTAAAGCGTGTATATGATGAAGCTATGAAAGCTGGGTACGCAAAAGAAGATTTTTCTGCAACAATAAAGGTAGTTCGAGCACAGAAAAAATAAAAGGTAACTTTGAAAATGGATATCCATTTAAGTTATTTGCTCTTTTGCAGCGTAATTCTTTTTGCAAACATAATGCAAGGTATAACAGGATTTGCGGGAACAATACTTGCACTTCCTGTTAGTTTAATGCTTGTAGGTTATGCAACCGCTCGTCCAATATTAAATGTATTGGGTATTTTAAGTGGTATTTATGTTGCTGTATTAAACAGGCATGATGTTGTCTGGAAAGAGCTATTAAAAGTTTGTCTTGTAATGTTATGCGGAATTCTCTTAGGGATTTTCTTAAAGAAATATGTTTCTGGTAAAGAACGTATACTTTATATTGCACTTGGAATTTTTATAATACTTTTATCTATTCAAAGAATGGCACAGCTTTTTATTCATCCTAAAAAAATTGCTGTAAAAAATGATGGCAGTATACGAGAGATTGAAAAAACTCCAAAGCATGTAAGACTTTCTTTAGTAAAGGATTATGCAGTTCTTGTTTTTGCAGGTCTTATTCATGGAATATTTGTTTGTGGTGGCCCGCTGCTTATAGGATATTTGAGTAAGATTTTAAAAGAAAGAAAACAGTTCCGGGCAACAATAAGCTGTATTTGGATTTTTTTAAATTTTTTCATTCTTGTATCTGATGCTGTTCAGGGTTATTGGAGTTATAGTCTTTTTAAGGTACTTTTGATGACGGTTCCCTTTTTGTGGGGTGGAATGAAAATTGGTTCTTTGCTTTATGCGTACATGAATCAAAAAATATTTATGCTTGTAACATATATTTTGCTTTTTGTAAGTGGACTGACACTTTTAATAAAATAAAACTGATTTTATTATTTATGTTTTAAGGAGAATACATTATGAATAAAAAAACACAAATTGCTTACGTACCGATTGGGGTAGGCACATTTCATTTAGAGAGTGCACAAAAAGCATTTGAATCTTCCTGTGCTTTGCTTAAAGAGCTTTCTTTAAAATCAGAAGCAGAATTAAAGGCTCCGGAAAAAATGTTATTAACAATTGAAGATTTAACGTCGTATTTAGAAAATTTAACTCCAGATTTGATTGTTCTTCAGAATGTTACTTTTGCAAATGCAGCTTATGCAAGTGAAGTTTTAAGACGTTTTTCCTGTCCAATCCTTCTTTGGACTTTAAGAGAACCTGTGATAGATGGTGGAAGATTAAGATTAAATTCTTTAACTGGTGCTTTTAGTGCAGGAAATGCTATAAAAGAATTCAGAGGTACAGATTATAAATTTGAATATGTGTTTGGTAGTCCAGAAGAAGAAAAAGTTCGTAATCAAATAGACAAAACTATTAGAGCTGCTGTTTTACGTATTCAATTAAAAAATGCCCGTCTTAGTGCTGTTGGGCATACTCCGCAAGGCTTTGGATTTGGCAGGGCATTAGACGCAGATATGGCACGTGTATTTGGAACTACATTAATTTCTATAGAAGCAAGAGAGCTTATAAATAAAGCAAAGAATTATTCTATGGATGAATGTAGTGAATATTTAGAACGTGCAAAAAAATATCTTGTTGGATTAGAAAATACACCAAAAAATAATGCTGATGATTTTATAAAACTTTATAAAGCTTATGATACTTATGTAAAGGAAAATAAAATAAATGCTCTGGCAAGTCGTTGTTGGCCCGACTTCTTTACAGATTTTGGAACGCCTGTGTGTGCGGTTCTTTCTTTATTAAATGCAGAAGGTACTGTTGCAAGCTGCGAAAGCGATACTTATGGTGCTCTAAGTATGTTTATGTGTAGTACACTTACAAAAAATTCTTCTTTCTTTGGAGATCCGGTTTCTATGAATGAAGAAGAAAATACTATTACTTTCTGGCATTGCGGAATGGGGGCATGTAATCTTGCGCGTAAAGATACTGGTGCTGCAGTTGGTGTTCACTGTAATAGAAAGATTGGTCCTACTATGGAGTTTGGATGTAAAGAAAATGAAGAGGCAACAATTTTTCGTGTAGGTCGTAAACCAGATGGTACATTTAGATTTTTTATTGCAAGTGGAAAAATTTTAGACAAGCCAAAGCAGTTTAACGGAACGAGTCTAGTTGTGGAAACAAAAGAAAATGCAGAGCAAATTGTTAAGAGTGCAGTAAAAGAGGGTTGGGAACCTCATTTTGTTGTAGCTTATGGCAACGTTGCAGAAGAACTAGAAATTCTTTCCAGAATGCTTGGCATAGAAGTGTGCAAGTGGTAAAGTGCATATATGGCATTTAGTGGTATTAATTTAGAAAACGTGAAACTCATAAATCGTAGTAGTATTTTAATGCTGCTAAATGCACATGGTTCTCTTTCCAGAAAAGATATAGCAACTTCTTTAGGTCTTACGCCTGCAGCAGTTACGCAAATTTGTTCAGAACTTATAGAAAAGAAAATTATAAAAGAGATTGGAGAGCTTTCAGAAGAAAGTAGAGTTGGTAGAAAAAAAATTCTACTGGAAATAAATTATGAATATAGTAAAGTTATTGCCATAACAATAGAAGAAACAGAGACTTATATTGCACTTTGCAAGTTAAATGGGAAGTGTATAGACAGTTGTGTAATTGTTACAGATATAAATGTTAGTCCAAAAGATTTTTGTGAAAAAATTGCAGACTCTGTTTGTTTTTTAATGAAAAAAAATAAGCTAAAGAAAGAAGATTTCTTAGGTTTAGGTGTTTCTATTCCTGGCATTGTTCAAAAAGAGAGTGGTAAAAGTTTACATGCTTATCGTATTTGGGATAAGGAGGTAGATTTAAAAGAACTTTTAATACCGCTTACAAAACTTCCTGTCGTTGTAGAAAACAATGTAAAAGCGTTTACTCAGGCAGAGCTTATGTTTGGAAGCGGCCGCACCCAAGACAAACTTTTATTTATAAAATGGGGACCAGGAGTTGGAGCCGCATATAGCGAAAGTAAAACAAATGCGCTATTAAAAAGTGTTCGCTCTGTAGAGCTGGGGCATGTAATAACTCAGAAAAATGGCATTTTATGCAGGTGCGGCCGCAAAGGATGTCTAGAAACAAAGGTGTCTACCCACGCAATTGCAGAAAGAGTTCGAGAAAAGTGCAATATTCCAAATGTTCGTGCAGAAAACATAAATGAATGGATAACTAAAAAAAATTCTGATTTGGATTTAGTTTTAAAAGAAGCTTGTGACGAACTTGCTCGTACTGTAGTAAATATATTTACAATTTTAGAACCAAATACAATAGCAGTTTACGGAAAAATTTTCTTGTATCCTGAAGTAGAAAAAATGTTTATTGCACTCTGTCATAAGTACGATTCAAATATAAAAGAAAATCAGATTGTAATTTCTCCTCTTGCAGATAAATTTTCTTATATAGGTTCTTGTGCAGTTGCAATTAATGAATTTTTTATAAACAAATCTTGTTTGTAATAACTATGGAAAAAGGAAGATTTGCTCCATCTCCTAGTGGACGTATGCATCTTGGAAATATTTATACAGCTCTTCTTTCATGGCTTAGCATTAAGAAAAAAAATGGTGCATGGCTTTTGCGTATAGAAGATTTAGATAAGGAAAGATGTAAAGAAGAGTATTCAGAGCTTATTCTAGACGATTTAAAGTGGCTCGGCTTAGATTGGGATGAAGGTCCCTTAAAAGATAGTCATAGTGAACAATATTTTCAGTCAAATAGAAATTCGATTTATGAAAAATTTTATTCAAAGCTTGTAGAACAGAATCTTGTGTATGATTGTTTTTGTCGAAGAGCAGATTTATTAGCTTTATCAGCTCCGCAACAAAGTAAGCCTCAAAGTTTAGCCAATACAATGCATGTTTATTCAGGAAAGTGTAAAAATCTTTTACCATCTCAGAAAGAAGAGTTTTTAAAAATTAGAAAACCTTCAAAGCGTTTTTGTGTTAAAGAAAGTATAGACTTTTTTAAAGATGGACATTATGGAATATATTATTGTAATCTTACAGAAGAGTGTGGAGATTTTATAATTAGACGTGCAGATGGTTCATTTTCTTATCAGCTTGCCGTTGTAATAGATGATGCTCTTATGGGAGTAACAGAAGTTGTTAGGGGTAATGATTTACTTTTTTCTACTTTTCAACAAAGAGCATTATACACAGCCTTAAACTTTGTTCCCCCAAATTTTTTTCATGTTCCGCTTTTACTTTCTGATGACGGACGTCGTCTTTCTAAACGTGATAAAGATATAGATATGTCTTATTTTAGAAAGTATACAACTCCACAAGCACTTATAGGTAAGATAATGTTTATTTGTGGCTTTATAAATAAAGAAGAGCCCCTTAGTTTAAAAGAGGCTCTTAGTATTTTTGACTTTCAAAAACTTCCTAAAGAAAATTTATATATCACATAAATTCTTTTTTATAGAATCAATTTGACTTTGTGAAAGTTCTACAGTTTTTAGAAGATATTTTTCTGTTACTGCTTGAATATTTTTATCTGTTACTGGTTTACCACCATTTATTTTAGCAAACATGTAATCTACAGCTTTTGCAATTTCTTTATACTGTGAAGTGTCTTTTTTTACTCCATAATAATTTGTAAAGCTTAACATGTAATCATCAGTAATTTCTTCCATGGAAGAACCACATAAAGCTTCTAAAACTGCTATAACATAGCCTGTTCTATTTTTGCCTTCTTTACCGTGAATTAGATATGGGCCTTCATGACTTGCTAAAAATGAAAGTGCATCGTGTAATTTAGAAACAAAATCTTCATCACTAAAAGAAATTCCCATACCAAGGAGAATTACATTCTGATTTTCAGAAAGATTTTTGTAGTAAGGGCTGTTATCTAAAAGTTCAAAATTATCTGGACTATTCATAAGATTAAGAACGGTCTTAATATTTGCTTTTTCTACAAGTTTTGCAGCGTAAGGAGCACGTGCATCTGTAATGATTGGATTACATGAACGGTATAAAGTGCTTTCTTTTATTTTTCCAGCAGAGACTGTTCTAAAGTTTGCAAAAACTTCATCGCTAGAAAAGTTTTCACGTTGTTCACTCTTTTTTAATAGACGAACATGGTAGGGTGTAAGATAACCAAATCGGTCTTTCATTGTAATAGAAACAGAGCTTCCTTCTTTTGCTCCACTAACTTTAGAAAAGTTTCCCATATTTATTGCAATAGAAACTTCATCACCGTTAATGCGAATTAAAAATTCTCCGTTAGAAACATCGCTGTAGTCTTTTACTATGGGAGCTGTAAATTTAAAGTCTCCTACTTTTACAGAAACAACATCGCTAATACTAAAACCTTTTGCACCAAACTGCTTAGTTTTAATTGCAAGGTTTACATTACCATGAACATCTACAGAAGCAACTTTAGTTTCTACTGAAGATTTGTCATTTTTTGCAGCAAAAGCTTGTGTACTTAAAAGTAAAAAGGCTAGCACAGAAAAGAGTTTTAAATTTTTTTTCATTAAGATTTTCTCCTTTTTATATGGTTTTAATTTTAACACCAAATTTTTGTGCCGTAAAGAAAAGTTAAAGAATTTTAAAGTTTAAACTTGACTTAAATTCTTGGGGGGGGTAAAATTGTGTAGTGTTTTTCAGTATGAACTGAAAAATAATCTTAAAACATAGAGGAGTGTTTCTATGAAAAAAATTAATACTTTAGCTAGTGCTATTTTAGCAGTAGCGTTAGTGTTTGGACTTTCTGCTTGTTCAGATTTATTTTCTACAACAGCAGACAGTGTGTCTCCAAAAAGCTTAGAGTCTAGTGGTGCAACTTCAGATATTACATCAGACACAGAGCTTGCTGCTTTTATGGCTGATGTTGCTATTAGTGGAACATCAGATGTTCTTTCATCTGCAGCTAGTTCAGTTGGTATTTCTAGCAGCATTAGTATTGCTGATAATGCTCGTGCACTTGCAGAAGCAATAAGTCGTAGTGTAACACTTTCTGAAGCAGGAAATGATGTTACTGCTATTGCAGAAGAATTAGCAGGTTATGTAGAAGATTTTTATTCTGCTTATGATAACGGAAAAAAATATGAGCAGAAGTTTAATATTTCTAAGAACTGGGGCGAAGTAGAAACAAAAATAGATGGTCTTACAGTAAAAGTTCCATCAATTGATATAAGTGGTAAAGTTGCACTTACATCAGATAAAATTTTAACGGCAAAATTAAGTTCAGATGTAAAAGCAAGTGTACTAGTAGATGTTCCTACATTCCTTGAAAGTTCATCAGATATTAAAACAGTTGCTACAAATGCAGCTTATGATGTAACTGTAAAAGTAAAGAATTATGATTTAACAAGTGGCGATGTTCCAGATAGTTGTTCTTGGGATGGAACTGTAACATTTGGTTATGGCATTTCTGGTGTAGACTCAAAAGGTCTTGGTGGCAAAGTTGTAGCTTATGTAAAGCTTTCTAGCAAAGGAGATCAGGATAGCATTAGTAAAATAGAATCTATTGTTGAATCTGATGATTATACAGATGAAGAACTTGCTACAGCAATTGATGATGTTATAGGTGTTGATGTAGAACTTGTTTGTTATAACGATAACAATAAAAAGACTTATACAAAATCTTTTGATAGCTATTCAGAACTTTTAAGTTTCTTTAGCGAAGAATAAGATTTTTACATTTTAATGCTAATTATATGCCCGATGCTTTTAGCGTTGGGCATTTTTTTATCTAAGAAATTTTTTTTGTGTTATAATATTATTTATGGAACAGGTACCAGAAACTCTTTATCATTATACAGACTTTAATGCGATGCGTGGCATAATTACTAACGGCGAAATATGGCTTTGGAATCTTAGACGCATGAATGATAGTCAGGAAATGCAATATTTTATAAAAGAATTAAAGCTTGCCGTAAAAAAGCTTTTGGATGAGTCTTTGTGGCCAAAGATGGAAGAAGTTTTTGCAACAAATTTAAAAGATTTTAATAAGCTTTCCAGTTTTGCTTCCTGCTTTAGTGAATATTCAGATGATGCAGCTCAATGGGCTCGTTATGCAAAAAATGGAATGGGTGTATGTATTGCTTTTAATACAGAATTACTTTCAAAAATTGGAAAAGAAGGACATGCTCCGCTTTGTAAGGTAAACTATTCAAGGTCATGCGATAATTTAGAAGTAGTTCATGAGCTTGCAGAACTCATTCAAAATTCAAAAGATTCAGAAATAAAAGCAACTCAAAAATTACACGAAACGTTTAATACACTTATAACAAGTTCTCCGCTTTTTAAGCATCCTTCATTTATAAGCGAAAAAGAATATAGGCTTGTGTCTTTGCCATATAATGTAAACGAATATTTAGGTGAACCACATTTTTTTGTTGAGGAAACAAATATAAAAAAATATTACATACTAAATATGAAAAATGTTTGCGAAAAATTAGGAATAGAATATAGCAATCTATTTAAGGAAGTGTGCATTGGACCTCAGGCACGTGTAACACCTGAAGTCCTTGCAGATTATTTTACAGCTACAAATATGAGTTCTTTATGCAGTAAGATAAAACTTTCTGAATGTCCTTTGCGGCGTTTTTAAGATTTTGTTTTTTAGTAAAGCCAAAAATCTTCTGTAAAGTTTAAATCTTTTATAAGTAAGGTAGCTCTGCCATTTTGTAGTGCATCATAGTAGTGAGCACAAAGAGCCCATGAGCCATTTTCTGTTTTAAAAACATCTTCTCCGCCTGGACCGATGCGCGTTCCTTTGGAAGATAAGAGAATTGTTCCTCCTCCTTTTATCATTTCTTTGCCATTTTCATCTATATAGGGGCCAAATAAATTTTCTGAACGACCATAGCGCGTACTGTATGTGGACTGAGTTCCGCGACAGCATAAATCATAAGAAGCCAGCAGGTAGTAATAGTTGTTTTCCTTAAAGATTGTAACGCCTTCTATGGCATTAGAAGAAGCTTCTCTGCTTGCAAGTAATACAGGTTTAGAGTTGTCTTTTACTTTTAGAGTTGTACTGTCTAGCTCTATAATGTAAAGTCCTTTCCACCAGGAACCAAATGCCATGTAAGTTTTTCCACTGTCTTCTATGAATGAAGGATCAATGCAGTTGTAGGTATCAGAAGTGCTAGACGCCATAACAACGCCTAAATCTTCCCAAACGTTAGACATTAAATCTGTAGTAGAAGCAAGACCTATGCAGGAAGTATTACTTCCAAAAGTAGAAACTGAATAAAATACATAATATTTATCATTGTATTTTACAACGTCTGGAGCCCAGGTGTTAAAATCAGTTTTTGAAGGAACATAAGTTTTCCACCAGCGCGGTGCCATTGTAAAAACACTGCGGGCGCCTGACCAGTTTTTCCCATCTAAAGAATAAGAATGTCCAATTCCGTTTGCTGTATAAAACTGGTGGTAGTAACCATCTGCATATATAATACTCGGGTCATGCGAAAATGTGGAAGAGCTAACTTTCCAAAGGCTTGTGTCTTCTTGGCTTATCTCTCCACTAACGCAGGCACTTAAAAAAAATATCAGCACAGATGTAAGGGCTGTGCATATAAAAATTTTATGTGTTTTTTTCATCAATTATTTCCTCCTTTATTGATGAATTAATCGCTTATGTCATCGTCCATTTGCATGTTTATTGAGTAATCAGGAAATTCTTTTTGTAAATTGTCATAAATACTACAATAAACTGCCTTGCGATCTTTACTTGCAAAATCTATAACAACATCTAAAGAAATAAGTTTCGCATTTTTGTCAAAATAAAATCCATGCATTTGTAGAACATGTTCATGGCTCATTACAATTCTTTGGATTTTTTCTTTTACTAGCCTTGCTTCATCATTCTTTGTGTTTACAGAATAAATACCAACAGCTGTTATGTAAACATTGTGTTCCTTGTAAACAAGTGTTTGTATGGTTCTTGTAACTTCATCTATTTTGTCTGCAGTCCAGACATCGGGCACTTCTATGTGGATTGAAGCTAAAAATTTATCCGGTCCGTAATTATTTAAAACTAAATCATAAGCTCCTTGAATACCGGGTATTGAAGAAACTGTTTTTTTAATTTCTTTTGCTAAAGAACTTTCTACGCGTTCTCCTAAAATTTCACTTAGAGTTTTACGTAACATTTCAATTCCGCTTTTTATAATAAAGCAAGAAATTATTAGACCAAGATATGACTCTAAACTTAATCCTGTAAACTTAAAAATTAAAGCGGTTACAAGGGTTCCTGCAGAAATAATTGAATCCATGAGGGCATCTTGTCCACTTGCACTAAGGGAGTCTGAGTTTACTTTTTTGCCAGTGTGTTTTACATATAAGCCTAGAAGAATTTTTACGAGTATAGCTATAGTAATTATTATAAGCGAAATATTTGAATAATTTGGGTTTGATGGTGTAATGATTTTTTTTATTGATTCAACTATAGAAGTAATACCCGCATATAAAATTATAACGGATATAATCATGGCACTTAAGTATTCAATACGACCATAGCCAAAAGGATGTTTTTTATCTGCAGGTTTCCCAGCAAGCTTTGTTCCTACAATAGTTATTACAGAAGAAAGAGCGTCGCTTAAATTGTTTACTGCATCAAGTAAAACTGATATGGAGTTAGAAGCAAGCGCTGTAATGGCTTTAAATGCTGCCAGAAAACAGTTTGCTAAAATGCCAATAACACTCGTTTTTACGATGACATCTTGTCTTGAATTTTTACTCTTATTTTTTGCCATATTTTTTTACTCCATAGGATTAAAAAAAAATTATATGATACAAGTAAAAATTTTACAATCTTAAAAAAAAGCATTATAATAGATAGCAAATGTTAGAACTTACAATAAATTCAAAATCACCTGCGGCAATTACCGCGGCATTAAAGAAAATTAAAGAAATGGCATCTACAGGGTCCATTAAAAAAACAGATCCGGTTCATATTATATTGGAAGCTGGAGAGTATCGCGAGCTTGTTAGATATAATTCTTCTATTCCGCTTATTATGGAAGCTGCCCCTGGTGTAAAACCAGAGGATTGCCGTGTTTTAGCAGATAACTGCGAATCTTTTCATTCAGGGGCTGAAAACCGTGCTGTAGTTGTATTTGGTCCAAACTGCACAAGTGTAACATTACGGGGCTTTAGCATTATAAATGAACACAAAAAATCTGGCGAAACAGAAGCTGCATTAAGCGATGCCGCAGAAGCATTTTTTTGGAACAATACTAGTGGGACTTTGTGTGCTGAATTTTTGCGCTTAGAGGGGAGACAGAATACTATCAATTTAAAAGGTTTTACGTTTTTTAAAAATTGCTATATCTCCGGTGATGTTGATTTTATTTATGGAGATGTAGATACATCTTTATTTGAGCACTGCCAAATTTATATGAGAGAAGATAATCGGGGTGATTTTAATGCTTATGCTGTAAAGAGCATGGCATTAGCAAACAGACCAGGCTTTTTGTTTAGTGAATGTAAATTTACTGGTGAAAAACGAAAGAAAAGTTCTCTTTATATTGCTCGTACTTTAGGCAGAGGAAGTGTTTTAATGCCAAAGTATTGGGATAGCATTGCACTTATAAAATGTACTGTTGGTGAAAACTTCAATCCAGAATTTATTTGGGATGATGATATGAGTTTAACCATTTATCCGCGTGGTAATGCAAAAACGGGTTTTCGTGAATATGGTACAAAAAATCTCTTAAAAGATGGAAGTACATTAGATGCAGAAACAGGTGCACGAAACATAAAGAGCTACACAATGACAGAAGATGACTACTATCGTCTTTATGCCAGCCGTTATCTTATGCTTCAGGACACACCGCTTGCTCGCTTTGCTGAATAGTTTTCTAAAAAGGAGGCGCAATGAAAAACGAGAAAGCAGAGAAACTTACGCAAAAGGATTACGCTTCCTTTTTCCTTTTACAGAGTAAGGCATATAAGATTTCAATTTCTCTTACCACGTTTATTTTTACAGGTCTTATAATCCTTATAAATTTCCTGATGACTCCAGAAAAAATGGGAAACAGCATGTCTCTGAATTTTTTGAAAAATTCCATAGAGATTACCCTTGTAATGCTGCTTACTTCTTTGTCTGGTTATGGTGTGGGATCCCTTTCTGCCTTTATTGTGTTTTGCATTGAAACTCTTAGGTATGGTTTTGTATATCAGCCTATTATTCTGATGATTGCTTCTCTAATTTCCAATTTCCCGGTAATTCGACAGTGGTACAAAAGTAAGTGGAAGACTGTGCTTTCCTGTTTGATTTTTTGCCTCGTTTTAGGTGTTGGTTCAAACCTGCTGATTATATTTCTTGAAAATGATGCTCTAAAAAATTTTAGGGATGCAATTAAATCTTACGGATTTACTTCTTTTGCCTTTTGGGAGATTTTTTTTATAGGTGCATACATTGTTCCATGTATCCTGGTTTGTTTATTGTGTTACATCTTTTTTAATTATATTCCTCCAAAAATACGAAATCTTTTTTTTGCTAGTTCTTATGAGTCGGAAAAGGTAAGAGCTCTTAAAGCTAGTCTGGAAAAGTCTAAAAAGAAAGGCAGTATAGATCGCACAATTTTTGGCATAATTGTTTTTGAAGCTGTATTTCTTGCTGTAGCTGCTTTTGGTTTTTCTGGTGGCCTTTTAATAAAGCAGTTTGGAAACCTGAGAGATGATGAAATGGTTCTTTTTATCTCAAGGCTTTTCTTTTTGATGATGATGATTGCAATTCCTCTTATTCTTATGTCTATTTCCAAGATTAATGTTTTAATTACAAATCCAATTCGGCTTATGGCAAAAGCTGTGGAAGATTCTTCTAGTGTAAGTGTGAATAAAAATGTCCAGGATGAAGATAAGATAAAACTGCAAGACTTAAACTTAAAGTCTCAGAATGAAATAGGTGTGCTTTACGAAACTCTTATTCTGTCACAGGAAAATACTAAGGCATATCTTGAACGTATACAAAGGGAGCAGGAGCTAAAAAAGGATCTGGAAGTTGCAGAGACTGCCACCAAGGCAAAGAGTGTTTTTCTTTCCAACATGAGTCACGAAATTCGTACACCTATAAATGCAGTGCTTGGTTTAGACGAAATGATTTTGCGCGAAAGTTCGGAACCAGAAATTTTACACTATGCCCAGGACATTCAGAATGCAGGAAAAAGTTTACTTAGCCTTGTAAATGATATTCTGGACTTTTCTAAAATTGAAGCGGGCAAAATGGAAATTATTCCAACGGACTACGATTTAAGTTCTACAGTAAACGACCTTATCAACATGATGGCAAAAAAAGCAGAAGACAAGGGGCTTACTCTTAACATAAACATTGACGAAAACATTCCTCATCTTTTGAATGGAGATGAAATCCGCATAAAACAGTGCGTGATAAACATTTTAACAAATGCCGTAAAGTACACAGAAAAAGGAAGCGTAACTCTTTCTTTTAGTTACACAAAGGCAGATGAAAAAAATATAGATTTAACTGTTCACGTAAAAGATACCGGCATTGGAATAAAAGAAGAAGATATTGGAAAACTGTTTACGGCATTCCAGCGCATAGAAGAAAAGCGGAACCGCACCATAGAAGGAACCGGGTTAGGCATGAATATTGTGCAGCAGCTTTTAGGCCTTATGGGAAGCACGCTCATGGTAGAAAGCGTTTATGGCGAAGGAAGTGATTTTTATTTTACTGTGCGACAGGAAGTTATTAAGTGGGAGCCGATAGGAAGTTTTGCAGAGAGTTATAAGAGAATTCAATCTGAAGCAGAAAAGAACAGATACCATGAAAGTTTTAAAGCTCCAAATGCCTCAATTCTTGTAACAGATGACACTGCATTAAATCTTACGGTAATAAAAGGACTTTTAAAGCAGACAGAGCTTAATGTGGATACGGCAGAAAGTGGTGCGGAAACTTTAAAACGCTGTACTCAAAAAAAATACGATGCACTTTTTATAGACCACCGAATGCCTGTTATGGATGGCATAGAAACTTTACAGGCATTAAAAACTTTAGATGGAAACTTAAACAAAGAAACCCCTTGTATTGCCCTTACGGCAAATGCTGTAAACGGTGCACGCGAAATGTACATCAATGCAGGATTTACGGATTACTTAACAAAACCTATTGATTCACAAAAATTAGAAAAAATGCTCATTCATTATCTTCCAAAAGACAAGGTAGAGATTACACAATGCGAAGGCGAATGTAAAACAGATGAATGGCAGTTTGCAGAAGACATGCAGATTTTTAGCGGTATAGAAGGAATCTGTGTAAAAACCGCTCTTAAAAACTCTGGCGATAAACAAATTTTAATGGACGCAATGAAAGAGTTTTATCGTTCAATAGACGAAAAGTCTGTTTTGATTGAGCAGTATGCAAACGAAAAAGACTGGAAAAACTATACCATCTTAGTTCATGCGTTAAAGAGTTCTGCTCGTCTTATTGGTGCAAAAGAACTTTCGTCTGATGCAGAATATCTTGAACATTGTGGCGACAAAGAAGATGAAAAAGAGATTTTAGAAAAGACTCCTGCACTTTTAACACTTTACCGTTCGTATAAAAAGAATCTCGGAGAATTTTTAAACAGCAGTAAAAATGATGAAGCAAAAGAAGAAATTAATGAGGTAGAGTATAAAGAAGCTCTTTCTGGCTTAAAAGAATGCTTACAAGCGTTTGATTTTTCTACTGCAGACCAAATAATTTCTATGCTGGAAACTTATGAAATTCCTTTGGCAGAAAAAGAAAAGTTTGAAAAGATAAAAGCTAAAGTTGCAGAGGTAGACCAGGCGGCAGTTTTGGAACTTTTGCAGTAAAAGGCAATCTGTGGTATAATTTTTTTAGAGGATATAAAAATGCAAAGAAGACTTTTATTTGTAAGCGAATCAAAAAATTTTCTTGTAAATGCCATGATAAAAAATCTGGAAAATGCAGGTTTTGAAGTTGTAACAAGCCAGCCAGACATGGTAGAAATTCAGCTTATAGAAAATATCCCCGACATTTATATTGTTTACTTAGAAGGCGATTTAAACGGTTTTAACGGAACCCTTAAATATCTAAAAAAACTTGTTACAGAAGAAGGCAAAGACAGAGTGCTTTACCTTATTGGAAGTCAGCTGGAAGTTAATGCTGCGTATGAAGTTATTCCAAAATCTGTAGTTTCTGCTTCATTTAATAGACCGGTAAATATGCAGGATGTAATAGCTCGCCTTAACATCTTAATTGTTGATGATGAAGAAACTGGCGGTCGTAAGCGCATACTTGTTGTAGATGATGACAGTATTATGCTTCGTTCCATGAATAACTGGCTTTCTAAAAAGTATGAAGTATACATGGCAAACTCTGGGCTTAACGCAATTTCGCTTTTAAGTAAAACTCATGTTGATTTAATTTTGCTTGATTATGAAATGCCTGTTGCTTCCGGTTTACAAGTTTTTGAAATGCTAAAAAGTGAAAACTCCACTAAGAATATTCCGGTTATCTTTTTAACTGCAAAAGATGACAAAGAAACTGTTATGAAAGTTTTAGCTGCTAAGCCTGAAAAATATCTGTTAAAAACTATGGAGCCTGAAGCACTTGTAAAAAGTGTAGATGATTTTTTCAAGGGAAAATAAAATGAAAGTAGTTACTTTTGGAGAATTAATGCTCCGTTTAGAACCGCAGGGGTATTATCGTTTTGTGCAAGCCGGCAGCTTTGACGCAACATTTGGCGGTGCAGAAGCAAACGTAAGCGTAAGTCTTGCAAATTTTGGTATTGATTCTGTTTATGTAACAAAGCTTCCAGAGCATGAAATAGGACAAGCTGCGGTAAATGCACTTAGACGCTATGGTGTAGATACAAGTTATATTGTTCGCGGTGGTGACCGCATCGGCATTTACTTTAACGAAAAAGGTGCAAGCCAAAGACCTTCAAAATGTATTTACGACAGAGCACATTCTTCAATTGCTGAATCTAGTAATGCAGATTTTGATTGGAACGGAATTTTTAAGGATTCATCATGGTTTCATATAACAGGTGTTACACCAGCATTAGGAGGTTCTTTACCAGCAATTTGTGAAGAAGCTTGTAGCATTGCAAAAATGAAAGGTCTAACAGTTAGTTGTGATTTAAATTATCGAAGCAAGCTTTGGACAAGAGAGAAAGCTCAGGAAGTAATGAAAAAAATTTGTAAGTATGTTGATGTATGTATTGCAAACGAAGAAGATGCCCGCGATGTGTTTGGAATTGAAGCTGATTCAACAGATATAGAACACGGAAAGCTAAATAAAAAAGGCTACGAAAGCGTTGCAAAAAAACTTTCAGAAAAATGCGGCTTTAAAAAAGTTGCAATAACGTTAAGAACAAGTGTAAATGCAAATCAAAACAAATGGGCAGCACTCTTGTATGATGCAGAAACCGGAAAAGCTGTTTACAGCCCAGAATACGACATGATGATTGTAGACCGCTTAGGTGGTGGCGACAGTTTTTCTGCGGCTCTTATTTACTCTATGCTTAATTCAAAAACGGCTCAGGAAACAGTAAATTTTGCAGCAGCTGCCGGATGTTTAAAACACAGCATAGAAGGCGACTGGAATATGGTGTCTGTTAGCGAAGTAGAACGTCTTTCTTCTGGAGACATAAGCGGACGCATACAACGTTAAACTATTCATTTCGAATCAACTCCAAGGCCAAAAAGAGCAAAGTCTGCACGGCATGGGTCATCTGGAAAAACTTCTTTCATTTTTTCTGTTAGCTCTAGTGCAGTTTTTCTAGAAGCCGTTGCCTGGGGAGTAAGCAGATTTAATTTTATTGCTTCCTGAATAACATGAGTGTCTAACGGAATTAGTAAATCTTTTGGAGAGTACCATGTCCATAATCCTAAGTCTACAGGAGAATTAAAGCGCACCATCCAGCGTAAAAACATGTGAAGTCTTTTATTTGCAGAATTTTTTCCTTTAGGAACAATGCGGGAATTTGGAAAAGAAGCAGAAATTATGTCTGCAAGGTGTTTTGTTTTATAAGATTCTTCCCATTTTGTCTTAAAGCATTTTTCGAGCGAACCGTAATTTATTAAAATGCCTGAAAGTTCATCAAAAAAAATCTGCATGTCATTGTAAGAGTAAAAGCGGTAAAATTTTTTTTCGCCATAGTTAAAATCATTTTTATATGAAAAAGTTTTTATCCACTCTGATATGCTTTTGTTGTTTGCATTGTTATCGATTATGTTTATAACTTCTTTTATTTTGGGAATAAACTGTTTTCTGTTTCCAAATGAAAGTAGGGCACTAAATAATGCTAAACATTCCGTGTCTGTTTTGTCTTTATAGTGTCTTAAAAATATGGAGGGGTCTTGTTCTGTAAAAGAAGAAACTTCATATTTGTTTGCTAAATAAATAAGTTTAGTTTTTAATTTTTTATCCAATTAGGAGTCCTTAAAAAAATGCTAAAAAAGTAAAGCGGTAGTTAACTAAGTAATAAAATTTCTTTCTTTACTTAGTTTAAGCTACCGCATAATGCTTTGTGCCACTATAACTTGGTATAAATTTTATTCATGCTCATTTTCATAAGCGACAAGTTGCTCAACTCCGTACATCTTTCTTAAGAGGGGCTTTTCAATTTTACCTGTCGCATTACGAGGCACTTTTGCAAAGATAATTTTTCTAGGTCTTTTATAACGAGGCATATCCATACAGAATTCATTTATTTCTTCTTCTGTACAGGTCATTCCTTCTTTTATTTCGATTATTGCACCGGCAATTTCACCCTGCCGCTTATCCGGTAAACCTATAACTGCAACGTCATTTACCTTATCAAACTTACGGATAAAGTTTTCTATTTCTACAGGGTAAAGATTTTCTCCGCCAGAAACTATAACGTCTTTTTTTCTGTCAACCAGGAAAATAAATCCGTCTTCGTCTTCGCGTGCAACGTCTCCTGTATAAAGCCATCCGTCTTTTAGGACTTCACGCGTTGCCTCTGGATTGTTGTAGTAACACTCCATCACACCAGGACCTTTTACGCAAAGCTCTCCGGCTTCTCCACGGTTTACAATTTTATCATCACTTCCAACAATCTTGCACTCCCAGCCATAGCCCGGAACACCAATTGCACCAACCTTGTGAATATTTTCTACGCCAAGGTGAACACAACCAGGTCCAATGCTTTCTGATAAGCCATAGTTTGTGTCGTACTGATGATTCGGGAAATACTCTTTCCAGTGCTTGATAAGGCTCGGAGGAACAGGCTGCGCACCAATGTGCATAAGGCGCCACTGACTAAGCTCATAGTCGCTTATTTTAAGTTCACCTGAGTCCAGTGCGTTTAAAATGTCCTGTGCCCACGGAACTAAAAGCCACACGATTGTACAATGCTCACGACTAACGGCATCAAAAATGTACTGAGGTTTTGTTCCGCGAAGAAGTACTGCGCGGCTTCCTGCAACAAGGCTACCCATCCAGTGCATTTTTGCTCCTGTGTGGTAAAGCGGCGGTATACAAAGAAAGCAGTCTTCTCTTCCTGTTGAGTGATGCTTCTGTTCTACAGTTGCTGCGTGCATTAAGCTTCTGTGCTTGTGTAAAATTGCTTTCGGAAAGCCTGTTGTTCCACTAGAAAAATAAATTGCAGCATAATCATCGTCTTCTATTCTGATAAGTGGAGCCGCACTTGAACAGTCTGCAAC
The DNA here is from genome assembly GCA_937877515.1 of uncultured Treponema sp. GTDB lineage: Bacteria > Spirochaetota > Spirochaetia > Treponematales > Treponemataceae > Treponema_D. Next base: position 68,774 of record CALFIX010000059.1, read on the forward strand.
AAGTTCACGGTAACTTTCTGCAAAAGTTGGACAACCTTCTCCTACATAAATTAAAAGGCGATTTTCAGAAAGCTTATCTGCTATGGTTTCTATACGGCCAATAAACTCAGGTCCAAACAGCAAGACATCAACTTCTGCTAAATCTGCACAATATTGAATTTCTTCTGACGTGTAGCGGAAATTAAACGGAACAGCAATAGCTCCAGTCTTTAAGATTCCAAAGTAAATTGGAAGCCATTCAAGACAGTTCATCATTAAAATGGCAACTTTATCACCTTTTTTTATACCGCGCTGTAAAAGCATGTTTGCCATGCGGTTAGCTTTTTCGTCAAATACACGCCATGTAATTTCTCTGCGGTAAGAAACGTCACTGGTTGGCTGGATAAGGGAGTATTCTTTCCACGTTATACGCCTGTTTTCTTTTTGTTCAGGATTCAGTTCTACGAGCGCAACCTCATCTCCATAAAGTTTTCTGTTGCGTTCCAAATAATCAGTGACTGGCATTATTTTCCTCCATAGCAGCCAATTTTTTAATAGTATCTAGTGTATCACAATTTGTGTTAGCATGCAAAACTTTTAAGAGAGTGTCACTTCCATTACAACTGGATTGTGATCTGTTGCTTCAAAGTTTAGATTTACTGTTTCTATGTTGTTAACTTCTACATTTTTAGAAACAATAAATCCATCAATAATGTAGTACTGGAAATTTTCTTTGTCTGCAGTACTGTAAACTTTATCTAATGAACGGCAGCTTGGTTTTGAACCATCCATTAAAAAGTTCCAGTCAGAAGAGAATTCTTCTTCTTCAATAATGCCTGGAGTCCACATGCCTTCTAAAACAGGACAGCTTGATAAATCAACAGAAGAAAAACTTTGATTAAAATCTCCACCTGCAATTACATAATTTCCTTTATCATATTCAGACTGTAAAAAATCTTTTAATTGCTTTGTCTGTGCAATTTTTCCTTCTCCAGAATCATAAGCTTCTAAGTGTAAGTTTACTAAGACGAGTTCTTTGCTTGAGTTATTAAGAGGTACTCTGCTAACTAAAAGACAGCGTTTTAAATTTCCAGCTTTTAAAATGCCTGTAAACGGGCATGGAAGCTGAATACGTTCTGCGTTTGATATTTTATAAGAACTAAAGGTTGAAATGCCAGCTTCTACGTGGCCAATTGGTGGTAATGGGTAAGGTAAAAAATCTACATTAAAGTTTGAAGCATAGGTGTTGCCATAGTTAGAAAATTCTTTTTGAATAAAACCGATTTCATTTATTTTATGAGAGCGGCTAGAATTTACATCGGCTTCCTGTAAAAAGAAAATATCTGGGTTAACTTCTTTTATTGCATTTGCAATGTCAGTTAAGTTTTTATTTACACGTTTTTTGTTTGCAGTGTTTACTTGTTTACCGCCGTCCATAAAAAAGTCAGCGTTATCACCAAGTGCACCATAGCCAATATTCCATGTCATTATAGAAAATGTCTCATTAGTACCAGGAACTTTTGAAGCTTCGCCTGTAATACTAATTGTTTCAAGTGGTGCAGGTTTGTATTCATGCAATACAAGGTGAGTTAGAGAAATGCCAACATAAAGTAATGCTAATAAAATTAATGTACAAATGATACCTACAACCCAAAGAATAATTTTTTTTGCAGTTTTCATCTTTTACCTCGTTTAGTTTATAAATTAGAAGCAGTTTGTATAAATTGTTCTACTTCTTTTTTATACATTTCAATTCCGCTTTGCCAGAATTCTTTTTTTGTAATATCAAAGCCAGCCTTTAAGCAAAGTTCTTCGCATGTGAGACTTCCTGTTTGAGAAAGAAGTTCTGCATAGGTTTTAGAAAATTCTTTTCCTTCTTTTGTACTTCGCTGGTAAAGCCCTGCTGCAAAGAGTTGTCCAAATGCATAAGGGAAATTGTAAAAATCAAGTCCTGTTGAATAATAGTGTCCTTTTACAGCCCACATATATTCATGTTTTTCTTCATTAAGACCGTCGCCATAAGTTCTTTCCTGAGCATTAAGCATAAGACGACAAAAATCATCTGCGTTAAGTTCGCCTTTTTCGCGTTCTTCAAAAACGCTTTGCTCAAAATAGAATCTGCATAAAATATCTACAAGAACTTGGCTTGTGTCTTGCAAATCTAAATCTAAGATTTTAAGTTTGTCAGCACCTTCTACTTGTTTTATCATGTCTTGCTTTACAATTGTTTCTGCAAAGGTGCTTGCACTTTCTGCGAGTGTCATTGGATAGTCAGAAAGTAGAGGTGGTTTTTCTTTCATGCAGCTAAAATGATAAGCGTGCCCCAGTTCATGGGCAAGTGTAATTATGTCGCTAAATGAACCTGTAAAGTTAGAAAGTATACGGCTTTGGTGTCCGAGAGGAATGTCTTCATCATAGGCACCTCCAACTTTGCCACTATAAACTTCTGCATCTATCCATGAAGAATCAAAAGCTTTTTTTGCAAATGTGTACATATCCTCTGAAAAAGATTTGTATTCTTTTAGAACATATTCTTTAGCTTCGTTAAAAGTCCAGGTTTTAGAAAGGAGGCTGTCTTTTGCAGTAGAATCAAATTCTAGTGGAGCAAAAAGGTCGTAAAATGCAAGCCCCTCATTGTTTGCTTTACCAGCTGTTTCACTTTGAGTACAGTTAAATTTTCGTAAAAGCTTAGCTTTTGTCTTAAAATAGGTTCTCCAGACAGGCAAAGAATCTTCTATTGCACTTACAAGAGCATCGAGAGTTTCTTTTTTTAAACGAGAAGAAAATAATGCTCTGTCTAAAGCTTTATCCCAATGCCTGTATTTGTTTAATGTTAAGGTTTCTCCTTTTAAATTATTTAGGCATGCTGCAAAAGAAATGCTATGTTCTTTTAAAAGTTGAATTTCTTTTTGCCAGGATAGCTTTCTAAGTGAGGCATTTTTTGAATACGCATCATTTCTAAGTTCATTAAAAGTTTTTCCATCACTGTCTTTTAAATTTGAGATAAGTTGTTCTTGAAGTTTACCCCAAGCACTTCCTCCTGTACGACTTAAATCCATTGCAAGCTTTTCTTCTTGAGAAGACATTTGATGCTTTGTGTGTTCTAGTGTTTCTGAGAGTAGTGTTTTGTATTCAGTATATTCAGGAAATCTTTTATAAAATTCTTCTAACTGTGTCTGATGAGCAAGAAGTAAAGTGCTCATACGAAGGTTTTGTTGTTCACTTCTTATACTTATTTCTTCTATATGAGAAATGTTATTCAGGTATTCAGGTTTTGTTGTGTTTGTTGAATAAAGAAGATAGGCATAAGCTCCAAGAGTACGTTCTAGGGAGAGTTTTTTATTTTGTTCATCTAAAATGGTGCTAAGCCAGGATGCAAAGTCAAAGTTTGTATTTGCTTCTTTTGTAAATGTATGGGCAGTATCTAAAAGAGTGTCTATACTGTCCATGGTAGATTCATAGTCTTTAAGAGCTTTTTGGTGCTCTGTAGATTCTATTCCGCTAAAAATTGAATCAAGATTCCAGCGGGGTGCATTAAGTTTTTGTTCCATAAATAATATTTTATCATACTTTTAAAGCTTTGCAATCTGTTCAATAAGTTTAAATGGCGTAAGAGAAAAATTATTGTGTTCTTTTACATAGTTTTCTGAAGCTATAGCATGACTGAGTACTGCTGAGACAGCACTTGTTAGTGCATCGAAGCCTTGTGAAAGAAGACTTACTGCAAGACCCGCCAGTACGTCACCGCTACCGGCTTTAGAAAGGGCGTTGCTTCCGTTACGGCAAATATAAAATTTATTCTGGTAAGCAATTATGCTGCATGCCCCTTTTGCAATAAGAACTGTATTTGGAAATTTTTCAGAAAATTTGTTTGAAAGGATAAATCTGTTTTGGGCAGCGTAGGAAGAATCGCAGGTTCCCAAATTTAAGTTTTCCATGAGGGAGGCAAATTCTTTTGGGTGAGGCGTTAAAATTGTTTTTGACTTATTTTCTTCTCTGATTTTTAAAAGGCTAAATATTTCTTTATTGTAAAGAATGTCTGCATCCAGTACACAAGGAATTTCTGTGTGAGTTCTTAGATATTCGATGTATTTTTTTTGAATATTCTCATCTTTTCCTAATCCCATGCCTAACGCTATAGCACTAGTGTTTTTAGGAAAAGAATTTGAATGCATAAGTTCGTAAATGTATGGAATATTATCTTTAGAGGAAGAATATGTTTCTTCATTTTTTGTTTCGTATACGAGGGTTACAAGTCCGGAGCCAAAGTTAAGTGCACTGTTTCCTGCAATTACACTAGCACCTCTTTTTTCTCCAGAAACAATAGCGGCGTGTCCATATTTTCCTTTGTGTGTGTTTTGTTTTTGTCTTACCGGAAGAATTAAATCTTCTCTGTCTAAACTAAAAATATTTGTACTAAGCGTGCTTTCAAATTTTTTTTGAGAAACTCCAAGATTGGAAACTAAAATTTTTCCTGTATAATCTTTTGCGGTATCAGAAAAAAGACTTAGTTTTAAGGCACCCATGGTTACGGTTGCGTCAGCAATAAAAGCTGTGTTTAATTCTTCATTTTCTATATTTCCATATACATTAAGTCCTGTTGGTACATCGCATGAAATTTTATATGCACTTGAGGTATTTGCCATATTTATTATTTTTTTCAGGGGCTCTTCTAGTTTTCTGTTAAATCCGCTTCCAAATATACAGTCTATGATTATACTTGAGTTAAAAAAATCATTATTATTTATAAGACTTTTTCCGTCTATAAAAATTACATCAGATTTTTCAGCTCTTTCTTTTTGCAATATGCATAGCGGGCTTTTAGGTTCTAATACAGAAGAACACACAACGGTAAATTCTCCAGAAAGCCTTCTTGCAAGTGCATAGCCGTCAGCTCCATTGTTTCCTGGGCCGCACAAAATGAGTATTCCATTATTTTTGTTACAGGAAGCTAATTGCTTTCTAATTATGAGTTCCATAGAAGAGCTTGCATTTTCCATCATAATTTCTTCTGAAAGCGAAAACACTTCACGGCATTTTTGGTCTAATTCTCTTGTGTCTAAAAATATCTTCTGCATAAATAAAGTATAGCGTAGAGTATTTTTTTGTGCTATTATCATGTGCAAGAGTTTTAGTTTTTAGGAGAAAACATGGATAAGGTACGTGTAATAGAAGTAAAAGAAAACATACTTGGTAATAATGATAAGGCGGCAGCTGTTTTAAGAGATAGTCTTCATCAGAAAAAGACTTTTTTAATGAATCTTATGTCTTCTCCAGGAAGCGGTAAAACAACAACTTTAATGAAGACCATTGCAGATTTAAAAGACAAAATTAAAATAGGCGTTATGGAAGCAGATATAGATTCTTCTGTGGATGCAGAAACAATTGCGACTACAGGTGTAAAATCTATTCAACTGCACACGGGCGGTATGTGTCACCTGGATGCTGCAATGACAGAACAGGGGCTTAATGAACTTGGGTTTGATGGATTAGATTTGGTTGTTCTAGAAAACGTAGGAAATCTTATTTGTCCTGCAGAATTTGACACTGGAGCTACAAAGAATGTAATGATTCTTTCTGTTCCGGAAGGCCATGATAAACCTTTAAAGTATCCTCTTATGTTTTCTACTGTAGATGCACTTATTGTTAATAAGATAGATGTTCTTCCTTATTTTGATTTTGACATGTCTAAATTAGAAGAATATGTACGCAGATTAAACCCAAAAGTAAAGATTTTCCCTATTTCTGCAAAAACAGGTGAAGGTGTTTCTGCTTGGACAGCTTGGTTACTAGAAGAAATTAAGAATTGGCAGGCATAAAACAGAATATTATATAGTTTTTATATACGATTTTAAGAATTCAACAATATCATTAAAGGCATGAAGATTAAAAAGCTATCTTTGTGCCTTTTTTTATGTTCTCTTTTTTTGAGCGGTTCTGTTTGCTTTGCAGATGAATTTCTTACAACTTTATTGGCAGGATATTTTAGAAATAATCTTTCACTTCAAAAGTTAGCAACAGATGTAGAGCTAGAGCTTTTGAGTGCAAAATCAACAAATATATCTAATGGATTTAATATTCAGCTTTCTTCTGGAACTGTAACTTTTAAGAGCGGTTCAGATTCTCTTTTAACTTTTACACCAAATGCAACTTTAACTTTTTCACAATTCAATAATCTTTCTTTTACGGCATCTTCAGAAATAGATATTACATCAGAAAGTAAAACAGTGTCAGATACAAGCCTGTCTTTGTCGCTAGATATTTATTCAGGTTCTAGTGCAAAAAGAAAAGTTGCTCTTTTAGAGTCTGAGCGTTCTGTTTTGGAAGCACAAAGAGCTTTGCAAAATGGTTTCCTTTCTGCAGAAAAAGAATTTTATACATCTTTAAAATCTCTTTTTAATACAGCTGTTTCTATAGTTCAGGCAGAAGAAGAACTTTATGAAGATAAAATTTCTTTTGAAGAAATAAAGGCACAAGGTTATAGTACAGGTTCTACAAAATATCGTTCAGCTCAGATGGAAGTTTTATCTGATGAACGTACAGTAGAAAATTCAAGGCGTGAGTTGGAGCGTGAGGCAAAAATATTTGCATCTAAGTGTGGAATTGAATATAATTTTTCTGATGCACAAGACTTTTTACCAAAAGAAATTCCTTTGGTAGATGCAATTGATGTTTTAGATTTTTCAAAGGATGATTACACAGAAATAGAAAGTGCCCGTTGGACAAAGTTTATAAATACTCTTAGTCGAGAAGCAGAAAAAGCTTTTACATTAACAGGAAACTTAGGTTATACATTTGATAACGAAGATACAGATACTGATACAGTAGATGCAGGAGCAGCATTTACACTTTTTGATAGTGCTTTAACGTTAAACGCAGGAGTGTCGCTTCCTGTTGCTACAAATGTAACGTCTCCTGTTTATACATTCGGATTTTCTGTAGATCCTTCTTCTTTCTTTCAATATTCAATTACACAAAATCAGAATAAACTTTATGAAGAGCAGGAAGAAATTGCATTAAAGAGTGCACAAAATGATTATGATACAGATGTAATAACTCAGCAAAGTTCTTTGGAAGATATTTTGTGGAGTAAACAAACAAATACTGATTCTTACGAGATGTACAGTCAGCTGGAAGAAGATACAGCAGAATATTTTGCACGTGGTATAATTACAGAAAGTGAATGGCTTTCTGCAAAAGTAAATAAAGAAAACTATCGTATTCAATGTTTAATAAATGACATTGAACTCATTATTTATAATAACGAAACAGAACTTTTATTTTGTCGCGATAGTGAATTGAAAATAGAAAATTTAGAGGAGTAAGCTCTATGAATAAACAATTTTTTAAAAGTAAAGCTTTTAAAATAATTCTCATTGTTGCAATTGTTTTAGTTGTAATTATGGCAGGTCTTATAATTGCAAAAAAAATCGTAAGTGCAGCAAGTAAAAAGAATGTAACATATACTGTAAAGTCTGAGGTGTATGAAAACGTAATAGATATTGCCGGAGTTGTAAGTGCTGCTCAAGAACAAACTCTTCAGGCTCTTTCTGACGGAACTGTTGTTGCGGTTTATGTAGAGCAGGGAGACCATGTAAAAAAAGGTGACATAATAATTCAGCTTGATGATACAACTGAAAAATATAATCTTGCAAAACATGACTATGATATGGAGACAACTCGTATAAGCGGTTCTAAAAAAGAATTAGAGCTTATGCAAACACAGCGTGAAGCGTTGGTACAAAAAATTGCAGAGAGAAAAGTAACTGCTACTTTTGACGGGATTATTGCAGATATAGATGTTGCTGTAGGAGATTCTCTTGAAGCAAAAGACAGCGTTGGTACTTTAGTTGATGTAAGCTATTTGATTGCAGATGTAGAAGTTGCAGAAACAGATGTTGCTAAACTTTCTGCAAATCAGACTGTAGAGTTTACATTTCCTGCTTATGACGGAGATGTTACAGGCTATGTAGTAGGATGGCCGGCAATTGGAGAAGTTACAAGTCGTGGAGCTACAGTTGTAGAAGTTAGATTACGAATAGATGATTATCCTGAAAGCATTCTCCCAAATTTTTCGTTTTCTGGAAAAATAAAAATTGCACCAGATGAGACTTATCTTATTGTGGAACGTTATGCTATAGGACATGAAAACAGACAAGCATTTGTTGTAGATGCTCGTACGGGGGCAAAAACTTATGTAACAGTTGTTCCTTATGATACAGAGTATGTAAAAATAGAAAGTGGCTTAGAGGGTGGCGAAGTTCTTGCTGCTCAGAGTACAGCTAAGAAGAGCGGCACAAATCGTGGAGGACCTCCTGGTGGTGGCGGATTCCCTGGTGGAGGTTCAGGAGGTGCAGGTGGAGCAGGAGGGCCTCCTCCTGGAATGTAAAAATAAATTTTTCTTTTGGAGAAAAATGTTATGGCTGAATCAGTTATAAAGATGGAGCATGTTAAAAGAGTATACACTATGGGTGAAACAGATGTGTATGCTTTACGTGATGTTTCTTTTGAAATAATGCAGGGTGAATTTGTTACAATTATGGGGCCTAGTGGTAGCGGAAAATCTACATGCATGAACATGATTGGCTGCTTAGATAGACCTACTGGCGGAATTGTAAAGATTAACGGTAAAGAAACTGCTCTTATGACAGAAAAAGAATTAGCCTCTCTTAGAAATAAAACTGTGGGTTTTGTTTTTCAGCAGTATTTTTTGCTTCCTTCTATGACTGTTTTAGAAAACGTAATGCTTCCTTTAAGATATGCGGGGCTGGAACATAAAGAAAGAAAAGCTTTAGCAGAAGAAGCTTTAAGTAAAGTTGGATTAGATGACAGAATGACTCATCATCCGTATGAACTTTCCGGTGGTCAAAAGCAACGTGTTGCAATTGCTAGAGCAACAGTTACAAAGCCTCGTATTATTTTAGCTGATGAACCGACTGGTGCTTTGGATAGCGAAACCGGTAAAGCTGTAATGCGTCTTTTTTGGGAAATAAACAGTGCAGGAACGACAGTTGTTATTGTAACACACGACCCTAGAGTTGGTGCTAGTTCTAAAAGATGTATTCAAATTTTAGATGGACTTATTCAGACAGATAAAGAACAAGTACCAGAAAATTTTTTGCAGAATGGGGGCAGATAATGTTTGAAGATTTTTTAAATGCCCTGCAAAATTTTCGTCGCAATAAGATGCGAACATTTCTTTCCTTATTAGGAATTATTATTGGCGTTGCAAGCGTTATTGTAATTATGAGCATGGGTCAGAGTTCTACCAAACAAATAGAAGAAACATTTGGTTCTTCCGGTTTAGATATGGTAAGTATAAGTACAGGTTTTATGCGGCATAGACGTGATGCTATAACATTAGATTTTAATGAAAGTTTTAGAGAAGATTTATTTGGTGCAATAAGCGGTATAAAAAAAATCTGGTATAAAAATTCATTAAGTACAACTCTTTCTTACGGTGACATTAGCGCAACTTCTACATGTACTGCTGTAGAAACAGATTATATTCAAACTTATGGTCTTTCTCTCGAGTCGGGTGATTTTTTTTCTGTTACAGATAATGTAATGGGTGCCCAGAAAATAATTTTAGGCAGCGACATTGCTTCTTCTCTTTTTCCTAATGGGGATGCAGTTGGTAAGCATATAACTTTAGTTACAAGTTCTGTTCCGTTTAGCTTTGAAGTGATTGGAGTTTTAAAAGAGCAGTCAAGTGGTATGGAAAGCACAACTACTGGTTGTTACATAACACGCGGTTTTTATGCAAAAAAAATAACTCCAAACCCAAGTGCTTCTACGGTGATGGTTCAGGCAACGTCTACTTCTAGAGCCACAGAACTTGTTGATATTTTAGAAGATTATTGTGAAAAACTTTCTGGTACAGAAGGAAGTGTAAATGTAAGTTCTATGCAAACAATAATTTCTCAAATGAGTTCAATAACAAGTACGTTAAGTATAATGCTTTCTGCTATTGCTGCAATTTCGCTTTTAGTAGGTGGAATTGGAATTATGAATATAATGATTGTAACAGTTACCGAGCGAAAACAAGAAATAGGAATTCGTAAAGCTTTGGGAGCAAGCCCGGCTGTTATAAGGCAGCAGTTTTTAATTGAATCTTCATCTATAACGCTTTTAGGTGGTATTGTAGGCATTTTGCTTGGAATTCTTATAAGTCTAGCTGTTGAATATGTGAGGTCATTAAGTTTTGTAATAAGCTGGCAGTCGTGTTTTATAAGTTTTGTATTTTCTGTATTTGTAGGTATATTCTTTGGGTATAGTCCTGCTTCCAGGGCGGCAAAGTTAGACCCTGTTATGGCTTTATCTGGAGAGTAGCAGATTTTTAAATTTCCTCTAGCGAAAAATACCCTTATTTTGTATATTTTAAATGAGGGGGATACTTATGAATAAAAAAATATTTTTTATTATTTCTTTATTTATTTTAATAGTCAATTTATTTACAGGCTGTTCAAAAAAATCAGAAGAAGGCAAAGGCTCTTATACTTATCGCACTGCAATTTCTGCACCTTCTACGTGGAGTCCTACGGACTGGAAAACGGCAGGAGAAGGTTTTATTCTTGCCAGAACCGTAATGGGTTTATATGACTTTGCCTTAAACAGTACAAAAGATGGATATGAAGTTGTTTGTGAACTTGCAGAAAAATTTCCAGAAGATGTAACAAAAGAATATAAGGGAAATAAAATTTATGGTGTTTCACAAATTGCAAATAATGGGCAAGCGTGGAGAGTAAAATTAATAGAAAACGCATGCTGGGATGACGGCACAAAAATAGATGCTCATGATGTGGAATATAGTATAAGACAGTATTTAAATCCAAAGATGAAAAATTATAGAGCTTCAAATTTTTATGAAGGTCCTTTTGCACTTGCAAATGCACAAGATTATTATGATGGCATACTGGAAGATTGGAATAAAGTTGGTATAGAAGTAAATGATGACTATACGGTTACATTTATTTTAACAAAGCCAATAACAGAATTTTTTGCATATTATTCTATGACAGATATTTTTTTAATAAAAGAAGATTTATATGAAGCAAACAAAAAACAGACAGGCGACATTATAAAAAGCGCTTACGGCACAACATTAGAAAATTCTGCTTCGTATGGACCGTATAAAATTGTTTCTTTTCAAAGTGATAAATATATAAAGCTGGAAAAAAATCCAATGTGGTACGGTTGGACAGACGGAAGACATGAGGGACAATTTCAGACAACAGGATATGATGTTCAATTTATAACAGATCACAATACAGTGTTAAATTTATTTTTGCAGGGAAATTTAGATACTGTTGGTTTAAATATTGTAGACTTACAGCGATTTGGAAATAGTGACTACAGAGTTAATACTCCAGAAAGTTATACTTGGAGATTTAGTTTTAACAGTGACAAAAAAACTTTAAAACAAGAAGAATCAGAAGGAATAAATCATTCACTTTTAGCATATACAGACTTTAGACATGCTATAGCTCTTTCTTTGGATAGACAAAAATTTGTAGATACAGTTTCTCCAATGCATGATGCAGGTTATGGCTTATTAAATTATCTTTATATTGCAGATCCGGAGAATGGAATAAAATATCGTGAAACAAAAGAAGCTCAGGATGTTTTACTTTCGCTTTATGGTGTTTCTAGTATGGAAGATATTACGGGCTATGACATAAAGAAAGCTCGTGCCCTTTTACAAAAAGCGTACGATGAAGCTTTAGCTTCTGGAGATATTCATGAAGGAGATAAAGTGCAGCTAGACTACCACACGTATAATACGAGTGAAACAAATATGCGTATGGTTGCATTTTTGCAAGACGCTGTAAATGAAGCTTCTAAAGGCACAGCCTTAGATGGACAAATTATTGTTAAACAGATTACAGATGAGAATTATCTTTCTAATATGAGTGCAGGAAAAGTTGATGTTGCTTTTAGTGCCTGGGGCGGTAATAGTTATAACCCTTATGGAAGTCTTTGGTGTTATTGTTCTACCGATGCAGTTCAGGAATATGGTTTTAATCCAGAAATAGAAATACTTACAATAAACATTAATGACAAAAAAGAAACATTAAGTCTTTCAGGATGGTATTCAGAATTATGTGAAGGAAAGTATTCTAATTCATCTCTGGATGTAAGAAATAAAATTCTTTCTTCATGTGAAAAAGCTATCCTAGAAAAATATTGTGCTGTTCCTGTTACTTATGGAACGTCAGCTTCTCTTAATTCTCAACGCATTGTAGAAGGTTCTGAAAACTTTGTAGATGATCTTATTAAGTTTGGTGGTGAACGTTTTAGAACCTTTACAATGGATGATGCTGAATGGGCTTTATACTGCAAGCAGAATAAAAATCAGCTTGCATATTAAGCAGTAAAAGATTAGTTGTGAGAAAGCCTCCAGTCTATTGTCTTTTTTAAGTATTCAATGTAAGAGTCGTCTTTGCACATTGTTTTTCCATCTGCATTGGAAAGCTTTGCAACAGGGCGACCATTACATTCAGAAACCTTCATAACAATGTTAAGAGCTTCTACATCTGTGTCATTTGCAATATATGTTCCAATTCCAAAAGCAACTTTTATGCGACTTTTAAAATGCTCATAAAGCTTTGAAGCTCTTTCAAAATTTAGGCTATCGCTAAAAAGCAAAGTTTTATTCTTTGGATTAACACGTTCGTCACGATACGTTTTATAATAACTTTCAAAATGATTTAACCAGGCTTCTCCCCATTCATAAGGGTCTCCAGAGTCATGACGTACACCTGCAAAACTTACAGAGTATGTGTAGCCCATGTCCAGGTGTGCAGTCTGATCGCCAATTGTGTCTGTAAGATAAGTGCCGTTAAATACTCCATATTCCTTTGTCCATGCATCCATTGCGAGCTTGTTAGAATAAGCCGGATTGTACATGGGGTTTCCCTGACCTACACACATTATAAATTCGTGTGCCATTGTACCAACTGGAGTAACATTAAACTTTTTTGCAAGCAAAACATTAGATGTACCAATGCATTTTGAATCTTTGTAGTTTGAATTGTTTTCACATAAAGTCTTTACAGCAAGTTCCTGAGCCTCTGCACTAAGACGACGACGTAAACCAAATTCAGAAAAAATTCCTAAGTTATATGTACCATCTATAAGCCATGTAGTTTTTTCTTTTAGCTTTCGTTTGTATTGTTCAAAAAGTTCGTCATAGTTATAACTCATGCGATAAAAAACTTCATTAACTATAGCAAGTACAGGTATTTCATACATAGAAGTGTTTAACCAGTTGCCTTTGACTTCTATAGAAAGTCCACATTCTGATTCATTTGTAATTGAAAATTCCTCATAGCGTGGTTTCCAAATACGAAGATGGTCTATGTAATCTTCATGTAACCATTCAATTTTAGAAAGATAAATAAGTTCGTCTTCATTAAAACGAAGATCACAGTAGTGTTTTATTTGTTCCTTTATTTCTAGAATCATTTCTTCTGTAAATTTTGTATCTTCATTTCTACATTTAAAAGACCAGTTTGTTTTGTATGAAGGAAACTGATGGTAGATTGCCTGACCCATAGAAAATTTATAGAGGTCTGTTTCTAAAAGGCTGGTGATTATGGCATGTAGCTTCATTTTTTTGTTCTCCCATGGTTTACTTTTCGTTAGAAGTAGTTATAACTTTTGTTTTGGAATTATTCCATATTGAAGTTAAGTCTTGTAAGTTTAAAAGCTGATTTTTTCCACTTGAATCGCTTATAAGAATGCCATCTTGTGAAATATTTATCGGTGTAGATTCTTTTACAGCTATAGAACTTTTTGATTTTATATTTAAATTTTTATCGTAGATGGCAAGATAAAAAGATTTTCCGTCTTTTATAACAGCATAAAAATTTTCTCCGTAATTTATAAGTTCTGTTTTTTCAGAAAGAATTTCTGCACTTTGCTTTTTTAGCTCTAATTTTTCTGTGTCTAAGAGGCAAAGTCTTACGGCAGATTTTTTATTATTTGTACCACAAACAGCAATAAAGAGTTCCGGATAATTTACAGTTCCTTCATCTTCCGTTGTAAGCGTAACATTTTGAACCGTATAGATTGAAGTGTTCCGTATTTGATTTACAGGAGATTTTACAAGCACTTCACCAGTTAAAGCATTTACACTAAGTAGCTTATAAAATCCTTTTTTTTCATCTGCAACAAAAAGTCCTGTTAGTTTTTTAACTTCAGGTTTTTCTACAATATTTTCTTTGTCTTTTGCAATCTGAGCTTTGTCAGATTTAACTTCTTCTCTTTTTTTATCTGCAAGATTTTGTTGTTCTGCGGATTTTGCTGCTTCTTTTTGAGCTTGCTCAGTGTTTCCTGCCTTACGCTCTTCGGCTGCATTTTTTTGAGCTTCTTGTGCATTTTTTTGAGCTTCTTCCATTTCTCTTTCTTTTAGTTCTGTAAGTTGCTCACGAACATCAATGCCTTTGTCATCTTCTCCTTCTAAGGCTTCTATAACATTTTCATCACTTATTTCTGTAGTGTCTACAGAAGAAAGAGCATTTTCTACATATCCAAGTGGAATTACAATTTGAGTTTTTCCTGGCCAGTCTTCCCAATATGTACTTAAACCAACTTTTTGTTCCAAAAGATTTTGTGAAACAAGATCGTTAAATTTTTCTGTAAAGAAATTAATTTGACCACGATAAACGGCATTATATATTGTAATAAAAACAGAAAGTGTTTCTGCGTCCGTTTGCGAATATCCATACGAAGCCATAAGGTAACCTGTAAGGATTCTTCGTAGATTTTTTATGTGATCAACACCTGCATCTTCGTTTAAAATTAAAATATCTCCAGAGAATTTTTGTTTATTCTCTTCGCTAATTGCATGAATTAATGTGTATTTGCCTTCCGGTTTTACTGTGACAGAAGTTAAGACATCTTCTGCAACAACACGGCCAAGTTCTGTTCCAATGTTTAATATAGATGACGCGCTTTCTATAACGGCATACGGTCCGCCATAGTTTTCAAATTCTATCTGTGAGTTAAGATTAGAGACATCTTCAAGTTCGCTAGTGTTTACATCTAAAGCGGTTGCAGTGAACGTTATTGTAAAAAAGCAAAGGATAGAACATAACTTTTTTTTCATATCTTCTCCCAAGAGTTTATTTTGTGTTTTAAGTATAGCACAGAGTTTTATATTTGTTAGCCTAGAATTCGTTGAATTTCTTTTGTGACGTTACTAATCAATTCATCTTTTATATTTTGCGGAATTTGTGATTTTTCGTCGTTTCGTATGTTTTGTGGGCAGCCTTTTTTTGAAAAAAGTGTTTCTGAATCTATATCTAATAAACGGGCGATTTCGTCTATTACTGCAGGTGGAGGAAAGGACACTCCGCATTCAATTGAGTTTATGTAATTGAATCCTTTATCGAGAGCTATTGATAAATCTTTTTGCGATATTTTTTTTTGCTTCCTATAGAATTTAAGATTTTCAATAAATACTTTTTGTATTCCCATACAGCTCTTATAAGGTATTTTGAGCTAAAAAGAACATTGTTTAACCGATAAATTGCTTGAAACACTTTAAAATAGTGTATATTATGTTTAAAATTACTTGTTTTATAGTGATAATTTTGCTTAATTCGCTAAAAACGTGTTTATTTTGGAGTGTTTAACTTATGACTCGTTACGCCCTGCTTTGCGGCTCAGCACCGAACGATTTTCGCCAGAAAAAGCTTGAAGATTTACATAATGAACTTCTCAAAAAAGACTGCAAAGATGGCTGGCATGTAACGTGTTTTGCAAACGGCATTGACGAGCTGACTCTTGAATATGCGTTGAATA
>CALFIX010000060.1 GCA_937877515.1 uncultured Treponema sp.
ACGTATTTTCTTTCAGATCATTACTACATGGGCAGAAGTTATCTGGCTCCCAGTATGCAGGCGGTGATTGACCCGATTGAGGAAGTCAGACAAGTTCTGATAGATTCTGATGCTCCAATGGAAGTTGACGATCTTTGCGCCACACTTTCGCACATAAGCAGGAACCGAATTTTAGCAATTTTAAGTACCAATGGCGAATTTGTGCGAAACAGCAAGGGAGCATATTTTTATGCGGATTGTTTGAAACTTACTAAAGAAGAGTTAGATGGCATTGCTGATATTATCAGAGTTACTGTTTCTGAGCAAAAATTTATGAGTGGAACCGAGCTGTACGAAGCCATACGGAAAAAATATCCGGAAACGTTTGAAAAAAATGCTGCATACTCTCTGATAGGCTGGCGTGATTCATTAAAGTACAGGTTAAGCAAACATTTTTCTTTTATGGGTAACATAATCAGCCGACATAAAGCTGCGTTATCTATGAGTGATGTTTTTGCAAATTTTGCAAAAACGCAAAAGCATTTTACCTTGGACGAACTTGACAAGTTTGCAGAAAGCTTGAGCTCTAATGGTGTCGGCGGTTATATCAGCGCGGGTTATCCGAATGTTGAACGGATAAGTTACAGAGATTTTGTTCCTAAAAATGAGGTTCATTTTAAGGTGAAGCAAACAGATGCTGCTCTTGGGCGTCTTTGTAAGGGAAATTATATGCCGTTAAGTGCTGTATCTGAATCCGGAATATTGCCAGATGCTTCCCATCCCTGGACAGTATATTTGTTAGAGCAGTATGTGGCTTTTTATAGTAAGGATTTTTATTTGCAACATGGAGGCTTTGGCAAAAATAATGCCACGGGCGCTATGGTGAAACGTACATTTTGGCTGGAAACATTTGATGATTTTATAGCTGAGGTGCTTTTTGCCGAGGATGTTCCTCTTGAAAAACAAGCGGCTTTGAACTATCTTGCTGAGCATGGCTACATTGCCAGACGGACTTATACTAATCTTGAAACATTACTCATCAATGCAAGAGCCAAAAGAAACCAGAAGAAGGAGACCAACTGATGTATTCATACACATGGGATGCTGAAACCGGCGGTTTGTTATTGAACAGTACGCCGCTTGGCTTTAGCAAGGAGCCGCGGCCAGTTTATTATAAAGAATTAGATTTGCTTGGCTTTGATCAGTATTGGCAATATGAAAAAAATGATACGTATCCTTATATGTGGGCAGAAGCAAACAACTATTTTTACAGGGGCAGGTTCTGCTAACTTTGCAAGGTCTCCTGTCATAATTCCGTCTTCTATTGTTCCAAGAGTTGCTTTTTCCAGGCGATGAGCAAAATCTGCTAAGTCTGGAGTTCCGTCCAATTCTGCACGTTTTGCAAGGGCTCCTGTCCAGGCAAAAATTGTTGCAACAGGGTTAGTGCTTGTCTTTTCGCCCTTTAAGTAGCGATAGTAATGCTTTTGAACAGTTCCGTGGCTTGCCTCGTATTCAAACTCACCATTGGGAGAAACAAGAACACTTGTCATCATTGCAAGACTTCCGCAGGCACTTGCAATCATGTCGCTCATAACGTCTCCGTCGTAGTTCTTACATGCCCAGAGGAAACCTCCGTCTGTTTTCATAACACGGGCAACTGCGTCGTCAATCAAAGTGTAAAAGTATTCAATGCCCTTTGCTTCAAACTTAGACTTAAATTCTTCGTCATAGATTCTCTGGAAAATTGCCTTAAAGTTTCCGTCGTAAGTTTTACTGATTGTGTCTTTTGCACCAAGCCAAACACTCACGCCCTGGTCAAGAGCATAGTTAAAAGAGCAGCGGGCAAAACTTTCAATAGAGGCGTCTAAGTTATGAATTCCCTGAATGATTCCAGGCCCCTTCATTTCCATAATTGTCTTTCTGATTTCTTTTCCATCTTCACCAGTAAAAACAAGTTCCGCCTTACCGGCACAAGGAGTTTTTATCTCGCAGTTCTTGTAAACGTCTCCGTAACCATGGCGACCCAAAACGATTGGCTTTTTCCAGCTCTTTACATTTGGCTGAATGTTCTTAACAAAAATTGGTGCACGGAAAATTGTACCGTCAAGTTCACCGCGTAAAATTCCGTTCGGACTAGGAGTAAGATGAGTTAACTTGTATTCTTCCATGCGGGCAGCGTTACTTGTAATGGTTGCACACTTTACGCCGACGCCAAGACGCTTAATTGCAGCAGCAGCCTCGTAGGTAATTTTGTCATCAGTTTTGTCGCGTTCAACAAGACCTAAGTCGTAGTATTCTGTTTTTAATTCTACAAAAGGTTCCAAAAGTTTTTCTTTAATAAGCTTCCAAAGTACGCGAGTCATTTCATCGCCGTCTAACTCTGCAATTGCATTTTTCATCTGAATTTTTGCCATTTGTCTTTCTCCTGAAAAAGTAAATCAATTTTTTTACTTGTTAGAGAGTATACAAAATTTGAGGTTAGTAGGCAAGAAAATAGTTTTTAATGTGTAGTTTATCTTTACGTTAAACCACACATTAAACAAAAGTAGACTTAGTTACAAAGGAAGAAAATATTGGACTCCAAAGAAAAGTTTAGGATATCCAAAGATAATGCTAAAAATTGTTCCCAAAGCATCTGATAAGGAATCGTTAGTTTCGTTATCTGATGAAGATGTTCCTGTCATATCAACAATAGAAAGCCATCCTTCAAGACCAAAATCAAAACCAATCTTTCCTTTTCCTGCCTGCCATATAGGAATTGCACCTCCTATTACAGTGTATGGTGTTACTAGAGCACCTGATTCTGGATTAAAGAAAATACCCCCACCTGTGATAAAATATTTGTATCGTAACAAGATATATGGACCACCATAAAGATAGGATTCGTTACCATTTTGTGTGATGTTCCAATAACCTTTACCACCAAGAGCTAGAGCTAACTCATTTGAAAACTCATAATCTGCATTTGCATTTATACCCAAGTATGGTTTTAAAATAATGTTTGTAGAAAAGTCTATACCTGCTGCAAGGTTAAAACCTTGTTCTGCAAAAATTGTTCCAGTAGAAACTGCTAATGAGCAAAGCAGGATTGTTATTTTTTTAGAAAGTCTAAACATATAAGCCTCCTTATATATCTAAATTATAAGACAGTTTTCCTGATTTGTCATTTAAATAGCTTAATAAGCTAGCGGAGGCAAAAAAATGCCTGTAGATTTTAGTTTAATGAATTTTCTTGAAATAAAAATTATACTGCATTATGCTTTATTTACCAGATATAGAAAAATCCGGAGGACAGGATGCTTGAAATAAAGAACCTCTCAAAAAGTTATGGCAAGAAAACAAAGGCTGTAGTCAATGTGAACCTTAAAATTGAAGCCGGAGATATTTTTGGTTTTATCGGTCATAACGGTGCTGGAAAAAGTACAACCATAAAAGCTGTAGTGGGCGTTCTTGATTTTTCTGAAGGCGAAATATTTATAGACGGTCATTCTGTGAAAACTGAGCCCATGGCCTGTAAAGAAATTACCGCTTATATTCCGGATAATCCTGATCTGTACGAATATCTTACCGGCATTCAGTATCTGAATTTTATAGCTGACGTTTTTAAAGTTTCAAAATCAGACAGGGAAGAGAGAATCAGAAAGTATGCAGAAATGTTTGAAATTACTTCTGCACTTGGCGACATGATTTCTTCTTACTCTCACGGCATGAAGCAGAAGGTTGCAATTATTTCTGCTCTTATTCATAATCCGCGCCTTATTGTGCTGGATGAACCTTTTGTTGGTCTGGACCCGAAAGCTGCCATTACGTTAAAAAATATCATGAAGGAAATGTGTGCAAAAGGAAGTGCAATCTTCTTTTCTACACATGTTCTTGAAGTGGCTCAGAAACTGTGCAATAAAATTGCCATCATAAAGTCTGGAAAGATTGTAGCCTCCGGAAATACAGAAGAACTTACCGGCGACAAATCTCTTGAAGAAGTGTTTATGGAGGTGGTTGAGCATGCAGAGTAACGTCCTCTTAAAAAATCTCCTGCTTTCTTCAAGCACCATAAATAAAATCCGCTACGAAAAAGACAAAAAGCTGCGCGGTAAATACACCGGAAGTCTTGTGGGTCTTATTATTCTGGATATACTCGTTCTGTTTTACTGTGTGCTTTCTTCCATTGGTCTGGGGGCAACAGGCTTAACTCAGTACATTCCTGCTCTTTGTGCATTAAGCGTTTCGTTTCTGGAATTCTTTCTGTGTATTTTTAAAACAAGCGGATATATTTTTTCTGTGCATGATTACGAGATGATTATGTCTCTTCCAATCCCTGCAAAAAAAATTGTTGCTTCACGATTTATGTACATGTACATAAAGAATATTTCGTGGGTGTTTTTAATTTCTGTCCCTATGATGGTGTCTTACGGAATTTTTGCATCTCCTTCGTTTCTTGTGTATCCGCTTTGGCTTGTGCTCACATTCTTTCTGCCGATGATTCCAATGCTTCTAGCCACACTTATTGGCTCACTGATAGCAGCTCTTGGGGCGCGTGCCCGTCATAAAACTATTGTGCAGACTGTACTCACTTTTGCATTCGTTTTGTTTATTTTTGCGCTCAGGTTTATAGTAGAAAATGTGTTTTCAGAAGGTAAGCTGGAAGAAGCAATGCAGCAGGTTGCTTTGTCCTTGGATAAAATGAAAACTGTTTATGCGCCTGCAGTGTGGTTTGAAAAATCAGTTTCAGAACTGACTGTTTTGTATGCACTGCTTTTTGTTGCAGTTTCGCTTGCTGTGTTTGAAATTGTATTTCTGGTAATCAGCAGATTTTATAAATCCATTGTGAGCCGCCTTATGTCCTGTGCAGCCAGCAGAAATTATTCTGTGAAAAAATTGGAATCCAGTTCTGTGGCTTCGGCTGTAGCGTTCAAAGAATTCAGATGCATGATGGGCTCTACAAATTACATGGTGAACATGGGGCTGGGCCTTATTCTGTGTGCCATTCTTACGCTTGCATGTGTGTTTATAGGATTTGACAACATAATTAAATTCTTTACTCATAATGCACCTTTCGATTCTGCAATTCTTATTCCTGCAGTTCCGCTTATAGTTTTCTTCTGTCTGGGAATGACCAGTACAACGAGTGTGTCTTATTCTCTAGAAGGAAAAAATCTGTGGATTACAAAAAGCCTTCCGGTTTTGCTTCGGGAACTTGTGAACGGAAAGATGCTTTTTAATCTGTATCTGTTTGTGCCGATGGGTATTGTCTGCAACTTTATTGTGGCAATGAGTGCTAAGGCTAGTATTCCTGAAACTGCGCTCTGTGTACTTTGCGGAGTATTTCAGTGTTTGTATGCAACTGCATGGGGTATGCTTTGTAATCTGCTTCTTCCGAAAATGGATTGGAAAAATGACATTGAAGTTATAAAGCAGGGGGCTTCAAGTGCTCTTTATATGTTGCCCAATATGTTTCTGACTATGGGGCTTGGCGTGCTCTCTGTTGTGGTGGGTATGAAGACAGGTTCTGTGGTTTCCATTCTTCTTCTTACAGCACTTTATGCTGTCCTGACACTGATTTCCTGGACAGGTGTTCTTGTCAGGACAGCCAGAATGTAATTACCAGGAACTTCCCTTCAGGCAGGAACATCCGTTGTAGTCCAGGTCTGTTAAGATTTCTGTGTGGTCGTCAAATATTGCAACAGTGTGCTCTTCGTGGCAGCTCCATGAACCGTCTGCAGTGAATACGTTCCATTCGCTTTCTTCGTCGCCTGTAATTACGTCGGCAGTACCTTCATTTATCATAGGTTCTATGGCAATTACCATGCCCTTTTGTAAACGTGGGTTTGCTCCGTGGAAAGGATAATTGTTTGGAATGCTGGGGTCTTCGTGAACATCAAGACCCACTCCGTGTCCGCAGTAGTCATAAACTACGCCATAGCCGTTCTGGTTCTGACAGATTTCTGTTACAGCTTTTGCAATGTCGCTTAAACGGTTTCCTTTTACAGCCGCTCCGATTCCTGCAAGCAGGCTTTCGCGGGTTACACGGACAAGCTTCCTGTGCTCTGGTTTTACGTTTCCAACCATAACTGTGTGGCAGCTGTCAGAAATGTAGCCGTCCAGGTTTATGCCTATATCTAAAGAAACTAAGTCTCCGTCTTTAACAAAGCGTTTTTTTGAAGGTATGCCGTGAATGACCTGGTTGTTAATGCTTATGCATGCACAGCCGGGAAAGCCTTCTGAATACCAGGCCGGTTTTCCGCCGTGTTTACGTACGAACTCTACGCACCAGTCGTCAATTTCTTTTGTGCTTACTCCCGGCTTTACGCGCGGAATAATTTCATTAAATAAGTCTGCAAGCTCGTGGCAGCTTTTTCTGATTTTTGCAATCTGATCGTCGTTTTTTAGTCTTATCATATATGTTCTCCTATTGTTACCTAAGTTTATTTTTTAAGCCTCAGCGCTTCTTCTCTGCAGATTCTGGCAGTGTTTCTGTCTCCAATGCGCTCGTAAACTTCTGCCATTTTTGTTAAAAAGAAAGAGTCTTCTGCGTTTCCGAATTTTAACTCCAGAGCTCTTTCCCATGCGTCAAGTGCAAGTTCTTCAGGAACGGAACCTTCAATGTTGTATTTTAAGACATGGAGTGCCAGATCCTTTACTTCGGGGAAGAAGAATTTAAAGTAGTTAAAGTTGTATTCCATTTGAATTATCTGGTCTAAGAGAATTATTGCATCATAGTATTCCTGCCTGAGCACAAGCTCTTCTGCCAGAATAAAACCATAGTCCATAAAATCTTCGCGGGTAAACCATTTGGAAAGTCTAAAGTTCTGGTCTTTCATGTTCATGCCCTTGAATTCTGCTACAGCATCGTCTTCTCTGCCATGAACCAGGTCATAGAAAATCAGTTTTGCATTGCTTTCTTCATCATTTCTTTCCAGAAGCCATTTTCTGTAGTCGAAAGAAGAATATTTCTTTTTTCTCTGAGGACCATACTGTTTGTAAGCTGTGGACTCGTCAAAAAGCGAGCGTGATTTTACGTCTGAAAGCGTTTTGTAAGCATCCACAAGTTCCCGGAAGGTCTCTGCATCAGCATGGGTAATATCCGGGTGGAGGAGTTTAGCTTTCTTTCTGTATGCCCGGCGGATTTCGGATGCACTTGCATACCGGCTTACGCCCAGCACTTCATAACAGTCACGCATAGTTAGTGCAGTGTAACGTTTTTTCTATCTTTTAGCAAACGGATTTTAAGGCCTATATATGATTTTCAAGATCCTTAATCATGTATTCTAGTGAAGTTATGCCTCCTTCTGCAGTGTACCAGATGGCCGGGTAATCCAGAATAATTAGCTTTCCATTTTTTGCAGCCTTTGTCATTGAGACTATTTCATTTTCCATAACGTCTTTGGCAAGTCTTGCTCCTTTTGTTCCTATTGCGCTGTCTCTGTCAAGAATAAAAATATATTCCGGGTTGAGTTTTGAAATCAGCTCAAACGATGATTCTTCACCATGTGCCTGAGAAGCAGCTTCCTGAGCCGACAACTTTCTACCTTTATTTTTTTCTTTGTTTAAATTTGCCCCAAGGTTTGTAAATCCTATTTCCCGAGTAATTAGATTAAGACGCCCTCTGTTTCCCAGAAGATTGCAGCTTCCGCTAGTTACCATGCCAAGTACGGCTGTTCTTCCATTTGCCTTTTCATTTAGTTTTTTAATTCTTGATTCAAGGTTTTGAATTTTTTCTGTAGCTTCGTTTTCTTTTCCAAAGATTGATGCAATAATTCCTGCATTTTTTTTAATGCTTTCTAGAAGACCAATATCCATATCTGTGGAAAGATAAACTACAGGTGCAATTTTTGAAAGTTCATCATATTTTGCAGAAAGCCTTCCACCAATGAAAATTATATCTGGCTCACATTCAAATACTGCTTCCATGTTTGGAGTCTTAATGTTTCCAATGTTTTTGATTTTTTTGTTTTTATCTGGAGAATATTTTGAAAGATATTCTATATTTGTTGTGGCACATCCTACAATGTGGTCTCCAAGATTCAGGTTGTCAAGAATATCAAGTGTAGCCAGATCCAATATGGCAACTTTCTTTGGATTATATGGGACTTCAACTTTTATTTTTTCATTTTTTCCGTTAAGTGATTCTACGCTTATAGTCTTTTCTTTTCCGAAGGCTAAAAGTGAAGAAACTAAAGTGATAAGTGTCAAGACTGTAATGTATTTTTTCATTTTAATCTCCTTTAAAAACTCCGCGTTAGCGGTCGTGCAGGAGGCACGAAATCGCAGTTTTGCCAACGGCAAAATCTGCCCATGATAAAATTACATGGATGTAATTTTATCATGCCTCCTTAGGGTATGAACCCTTTTTTAGTAATATATTGTCATGGGTTTCCCATTTACTTCCATGATTTCAAAGTCTACATTGTAGATGGAGGAAAGAACTTCTTTTGTTATGACTTCATTTACTCTCCCGAATTTTGCAATCTTTCCGTTTTTCATTACACATATATAATCACTGTAGAATGAAGCATAGTTTATTTCGTGGAGGATAAGTATTACAGTTTTTCCAAGTTCATCACAAAGTCGGCGAACCATGCGCATCATCTGCGTGGCATGGTAAATGTCCAGATTGTTTGTGGGTTCGTCCAGCAGAATATATTGAGTGTCCTGGGCAATGACCATGGCAATAAAAGCTCTTTGCCGCTGACCTCCTGAAAGTTCATCAATAAACTGATTCTGAAAATCCTTCAGTTCCATATAGGAAATGGCCCTGTCTACAATTTTACAGTCTTCTTCTGTTAGTCTTCCTGCACTGTAGGGAAAACGCCCGAATGCTACAAGTTCCCGAACTGTAAGTTTCATCTGTACGTTGTGGGACTGGGTAAGAATGGAGAGTTCTTTTGCAAGTTCGCTACTTTTCCATTTCTTTAAGTCCATGCCCTTAAAAACTGCAGCTCCACTGCTTCTTTCTAAAAGACGAGAGATAATTCCCATAAGAGTAGATTTTCCTGCTCCATTTGGGCCAATAAGGGATATTACAGATTTTTCAGGAAACTCTATGGAAACCCCGTCCAGTACGATTTTATCAGCATATTTTTTTGTAAGATTTTGAACTTTCATTTTCTTTCCTCAATTCAAATTCAATAAGGTTTTCGTTTGGTAAGAAGCAGATATAAAAAGTAGATGCCGCCACCAGTGGTAATAAAAACACTTATAGGTATGTTGTAGGAGAATATCCTTTCTACAAAAAATTCACCTCCCAGCAGAACAATCATTCCAAAGAGAAATGATGATGCTATAAGAATTGTATGTTTGTAGGTTTGCATGAGTTGCCTTGCCAGGTTCGCTATAATCAGGCCAAGAAATGCAAGAGGTCCCACAAGAGCTGTGGCTACAGTCATGTAAAGCGTTACTAAAAGCAGAAGTCTTCTTATACTTCTGTCGTAATCTACTCCAAGGTTTATGGCCTTGTCTTTCCCCAGGGTAAGTATGTCTAAAATCATAAGGTCTTTTCTAAAAAAGAGACCAATAAGAAACAGCACTATAACACTGAAAATAATGATACTTGTATTTGCATTGTCAAAACTTGCTACAAGTGTAGTTAAAAGACTTTCGTATGCATTTGGATCCATGATGCGGGTTAGGGTAGACTGCATGCTTCCAAAAAATGAAGTAAGCACTGTTCCGATTAAAATTACGTAGAGTACATTATTTCCTGTTTTTTTAAAGATGTAGCTATAAATAATCATGCTTACAAGAGCCATGATTACAAGGTCAATGGCAAAAGAAACTTGTCTGTTTCTTACAAGAATACTTGCACTTCCTGCAAAGAAATAAACTGCTGTGTGTACAAGAGTGTATAATACGTCCATGCCAAGAAGACAGTGGGTTACAATGGTATTGTTAATTACTGACTGAAATACAATGGAAGCACTTCCAATTGAAAATGCTGTGATTATTATTACAATCAGTTTTGGAATCCTTTTAGAAAGCTGATAGCTTAAAAGTTTGTGATTTGAAAATTTAAGGCCATACAGTATGTATGCCACTGCTGCCAGTATAGTAAGAAAAATCAATATGATTATTTTTGTTTGAGATGAAAGACTTTTGTTTTTCATGATGATTTTTTCTCCAGTCTCATAGATTTTCTTCCGTGCTTAAGTCTATAAAAAAGCAGCAGAATGAATAGAGCAGAACCAATAATTCCGATGATAAGTTCAATGGGAAGTTCATAAGGGAAAATGATTAGTCTTGCAAAGATATCACAAGTAAGAACAAATATGGCACCGAAGAGAGAGGTGTCTATAATGGTTCCACGGATTCTGTCTCCCTTATAAAGGGCTACTACATTTGGAACAATAAGACCTATGTATGAGATTGAGCCCACAACTACAACAATGCTAGCTGTAATTGCGGCTGCAATGGTAAGTCCCAGAAAAAGTAAGATGTTGTAGGGAATGCCTAGATTCTTTGAAAAGTCCCTACCCATTCCCACAATGTTAAAATGATTTGCAAAAATGAAGGCAAGAATCACCAGCGGAAGCACAAGGTATACAATTTCGTATTTTCCTCTGATTACAAGGGAAAAGTGTCCGACGAGCCAACTGGAAAGTGACTGAGTCATGTCTGTTTTGTAAGCAAGAAAACTTGTGACTCCTCTTATTATGTCGCTGAACATGATTCCCACAAGTGGAACCATAATTACATCTTTAAACTGAATGCTTTGTATGAAGAGAACGAAAATCAAAGTTCCTGCTAGTGCGCATCCAAATGCAAAGAGAGCCCTTGTCCAGATTGTGGAAGAAGGCATGAAGAGCAGGGCAAGCAAAATACCAAACTGGGCTGATGAAATTGTAGCACCTGTTGTTGGAGAGATGAATTTGTTCATGCATAGTTGTTGCATTATTAAGCCGGCAATACTCATGCCTATACCAGTGCACAAAAGTGCAAGA
Source organism: uncultured Treponema sp. (assembly GCA_937877515.1). Lineage (GTDB taxonomy): Bacteria > Spirochaetota > Spirochaetia > Treponematales > Treponemataceae > Treponema_D. The sequence goes on from CALFIX010000060.1 coordinate 10,914, forward strand.
AGCCTGGGAAGACAGGAAGCAAGAAATATTTTCCACTGAAGAAAATCTCCTTGTAAAAGTCCTGTTAAATTTACATCTATTACACCTATAAATAGAGAGATAATGCTTAATATAAAGAGTAAAATTACAAGAAAAAAAGTAATGCTGTTTGTTTTCATTCACAAAATCCTTACAAACTAATCTAAAGAATAGTCCATAACAAACACATATTCTTTTCGCTTCATTCCCTCTGGCATTTTCTTAAAGGGAGCAGACTTCATTACTGCAGTTATACTTGCTTCATTGTGTAAAGTGAATACTCTGTTACATCATCTTCGCTTTCAGACATTGACCAGGTTACAGTTTCGTTTCCTTCATCATCTGTTGTTGTAGTTGATGTTGCTGCCGTAACATTGATTGTCGCAACTCCGTCGTCAATCAAAGTGATGAAAATGTAAGGAGCTTCCGGCTCTTCATCCTCAGTTACTTCTTTTTCTGTCGTTATTGTAGCACTTCCATAACCCTGAGAATAGTCATTTGATTCTAGCGTGTAAGTTTCTGTTGCGGCATAAACAAAGTGAACGGCGTAAGTATTCAAATCATGAGCAAGGGAAGCCTTGTCAAAGGCAAGAATGTAATTTTCAGCGTTATCACTTGCAGCCACCTGATCTGAGAGCAGAATGTTCCATGCAGTAATCTGATATTTATAATTTCCGTAATCTGTCTGTTTGTTGTACTTTATCAATTTATATTCAGCAGTTCCGTCAGCCTTAAAATTATAAGAAGATGAAATTGATTTTCCTGAAACAGAATAAAGGAATGTGACTCCGATTACTTTTTCAATTCCAGTGTATACGCGTGTAAACATTCCGGTTGTTTCCACAGGTTCTCCCCGCTCGTAGTAAGTTGAAGTAAGTGTAGGGGTATCTGTGCCTGTAGAAAAATCAAATGTAATGGGTTCGTTACCATAGGCTGCATCTTCTATTGCCTGAACTCCGTTAGAAAGATTTAAGGTAATTGTTCCGTCTTCATTTTCTACCTGTGTGTAGTCCCAGGTAACGTCTGAAGTGTAATCACCGAATTTTGTCTGCTCATAGCGGACTTTGTTTCCTTCAAGAACAGTGTAGTATTTAAAGATTGCTTTTGTAGAAACTCCGGTACCGAAGCGGATTCCTGTTATTGAAGTGATAGGGTCTACAACTGACTCTTCTTCTGCATCTGGATTTTGATTGCAGGAAGTGAGGGCTGCTACTGAAATAAGTGCGACTGTCATCGCAGAAAGCATAAGGCTTTTTTTCATAAAATACTCCTTAAGGGATTTCCTTTTCCCTGTTAAAATTAGTTAGCATTATCTAACTAAAAGCATCATGTTTTTTCAATTGTTTTATTGCAGAAGATTTGCAATAAGAAAAGAAATTTTGTACAAAAGAAAATCATCACCACGTGTATTTCATTCCCACATAAAGTGTAATGCCTTCTACTGTTCCAAAACTTTCCTGCATTGTTTGTCCTGCATCGCTTTTTACAAAAGAAAAACTGTTCAGCAGGTTTCTTACTCCTGCATAAAGGTTCAAGTGCTCCTTAAAGAGCTTTTGGTCTGCCCTTAGATTCACCATAAAATAATCCGAAGTTACAGTGGAGCCAGAACCTGCTCCGCCTGTGTAATCATAAGTTGTATTCCTTTTTCTAGGTGCATACCAGAATGCGTTAAGGTTCAAGTCTGTTTTTGTTTTCTTTATTGAATAAGTAAGAGAGCCTTTTATTTGATGGGGAATTTTTTCTACAATTTCTTTAAAGTCTCCGTCTACAATTTGCCTCATAAAAAGATAAGTGTAGGTAAGGTAGGCATTCCAACGGTCATTTTTGTATTCAGCCTTAAGATTTGCGCCTGTGGAAATTACGTTGCCGTAGTTTTCATAGTTTCGTCCGCCCCAACTTCCGTCTTCTTCATACCAGTCTATTGCATCAATCATGTTGTGAAGATAAGTGAAGTAGGTGCCGGCGCCTGCAGAAAATCCTTTGAATGGTTTCCAGTCTGCATTTAGGTTTACAGAATATGAAGTTTCTGGTTTTAAATCAGGGTTTCCTTTTCCCTTGTAATGGTCGTTGTATTTTTGTGTAAGTGTAGGCATTTTAAAACCTGATCCACCAGAAAGTTTGATGGCCCATTTGTCATTGATTTCGTAGCGGGCACTTAGTTTGGGCGAGAAGTTAAAAACAAATTCTTCATCATGGTTTTCATCAATAGGAATTGAAAGAAAGGAACGGAATCCTGGAACAAGAAGCAAAGTGTCAAAAATAGAAATTGAATTTTGGGCAAAGAGACTTGTATTCATAGTCTTAAAGCTAGCTTCGGCTTCTGATGTTGCAGCATTATCTATGTAGTTGGAGTGCTGAGAATTAATTCCTGCCATAAGTTGTTGCCTTTCGCTTATATCTCCTGTGTACATAAGTTCACCTTCAAAGTCTGTGAACACTTCTGAACTTTCTTCCTCCCATGTACCGCTGAAATTCTGATTATGGCTTCCACTTTCATAGCGTCTGCCAGAAAAATATCCAGAAAGAAGTTGTCCTTCCATTATGTTCCATTCACCTTTAAAAAGTCCGTTAAGTGTTTTTGAAAAAGGCTGATAGTAACCGTCGTCATGCTGAGTGGAAGAAATATCTTTTGAGGAACCTTCTGAATAGTCAGAACTAAAAGATAATTTTAGAACATCATCATGATTCCAGCTTACTTTTCCTCCTGCCATCCAGTTGCTTTCTTCTGGTATGGTATAATTGTCGTAAGTGTAAGTCTTTCCGCTGATTTGATTTGTGAATGTTGCTTCTTCGCAGCTTCCTTTTTTATAGTCGTAGTTACCCTTTCCCTCTAGAGAAACTTCTCCAATGTTTACGGTCATATTACCGCTTGTAAAATAAGAAAGGTCTGTTCTTCCTTCTCCTTCTATGCTTCCTGTAAAGTTTTTTTCCTTTTCATTTTTTTTTGTTATGATGTTTATGACTCCAGCAATTGCGTCTGAACCCCATATTGCAGAAGAGGAACCTTCTATAACTTCTATGTGATCAATGTTTTCTACAGAGATGTAGGAATAAATGGATGAACTTCCCCCAGTAGAAACTGGAACACCGTCAATCAGAATTTTTACATATTCATCCGTGAAGCCGTTCATTTGGAGGGGTTCTGAATTTCCCACAGTTTTCCCGATATAACTTAGTCCTGGAATTGAATTTAGTGCTTCGTTTAATGTGTGAGCACCAGATTGTTCAATCATTTCACCTGTAATTACATGAATGTTTTCTGTGGTTTTAGAAATATCTTCATCAATTTTTGATGCGTTTACGGTGATTACGTCTTCTTCCTCATCTTCCTTCTGATTTTCCTGAGAAAACATAAAGCAAGTAAGTGAAAGTAAAAATAAAATAGCAGTAATTTTTTTTAACATGGCTTTACCTCGTGGTTAAAACTACAGATTTGAAAAAGGATTAGCAATTGTTAACTCTAAAAAGAATTCTTTACTGCAAAAAATTCGCAGAAAAGCAGTTTTTCAAATGCTTTAAAGGCATGACTTATTATAAAAAATAAGCATTTGTAATTTCTTTGCCTAAGGAGTATATTTTACTCCATGGCAATGTCCGTAATTTGGTGCAAAATGTTCTCTTGTCATCCTGCTTAGGACAACTTCTACCAAAATATGAGTACCAGAAGGGGCTGCCCTATGGTATGACAGGAATGTGACTATAGAAAACAGTGCTCTTAACGGCATTAAGGCTCTTCGCGAATGTGATGGCGTTACCTTAGGAAATTCCACTGTGTCTTCTCCTGAATTCATCTGGAAATGCAGAAACCTCAATGTGTATGTGGTAAATAAATCAGAATCTTCTATTATTGTTCGGTGATGAAAGAAAGGCTTGAGCAGGTGAAAATCCCTGTGCAAGACGGTGGAATCCAGGCTGACTTTGTGAATCCAATAGGGAAAACTACTTGAAAAAGTTCTGTGCTTTACATTAAAATGTGGCATGGAATTACTTGAAGAAAGAATCCGTAAAGACGGTCAGGTTTTACCGGGAAACATTTTAAAAGTCAGCAGTTTTTTAAACCATCAGATAGATGTTTCTCTTTTGGATGAATTAGGAAAAGAGTTTGCACGCCTTTATAAAGGCTCTCCAGTCACAAAAATCCTTACAATAGAATCTAGTGGTATTGCAGTTGCTTGTTCGGTCGCACGTGTTTTTGGTGTTCCTGTTGTGTTTGCAAAAAAGCATCAGAGCTCAAATGTCAATGAAGATGTTTACGTAACAAGTGTCTGGTCTTTTACACATTCCTGTAATTACAATGTAGTTGTCTCTAAAAAATACCTGGATAAAAAAGATAATGTTCTCTTAATTGACGACTTTCTTGCAAACGGCAGCGCATTGGCAGGCCTTATTGATCTTGCAGAAAAAGCCGGTGCAAAAGTTAGTGGTGCCGGCATAGTTATAGAAAAAGGTTTTCAGGACGGCGGTGCCAAGCTTAGGGCAAAGGGGTACCGCATAGAAAGTCTTGCAATAATTGAATCTATGGATAACGAAGGAAATATTACTTTCCGTTCCTAAGTGTACAAATGGGGAGTGCCCCAAGGAGATTTATATGAAGTTTAACAGGATTGTGGTTCTTGCTTTAGCTTTTTCAGCTCTTGCATTGACTGGATGCTCTAAAAAAGACGGAGCTGCTTCTTCTAAGATTACAAAGGATAATCTTAAAGTAGGTTTTGTTTACATTGGTTCTGTAAATGACGAAGGTTACACTCAGGCTCAGGATCAGGGACGCCTTGCATTGGAAGCTTTAGGAATAAAAACTCAATATGTAGAAAATGTTCCAGAAAATGCTGACTGCGAAAAAGTTATTCGCGACTTAATAGACCAAGGTTGTAATGTAATTTACACAACAAGCTTTGGCTTTATGGACTGGACTATAAAAGTTGCAGCTGATTTTCCTAACGTAAAATTTGGTCACTGTTCTGGTTATAAGAGGGCAGAAAATGTTTCTACATATTTTGGTAAAGCTTATGAAGCTCGCTACCTTGCAGGTATTGTTGCAGGTATGAAAACCTCTTCCAATAAGATTGGTTATGTTGCAGCTTTCCCTCTTCCTGAATGTATTCGTGGAATTAACGGCTTTACCCGTGGTGTTCAGAGTGTAAATCCTGATGCAACTGTAGAAGTAATCTGGACAAACACTTGGTATGACCCTGCTGTAGAAAAGCAGGCTGCTTTAGAGCTATTAAACAAGGGCTGTGATGTAATTGAACAGCATCAGGATACAACAGCTCCTCAGATTGCAGCTCAGGAAAAGGGTGCTTATGCAATTGGTTACAATGTTGCAACTCCATCTGCTGCTCCAAAGGCTTATCTTACAGCTCCAGTTTTCCACTGGGCAACATTTATTGTAGACGATGTAAATAGCATTCTTGACGGAACTTGGAAGAGCCGTGCTTACTGGGAAGGTCTTGCTGCAAACATGACAGACCTTGCTCCTTTAAGCGATCTTTGTGCTCCTGGAACAAAAGAAAAAGTAGAAAGCGCAAAGACTGCAATCATTGACGGCAGTCTTAAGATTTTTGAAGGTCCTATTTATGATCAGAATGGAACAGAAAGAGTTGCTTCAGGAAGCGTTATGACAGATGATGAAGTCTGGAATATGGGCTGGTTTGTAAAGGGTGTAGTTGGAACAATTCCATCTAACTAAAAATTATATAGGGGTAGGTGTGCTATAAAATTTTACGGCATGCCTATCTTTTTTTTTATATAACTCCTTTTAAGGTAGCTGTTTTTAATGGATGCTGTAGTTTTAAATAATCTTTCTAAATCTTTTGGAAGTGTAAAAGCAAATCAAAATATTTCTCTTACTGTCCGTAAAGGTGAAATTTTAGCCCTGCTTGGTGAAAATGGAAGTGGTAAAAGTACATTAGTAAATATGCTTTCCGGCATTTACGCACCAGAGACAGGTAGTATATGCATTAATGGAGAACTTAAAAATTTTTCTTCTCCTCAAGATGCAATTAAAGCTGGCATCGGTATGGTTCACCAGCATTTTAAATTAGTTGAGGTTATGTCTGCCTGGGAAAATATTACTTTAGGTGAACGCTCGGCAGGCTTTTTTATAAACAAGAATAAGATAAAAAACAGAATAAATGAACTTGTAAAACAGTTTGGTTTTGACCTAGATATAGATGAAAAAATTTACAATATGTCTGTTAGCGAAAAGCAGACTGTAGAAATTGTAAAAATGCTCTACCACGGAGCAAATATTTTAGTTTTAGATGAACCTACGGCGGTTTTAACTCCACAAGAAACAGAAAAACTTTTTTTAGTTTTACGTCGCATGAAGTCTGAAGGCTGCTCTATAGTTATAATTACTCATAAGCTTTCAGAAGTAATGAGTATTTCTGACAGAGTTACGGTTTTAAGAAAAGGTCGTCTGATTGGTACTGTAGAAACTTCTTTTTCTAGCGAAGCAGAGCTTGCAAATATGATGCTTGGTGGTTCTGTAAAGCTTGATATAGAGCGTGCTGTAGCTTCTAAGGGAACTACCCCTATTTTGCGTGTTAAAAATTTATGTCATAAAAATAAATCAGGTGTAGAACGCTTAAAAAATATGAGCTTTGAACTTTTTTCTGGAGAGATTCTTGGCGTTGCAGGCATTGTTGGCAGTGGTCAAAAAGAGTTGTGTGAAGTTCTTTCAGGCATGCTAAAAAGTGTTCAAGGGCGCATTTTTTTTGAAGATAAAGATATTTTAGAATTAAATCCTCTGGAAATAAAAAAGATGGGCTTACGTATGAATTTTGTTCCAGAAGATAGACTTGGTATGGGACTTGTTGCTGGAATGGATATTGTAGATAACGTTATGCTTCGTTCTTATAATGAAAAATCAGGTTTCTTTGTAGACCGTAATGTTGGTAGGAAAAAGGCAGAAGATATAGTAGACCGCTATGGAATAGCAACACCTTCAATTCATAATGTTGTTAGAGAACTTTCTGGAGGAAATATTCAAAAAGTTTTACTTGGCCGGGAAATAGAAATGAAGCCAAAACTTTTAATAGCTTCCTATCCTTTTAGAGGTTTAGACGTAGGTGCTACAAATAATATAATTTCTCTTTTGAATGACGAAAAAAAGAAAGGTGTTGCAATTCTTATGATTGCAGAAGATATAGATCAGATTTGTGCTTTAAGTGATCGTGTTATGATTTTGCATGATGGAGAAATAATGGGCATTGTAAACCCGGAAGAAGTTTCCAGAGAAAAAATAGGACTTATGATGATGGGTAAAAAAATAGAGGAGAAAAATGTATGATTCGCACTGTAACACAGAGAACTCTGACTCCTTTACAAAAAGTTTTTGTTAGAACGCTTGCAATTATTTTAGCAATAATTTCTTCCATGCTTATAATGCTTTGCTTAAAGTTAAATCCTTTTACAGTTTATGCAAAGCTTATTGTAGGCTCATTAGGTTCAGCTTATAGATTTAGAGAAACAGTTAATAAAGCAATTCCTCTTACAATGCTTTCTTTAGGAACGTGTATTGCGTTTAAGATGAAGTTTTGGAATATAGGTGCTGAAGGTCAGTTTTACATGGGTGCTTTTGGTGCAACATGGATGGTTTTTCTTTTTCCAACACTTCCTAAAGCTTTGCTTTTAATTTTAATGGCAATAAGTGCTTTTGTTTTTGCAGCTTTGTATGCTTTAATTCCAGCAACTTTAAAAATAAAATGGGGAACAAGCGAAACTCTGGTAACACTTATGCTTAACTATGTGGCTCAAAAGTGGGTTGGCTACTTGCAGTATGGTCCATGGAGAGACCCCGCTGGTAATGGCTTTCCTCGCATAGCAAGATTCAGTCAAAATGCAATTTTACCTAAAGTGTTTGGAATACACATTGGCTGGATAATTACGCTTGTAATTGCTGTTTTACTTTTTTATATGATTCGCCGCACAAAATTTGGATATGAAATTTCTGTCATTGGTGAAAGTAGAGAAACTGCTCGTTATGCAGGCATAAATGTAAACTTAACAGTTATTTTAGCTATTGCCCTAAGTGGTGGGATTTGCGGTTTAGCTGGAATGATGCAAGCTTCTGCTATAGAAAATTCTTTAACGGATAATATGTCTAATGGATTGGGGTTTACTTCTGTTATTACAACATGGCTTTCTGCATTAAACCCGCTTGTTATGGTATTTGTTTCGTTTTTGTTTTCTATGCTTTTACAAGGTGGAAGTTTTTTGCAAAGCTCTATGCAAATACCTGCTTCTATGGCAGAAATTTTACAAGGCATAATTATTTTCTTTGTGTTAGGAAGTGAGTTTTTTGTTCGGTATAAATTTGTGATGGTTAAAAAAGCAAAGTCAGACTCAAGAGTAACAGAGGAGGGTAAAAAATGTTAACTTCCTTAGGTTTATTTTTACAGGTAGCAGTGCAAACGGGAACACATATTCTTTTTGGAATCTTAGGCGGCATTCTATTTGAAAAAGCTGGGAACACAAATCTTGGTACAGAAGGTATGATGCTTTTGGGAGCTTCCTTCGGGTACTTAGTGGGACTTGTAACAGGTAATCCTCTCTTTGCAGTTTTTGCTGCAGGAATTGCCGGGGCAGCAGGAGCTTTAATTTATGCACTTATTGCAATAGTGCTTAGAGGAAATCAAATTGTAACAGGTTTAGTTCTTACTACTTTTGGAACCGGTGTTGCAAATTATTTAGGAAAAACTTTAACGGCAAATCCATTACCAGAATCTGTTACAAAAGTTTTTGCTCATAAAGCTATTCCTTTACTTTCAAAGATTCCTGTTTTGGGACCAATGCTCTTTGACCAAAGTTCTTATATTTATGCAAGTGTACTTATTGCAGTTCTTCTTTTTATTTATTACAAGTACACTCGTCTAGGTCTTAATGTTCGCTCTGTAGGAGAAAATCCCGCCAGTGCAGATGCTTCAGGTATAAATGTATTTGCTTATAAATTGTGCCATGTTTTACTAGGAGGTTTTTTATGTGGCTTGGGTGGAGCTTATCTTTCCTTAGTTTTTGTTCCTCGATGGCAAGAAAATATAACCGCAGGGGCTGGTTGGATTTCTATAGCTTTAGTAATCTTTTGTACATGGAACCCACTAAAAGCTATTCTTGCTTCCTGGGCATTTGGTGCATTAAAGGGCTTAACCTTTAAGTTGCAGAATATTGTTATAGGTTCTACTGTTATTTCTGTTTCTACACAACTTTTAGATATGATTCCTTATATTGCAACTATAGTAGTTCTTGTAATCATGAGCTTTAAGTTTAAGAAAGAAAATCAAAGCCCTGCTTCATTGGGTGTTTCGTATTTTAGAGAAGATCGATAGGAGAAAGCTATGAGTTTTAGAAAAGACTTTTTATGGGGTTCTGCAACAGCTTCGTACCAAGTTGAGGGTGCCTGGAATAATTTTAAACAACCAAGTATATGGGATATTTTTAGTCATGAAGGTGCTCATATAAAAGACGGCGGTTCTGGGGATGTAACTTGCAGCCATTATAATCTTTACAAAGAAGATGTTAGCTTAATGGCTTCTTTGGGGCTTAAGGCTTATAGATTTTCTATTGCATGGACAAGAATTTTTACGTTTGACGGAATGGGAAAAAACGGTATAGAGTACCATGAAAACCCTGACGGCATAGCTTTTTATAATGCATTAATCGATGAGCTTGTAAAGAATAACATTACACCTTTTATAACCCTGTATCACTGGGATTTACCCTATGCACTCCATTTAAGAGGCGGCTGGCTGAACAGAGACAGTAGTGTCTGGTTTGAAGATTATGCAAGAACTGTCGGTAAGCTTTTTGGCGACAGGGTTAAGCATTTTATTACTTTTAATGAACCATCCATTTTTACCGGTTTAGGATATATGCAGGGTGTGCATGCTCCAGGATTTAAACTGGATACAAGTGATTTATTAAATCTTTGTCATAATGTTCAACTCTCTCATGGTAAAGCTGTAAAGGCGTTACGAGAAACTGTGGAAAATTGCTCTGTTGGAATTACACTTGCAACTTCTCCGGTTATTCCTTCTTCTTTAGAAAAGTTAACAGTAGAGCAAAGTTATAATGTATATTTTTCCTGTTCAAAAGACAACTTTGTTTGGTCAGAAAGTTTTTGGGTAGATCCTCTTATCTTAGGAGAGTATCCAAAAGAATTTGTAAAAGAAGTTTCTGATTTTTCAGGTGCAGAAATTTTTAATCAAGAGGATTTAAAAGAAATAAATGTTCCCTTAGATTTTATAGGATTAAATATTTATAGCGGCCGCTATTACGGCGAAGAAAAAAGACCTTTTGGAAGCCCTCATACAGATACAGGCTGGGACATTACTCCAGAGGCTTTAAGATGGGGACCTGAGCACTTTTATAAGCGTTATAAGCTTCCTGTCTACATTACGGAAAACGGAATGGCCTGTCTTGATTCTGTTTTTGTTGATGGAAAAATTCACGATGCAGAACGTATAGACTACCTAACCAGATACCTCAGATGTCTGAAAGAGGCCTGCGAAAACGGATGCGACATACGCGGATATTTTATGTGGTCTTTTATGGATAATTTTGAATGGGCTGAAGGTTTTTCCAGGCGATTTGGAATGGTTTATGTAGACTATAAGACTTTGGAGCGTATTCCAAAAGACAGTGCACTCTGGTATAGCAATGTTGTAAAAACTAACGGAGAAGAGCTTTAGTTTTTTTTACAGGCAAGTAAAAAAAGTCAGCCTCATTGACCAATAAACCTTTATCAGATAAACTTGAGCCATGTTTGACTTAAAAGACGGAACTCCGTTTGAGACCGAAGAAGAAGAATTTGACACTGTAATGGCTTCTGATATTTCTTTTACGGGTACCATTCGTTTTGCAAAACCTTTTATGATAAAAGGACAGATGAATGGCACAATAGATGCTACAAGTGATCTTTTAATAGACACAAATGCAGAAGTTAATGCTGATATAAAAGCTGATAGAGTTTTAGTTAGAGGAAAAGTTCAAGGTGACATTCGCGGAACAAAGCTTGTTTATGTAACTTCTACTGGTTCAGTAAATGGAGATATTACAAGTAGGCAGGTTGTTTTAGAGCCAGGTTCTACATTTTCTGGAAAGTGTACAATGACATCTTTATGAGGAAAACTAAATGAAAAATTATAAAAGTGCTTTAGCTTTTTTTGTTTTATTTTTTGCAGTTACATTTGCTTTTGCTCAGGAACGTCCCGATGCCCTTAAGCTTTACAATAATGGAAACTATAAAGAAGCAATTGCAGTTTGCGAACAGGAAATTGCAGAAAACCCTAACAACATAGATTCTCATGTTGTGCTTTGCTGGTCTTTGGTTGCAAATAAGCAGTATAGCGAAGCGGAGCAGAGAGCAACTCAAGCCAGAACCATAAACTCTTACGATGTTCGTCTTATAGAAGTTTTAGGTGAAGCAAAATATTTTTTAGGTAAGAATAACGAAGCTTTAAATTTCTTTGAAAGATACATTTCTAACGTTCCAGAAACTGCGGGGCGTGTAGGTAGGGTTTATTACTACATGGGTGAGATTTATGTAAAGCAGTCTCGTTATGAACATGCAGATATTGCTTTTACAACAGCTGTACATACAGATCCTTTACGCGACTACTGGTGGACACGCCTTGGTTATGCCCGTGAAATGGCCGGAGACTACAAAAATGCCTTGGTGGCTTATTCAAAAGCATTAGAGCTTAACCCCGGTCAGTATGATGCTACACGTGGCAAAACAAGATGTGAGTCCCGCTTACAGTAAATTTTTGTGTAATCATTTTTATGCAATTATCACAGAATATAATTCATTTTGAAACATTAGGATGCCGCTTAAATCAAGACGAAACAGAAGGGGCTGCCCGTAGTTTTACGCTTTCAGGTTTTAAAAGCGACCTCGCAGGCGTTAGTGCAAAAACGTCAGAAAATTTAGATGTAATTCTTTCCGTAATAAATACCTGCACTGTTACTACAAAAGCTGAGCAGAAAGCCAGACGTCTTATAAGACTTCTTTTAGAAAAGTATCCTAATGCTCCTGTTGTAGTTACGGGATGTTATGCTGAACTAGATGCAAAAGAAATTAGAGCCATAGCACCAGAGAGAATAAGTGTCTTAGCCGGAACTTGTAAATTTTATTTAAGTGCTCTTGCTTCAGGCTTTAAGGAAAATATAGATTCTTTTTTAGATACCAATGGACTTATAAAAGCTTCTCTGCTGGATGATTTTTTTGCAGATGTAAAAGCTAACGAGAAAAAATTTTCTTTAAATTCCTCTTCTAAGCTTTCTCCGGTAAATTTAAGAGCTCCAGCAAGGGCTTTAGACACGTTTTCCTTGTACACTCCTGTTTTTGAAAAACACAGCAGGGCGTCCATAAAAATACAGGACGGCTGCAACTGTTCATGCTCTTTCTGCAGAATTCATTTGGCGAGGGGAACTTCCCTTTCTCTGGAAGCAGACGATGTTTTGCGTCGCGTTAGAGATTTAGAAGAGCGTGGTGTTAATGAAGTTGTCTGCACAGGTGTAAATTTAAGTCAGTATTCTTCTTTTACTTCTGAAGGAAAGAAAATTGATTTTACCTCACTTTTAGAGCTTTTAGTAAGAAATACAGAACGAATAAAACTCCGCATTTCTTCTCTTTATCCTCAGAGTGTAGATGAACGTTTTTGCAGCGTCATATCTTCTCCAAGAATTCAGCCTTTCTTTCACTTAAGCATTCAAAGTGGAAGCGACAGAATCTTAAAAGCCATGAATCGTCCTCATGATGTAACTTCTGTTTTACATTCTGTTGAACTGCTTCGAAGTGTAAAAAACTCTCCTTTTATTTCTTCAGATATCATTGCAGGCTTTCCGGGTGAAAGCGAAGAAGATTTTGTACTTACTAAAGAGCTTTGCGACAGAATAAATTTTGCCTGGATTCATGCTTTTCCTTTTAGTGCCCGACCTGGAACAAAGGCTTTTTCTATGACTCCGAAAATTCCGGAACGTGTAAAGGATGAAAGAGTTTTGTATCTTACAGAAAGGGCCGTTGCAGGAAAGATAAACTATATAAATGAATGGCAGAATAAAACTGTGAGTGCAATTGTAGAATCTCCTAAAGATGACGGTAATGTTTTGCACGTCGTAACAGAAAATTTTTTACACGCAGAATGTATAGTCTCTTCTGAGCAGAAAAAGGCTTTAAAAGGCGGTATGAGCGTAAACGTAAAAGTCGGTAACCCTAAAGAAGATTTTATCCGGGCAGGAAAAGAAATTGAGTGTTCCGGAGAAATTATTTTTTAATAAAAATATTGACGTTTTAGAAAAGAATTTATTATCTTCTATGATAACAAATGATTTTACCAGTTATTTAAGATGCTGAGGAATATGAGATGAGTGAAGAAAATGAAAAAGCTTCAGAAGAAGAAACTTTAGAGCAAAATGTTTCTAACGAAGCAGAGCCTTGTTCTGCAGAACCTTGTTCAGAAGAATCTGAGGCAGAGAAAGAAGAAAAAGTTAATGACGAAGCTAAAAAACTTTCTCCGGAAGAAGAGAAAATTTTAGAGCTTGAAAAAAAGCTTTCAGAACTAGAAAAAGAACGTGATGACTATAAAGACAAGTATTTGAGAAGTGCTGCTGATTTTCAGAATCTTAGAAAAAGAGCTTTACAGGAAAAGCAGGAGGCCTTTGATTATGGGAACGCAAACCTCTTAAAAGATCTCCTGGACAGTCTGGACAATTTTGACAGAACCGTTCAGGCTGCCGCAACTGCTACAGATGCAAAGAGCATTGCAGATGGCGTAACAATGATAAACAATAGCCTTGTAAGCATGTTGGAAAATAAGTACAATCTTACTTCTTACGGGGTAAAAGGGGAAGAGTTTAACCCAGATATTCATGAGGCAATCGGCATGCAGGAAGGTGATGTTTCGTCTGAACAAATTGCAGAAGTTTACCTTAAGGGTTACAAGTTAAAAGACCGTGTTATCAGACACGCTAAAGTTATGGTAATAAAGCCAAAGGCTTAAATCTTATAAGGCATTTAATTAGGAGAAATAAACTATGGGAAAGATTATTGGTATTGACTTAGGAACAACAAACTCTTGTGTTGCAGTTATGGAAGGCGGAAAGCCTGTTGTCATTCAGAACTCAGAAGGTTTCCGCACAACTCCTTCTATCGTAGGCTTTACGGCAAAAGGCGACCGTGTTGTAGGACTTCCTGCAAAAAACCAGATGGTTACAAACCCAAAGAATACAGTTTACTCTGTAAAGCGTCTTATTGGTCACAGATACAATGAGCTTTCTGGAGAAGCTACAAAGCTTCCTTATACAATTAAAGACCATGGCGAAGATGTTCGTGTAGAAGTTCAGGAAAACGGCACAAGCAAAGAATTTAGCCCACAGGAAATTAGTGCATTTATTTTGCAGAAGATGAAGAAGACAGCAGAAGACTACCTTGGAGAAACAGTTTCTGAAGCTGTAATTACAGTTCCTGCTTATTTTAACGATGCACAGCGTCAGGCTACAAAAGATGCCGGTAAAATTGCAGGTTTGGATGTAAAGCGTATTATTAACGAGCCTACAGCAGCTTCTTTAGCATTCGGTTTTGACAAGGACCAGAAGTCTGAACGTACAATTGCAGTTTATGACCTTGGTGGTGGTACATTTGATATTTCTATTCTTGAATTAGGTGACGGCGTTTTTGAAGTAAAATCTACAAACGGAAACACTCACTTAGGTGGTGACGACTGGGACCGCTGCATTGTTAACTGGCTTATTGACGGCTTTAAAGCTGACACTGGTATAGATCTTTCTGGGGACGCTATGGCTTTGCAGCGTCTTCGTGATGAAGCAGAAAAAGCAAAGATTGCTCTTTCCAACCAGACAACTACAGAAATTAACTTGCCTTTTATTACTGCAGATGCTACAGGACCAAAGCATTTACAGCGTTCTTTAAGCCGTGCAGAATTTGAGAAGATGACAGACCATCTTTTTGAAGCAACTCGTGAACCTTGTGTAAAGGCTATGAAAGATGCAGAAATTACAGCAGACAAAATTGACGAAGTTTTGCTTGTTGGTGGTTCCAGCCGTATGCCAAAAGTTCAGGAAATTGTAAAAGCTATCTTTGGAAAAGAAGGTAGCCGTGCAGTTAACCCGGACGAAGCTGTTGCAATTGGTGCTGCCATTCAGGGTGGTGTTTTAGGTGGAGACGTTAAAGACGTTCTTCTTTTAGACGTAACTCCTCTTTCTTTAGGTATTGAAACAATGGGTGGCGTTATGACTAAGCTCATTAATCGTAACACAACAATTCCTACAAAGAAGAGCCAGGTATTCTCTACAGCAGCAGACGGTCAGACAGCAGTAAGCATTCATGTTTTACAGGGTGAACGTGAGATGGCAGACCAGAACCGCACTTTAGGTCGCTTTGACTTAGTTGGTATTCCTGCAGCTCCTCGTGGTGTTCCACAGATTGAAGTTACTTTTGACATTGACGCAAACGGTATTGTTCACGTAAGTGCAAAAGATAAGGGTACTGGTAAAGAGCAGCATATTCAGATTCAGTCTTCTAGTGGTCTTTCTGAAGAAGAAATTAACCGCATGGTAAAGGATGCAGAAGCTAATGCAGAGGCTGACAAAAAGAAGAGAGAAAGTGTAGATGCCCGTAACGAAGCAGATAGCCTTGTTTATCAGACAGAAAAAACATTAAAAGACCTTGGCGACAAAGTAAGTGCTTCTGATAAGGAAGCTATAGAAAAGGCTTCTAATGAGCTAAAAGAAGCTCTTAAGGGCGACAACGTAGAAGACATTAAAGCAAAGACAGAGGCTTTAAAGCAGGCTTCTTATAAGATTGCAGAAGAAATGTATAAGCAGCAGGCTGCTCAGGGGGCAGGTGCTGCAGGTGAAACCGGTACTTCTTCTAATGCAGGAGCAAATGCAGGTTCTTCAAGCTCAAGCGGTTTTGATAAGGGCTCTGCAGATGATGTTCAGTATGAGGTACATGACGATAAGTAATTTAGGATAAATTACATTCATTTTTTTTATAACAAAAAGGCAGCCCTTTCGGACTGCCTTTTTTAGTGGTAAAAACTCATTTAATCGTTACGAACCCAAATTTCGTATTTAAAATTCAATGTTGCCCAATCGTCAGTAGTTGTTCCTGTAGTTGAACCACCTTCTGAATAGTTTAAAGTGATTGAGTTTTCAGAAACAGTGTAAGTACCTGTATATGTTATTACCTTCTCTTGTATTAAAACTTATTCTTACTGCTTAAGCTTACACTTCAATGCTCCTAGTTCGAATGTTTCCCAGTTATCAGAAGTAGTTGCTGTTATAGGATTTTGACCTGAATAGGTTATAATTAATGTGTTATCACTAACAGTGTATGTTCCAGTGAAAATATCTCCTTCATAATATTCACTAGCATTTCCCCAGTCTAGAGTGCAATTTCCATTGTCGAAGGTATAAGAAGCTTTCTCAAATGTTTCCATAGCAGAATCATATTCTGTTGTTATAATATTGGTTTCTTGTACTTCTGTTCCATCTTTTACAACAGTATATGTGTCTCCATTTTTAGTTACTACTATTGTTGTTGAATCTGAAGCAAACGTTATAGTCGCTCCATCCAAACTTATAGAATATGTTCCGACTGGCAAAACTTCGTCAAAATAATTGTCATCGACGATTTGTCCAAATCTTATGATACTGTAAGAACAACCTGAAACTGGATCTGCGTCCTTACATCCGGTTACCCCCCCCCATAATAAGAAGAGAAGTGAAGAGTGCTGCAATTTTTAAAATTTTTTTCATAAAAGCCTCCTTAAGGTTTTATAGGTGTAGTTTTTAGTGCATCTTAAAAACTTAAAAATTTTTAAGGCATTGTAATAAGTTTAAGTCGTTATTAAGGCTTTGTCAATTTTTGCTATGAGATTTTCTATTTTTAAGAAGAGTTTTTTTTATATTTTCATTTTCTAAAAAAAACTGTATATTACTTTTATGAATAAGAAAATTTTTGCATTGATTTTATTACTTTGTGTTTTTCCTTTAGCTTTTGCTGATGTTGATTTGGAGCTTCCTGTAGGTTCTGTTTTTGCCCTTTCTGAGATTCCTACAGACGGTAACCAAGCTTACTCCATGTTTTTTCCTTACTTTGAAGCAGGTCCGTTAACCTGTCGTTATAATTTTGCTCCAGATAGTGAAGCTTCCCGCTGGACTTTTGGTTTAGGAGGAAGCCTTCTTTTGTGGCCTTTTCAGACGGTATGTGCTTCCGGAAGTGCGGTTTTCCGTATAAAGGATTTTAGAAATGATTCTTATTTAGAGCTTGTAAATGCCTTGGATGCGGGGATTTTTATGCTTTTTTCCAGCTATTATGATGTAGAGCAGGGAAAGAAAGTTTCTCTGCCATATTTTTCGCCGGCACTGGGTTACACTCTGGCATTAAACTACCACTTTGCGAACGAGTCTCCGTTTTATTTGGGCGGAGCTTTTCGCATGGGAGGTGCAGACATAAGCGGTTCGTTTATGTTTGTTTATGCAGTAAACCTGACTTGCGGCTTTAGGATTAAAACAGGAATGTAATTTTTTTTAGGAACTTTTAGTTTACTAAGGTTCCTATTGCACTGGCTGTCAGATCCTGCTGCTCTGCTGCAGTAATGGTAGCTTCTCCGTCGCCAGATTGTTCTCCGTAAGAGGCGAAGTGACCGTGGTTTCCGCCTTCGATTATGAGCTCCGTAAAGTCTGATGGAAGGTTTGAGCGGTATTTTGAATAGTTTTCTGCATTTAAAACCTTGTCATTCGTTCCGTATGCGGAGAGAACCTTTAAGCCGGAAGATGTAATGTCTGCGGTTGAGTAGGCTGCCAGAAGAATAAGGCCTTCAAAATCTGACGAGTGACCGGCTATGTAGCTTGCCGCCATTGCTCCTCCAAGAGAGTGACCTGCCAGGTACCATTTTGTTATGTCTGTGTTACGCATCTGGACTCTTTTTGCCGCATACATATTTAAGATTGCAAAATCAGAAGGCATTTGTACTATAATGCATTTTATTCCCTGCTTTGCACATTTTATCATTAAAGGAAGGTAGGCTTCATAAGAGACAAGTCCTCCAGGGTAGAAAATCAGTCCCTTTGTTGTGCTTGTAGTGGGAGAAGCAATAATGTATTCTCCGTCGTTAGAAAGTGTAACTTCTGTGCCACATTCTTCTTGTAATTCAGAAAAATCAAAAGTTGAATTGTAACTTGAACATGAGGTTAATAAAAAAATACCTAAAAGTGTTGTTGAAATTAAAGTTGTAATTAATTTTCTCATGCTTTAAATATAATGATAAATGCTATAAAAGTCCATTCTGTATGAAGAAGCTTTTTTAGAAAACCTACGCCCGATTGAAGCCGACGCGTAAGCGTGTGCGAAGCACCGGAGCGGCGAAAAGCGGGGATCTTGCCATAGATAAAGTACAATTTTATGTTGTTTATCGTAAAGATTTTTTTGCCTTAAGTGAGTTTCGTCCAAAGTAAAATTTATAAATTTATTGTCTATTTCGCATAATTTTTGTATATTTTATGCAGTATTGATTTTAGTTTTTACATAACAAGAGGCAGAAAATGGCAGGTAAGCGAGATTATTATGAAGTTTTAGGCATTGATAAAAGTGCGGATAAAGAAGCAATTAAAAAGGCCTATCGTAAGCTTGCTGTAAAATATCACCCAGACAGAAACCCTGGCGACAAAGAAGCAGAAGAAAAATTTAAGGAAGCTACGGAAGCCTATGAAGTTTTAAGTGATGACCAGAAGCGTCCAATTTATGACCAGTATGGTTTCGCCGGTTTAGATGGAATGGGAGGCGCCGGTGCCGGTGGTTATAGTCATGCATTCCACGACTTTAGTGACCTCTTTGGTGGTGGTTTTGGAGATATTTTTGAAAACCTCTTTGGTGGTGGAATGGGAGGTGGCTTTGGCGGCTCTTCCCGTCAGAGAGATAATAACACTGGGGCTACTTTACGGTACGACCTGGAGATAAGTTTTAAGGACGCCGTTTATGGCTGTAAGACAGATATTCACTTTAGACATAACGAAGCTTGTCCTGTTTGCCATGGTTCAGGGGGTGCTCAAGGTTCTAGTCGTAAGACTTGTCCGACCTGCCAGGGTATGGGGCAGGTAAGACGAAGTGCAGGGTTCTTTAGTGTTCAGCAGTCATGTCCTACATGTAATGGAAAGGGGACTGTAATAGATAAGCCTTGTGCTTCTTGCCATGGAACTGGTTTACAGGAAAAAGATAAGATTATGACTATAAGCATTCCTTGCGGAGTAGATGATGGTCGTCGTATTACTATTCCTCACCAGGGAGATGCCGGTACAAATGGCGGAGCAAGCGGAGACCTTGTTATTGTAATTCATGTAAGGCAGGATAAATATTTTGAAAGGGACGGAAACGACCTTTACTGTGCCGTTCCTATAAGTCTTTCTCAGGCTGTTTTGGGTGCAGACGTTACCATAAAAACTTTAGACGCTAGAAGCATAACGCTAAAAATTCCTTCTGGAACTACTCAGGGTAAGCTTTTGCGTATAAAAGACGAGGGAGTTCCCGTTACAGGAACAAGTAAGAAGGGAGACCTTTACGTTAAAGTTATTGTAGAGCTTCCGACACGTCTTAGCCGAGAGATGCAGAAGGTTATGGAAGAATACGCTCGCTTAGAAAAAGCAACTTCAACTCCAGATTTAGTGCCTTTAGCTCAGTTAGCCCGAGGTTAATTGATATTTACTCCAAATAATGTAATAAAAGTGTCTCATGTAAATAAAAATTTTAACTAGTTTTCCCTTTATGCCGAAAATATGATAGAATAACTGTAGTTTGTTCAATAATTTTGCCGTAATATGGCTTTTTTATTGAATTTATAAGGAAAGTTACTTTTAAAAATATTTTGAGGTTAGTATGTATCAAAAAAGAAGATGTGCTACGCTTTTGGCTTCAGATGTAATTCTTCTAGTTTTATTGCTAGTTCTTACATTCTTTCTTATTCCTGCCTATAATTCAGGAACTCCATATTCTTCTCTGTTTGTTGTTATTACGGCGGCATTTGTTTTTTTAAGCATTTCTATGATGTTTACGAGATTAAGAAGATTTTTTGTGGACTATTTTGATTCAAAAGCTCTTAATACTGGAGAAACTTCTTTGCTTACAAAATTTATAGACCGCCTGCGTTTTTGCTATTCACTTGATGATTTTTACGAGATTGTTGCAGACATCCTGGAAAAAGAGGGAGACTGTTCTGTCTTATATGTTGACCGCTCAAAAAATTATGTTCTTTATAACAGTCCTGACCGTCTTACCTGCGCAGAAAGTACGATGGAAGCTCTGGAGCTTAACTTTGGTTCTGACTGGAAAAGTGGACTTTACTACATGGGTGAAAATTTTGGTGTCGTAACAACTCCTAAATCTGCCAGAGGTTTCTTTTTAGTAAACGGAAATTATCACTTATATGTATTTTGCCGTTATACAAAACTTTTTGAGCCGATGATTTTTAATAATCTCTTTGCAGAATTCAAGAGGTTTCAGTCCAGGGCACAGACAATCTCTGATCTTTCAGAAATTGCTTCTCTTTCTAAGGAATGGCAGCAGCTTGCAGACACACAGCAGTCGTTCTTGCCTCCTGAAATGCCAAAAATTGCTCATCTAAGTGTTTCAGCTTATTACCGTCCTTTAGTAAATGTTTCCGGTGACTATTATTCTGTTTTGCCTATAAGCGAGACAAAAACTCTTTTAATGCTTGGAGACGTATCCGGTAAAGGTCTGGCAGCGGCTTTAGTTATGGGCCTGGTAATGAACACTGTTAAGATTCTTGAAAATAAAGAAGATCTTCCAAATATGATTCGTGCGGTTGACAAGGCTATTAAGGGCATGAAGCTGCAGGATAAATATACTGTTTTGTTCCTAGGCATTGTTGATACTGAAAAAATGGTAATTCGTTATGTAAATGCTTCTATGTCTGACCCTCTTATAATTACAAATTCTCCTGGTGGGTATAGAATCAGACCCCTTACTTCTAACTGTTCCCTTGTTGGTATTATTGACCTTGATGATGTAGAAGTCAGCGAACAAAAGCTTTTCCGCGGTGATGTTATTCTTATGGCATCTGACGGTGTTTCTGAAGTTATGAATGAAGAAGGTGTAGAACTTGGAGACACTAAGCTTTATAAAGATACAATAACTGGTAGTGCAAAAAAGCATCCGAAAGAATTTATAGATGATGTTGTAAATCTTGTTTTAACATATAACGGCAATAAAAAGCTTCGTGATGATGTTACAATGATGGTTGCAAAGGTGGAGGGGTAGCCTTATGTTCTTTATGATTCTGAACTTTCTGTTTGGCCTTTTAATGATTGGCTTCTCTTTTTCTATAGACAGGCGTGATGCGCTAAGAAAAAATACTAACAGTCTTGTAAATATAATTTTAACATTAGCTTCCATGTTTATTCTTATGGGAATTACTGTTGCCCTTTGTAAGTGGGGACCAGGACAGCTTGCTTTTGTAATTGGAAAATTTACTTTTGTTATAATGGCTTGGTTCTGTACGGCCTGCTGTTCTTATGTTCTTGCTTTTCCAAATTATAAGCTTCCTGCTGTTGTAACGGTTTTTCAGTGGATTTTTAATGCACTTGCACTTTTTATGATGTTCTTTGTTTATAAAACTGGAGTTAAGTCTATTACAATTATAAATGATGCATTTACGATTTCTTCTGCTCCTCTTTTTTCAGGAAAACTAAAAGATTTCATACACATAAGCTTTTTTGGCTTTTATTGTGCTCTGTTCTGTGTTTTCCTGCCATTTTTTACAAGCCTTATGGTTTTAGTCAGGGCAGAAAATTACTCTTCCAAACTGGAAAAACAGAGGGCTGTCTTAAATGCCAGTGCTTTCTTGGCTGCCTGGGTAATTATTTTTTATGTTATGGGCTGTTCAAAATACCAGCCAATGTTCCCGTCCATGTTTATGGTTGCCTTTATTCCTCAGATGCTTATTTTTGCCCTTGCTTCTGGTAACGATGAAATTTGGGACACCCGTGCAGTTTTACAAACGATTTTTACTTTTTTAATTAGATATTTTATTCCTGCTGTCGCAGCAGGTGTCGCTTTTATGCTTTTGTCGCCTTTAGGCAAAGTGTCTGGATTTTTATATGGACTTTCTTATCTTCTTGTGATTCTGGTTATTACTGCAATTGGAACTTTTGCAGTTACAATGTTTAAGAAAAGAGATCTTTTGAGAGAAAGCCGTTATGGTGAAGCTTTTGAAAAAGAAATTACGTCTATTGACTACACAGGAGATCCAAAGCTTATAACACAAAATCTTTATGGGCTTTTTAAAAAGTATGTAAATACAAGCTCTGTAAAAATCCTGGTAAACTCTGGAACAACTTTAGAAACGGTTTATTCTTCTGATGAAGAAAAAATTTCTTTACCAATTGATTCAAAGGTTTTTGAAGCTGTTCTTTCTGGTCATCATCCTGTTGTTTTTAGAGAGTGGGCAATTAGAGACAATGCAGTTTCGCAGGTAAGACTGCAGCTTATAGAAATGCTTAATCAAACTTCTTCTGATGCCTTTATTCTCTTAAATGAAGGTCGTCAGATAGTCGGTGCAATTTTCCTTGGTAAAAAGATAAGTGGCAACGTTTATTCTGAATATGACTATAAAGTTTTTACTCGTCTTTATTCCAACTTCTTTGTTGTAGGTTACTACATGAAGAATATTCTTAACGAAGATGTTGTTGGTACCGTTAACAGAGAAATTAAAATGTCTGGGCAGATTATTACTTCCATTCAGGAAAATATGGACGTAATAAAGCATCCAAAGATTGACACCGGGTATCTTATGGTTCCTGCTCATAACATTGGTGGGGAATTTGTAGATATGATCAGGCTTTCTGATTCCCGCTACATTTACATAATTGGAGCTTTAAGTGGTAAGGGTATTGCGGCTTCCATGAATATGGTTATTCTTAAGTCTATCATTCGTACCTTCCTTGCAGAAACGGGAGACTTTAAAAAGCTTGTAATAAAAGTTAACAGCTTTATTAGAGAAAGCTTACCTAAGGGTACATTCTTTGCAGGAACTTTTGGTCTGTTAGATTTTTCTACAAATACAATGTACTACATTAACTGCGGTTCTCCAGCTTTGTTTATGTATACGCGTGCATACAATAACGTTATTGAAATTCAAGGTGAAGGTCATATCTTAGGTTTTGCAAAGGATGTTACCAATCTTATATGGGTAAAGAAAGTAAATCTTGCAGAAGGCGACATTATTTTTGCATGTACAGACGGTCTTATAGATACAAAGTCCTTGCGCGGCGATGTGTTTGGAAAAAGCCGTGTACAGAATTCTCTTACAGATAACATGGGCTACCCTGCAAGTAAAATGGCTCAGTTTGCATATAATTCTCTGGTAGAATTTACTTCTAAAGAATTGGAAGATGATGTTACGGTTTTAGTCTTAAAATATCTGGGAGATAAATAAATGGATCAGCTTACAATTAGAGAAAAGGTAGGTGCTAACTATATGCTTTTAGAGCTTTCCGGTGCTCTTAATGCATATACTGTTGCAGAATTACAAGATAAAGTTTTTACTTACATTTTGGATTCTAACGTTGTTTTGGATATGTCTCTTATTACAGGAATGGATTCTTCTGGCGTTGGTGTTGTACTGGCAGGGCATAACGATGGTGAAAAATTCGGGACAAAGCTTTTTGTCATGAATCCTTCAGATACTGCCCGTCATTATCTTGAGAGAACAGGCTTTTGGGATACCTTTTATATAATTCACTCAGTTACGGAAGTTTCAGATGCATCGTAGTTTTGTAAATAAGATAATTATTTGTGTTGTGTTTTTTGTTTGTATTGGACAAAATATTTCTTGCGCAAAAAATTCTCAAGAAGTAAAGAAAAGTGAAAGCGTAAATGTAGTTTCTAAGAATAATGAAGAAATAGAAAAGCTTGGAAGAGTTTTAAGTTCTTTAAGTGATAGAGCAAAAGAGGCTATTCCAAATGGTTCTCCAGAAGAATTTCTTTCAGATTTGCATGCTGTTTTGGATGCAGAAAAAGAATTTTCTTCTACAGACTTGTCACCTTATTTTTTGATAGATAAAAAACATAATGTTGGTTCTGATTATGTTCCAAAAAATTTAATTTCTGTAAAACAAAATGAATTGTGGAATGTAAGCCGTAATGATCTTTCGCTGAGGGAAGAAGCTTATAAAGCTTTGGAAGCTTTAAGTAAAGCTGCTCTGGATGACGGTATAAAGCTGATGGTAAGTTCTACATACCGTTCATATTCATATCAGGAAAAACTTTTTGCTCGCTATGTTTCAGAAGATGGCCTAGAGTTAGCAGAGCGTTATAGTGCCCGTCCAGGAACAAGCCAGCATCAGCTTGGGTGTGCTGTTGATTTTGGCAGCATTACAGAAGATTGGGACGAAACCAAAATGGGAAAGTGGGTGTATGAGAATGCAGCAGACTATGGCTGGAGTTTAAGCTTTCCCCGCGGGTATGAAGACATTACAGGTTACATGTGGGAATGCTGGCATTTTAGATACATTGGAAAAGAAGCCTGTGCTTTTCAGAAAAAATGGTTCAGTAACATACAGCAGTTTATGCTTGAATTTATAGATGCCTGGAAGAATTCTTAAATCTCATCTATTTTGTCAGGGCTGAGTCCAAATTCTTCTTTTCTTTGATGTGCATCGCTTCCCCATGGTTCAATATGAATCATGATGTTGTATATGTCTGGAATTGCACTTCTGATGGCTTCTTCTACTTCTTCTGCTTTTTCATGAGCTTCGTATACGGTGAGCGTAGGGTTTACTTCTATGTCTAAATCTATAGCGTAGAGATTTGCGAGCTTTCGTATGCGTGCTCCGTGAGGGTTTGTTACTCCCGGAACAGATACAGCTGCATTAAAAAGTTTTTTGTAAAGAGCTTTGTCTTTATTTCCGTCCATTAATTCTCTGTTAAGATCTAAAAATAATTCAACTGCATTTTTTGTTATCCAGAGACCGACTAAAAATGCCACGGCCGGATCAATTAACGGAATGTTAAATATTTTTTCTGCACTGAGACCTAAAAGTATTCCAAAAGAAAGCAGTATGTCGCTTTTCATGTTTAGGGCATTTGCCTTTATTATTTCTGATTTTGAAATTTTTCCGTAGTAGTGCAGGATTATAGCTAAGACAGATTTTCCGCATATAGAAATTAAAGCTGCAAGAATGGCAAAAAAACTTCCTGTGTTTTTTAGGGAATTGCTCTTATTTAGAAAAAACAGAATAATTTCTTTTGCAGATGATATGCAAAGTTGGCTTCCTGCAAGGAAGATTATGAATGAAAGAAGCATTGTTGCCGTTGTTTCTGCCCTGTAGTGCCCCCAAGGGTGTTCTGTGTCTCCTGGAATTTCTATAATAAAGCTTATAATCAGTGTTACAAGTGCAATTAGAACGTCAGATGCAGAATCCAAGCCGTCGCCTAAAACTGCAATGGAGTTAGCCTTTTTTGCAAGATAAAGTTTTATTACGGCAAGTAAAAGATTTCCTAAAAGAGAAATTATTCCGGCTATTCTAATTTTTTTTGATTGCAAAGAGTGTGAGGTCGTCAAACTGTTTGTCCTCCAAAATTCCCTGGTAGTATACGTGAGTAGGATCTTCTTTTGTTTCTTTTCTAGAAGAACACCATATACTATATTGCATAAAATGTATTCGTAAGAATTCGTCTAATTCTTTGTCTATTTTAACACGGTCGGTTAACTTAGGTGTTTCTGCCCTGTAAAACCTGAATACTTTTTCTATGGAAGCTAATGCTAAAATTGCATCTTCTGCTTTCCCTTGACATGTAGAAAAGTCAAATATAAATGTAGTATTTGAAGAGTCATGATGCCGAGTAAGAGTGTATGTCTTTTTGGTCATTACGTGTTCAATTATTTCTGTAACTCTTTCCGGTGTAAACTGTTCACTCTTTTCGCCAACAAGGTGATTCTCATGTACCTCGCCAGTAGAAAGACCAGGTTCTTCACATTCAATAATCTGAGCTCTTTCGTTTCTAAAAAAACGTTTTGATTCTTCGATTCCGTCCGTGTACAGGAATAATACGTCTCCTTGTCTAAGCGTAAGCTTAGAAACCGGGTAGCCTCCTTTTCTGTTTATGTCTTCTGTTGTAAACATTCCTGCAGCAGGTGTTTCTTTTAGCTGAATAGTCCTCTTTTTTTGTAAGGTTCTGTCGTAAATCTGAACAAGGTTGTCTCCGGCGTTACAGAATGTACATTCTCCGGAGAGTGTGTCTAAAATACATAAGGTAAATGCTGCAAAACGTCCTTTAAAACCGCGAGACTCCAGAAGATCATTCATTAAGTCGACAACAGGAACCAGGTTTGTACCCTGTCTTGGGTTTTTAACGTCCCAGTTATTAAATGTACTTAAGAAGAGTGTTGCAACTTCTACCATGATTAAAGCTGCTGGTGCTCCGTGCCCAGAGATGTCGCATTTAATTATTGCATAGTGATGCGGACCAATTCTTTTATAGTCTACGTAGTCTCCTGAAAGATCGTCTGCACCTGCGTAGTATGTATAGAACTCTGCACCTTCTGCATTGTATTTACCGGAAGAAAGAATGTTTTCTTTTTCATCTGTCCTGAGCGGAATAAATTTTGTTTGAATGTCTTTACCAAGCGTCAGGGTTTTTGTTGTCTTAGCAGCAGCTGCAAGGGTATTGCTCATTTCATTTAGAGTGTCACCCAAAATACCGATTTCATCGGTGCGCCGTATGGATATTGTTTTTCCTTCAAGCTTTTCTTTATCTTCCGTGTCTCTAATAAATTCAACGTAGTTTACAAGTTTTTTTAAGGGACGGACTATAAGGGTAGAAATGATAAGTGCAAATATAATGCAAACTATGATGGATACGACTATTATAATTGAGCCGAGCCTGAAAATCTGCTTTCTTATGTCGTTTATTTGTTTTAAGAGAATGTTTGTATTTATTTTTATAAATACAAATCCGTGTATAAAGGTTTCACTAAATGACTGCTGGTAAATTATTGGTTTATAGAAAATGAATGATTCGTTTCCCTTAGAGCTGCTTGCTGTGTGGAAGTTTGGTATTGTTCCAGAGTTTTTATCTGCAATAGAGTTTAGAATGTCTGAACTGCGTTTTGTAAGCTGGCTGTGAATTTCCTGAATTTCCTGTAAGCGTTCAAGACTTGCTTCATCTGTTTTTCCTAAAAGCGACCTGTTTTCTTTTTCCAGTTCTGAGAGAGTTTGTCTTATTAAACCAAGCTGGTTTCTTGCCTGCAGGTTTATTGTTTCTGCAAGGGTAAATACTTCCTGTACATTCGGGTTTTGTAAGCGGCTTGTTCCTGGAATAAAAGAATTTGTGTCTAAGCGTTCAAGAATCCTGTCATCAGTAGTTGCCCATACGTAGTCTATTGCAGTTGTTCCGTTTGAAACATTTTCGCCGCAGATTGTAATAAGCTCTGCTTCCTGTAAAGAAAAAACCTGTGCTGCGGCATCGGAAAGTGCTATTGTGTCCTGAGAAGGTAAGTAGTTCTGCACACTTTTTGTAATTGCATCAAGAATAATATTTGTACGAGAACCTAATGCTTCTGTAAGAGTTTTTTCTTGTATGTTTATAGAGATAAGGCCAAATGTCAATATGATTACAATTTCTATTAAGATAACAGGAATTGTCGAGTAAAACATAAGTCTAGTTCGTAAAGATTTTTTCTTTCTTTCTAAGGCGTTTATTTGTTTTTTATTTTCGTGAGGCATAGGTTCTCCTGCTACAAGTGCATCTATTTCTTTGTGAATGTTCACAGTTTCTCTTCCGCCGCTTACTATTCCCTGCGTTGCAGTAAAAATTAAGAGTATTGAAAGAATAATAATAAGGATGGCGTTTATGTCTGAAATATTTATTTTTACTAAAGAGCGTTTTGTTACAGGATTCCATATAGTATTATAACTTTCCAGGGCTTTTTCTTTTATTGTTCCGCTTTCTTCAACCTTCAAAACGTTTTCTTCTGTAAAGAAAATTCCTCTCTGCGAATGAAGCAGTCCTATTTTATATTCTCCTTCCTGAAGATTTGAAAGTTTAATATTTGCTATATGAAAATTATTCTTAACGGTAAAGTCGTTTTTGCTTAATAAAAGAGTTCTGTCATAAGGTGCCTTGCCATCTTTGTCTATGTAGACTTCTTGTACAGTTCCTCCGTACGTAAAATCCAGTCCAAAAATTTCTAGTTCTGTTTCTTCTGTGTCTAAAATTTTTGAGTCTATTTTTGTAATTGCAGTTGTTGGATTATATTTGTTAAGAAGAATTTCTGTTGTGTATGTTTTACCAATGTTACCGACGTTGTCAATTGCTGCAACTGTAAAAATGTAAAGTCCGTTTCTAATATTTGAAAAAGAAGCTTCTGGTTTTTCTGTTATTGCAAATGGAGAAAGAGGAGCATCTTTATTTAATTCATCTTTGTTTTTTTCTATGAGGTCGTTTATTTCTTTTTCAATTGAACTTTTGTTTTCTCGTAAAAGCGGAGTTCTGGATGCATATAAGTTTTGAGGAATTGAATCTATATATTTAAGAGTGAAGGTGTAGCCTTTTATGTCACTTTCTTTTGGAGGTGTCCATTTTATGTTGAAGGTGTTAGAAAGTGTAAAGCCAAATTCATCCAGGTCTAATTCTTCTAGCTTTACTTCTTTTGGAGGAGTAATATCTACATTGTAAGAAATTACCGCGCTTTCTGACCAGTTACCTGCAAAATCGCATTGTTTAACTTTTATGTACCATGTGCCGTCATTGTTTGCTTTAAAAGTTGCTCTGTCTTGAGAAGTTAAAGCCATTATTTCTAAAGGTGGTTCATCTTTTGGGTTTTGAGAAAAGCTCCATGAAAATCCTTTCACGTCCGAAGAATCTGAGGTTGCCGCAAGAGAGATTTGCGGTGAGTCCTGGTTAGAAACTCCTTTTTCTGAAAAGTTTATGCTCTTTATTACAGGAGGCATTGTAGAAGAGTCTTTTTCTAAGAGCAGAATTGAATTTGTTCCTTTCTTTACTGAAGAAGTTAAATCTTGAGCTTCCCAGAGTATGCTTAATTCTGCCTCTTTTTTATTTTGTGAGTAGGTAAAAAATTCTGCAGGAAAAGTTGACTGGGAGCCTTTTGTAATTTGAGTTTCTTCCCATAAAAGACCTCTGAGTGTTGCTAAAAATGTATTATTGTTTCCTAGCTGGTCAGTAAACCACAGAACGTGTAAAAGATTATTGTGTATAAAAATACGAGGCGAAACAGAATGGCTTATGCTAGAAATAGCTTCTGGCTTTGACTGGAAAGATAAATCTTTGCTTAATGTTGCAAAGTAAATTAATGAATTAGAAATATTAAACGGAGAACGAGTCCAAACAATATGTATTTTGCCGTTGTCATATAAAGCCCTTATACCCTGACTGTTGTAATTATGATAGTCAGGAAAAAAATCTGGGTTTTCTGTTATGCTTTTTACACTTTGCCATGTGTTTCCGCCGTCTGTAGTGCTTGAAGCATAAATCTGTATGGAAATAAGATTGTCTTTAGAGTACTGCGCCTGGTAAAACAGCACATCAGAATTATCCAGTGCCAGAACGTAAGGTACTAATGGATTCATGGTATTTGGAACTTTCTGTTCTTCTGCGAAAAGCTTAAACTTAGACCATGTTTTTCCGTCAGAAGATTTTGAGTACCAAAGAGAATACATTTCATTACTGGAAAGAGATGTAAAAATTATAAATGAACCGTCATGCAGGCAAAATACTCTTGGAGCTATAAACGGAGCATCGTTTCTTTCAAAAGCTGTGTTAGTAAAGGTTTTAAAATTGTCGTTGGAAGTGAAAACTTCTATTTTTGTCGGTTCTGAAATTACAGTAAGAACAATATTGCCTTTGCTGTTTTGAGCAGCAGAATAGATTTTTGGAATGCGTTCAGAATAGTCATAAGGTCCTGCAATTTGTTTTTTTTCTTCTAAACCAAAGATTGCCGAAATATATAGCTGATTGTTTTTATCATCGATTTCTTCAAAAAAGATTGCACTCTGTGAATTATTTTTTGATGCATATAATGCTTCTGGAAATCTACAGTTTGTGTTTCCTGGACTAATGCTTTTAGGAGTTTCCCAATAATAGTTTTGAGAGAAAATGTTTTGCGTGCTAAAAAATGCAAAGAGTATAATAAAAAACGCTTTTAGAATATATTTTTTCTGCTTCATAAAAGTGCCTCAATTCTCTTTTGCAGTCTTATTACTTTTGAAGATTTTTTATTATCTTCTTTTGATAGCAGCTTGTTTACCTTTTCTTTTGCGCTGAGAAGTCTGTTGTTTTGCATGTCAAGAATTGCTTCCTGGTATAGTTTTTCATCTTCAGGACTCAGCTGATTTACTTGAGAAAAATTTGCTTTTGCAATGCTGTCTAAAATATTTTTTGCCTCTGCATTTTCTGCATTTAAGGCTAAAGCCTCTTCTGCTTTTTCTTTTGCACGTAAAAGTTCTGCAGAATTGGAGCCTGCAGAAGATAATATCATGCCTGCTTCTTGAGAAAGTTTCTGGCTTTTTGCGTAATTGTCAGAAGTAACCGGTGCAGGCTTTAGACCTAAATCTCTTTCTATCTGTAAAAGAGCCTGCTTTAAGCCTGGATAGTCTGGTTCTAAAGTAAGTATGTCTTCTAGTTCTGCATAAGCTTCCTGTGCCTGAGGACTTTTTTCCTTAAAGTTTAGTTTTGAAAGTTCTGAAACTTTTTCTCTTATGATTTCTGAATATGAAGAACCTTTCGTAATTTTTAGAATTTTAAATTGCAAAATTGTTGTCTGACTGTTTTTTGGGTAGTAAATTTTAATTTGATTTAATAGCTTGTAAGCTTTTTCCAGTTGTTCTAAAGCTTCTTCTTTTTTGTTTCCTTTTAGAAGTTTTTCTCCGTTTTTATAGGCTTCGCTTGCAAAAGAAAGCTGTTGCTCCATTTCCTGAGCCTTTGCGTCAAAAGGAGAAAAATCTCTTCCTTCCTTTATCATTAAAGCTGTGTTTACATAATTTTTTAGACGCTCTAATTCTCCATCATTTTCTATTTCTGAGTCTAAAAGTCTTGCCCAGTCTGCCAGCGTGTTTTCACAGAATGTTAAAATTGCACTGGCTTCTTCAAATCTGCCTGCATAGTATTCTAGTCTTGCCCTGTCTTTTTTTTCTCTCAGAGTTCGAATAATAATTGGTCGCTCTTTATTTATAGCGTTTGTTTTTACAGTTTGAAACTTCTGGAAACATTCATTTAAAATGTCTGCGTCGTGCTTTAATGAATCGCTTCTTGAATTAAAAACGTTTGAAACATTTGTGATGTTTTCGTGTACCAGTACAAAGTTTTCTTTTTTTATGTTGTCTTCTGCAAGTTTTAAAAACCTTTCTATTTCGTTTGCGCTGGCTTTTGCAATTATTTGAGAGTTTTTTGCGTCTTCCTTTACGGCTATCAATTCATGTCTGAAGTCTTCCAGACTTTTTGAACTTTCGTCTATAGTGTTTATTTCTTTTATAAAGTTTGCCCTGTAAATAAAACCTCTGTTTAAGTCTGTTTTTGATTCCTTGAATTTCGTTTCGTAATTTAAAATTTCATCTGTCAGTTCATCAGCTTTTTTTATGGCTCTTGAGGGGTACGTGTTGCCTTCTCTGTCTGGTATTAAGTAAGATTTTGTTCTTTGTAATTCGTCTTCTATGTAGTTTTTTGTTAATTCAGATGCTTTTGCATAGTAACGGCTTGCTTCCGTCCAATATTTTATTCCTTCTTTTGAGCTTTCTGTTTCTAATGTTTGACATGCGCTTAAGAAAGCTTTTTCTAATTCTCTTGAAAAAAGCTGCAAATGAGTGTTTTTTTGAATAATCTCTAAGTGCTCAGATGTTTTTAGGGCACCACATTCCCTGCCTGTTTCTGTAAAAAAATCTGCAATGGAAGTTACGTGTTCTATAAAATCTGTCTGACTTGTACTAAAGGCTTTAAAAATATCATCTGGTTCTTTTAAATTAGAGCTTTGAGCTATAGTTTTTTTTTCGTCTATGTTTTCTGCAATTAAAAAAAGCTTTTCTGTGTCTTTAAAAAGTTTTTCATAGGAAATTATAAGAGATTCTTCTTGTAAGGAGTTTACGTTTAAGAGTGCATTTAGCTGTAAAACATTCTTTGCAGCTGTAAGCTTTTCCTTTAAGGCATCTATTGCCCTGTTGGCTTTTAGTTTATAGTTTTTTTCAAAAATTTTTTCTTTAGAAAGACATTCTATTAGGGTGCCAACAGGTTCGTCATAGTCGGTTCCGTAAGAGTTGATTATGTTTTTAGTTAAAGTATTCCATTGAGCTTTTATAACTCCCCTTACACCCGAAGTCTGGCTTTCTGGAGCGCCTTTTAAAAATAGTAAAACGGACTGTGTATATGGAGTGCTTTTAATTTCTGTAAAGCCCTGTATGATTTGTTCTATTCTGTTTATGACTTCTGCCAACGGCATAAAGCTTTTTTTTAGTTTGTCTGTGTCTTTGTACAAATTATTTTGAGTGCTTAAAATTTTCAGATCGTCTTGAATTTGTTTGTATTCATTTAGGGTAATGTCTAATTTTTGCAGTAAAACAGAAACTTTTTTTATTTCTTCCTCGTCTGCATTCTGTTCCCAACCGGGTTTTAAATATGTAAAAGCGGAATTGTTATTTTTTTCGTCTTTGTAGAATTCTTTTATGGCATCCTTGTAATTGTTTTGCTTTATAAGTGCATCTGTTGCTTTTGTAATTTCCCTAAAGCGCAAAGGGTAGGAGTCTAAAAGATTTTCGTCAGAGACAAAAGTTGTGCTTGCGGAGGGAGTTTTGTAAGGAGTGTCTTTTTTACCACTAGAATAAACATAAGAAAAGCTTACATAAGCTGTAAAAATTAAGAGAAGACTTTTCTTAGTTTTATTCTTAAATGAAAACACCCCTTAATTTTACTATAAAAGGCTATTGTTTTCAATTGATAAAAGAGAAGCTTAAACCTTAGCGCTTTATACTGAAGATTTTATAGTTCATCCATGGAAAAATTGAGTGTTCCCTTTCTAATGTCGTAAGCCATTCTGTGCTGACCGTATTGCTTGCAAGTGCGTCAAAAACTCTCGTAAAGTTTAGAATTGCATTTGTAAAAGTTTTCGTTACGTAGTCCGGGAGTTTTCCTTCGTGAAGCATTAAAGGCCATTCTCCGCTTTGTGCAATTAAAAGTTCCCTTGCTCCCATGTTTAAAAGTCTTGCTTTTAAGCCTGTCTCTGAAGGAAAGCGTTCTGTTAAATCTACCATTCTTTCGCTTGCAGTGCGAAGATAGCGGATCATCCAGCTGTTGGTACTGTCCAGGAGGTCTTCGCCGTAACCGTTTCCACTAGCAGAACATGGGTACGGAGTTACCTTTGGAAGAGAGAATTGTTCCTGAATTAAATTTTTACCTGTCTGCAATGTCAGGTTTTTTTCTGTGTCTACAAGCCGAATAACGTTTTCCAGCCAAAGCATGCCTTCGTGCCAGGTTTGCCCTAATGCTTCTGCAGGTATTGTGCAAACTAAAGTTACATCTTTGCCTTCTGTGTTTACTAAAGCTTCGTCAAGTTTTGCCAGCTTGTTGCAGTAAAATGTTGCTGCGTCAGACAAGACCTGTGAAAGCGCATTCTCACTTGAATAGAGTACTTCGTTTTCGCCGTCAGAACTTTCGTTTGACCAGTATCTGTATAATGTCTGGCTTCTTGCACTGCCTTTTTCCTGAATGCTGGAAAGTTCTTCTTGAGGAAGCTCAAAACCTATGTCGCGCTGTTCCTGACGGTAAAGAGCATTAAACATAAAACCGTTTTCGCCACAGATGTCTTTTGGTGTTTCCGGATCTGATGCAAAAAGTACAAGAGAATTCGGACAACGTACTGGAGAAAAAATTCCTGTTTCTACAGGGTTTTCTACGAATAAGATTGAGCGGGGGTCTGTAATTGTATAGTTTATGCCGTAGGCCCTTAGAATTCTTTCTAAGCCTTTTGCGTATCCCTGGTAAGGAAGCCAAAAGCCTTCTCCGATTTCTCCAAAATACTGACGATGAGAGTATAAACCTGTTTCTACCTGAGCATTTACAATTTCTATTAAATCTATGTAGTGTGGAAGGTATGCATTTGTTGCACAAGTTGGAATAAGTTCTAAATAACCTCTTTCTGCAAACATCTTAAATGTGGGAATAAGTTTTTGATTGTAAACTTCTGTAAAGTCTACTTTGTCTTTTTTTGCCTGTTCTAATATTTCGTATGCTAAGTTTTGTTTTTCTTGGTTATTTTTATTTCTTTTGATTTCGTCTTCACCAAGAGCAATGCGTTTGTCTAGCCAATCTATATACTGTTTTTGTACCTGTGGATCATCTAAAAGGGAACATAGAGTGGCTGAAAGAACTAGTCCTAAAGTAAACTTTATGTTTTCTGAGGCAAGACGTGCAATCATGTTTAAAAGGGGAACATAAGTCTGTTCTATTGCGGTAAAGAGAATATCATTTTCTGCAGCAAAGTTTTCCGGTGTTTCTACATTTCTAATGTAGCCCTGACTCGCATTTATTACTAAGAAAAGATTTTTATTTGACATTTTTTACCTCAATATTTTTTTAGATGGAAAATGATTGTCTGTGATTTACATAGTGGTCGTGCAAGAGTCCCTGCATTCCGGAAAGTCTTACCAGTGGAGACATTTCAAAATTTTTTCCGGGCTGAGTATTCTTTATTTGCTCGCTTTCCTGTGGGATTTCTATTCTTTGTGTTGTTGCAAGTGGGGAAGGAGACTCTCTGGATGAAGAATAAACCAAGCTTACCGTAAAGAATTTTTTGCCGGCAGGCAAGAGAAATGTTCTTTCTCTGTCTTCTGTCGTAAGCTGAATGTCAAAGCTTTCTTCCGGCTTTTCAGTATATTTGTCGCTAAAGAAAAATGCCCTTAGGGAAATGGAAGCTTTTTCTGTATTTATTTTTCTTACTTCGGATTCCTTTATGTCCCAGAATACATAAACCCAGGCCGGGTTTCTCAGCATTGCGTATATTTTGGTGTCATTATAAGTCTTTGGAAGCTCTGCAATTTTTTCGTCATCAGGTTCTTCGGTTAATAAAACGTCTTCATCCTGATTTTTTTCCTGTTCCAGTTCTTCTGCAATTTCTAAAAGTTCGCCAATTATAAAACGTCTGTTAAGATTATCTGGTATATCTATGCCATAGTCATCTGCTAAACTGATAAGGTCTGCCGTAGACATGGATTCTAAGTATTGCCGGGACAAGAATTTTTTTTCCATGCTTTATAATCGCTAAAAATGAACCTTTAGTCAATAAGCTTAAAACAACAAAAAAAAAGCTCCTTTGTTACAAAGGAGCTTTGCAAAATTAAAAGTTTAGCTTAGTTTTTTGGTGGAAATTTTTCCTGAACTGCTTTTATGTCGTTTTCTGTAGCACGTACCCAATACTGGAAAACCTGAATTGGGCCAACTGTTCCTGCCATGGCAAGTGTTGGTTCTTTTGCTGTGTATTTTTTGTTTGTCTGACCAGGTGCCAGGTATTTAATAACACATCCGTACATTTTTCCGTCGCCAGGGTTAACAATGTTTCCCTTGCTCCAGTTTCCTTCTGAATCTTTTTTCATTCCGAAAATCCAAGGTGTTCCAACAGTGTGCATTTTGTTTACCGATCCCTGTACAGGGAAGTTTTTGTAGCTTTCTTTGCATGCACTTGCAACTACGTCCTGTGGATTGTCTACAACAGCGGCAATTGTTCCGTAGAGTGTTCCGTTTTGTTCGTAGATTTTCCAGATAGCTGTTACTTCGCCGGTCTGGTCGTCAATACTCTTCCAAATTCCTTCTGCAGGGTCGGCTGCAAATGCAAGACCTGCTGCAACAAATAATGCGGCTACTACAGTAGCAAATTTTTTCATGATAACGCCTCCTTAGGTGTCTTTAGAGAGAGTTTTATTCTCCACTTGATAGTGTTACTCTCACTATGAGATTATTATAAATCCAATTTATATATTGTCAAGAAAAAAAGCAAAAAAAAAGCACTAGATTTCTCTAGTGCCTAAGATGAGCTACTGCAGATTCGAACTGCAGACCCACGCCTTAAAAGGGCGTTGCTCTAC
>CALFIX010000061.1 GCA_937877515.1 uncultured Treponema sp.
TATCTGAATTCTTCCCCAGGTGTCAGAGTGTCCTAAATGTATTTGGAACGGACAGCTCTCTTGTTACGTTTTTAAGCTTGTGGTATACTCACTTTTGCCATGTTTAATAGTCTTACTGGAATAATTACTGGAAAGTTTCCTCAAAAGCTCTTTATAGAAACTCATGGTATCGAGTGGGATGTTACTGTCCCGGATAATGCCTTAGATAAGCTGCCTCCTGTTGGTGAGGTTGGAAAGGTTTATACGTGGATGCAGCACACAGAAGCCTTAATGACGCTTTTTGGTTTTGCATCTGTAAATGACCGTTCTTTGTTTTTTGATCTTTTAAAAGTAGACGGAATTGGTCCTAAAGGTGCATTAAAAATCTTAAGTAACATAGAAAGTGAAAACCTGGCTCACATTTTAGATTCCGGTGATGTTAGTGTCTTAGAAAAGGTTCCCGGAGTCGGTAAAAAAACTGCTGCAAAAATGATGCTGCAGTTAAAAGGAAAGCTTACCATTCCGGAAAATTCTCCCGTTACAAAGCAAACGGCGTCTCCTTATGCAGATGTTATTATGGCTTTAGTAAATATGGGCTATGATAAACGCAGTGCAGAAGTAAAAATTGAAGAGCTTTCCCAAGTAATGGAAAAAGATAACTCTTTTAGTTCTATGTCAGTGAGTGCCAGGGAAGATGCCTTGTTTCGTCGTGCAATTGTGGAGCTTACACAATGAATAAAAGCGTAAATCATAAAACTCAGTATCCCCGTCCTTCCTCAGAAGAAGATGAATTAAATATTGTCTCTCAGCTTGCAATGCAGACCCAGGCTAGTGGTAGTACAAAAATTGTTCGTGCAGAAGAAGATTCTCACATTGTCAGGGCAGATTTTGAGTCTGAAGAAGATTCTCAGGAAGGTAATTTACGCCCCCTTACTTTAAGTGAGTTCATGGGACAGAAAAGCATAAAAGAAAATTTAAGTGTTTTTATAAATGCCGCAAGAGAAAGAAAGGAAGCCTTGGATCATCTGTTCTTAATTGGACCTCCTGGTCTTGGAAAAACAACTTTAGCTCAAATTGTTGCAAATGAGTTAGGTGCAGATTTTAAGGTTACAAGTGCTCCTGCCTTGGACAAACCAAAAGATCTTGCAGGAATTCTTTCTACAATTACTCCAAGAACAGTTTTCTTCATAGATGAAATTCATCGCTTAAAGCCGGCAATAGAAGAAATGCTTTATATTGCAATGGAAGATTATGAACTGGACTGGGTTATAGGGCAGGGGGCCAGTGCACGTACAGTTCGTATACCGATTCCTCATTTTACTTTAGTTGGAGCTACTACAAAAGCCGGCATGGTTTCTAAACCTTTGCAGACAAGATTTGGTATAATTCAGCGCTTTAATTTTTATACAAGAGAAGAGCTTTCTTGCATTATAAATCGTTCTGCCTCAATTTTAAATGTAAAGATAGAAGAGGATGCCGCTCTTTTGCTTGCCGACTGTTCTAGAGGAACACCTCGTGTTACAAACAGGCTTTTAAGGCGAATGCGAGATTTTGCTCAGATTGAAGGCAGCGGGGTAATAACGAAGGACATTGTTTTAAATGGTATGGCCCGTTTAGGTTTAGATTCATTAGGCCTGGAGCATTATGACAGAGAAATTTTACTTTCAATCATAAATAATTTTTCTGGCGGACCTGTAGGAGCTGAAACTCTTGCAATTTCTATAGGTGAAAGTATGGACACCTTAGAAGATTATTATGAACCTTATTTAATACAGTGTGGTTTCTTACAGCGAACACCCCGTGGACGTATTGTAACAGAAAAAGCTTACAGGCACTTAGGATTAGAGCCGGGTCATTCTTTTACAGAAGTTCAGAAATCTCTTTTTTAATTTAGGAAAAAATATGAAAACCTCAGACTTTTATTTTGACTTACCAGAAGAACTTATTGCTCAAAAACCATCAGGAACTCGCGGAGAAGAAAGACTTATGCTTTTAAATAAGTCAACAGGAGAGACTTTTAATCACGTTGTTCAAGATTTACCAGATTTAATAGAAAAAGGCACTTTAATGGTTTTTAATAACAGTAAAGTTCGTCGTAGCCGTTGTTATGGCATAAAAGTTACAAGTGGTAGAGAGCAGGAATTTATGTTCTTAAACCAGATGAATGTTTCTGGTTACGCACCTTCTAGTGTCTGGAATTGCATGGTAAAAGGGGCTAAAAAAGTAAAGGTTGATAATGTTTATAAATTTCCAGATGGAAGCGAAGGTACAATTATAGAAAACAAAGCAGATGAAGGAACAGAGTTTAGAAGTATTGCTTTTCCTTTTTCACTGGATGAAAGCTGGTTTGAGCGTAATGGACACATTCCTCTTCCTCCTTATATAAAACGAGCGGATACAGAGATTGACGGCGAAAGGTATCAGACAGTTTATGCAAAAGAAACAGGAAGTGCGGCCTGTCCTACAGCTGGTTTACACTTTACAGAAACTTTGCTTGAAAAACTAAAAGCTAGGGATATAGATTTAGCATATCTTACTTTACATGTAGGCTTAGGAACTTTTTTACCTGTTAGAGCAGAAAATATAGAAGACCATAAAATGCATGAAGAAGTTTATACTGTGCCTGAAGATGTTGCAGAAAAAATTAATAGGGCAAAAAAAGAAGGAAGAAAAATTCTAGCTGTAGGAACTACAAGTGTAAGAACTTTAGAAAGCGCCTCTGATGAAAACGGTATTGTAAAAGCCGGAAGTGGAAGTACTCATATTTTTATGTATCCCGGGTATAAGTTTAAGGTTGTTGATCAGATGTTTACAAACTTTCACACCCCGGAAAGTACCCTTATAATGCTTGTAAGTGCATTTGCAGGAAAAGAAAACATAATGAATGCATACAGAAAAGCTGTTGAAGAAAAGTACAGGTTCTTCTCTTATGGTGACTGTATGCTAATTAAGTAAGCTGCTCTAAAGCATTACGCAGAAGGCTTAAAAACTGGTTTTTTATTATTTCTGGCACGTTATACTGCTCAAATTCTTTTTCAAATTTTTCCTTAGCCTGCGTTGTAAGATTTTTTATAAATATGTCGCTTAATGGAAGCCTTGTACCTATTATGGTGTTTTCCAAATCTCTTGAGCGGAATATAACGGAACCTGCAAAAGTAATTCTTACGTTTGCAATAATGTCTTTTTGCGTGTCTACAAGAAAAGCGAAACCTGCACTTTGGTTTGTAAGACTGTTAGAAGGTCCTGTTCTTCTAAAAATCTGAACTTCCCAATCATCAACAGGAACTTTTACTTTTGTAAGGACAAAGCCTTTCGGGACTTCCTTAAAGTTTCCCATAGGAATAATTTTTGTCTCGCTGGAGCTTTTAAACTCTAAGCGTGCGTCTAATGCAAGCAGGGGTGCCCACAGACTGTGCTTTATACCTTTTGAACAGATGTTTCCCCCCAGAGTTGCCATATTTCTTAGCGGAAATGTTCCAATTGATTTTATTGCGTCATAAAGAACTGCTGGCATGTTTGTTCGCCCAAGCTCAAGTATTTCTGTAAGAGTTAAGCAGGAACCAAAATCTATAGATCGTTCGTGTTTTTCTATACTGCGAAGTTCACTTATGGTTCTTATAGAAACTGCCTTATCTGACATTTCTGAGATATTCGTACATCCTGCAAGAATTTGTAAGCCTTCTACGCTTTTCAGGTGGTATAGTACATCTGATAAATTTTTTGCTATAAGAACGGTTTTATTATTTTTTTGCATTTGCTTTTTTTCCTTCTCGCTGATGTTTTGCAGCTATTGCATATAATATTCCGTTGGAAAGCGTGTCTTTGTCCGTGCAGCAGACAGAGAGTCCGTGTATTGTCTCTGCAAGCTGTTCTTTTTCTGGTCTAAAATGTTTTCTCAATACTGAATAGGCTGTAAAAATCTTTCCTGCATTACAATAGCCACATAAATGAATGTGAGCCTGAGAAAATCCTGTAATAATATCCTGGTATTCTGGGAATGTCTTAAAATATTCTAGAGTAATTATTTTTGAGTCCCTTACAGCCCCTACAGGTATTAAACAGCTGTTTACAGGAGCGCTATCTAAAAGAATCATGCAGTTTCCACAGTGTCCTTCCTGGCATCCGCATTTCGGACTATAAATTTTTTCTCTTCTTAGAACAGTAAGGAGGCTTTCTTCAGGTTCTGCATCCAAAACAATTTTCTTTTCATTTAGAATTACTGGAATCTTCATTTTGTTCCTCCTCATTTTTTTGAGCCGCTTCTAATGCCGCCTTTTTCAGGGCTAATGCCTGAATCTTCTTTTCCTGCAGCTTAGAGAATACTGTATCTGTATAAAGAGGTAGTGTGTTAATTGTACATCTTAACGCTTGTGTTAAAGCCTGAGTATATGCTGCTGGCAATATGTTAAAAATCAGTTCTCCTATTTGTGAAGGTTCTCTGTCTGACTGCACAAATGAAATGCGAAGCTTGTCAGAAGAAAGCTGTGTGCCATTTACAAGTGCAGATAAAACTTTTTGAATGGAAAGCTTTATTGCACTTTCTGCCGACTGAATATTTAACAGTTTTCCGCTGTTTATGATTACAGAAATATTTCTTATGTGTTCTCTGTATGTACAAGTGTCAAGTTCCAGTTCTATGCTTGCGCAACCAAATGACGATGAGTAGAAAGGTGTTCCTGTAAAATTTTCTGCATTCCATAATTTTTTACTTGAGTTGAATTTCTTCTTTACTGTATATGGTAGAGCAGTTCCTTCTTTTCTTTTTTTTATCGTTTCGCAACATTTTTTTAGTAAAATTGTCAAAATAGAAATTGTATTGTATGTGTTTTCCGGTAAGGAAGACTCATTTTTCTTTTCTATCTCTGTATTAATTTTTATTGATGATGCGGATATATCTAAAATTTTCGAAGCTATTTTTGTAAAAATTGCCTCTATAGAGTTAGAAACAGGCGGTGTGTGAATGGTTATACTTTCATTTTCTTCCAATGTAACTTCTATTGATTGAGCCGGATCATAGACTGAAGAACCTAAAAAACAAGAACTTTCGTAACCACATGCAAAACCAATGCCTCTTGCAGGAGACTCTCTGCTTGATTCGTATAAAACACCGTCCTTAAAAGCTGAATCCTGGTGGTATGAAGAATATTTTCTGTTAAAGTCGCTAATTCTTGCTAATGCGTTTAAGCTCTCAGTGCTTTTTTCTAATTCAATATTAAACGGAAAATCTTTTTTCTCTGTTCTTAAATTTTTTAGTCGGATTTCTAAAGGCGTAAGCTGGCATTTTTCACAAAGCAAGTTTATCTGGTTTTCTATTGCATAGAATGTTGCACTGTCCATTTTCTGCATGTCTATAGAAGCTGGTGGGTTTGAGGAGCGCAAGACAGACGCTGTTATAAAAATATTTTCTGGCGCATAGCAACCCGCAGCACTTAAAACCAGTCTATCTACAATTTCTTTACTAAAAGGATTTGTGTATCCGGCATCTACTTCTATGTCTATTTGCATAGCTTTTATAACGCCTTCTTTTGTGCAGGAAGTTTTATGAGTTATTATTATAGGCCGTGTGTTTTCCATAAAGCTGTTTTGTTCTGCCCTTGAGTATATAAGCTTTACGGGTTTTCCTGTTTTTAAAGCCGCTAAAGAAACTTGAGAAGCAATTATGGAATTATACCAGATGTTATTTGTTAGGGTAGAAGAGCCTTGAGTTTTCTTTATTACAATTGCATTTTCTGAAATTTTTAATGCCTGACTTATGAGGCTTCTAAGATTTTTTGACCAGAGAGTAGGTGTGTATACAGTTAAGGTTTCTCCGTCCCATGTAGCTAATGCTCCATTTGGTTCGTTGTAAAGAGGTACACTTAATTCGTAAGACCATGCATTTTGTTCAATAATGTCAGAAGCTTCAAAAATAGAATTTATGGCTTCATATTTATCTTTGTCTTCTGTAAAACATGGTCCCCAAAAAACATTTCTTTCTGCAAGCTTTATATTTTTATCTGAAGAACTATCATCTGCTTCTTCCGTGCTGTCATCAAAGATAATTTCTAATTCTTCCTGAATTTCTTTTAGTCTTCGTTCATCAGGTCCTACAAGAAGCCCTACAGGTTCTCCAAGATAAGAAACCTTTCCGTCACAAAAAATATTTGAACTTTCATTTATGTCTGAATATTCAAATGTATTACTTCCTGGAATATCATCTTTTGTAAATAAAAAGTAATCTTCCGGCATGTCTGGATGCGAAATGGAAACAATGCTTCCTTTTTTTACAGGGCTTCTTATAGTTACAGCATAAAGCATGTTCTGTGAAAATAAGTCGGAGAAAAATTCTTTCTGAAAGGACATTTTTGCAGAAGATTTTGTTATTGCTTTAGACATGATATTTTTCTCCAGTCTCTTTTATGGCTTTTACAACTTGTGCAGTCATCTGTTCCGTCATGTCGGGCCAAAGCGGAATTGTAATAGTTCTTAAATATTGATTTTGAGCATTCGGAAAGTATTCTTTCGTAAAATCTTTATAAAGGTTTTTCCAATATGTAAAATTAAAAAGAGGAATATAATGCATGCTGATGCCGATTCCCTTCTGCTGTAACTCTAAAGCAAATGTGTCGCGGGTGCATTTTAGCTTGTCCAGGTTAAGCCTTAAAAGATATAAATGCCATGCGTTTCCGTCACCATCAGGAGGCGTAGAAACAAAATCAAA
Organism: uncultured Treponema sp.; assembly: GCA_937877515.1. Taxonomy (GTDB): domain Bacteria; phylum Spirochaetota; class Spirochaetia; order Treponematales; family Treponemataceae; genus Treponema_D. The sequence continues at coordinate 6,680 of CALFIX010000061.1, forward strand.
ATCTTTCAAGGCATTATTGTAAAACATTACATGAGCTTTTCTTTTATCAAAAAAACTGTCAGCTTTTTTTAACTGCTCCCTGCCTATGGCTGCCAGAATGTCTGGTAAATTGCTTTTAAAGCCTGGTGCAATTATGTCATATTCCCATGAAGCTTTTGGTGAAGTGTATCTGTCCCATGCATCTCTGTTCATTCCGTGAAGCCTCATGGTCTTCATTCTGCTGTAAAGGTTTCCGTTGTTTGTTGTAATCATACCACCTTCGCCTGTGGTTATGGTTTTTGTTGCATAAAAAGAAAATACGCCTATGTCTCCAAGAGTTCCGGCATATCCGAATTTTGTTTTGCTGGGAAAGGCGTGCGCGCAGTCTTCTATTACTTTCACATTGTATTTTTTTGCAATCTGCATAATGCGTTCCATGTCGCATACAAATCCTGCAATGTGAACTGGAACTATTGCCACAACATTTCTGCCTCTGGGGCTTTCTAGAATTTTTTCTATGCAAGAAGGATCAATTGCATAGCTGTCTTTCTCTACATCTGCAAAATAAACATCAGCTCCAAGGTGCCGTGCACTCGACGCCGTAGAAACAAAAGTGTAGGGGGTAGTAATTACAGCTTTACCCTGAGTTACTCCTACAGCTTCCATTGCCATTATCATACCGCTGGTATTGCTGTTTACGGAGAGAGCATATTTACAAGAAATTTTAGAAGCAAATTCTTCTTCAAAAGAATGAGCTTCTTTGCCTGTTGTAAGCCATAGACTGTCTAAAACCCTTTCTACAGCGTCTTTTTCTTCTTTTCCAATTGAGGCTCTAAAAAAAGGTACACTTTGAATTTCTTCGCTCATTGTTCTGCTCCTAAAGCATTACTTTTACAGATTTATCAATAGAAACTTCCAGACCATTTTGCTCTCTTTCATTATAAAAATCATCCAGACTCAAAAATGATTTTCTTAAAATTTCTAAAAGCTCTTCCTTGTTTCTAAAATGTTCTTCTTCATTTTTCCTAAAAAAGCAGATTTTTTCCAATTTTTCTAACAGCTCTTCAATTTTTAAATTCTTTTCCTCTAAACATTTTATTGAAAGAATTTTTTGGTAGTCTGTTAAAGTTGGATTTTCTTCTTTTAGCCAGAGAGGTTCTGTAATGCGTTCTCCGGGTCTAGAGCCAATAAATTTAATTTCCATTTCCTTGTATGGCTCAAAGCCTGAAAACTTTATAATCTGTTCTGCTAGGTCCAAAATCTTAATGGGTTCTCCCATATCAAGTAAGTAAGCCCTGCCGTTTTTGCCAACTCCACCCGCCTGTAATACCAGGGAACATGCTTCCGGAATTGTCATAAAGTATCTTTCCATTGCGGGGTCTGTTACTGTTACAGGCCCTCCGTTTTGAATCTGTTCTGTAAAGACAGGTAATATTGAGCCTCTGCTTCCTAAAACGTTTCCAAAGCGGACAAACATAAATGACTGCGTATTTTTAGCCTTTTTTGAAGCTTCTATAACAAGCTTTTCTGAAAGTTTTTTACTTACTCCATATACGCTAACAGGTTCAACTGCTTTATCTGTGCTTATGAGAACAAAGCGTTCTGTATTACATTCTAAGGCTGCATCCAGAAGATTTTTTGTTCCAAAAACATTGTTTTCTATTACGGCAACGGGATTTTCTTCCATCATTGGAACATGTTTGTAGGCTGCGCAATGAAAAATTACATCAGCATGAGTTTTAGAAATTATGTATTTAACATATTCCTTATCCTTCATGTCTCCAATAATTGGAACAACAGAAGCTTTTTCGCCAACGCCTTCATTTTGTAAGACATTAAGCTCTCTATAAATATTTACAATAGAGTTTTCTCCATGTCCAAAAAGATAAAGACGTTCTGCTCCTCCCGATAACAGCTGTCTGGATAATTCGCTTCCTATGGAGCCCCCTGCACCAGTAATTAAAACCCTCTTGCCTTTTAAGTAGGAAAGGCTTTCTTTTAATGGAATAACTACAGGAGTTCTTCCTAATAAATCCAACGGGTTCACATCTCTCATCTGAATAAGGTGAGCTTTTCCGTCTATTACCTGGCTTATGGAAGGTAAGATTTTTATGCTTAAAAAGCCGGCTTTTATCAGAATGTCATAAATCTGTCTTATTCTTTTACCGTTTGTGCTTGGAAGTGCTATTATAGCCTGGTCATTTTGTGTAGGGCGTAAAACGGATGCAATGTTTTCTATGGGACCAAAAACCGGTATGTTGTCTATTTGAGAACCAATAATTTCTTTATTATCATCAAAAAAAGCTGCAACATTACCAAAGATTTTTTTATTTGAAGCTTCTTTTGCAAGCATCTGTCCTGCAAATCCTGCTCCAATTATGTAAAGTCGCAAATCACTTTTATTCATATTTCCCACCTGCCTTATTTTATCAAAATCTAGCTAAACTGTAAACTTAATTTTCCGACAATCTAAAGGAGAGACTACTAGGAGTTTTTATGAAAAAGCAAAATAAAGTATTTTTTCTTATGTTTTTAGCATTTTTTATGTGTTCAAATGCTTTTTCTGTTTCTATAGCTTCTCAAGTGGTTCAGCATGACACAACTCATGACGAAGTCAGGGCAATTTCTCTTCTTGTAGAAGAAACCTTTATGGACTTTTTCTTTGAGAGGGGCTTTGTAATTACTAACCTGCCGGCAGAAATTTCAGAAAATTCAAGCCAGGACAAGAAGGCCTTAAAATCTGGTTTGCTGTCTGCGGACGAAGGAATGTGCAAGTATTTTATTCAGCTTGTAATTGACTACAAAAATAATTCCAACAGTCCTGAAGCTTATCTTTTAAGCAATATAAAGGATATTCAGTGGAAGATTTATGATGTTAAAACTGAACAGGTTTTAAAATCCGGGAAAAATATTGTTGGAAATATAATGCAGAATGAAAATTCAGAAAACGGAATAAAAAGTTTTACAGATGAAATATCAAATTCTGTATATAAATATCTGATGGAAAAATAGGGGAAGGGGTATATGAAAAAACTAAAGGCCACACTTAGTGTTTCTATAATTACTCTTTGTCTTGCTTTTGAACCGCTTTTTGCGGGAGCAAGTGAAATTTTAGATGGCAGAGTATCCGTAGCTCAGGGCTCAGAACTTCCTTCAGGTCTCTTTGCAAAGGCTTCAGGTTATCTTCCTGGAGACTCCATTACTTTAACAAATCCTTCCAATGGACTTACTGTTGAACTCTTAAATGTAGGCACTGTGGACGCTTCAAGTGGAGTTTCTATACTTATTTCAAAGGAAGCGGCTAATCGTCTGGGACTTTCATCAAATGAAAGCATGAATGTAAAGCTTAATCCTCGAAGCGGACTTTTTGACGAAGCTGTTTCCGGAAGTGCAACAATTTCTAAAGCTGCAAAATACATAGAGCCTCAAAATGAATATGAATACGAAGACTATTTAGACACTGGCTCAGATTTTGCAAGTGAAAAACTTTCTTTAGAGCAGCCTTCTCCTGCAGAACAGGCAGAAACAGGAAACATAATCTCCTCTGAAAGTTTTAAGCCTGTAGAGTTGACAGGTGAAAATGAAGCTTATAAAAAAGAAGAGCTTTCAGAAGAACCGGCTTTAGAAGAAGAGAAAGTAAGCCTTGAAGCCTTTGAAGATGACGTCATTCCTTCTTTAAATGCAGAAGAAAATCAGATAGCTTATGTTCCTGAAGAAGAAAGTAAAGACAAACCTTTACCTGCAGAAGAAAACAGCGAAGAAGATGCTGTAGAATACGAACTGATAGATGAAGAGCCGTTAACACCTGGCTATAGCGAAGAAAGCTTTGAACCTCTGGAAGAAGAAGCCCTTGAAGAAACTTTACCTGGCTTTGAAGAAGAAGGCGAGCTTGTAGAGGAAGCTGAGCCTGAAAGTGAAGAAGCTGAGATAGTTGAACAGGAAAAGCTTCCCTTAATTGGAGATGACTACTTTGACGGGGAACCTGTTGCAGATTTTTCTTTAGATGATGAGCTTTTAAGTGAAAACGAGGCATTTTCTGTAGAAGAAATAGAAAATACTCCGGACGAAGACCTCGTGGAAGAAAACGTACCTTCTAACGAAAATATTGAAGATTTTGAGGAGATAGAGCCACTCCCGGAGAGCGATAGAGACGGCGAAGAGGTAAGAGCCAACGAAAACGTAGAAGATTTCAAAAAGCCGGAGCCACTCCCGGAAAATGACAGAGACGGCGAAGATGTAAGAGCCAACGAAAACGTAGAAGATTACAAAAAACCGGAGCCACTCCCGGAGAGCGATAGAGACGGCGAAGAAATTATCTCTAATGAAGACGTTACTGATTATGCTCCTTTAAAACCTCTGACTGAAGAAAAAATAGAAGAAGATTTACCTGGAGAGGAAGTCATTCCTTCTGTAATTTCTAAAAAAGAAGTTCCTGAAAGCGACAGGGAAGGTGAAGAAGTTCTTTCAAATGAGGATGTAACTGATTACAAAAAGCCAGAGGCTCTTCCAGAAAGTGACTTAGACGAAGAAAAAGTCAGTTCTAACGAAGAAGTCACAGACTTTATTGAGAAGCAGATGGAAGCTGAAACAGAATCCGTTCAGACTGTCGATGCAGATGAAAACGGCGAAGAAGTAGAATCTAACGAAAACGTAAAAGACGTTGAAGAGGTAAAGACTTCTCCGGAAGCAGACTTAGAAGGCGAAAAAGTAAATTCAAATGATGATGTTAATGACGAGGTTAAGGCAATAGTTCTTATTCCTGCAGAAGACAAAGCTCCTGAAAGCGTAATTCCTGCAGAACCAAAAGAAGTCATCATCATAGAGCCTAAAGAGAGCAAAGAGACAGCTTTGAGCAGTGAACCGACGGCTAAGAAGAAGCCGGCTCTTAATGACTATGTTGTTACAGAAAAAGACTTAAAGGCAAACAGGTACTACATTCAGGTTGCAACTTTAAGTAAAGAAGAAAATATACTTTCTTTCATTGAAAAGTATGTAAAGTATCCGATAGTTCTTATTCAAAATGAAGATGGAGCTTACAAAGTATTAGTAGGTCCATTAACAGAAGATGAATATGGTGCTGTCATTGCAAAGTTTAAGGCCTATGGCTTTAAGGATGCTTTTGTAAAATCCATAAAATAACATTTTAGCCCCTTGACTTTTTACAAGGGGCTTTTTATATTTAGTGTGAGTCAAATCGGGAGTGCACCGGTTTCGACACATGATAGTAATCTTGTGCTGCAGGTAAGGCTGTCGCCTGGTCTTTGATACAGACGAGAAAAATAACTGCAAAACGTAGAGAAGACGAAGAGTCTGAAAACGAGCAGTACGCTCTCGCTGCTTAACGTAGCGTGAACCGGAACTCACACTTCGCTGTTCCTAGGGGGGTGATGTTCTGTTGCCAACAGGGACTTGCTTTACACTGGGGCTAGACAGTGTAGGGGACTTACCCGAAAGGGACTAGAATACGGAGAAGACGCCTTTGAAGCCGCTACCTTCTCTCGACAATTACCTCGCTTCAATAAACCTGTAGAGGCGCCTGGTTAGATTATGTGGACCCGGGTTCAATTCCCGGCACTTCCATTTTTTTTGTCCGCTGGCTTTATAAGCATAGCGGATTTTTTTTGCCAAACAATAAATGCGTATCTTATTACGGCCTTCCACGGCTCCGCTTTGCTTCGGAACTTTTAATAAAAGTTCTTGCCCCTGGCAACCGTTCCACGCCGCGCTCATGCAAAAAAAAACTGCCCTAAAGCTTATAACTTTCAGGCAGTATAATTTTCTTTTTAGCTTGTATCTTAGAGTTTATTCTCACTCTACAGAAACTCCATGGCGCTTCTGCTGGAACTTTTTAAGCATTGCAACACCATTTTTCTTGTCATTATAAACAAAACCGCCGTTCCAATATTCAAGGGCAGCAAAGAGGGCATTACCTCCATCCTGATCATCAGAAGCCTTTGTTCTAAACGAAACGTAATTTGCAAGCTCTTCAAAATTATTGTTGTGCAAGCAGGAAAGTCTCTGGCGGTTAAATTCATTCCACTTATCCAGGTCTTTAAAACCTTCGCCTTCGTCTTCCACTATAATGTGTGCATGTGTTGCACTAAAAGAATACCAAACGTGAACTTTTTTGTTAACGTTACATTCATTTCCGTGCTTTACGGCATTTTTTATAACTTCGCTAATCTGCTGCTCAAGAAGGTTAATTTCTTTTATTTCCAAAGGAGCGGACTGCACTATAAGCAATGTAAAATAGCGAATCTGCCTAAAATCAGATGGAAATTCCTTATAAAGCATATTTGTTTTGTCAAATAAAGGATCATTTCCGTCTGAGCGTAACTCTTTTATATCTTCCATTTTTATTCTCTCCGTTTTTTACTCATTAATCATAAGAAGAGCTTCTTCTACGCTATTTGCAATAGGGAAGTAGCCCATAAGCTTTGTAAGCTCAATAACCTTCTTTACAGATCCATGAATATTAGAAATGTAAAGCTTAAGGTTCATCTTTTTGATTGTAGAGCAAATGTAAATGAGAGCTCCGATTCCAGAAGAGTCAATGTAGTCTACCTGTTCAAGATTGATGATAAAGGACTTTACATTCTTTTCGAGCATCTTCATAACCAGCTCTTTTAGCTTGTAGGAATTATACAAGTCCATTTCGCCGTTTACATCAATAATATAGACGTCTCCATTCTTCCTTATTTTAAGTTCCATAAGTTTTTCTCCTTATACCCAAATTACTTAATTTTTATAACTAAGAGTGACCGGTCATCATGTTGACTTGCACTTCCAGAGAATTTCTTTATATCTGCCTTTACAAGGTTTGCTATATCCTTGCTACTTGCACCATGATTTTTTGCAATAACATTCAAAAGAGTTTCTTCTGAGTATTGCTGTCCCTGATCGTTTAGAGTTTCTACTAAACCATCAGTACATGTAATTATTATATCACCACTTTTAACTTCTTGCACAAAATCTTTATATTCTGTTGTTTTTTCTACGCCAATTGGCTCTGAAGCCTCAGAAATCTTAGTAAAAGTGTTAGCCTGACTGTTATAATAGTATACAGGTGTAGAGCCACCTGTTGCAAATTCTATTGAATTTTTTTCCGGGTTATAGTTTATAAGTGCACAGGAAGCAAAGTGGTCTGTACTAAAAGATTCTCCTGCAATTCCACGGTTTACCCAGGAAAGTATTGTTCCTGCAGACTGCTTTGTGTTGACAACAAGTCTGATCATGGCTCTGATCATTGTCATTATAAGGCTTGAGTTTATACCTTTACCTGCAACATCGCTCATTACAAAGCTAACCCTGTCTTTTCTGGAAACTATAACATCGTAGTAGTCTCCGCAAACACCTTCCTGAGGATTCCAGATTGCTCCAAGAAGTGCTCCCGGAATTGCAGGCAGTTTTGAAGGGTGCAACAGCTCTTGTATTCTGGAAGCTATGTTAGACTCCTTACTGAGTTCTGAGTGTTCTACAACATCTTTTACTGCAATAACATTTTTAATTGCTGCAGATGCAAAGTCAGAAAGGGTCGTGGCAACTGTTAAATCTTCTTCTGTAAAGAGCGGAGAACCATGTTTTCTTGCAAATGCTGTTACACCTATTACAGAGTCTCCTGATTTCATTGGAACAACAATGTAAGAGCCGCATTCCAGGAATTCTTCCGGACCATTCTGGTAAATTCTGTCATCTAGTTCCGGGCGCGTAATGAGTTCCGGTTTACCTGAAGTTGCAATTTCTCCAAACAGGTTGTCGCGTAAAGGAAAGCTTGCAAATTTAAAGTTTGTTGCAACACGTACCGGCTTATGAGGCATATCACTGGGAAGCTTATATGGCGGAGGAAAGTCACCGTCAAAGCTTTTTACTGTAATAACATCATCAAAGTCGTCAATAAGGAGGATTGCAGCACCTTCTGCTTTTATTTCATCCTTTATAGTTTTATTTATAAAGTCTAAGAGTGCATTTGTTCCGCTTTCTCCGGCAGAATAGGCTTCCGTAGCTTTTGACATAAAATTTTTGTTTATGTCCAGCATTTTAGAGTCGGCCTTTGCAATGCTGCTTTCTTCCTGAGAAGAAACTTCAGCCTGCATACCTGCATTCTTTTCTGCCATCTTGTTAAATGCCGGCGGAACCAGCTTTTCTATTTTTTTAGGTTCAAATGTACAAAGAATTATGCAGTAAGGAATAAAGAGAAATGAAGCTATGAAAAGTATGAATGCCGTAATCATAAAGGCATTTCCACTGTCACTGGTAAGGCTTCCTATTGCACCTGTCATACATGCAATAAAGAGTAAGATGTCGGCTGTAAAAGTAATAAAGCTAACTCTAGCAGTTTTCTTATTGCGTACAAAAATAAGAAGTACAAAAAGCACTAATGCAACAAATGCCATTGCAAATAGAGGAATATATGCATAACTGTCTGTAAAGGTCAAAATTCCCACTCCCTGTACATTTCAATTTTTTAGCTATTGGTTTTTTAATTTATTTTTAAAACCTAGAGCCATTGTATCATTGAAATTTTGTACCGTCAAGATTTGTTTAGAGATTTTAAGGTTGGTTTTAAAATCTTCCTCATAGATTTTCGGCACTTTTAACAAATTTTGCCATAGATTTTAGTGTTTTTGCTGCATTTTTTTCTTTGCAAACAGATTTTTTATGCGTATCAGAAGCGTTTTTTTTCCGTATGTGTATTTAAAATCTTCTGCAGCCTGATCCAGGGAGAATGATTCTCCAAATTTCTGTTTAAGTTCATCCCAGTATTTTATGACAAATACATATAAGTCACTTCGTGTGCGTCCTTTAAAGTGCTTTAATATGTGGTGAGTTTCTATTGTGTGTATTACTGGAAGATATACGTTGTTGAACCAGGAAATAACAGCTTCATCCATAGGTATTTCTTCTTTTTTGTCCATGTTGATGTAATATTTATGAATGAGTATGTGGTTATAAATAACGTCATATTGACCTGTCGTAGAAAAATCCAAAACCCAGAAATCTGTTAAATCTCCAAAATTTGTTTCATTATAAAAAACTCTCTTTTCGTAATTTATAACTTGCTTTATCATTTGCCCTTTTGAGCTTCCGGCTTTTAGTTTTATTTCGCTCTGCAGACTTACAACCTCTGCGTCAATGTATTCTATGCCCTTTGCCTTTGCAACGCTTACACGGTGATTTCCGTCTCTAACAAAATAAAGTCCTCCAACTTCGTAGAGTGTTATCGGAGGAAGGGTTACATCCTGGTAGTGGGCTAAATCTACGCGCTCCCAACGGGGTTTTAAAAAATTATTTTTTGGGAAAAAATGATTGTCAAAGTCTTTGTAACGGCCTTCGCTGCCAACAATAAGGTTTATAGGCACTACCTGCATTCCTTTGTACACCTCATTAGAAGGCTTTAAAAGTTTCTTTATGTCTGTAAAGGAAATGAGAGTAGCTTCTTCCGGGTTTAGAATGTGCTGAATTTCATTAAATAAAGCCTTGTTGTGTGCTTTATTAAAGTCTTCATCGGTCTGAGCGGATAGTAATTGTCGGGACAAATTTTTCTCCTTTTTGCTCTGAAAATTTTGGTTCATAGTCAAAAACAAAATGACTGTATGCATTTATTACAGTAGTTTCCAAGCTTTTTGTAACACGAATATCATGTAAATCATAAAGGTGTATGTGCCCGTGTACTAAAGCTGCCGGTTTAAACTTTGTTATAAACCAGTTAAAGCATTCAAAGCCTCTGTGACAGGGGTCCTCCCTGTCATGAATGTGACGGGGACTTGCATGCGTTAGAAAAATGTCGCAGAAACGTCCGTAACGTATTTTATTCCAGAGAAGCGAAGGTATTAAGGCAATAAGCTGCAACTTCATTTGAAATTCTGTAAATTGGGCTTCTCCGTTGTTGTATCTTTTTGAGCCTGAAACTCCGCTAATAAGTAGTGGAGTTGTTTTGCCATTTGGAAGGGTAAAGACAAGGTGCTTACTTCTCAGCATCTTGTTGCTGACATAATCTGCACTGTGACTGTGGTTGGTTTGCAGGGAAGAAGAAAAACTGTTATTTGTGTTTTCCATAACAAGCTTGTGGCGGTAGTAGCCGTATTCTTCCAAATCATGGTTTCCAAAAACAAAAAAGGTGGGCTTTCCTAAGGCGTCTGTAATAAAGTCTACGTATTCCATAGACAGGTCTCCTGCACATAAGACCGCATCTACATCGCCATATCTTTCTTTTAGCGATGTAGAGTAAACTAAGGGGTCTATTAAATCGGAGACGCACAGAAAACGCATACTTAAACGCCAGCTTTACTCATCATTTTTTCTAGTTGATCTTTTGCTACAAGCTGAATTGGGCGGCCTTCTGCAAACTTTATGCAGGCACTGTTAAATTCTGAACTAGTAACTATGATGCCCTTTGTGTAGCCCTGGGCTTTTACCACGTCGGCAACTTTTCTTGCAACAGTTTCTTCAAGAGGCTCTGTGTCTCTGTGGAATTCTATAAGAAAAATCTGCTGCCTCATGTTCATCCAGTTGTCCTGCTTTCCTTCTGTGGTGAGCATTGTACAGCCAAATGGAGTTGATTCGGCTTTTTGACAGTCTAAGTTCATTCCTGCTTTTGCAATTTTTTTGCACATTTCTATAAAAGGTGCATTTCCTGCAGTAAGATATTCTTTCATACTGTCATTATTTTGAAGTTCTTTGTATTCATTTAGCTTGGAAGCTACGTCGCGGAAATTTTTGTTTTTTCTAAAAATTATTTCCCACTGTTCAATAGCTTTTTCAATCTTTCTGCTTTTTTCATAGCAGGTGGCAAGAAAATAGCGTGCATAAAGGGTTTCCTGACTTGACTCGTTTTTTGAGCAGCTTATTGCGTGTTCATAGTCTGCAATAGCCTGGTCTGTCTGACCTGCAAGCATAAGGCATGAACCTTTTTCTATGAGGGCTTTCTGTCTGAAATCTGGATCTCTCTGGGCTTTTTCTAGTGCCTTGCATGCTGCAGAAAAGTCCTTGTTGTCTTTTAAAATTTTTCCGAGGTAGTAGTAGTTTGAATAGTTTTCCGGGCTAAGCTTTATAGCTATGTCAATTTCTTTTTTTGCCTCACCGTATTGCTTTGAGCGGTAGAGCAGGTAGCCCATGGCCGTGTGACTTTTTGCATGCTTTTTGTTTATTGTGAGTGCCTTCTGGTAAAACCCCATTGCCAGGGCGGGCTTTCCTGCCAATTCGTAAAGCTTTCCGACATTATAGTCGTTTTCTGCATTTTGAGGTTCCATCTTTGTAAGAAGAAGGTATTCTTTTAGCGCATCTTGAGGCTGATTGTATTTTTGATACAATTCTGCCATTTGTTTTCTGAATTCTAATTCTGGAATGTCTCCGTTAAAAACTGCATTTTCGTTTACAGTTTTAAATTCCATAAACGCGAGTTCTGTTTTATTGTCTGCCATATAGGCTTTGCCTAAAAGGTAATGTGCAACATAATCACGTGGGTTTTTAGAAACTATGCCTTTTGCTGCTTTTTGTGCTGCCTGAACTTTTCCCTGCTTTAAAAGCTTTTGCACACCGTCAATTTTCTGGGGACTTGCAATGTTTTTTACAATGACAACAGAAGTGAAAGCAATAAACGCTACAAGAACGCCGATAATTATAACAAGAACCATTTGTCTCCATCCGATAATTATGGTTGAAAGATTAGCTTTTTTATGAAAATATGTCAAACAAGCTACATTTCTATAGATTATACTTCATTTTGAATATAAATAAAGGGGGTAATTGTAAAAAATGCTTTTAAAGTCCTGTAAAAACAGATTTTTTATATATTTTGCAATTTTCTGTATATTTTTGTCTTTTTCCTGTTTTTCAGTTTATGCTGAAGATGATTTTTCTCGGGGTGAAGAACTTTTTAGGCAGAATGAAGCATACGAAGCAATTCCCTTTTTAAAGAAAGCTGTTTCTGAAGGCTCTCATCCTAAAGCTTATGTATATCTGTCTGTGGCTTATTACCAGCTTGGACGATACCAGGAAAGCCTGGATATATGTAATCTGGGTATGAAGGTTAGCGGAACGGATAAAAAGGTTTTAAGCTTTAATGCCGGAAATACAGCTTTTAGCATGGGAGACTGGGCTAGTGCAGAAGCCTGGTATTCCAAGGCGATTATGGCTGATAGTGAATATGCTCCTCCATATTTGAATAGGGCAAATTCAAGAATGAAGCAGAATAAAATAGAGCTGGCTAAGGAAGATTATGAGCGTTATGCCCGGTTAGAGCCAGAAAGTACAGTGGCAGAGAATCTGGAAATATTGATTTCTCTGATTGATGATGAAATTGCTTCGCAGAAAGCAGCAAAAGAGGCTATGGCTTTAGAAGAAAAGCGTCTGAAAGAGGAAGAAGAGCGTCTTATGAAGGAACTTGCAGAGCGTGAAAAGGCTGCTCAGGAAGAAGCTGAACGGCTTAGAATGGAGCAGGCTGAAAGGGAGCGCATTGCAAAAGAGGAAGCTGAAAGAAAGGCTTTGGAGGAAGCAGAAAAAAGACGCAGGCTGCTAGAAGATGTAGCAGCTTCTTTACAGGGAACACAAACTCAAAATATGTCTGCGGGTGCAGAAGGAACGGTAGATTATGACTACGAATCAGAACTCGAATAGTGATGAAAAAATAAAAAAGACTGGTACATCGGTTAAAAAGACCGGTACGACGGCTAAAAAGACCGGCACGACGGCTAAAAAGACAGGTACGACGGCAAAAAAGACCGGTATATCGGTTAAAAAGACCGGTACGACGGCTAAAAAGACAGGTACGACGGCAAAAAAGACCGGTACATCGGCTAAAAAGACCGGCACGACGGCTAAAAAGACCGGTACGACGGCTAAAAAGGCCGGCACGACGGCTAAAAAGACCGGCACGACGGCTAAAAAGACCGGCACGACGGCAAAAAAGACAGAAACTGCGGCTAAAAAAGCCAGAGAGACTGTTGCAGAGCTTACCCCGGAGCCTATAAAAGCTCTTGATGCGTCAGAAAAAGAATTTCTGTCTGATCAGAGTTCTACACCGGTTGAAGAAAATTCTAGCTTTAGAGAAGAACCCCTGACTCAGGTTCAGCCAGTGATACGCCCTCAAGGCCAGATTCAGCCTCTTAAGATGCAGCAAGTTCTGCCTCAGGGACAAAATACGGGTACAAAAATTATTATTATTACCGGGGCAATAGTTATTGCAATATTACTTTTTTTAGTTGCAATTTTGTGTGTAAAAGTTTTTTCCATGTCATCAGATTCTGTCCGCTATGAAAATGACTCAGACAGTACCCCCTTTGTAAACTTATCTACCCAGAAAGGAAGAGAGAATGCCTTAAAGCTTGCCCAAAATTATTTGGATGGCGGCATGTATGATAAGGCCATGGATATTTTGAATCAGCTTATAATTCAAGAATATTCAGATAAAGAGGCTAGAGAGCTTTTAGATAAGGCCTTGGAGCTAAAAAAACAAGATGCAAATCAAAGCATAAGTTCTGACGGATTGTCTTTAAGTTTTGATACAAGTGATTTAAGTAGTGCAATGCAGTCAACTTTAGATTCTTTTAAAGACGAGCTTGCCCGTCAGAATGCAGAAAATCAGCGTAATGCTCAAGCTACTTCAAATGCAATTAATGCTCTGGTAAAACAGCAGCAGGAACAGGAAGAAAGCAGAAAGGTTAGGGAAGCAGAAGAAAAGGCTCAGCGAAAATTAGAAGAAGAACAAAGAGCAAAAGTTGAAGCCGAACGTAAAAGGGCAGAAGAAGAAAAAGCTAAAAAGGATGCCACTTATGCCTTATTGTTAAAAAATGTAAATGATGAGATTTCTAAAGGCAAAGCTGCCTTAAATGCCGGAGATGTAGAAGAGGCTCTTAAGCATTTTGAAAACGCAAAGTCTTTAATTCCGGATGAAGAAAAAGAACTTGCTTCTTCAAAAATGAACGAAATCGGTTATGCTCTTTACGAAGCTTCTCAAAATCTTCAGAATCCTGCCAAGACCCAGGCAGGAAAAGCTGCCGTCAGTTATGCAAGCGGTGCAATAGAAGCTTCTCCAAATGCAAAAGAAGACTCGTCTTCTCACTACATTCTGGCTATGAAATCCATAGAAGAAAAAAATTATGCACAGGCCGAGCAGGAATTAAAAAATGCAGTTGCAAAAGATACTTCAAATTCTATGTATTATTATCAGCTTGGCAGGGCTCAGGCAAATCAGAAAAAGTACAAGGAAGCTGCGGCGTCTTTTCAGACATCTGTAAAATATAACGACAGCTATGCACCTGCTCAGTACAATCTGGGGTTTGTAAGTGAACGCTTAAATAATCAGAGTCAGGCATTGCAGGCTTATAGAAAGGCATATTCTGTTGATCCTAATTACGAAAAAGCTTACATAGCAGCTGCACGTATTCTTGTAAAACAGGGGGATTACAATGGGGGTGCTTCTGCTTTTAATGAGGCTGTTCGTGTAAATCCGTCAAATGCTCAGACTTATCAAGAATTAGGCTCCTGCTATTCACTTTCCGGAAAATATACGGAAGCTGAGTCTAGCTATAAAAAAGCTTTAGCATATATGACTCCCGGTCAAGAAGACCCTGCAACGTATTATAATCTTTCTTCTGTTATGATTGCTCAAAATAAAACCGAAGAAGCTTTAAGCTATGCTCTTAAAGCATACGAAAAAAAGAATTCTGCCTCTAAAAATCTTAAGGTAAATATTATTTATAATTATGCTTTATTGTGTGATCAGAATGGAGATGATTTAAATGCAATAACGCTTTACAGAGAAGTTTTACAGGAAGAACCTTCAAATATAAAGGCAAAGACAAATCTAGCCGTTCTTTGTCTTGAACAAAATGACGCAGATACTGCAATCACGCTGTTATCCAGTGCCTATACTCAAGATCCTAAAAACTTTGAAGTTAATAATAATCTTGGTAATGCATACAGAATGAAAGAAAACTACAATGATGCCATTACTTATTATCAAAATGCATTGAAGATTCAAAATAAAAACAACACTGTTCGAGAAAATCTTGCAAAGGCTTACGCGAGTGCAGAACGTTATGATTCGGCCCGTGCAACTTATGAGGATGTTGTTAAGGCAGATAATAATGCCTGGGAAGCCTGGCTGGAGCTGAGTAAGGTCTGTATGCAGTTAAAGGATAATGCATCTGCAGAAAAATATCTTGTGTATCTGCAGGAAAAAAATCCATCTTTTAAGGCTCAAGAGGTGGCAAGTCTTTTAAAAGCTGTCTCTCAGTAAGTTAAATGCGTTTTACAAGGCTAAAAAGCTGCTTTCTTGTGATTGTAGTGTAAACCGGTCTACCGTGAGGACAATGTGGATCTGGAAGTTTTAAAGCCTCTTGTGCAATCCAGGAGGCTGTTTTTTCATCTAGTACCGTTCCGTCCATTACGGCACTTCTGCAGGCAGTACTTGCTGCTACCGCATTTATCATGTCCTTTGGATTTATACGTTTATCCAATAAATCTTTTTTTAAATCTTCTTCAGTGCCTTTCCATCTGATGGGAACTGTATAAAATTCCCATCTGCCGTTTCCGCAATTTTTTCCTGTAAAACCGCATGCTTCAAGAGCTTCTTGTAATTCACTAAGAAAATTATCATCGCCGGCACTTTCTGTCTGCACTACATAGGGAACAAGGAGGCTTTGCTTTTGTCCTGCATCATTCATGATTTTGTTGTATAAAACTCTTTCATGGGCTGCATGTTGATCTATTATGTATAGAACATCATCTTTTTCTGCTATTAGAAAAGTTCCGAGTGCCATTCCGACAAAGTGAAAGTTGTCTTCTTTTACGTCTGTTTCCGGGCTTGAAACATAATTGGGTTTTGTTTCTCTTCCTTCAATGCCGGCATCAATCAGAACTGAGGCAAGTGCAGATGCATTACTTTTAGAATTTGACGCAGAGGTTCCAAAAAAGCTTTCTCTTTTTCCGGAATTTCCTGAATAGCTGTGTCTTAGTCTTTCTGTGTATCCCATGTATTTTGCAGATGGAGCGTCAAAGTTAAAAGTATCATTTTGGGAGAAGAATGTTTCTTCTTCATTTTTTGCTCCGTCAATGATTTCTTTTTTTGTGTACTCCTTAAGAAAATCTCTAACCCTAGAGCTAACTCCGTGATGTAGAGAAGAAATATCCTTAAAGCGAGCTTCTCGTTTTGCGGGATGAATATTAAAGTCTACAAGAGAAGGCTCCATTTCTACAAATAAACAAGCCACCGGGTGCGTTCCATTCGGGAAGTACCCCTGAGCTCCATATTCTATGGCCTGCAATAGTGAATATTCCTGAATACGTCTGCCGTTTACGTAAATGTAAATATTTTTTCTATTAGATCTGGAAACGGAAGGTTCCCCTATTACAAGTTTAAAACTCCATGTGCCGTCAGGAGCTTTTCCTTCTATTTCGTAAAAAAGGGATTCTCTTTCAAAAATTTCTAGAGCTTGGCAGAATCTTTGCTTTAGGCTTTGCCCTTTGGGCAGTGTTGTTTTTTCAACTCCATCCATTACAAGACTAAAGGTTATGTTGGGGCAGGGAAGTACTTTTTCTTCAAATGTGGAGCGGCACATAAGGCCTTCGCTGGCTTCTCTTTTTAGAAATTGTCTTCGAGCCGGAAAGTTTTCAAATAACCCTTGAGTTTGAACAATTGTTCCGTTTACAGGTGTACTTTGCGTTAGTTCATGGTCCTGCGTAACAGAGGCATTCATTGTCCATCCGCCACTTTTTATGGAAAGCCTGCTTACGGCAGCCATAGAGGCAAGTGCTTCTCCTCTAAAACCAAGCGTCGTAAGGTTTAATAAATCTGTTTCTGAGCTTATTTTGCTTGTTGCATGGGGGCGTGCGCAGTTAAACAAATCTTCTTTTGTCATTCCGCAGCCGTTATCAACAACTCGTATTTTTTCTATGCCTCCACCTGTAAGTTCAACAGTTATGTGGTCTGCTCCTGAGTCTACAGCATTGTCCATCAGCTCTCTGACAATCGCGTTAGGTCTATCTATTACTTCTCCTGCTGCAATTTTTCTTGCAACTTCTGCATTTAATTGTTTGACGCTCATTTTTTTTATGCACGTGTTCCGTTTATTTCTTCAGAGCTGTTAAAGAGATCTAAAACCGGTTCGTTTAACGCCTTTCTTGAACTTTTCTTTTTGGGCTCTGAGCTTTCTTCCAAGGCATCTTCTGTTACAGGAGCATTTGCTAATATCTGAACCTTACCTTCTATGGCGTCCAACTCTTTTTGCATTCCTTTGGCAAGCTTAATGCCTTCCTCAAAGTCTTTTAAAGCATCTTCTAAGCTTATGTCAGTGCGCTTTATGTCGCTTGTAAGGTCTTCTAGTTTTCTTAGTTTTTCTTCAAAGCTGTTCATTGGATTGCCTCCTGAATTTTTTCTACTTTTGCTGTTATTATGCCTTCTTGAGGTTTTATTATTAATGTTTGCCCTTCTTTCAGTTCTTTAGCTTCGCGTATAACTTTACCGTTTTCATCTGTTACCATGGAATAGCCCCTGTTCAGTATTGTCTGCGGATTGCAGTTTTCCAGGGTGTTTACACATTCCTTTATTACAGCCTTTGTGTCATCTATTCTTTCTGAAATATGTTTACCAAGCTTTTCTTTTGCATCGTCAAAGTGCATTAAAAGCGGTTGTTCTATCTGCCTGAATCTCATTTCCATGTTTTCAGGAGAAAATGTTTTTAGCATCAGCTTTAGATTTTGAATTTTGTGGTTTATTGTACTAACTAAAAGTTCTGAATAAGAATCCAAGTTGTCCT
Source organism: uncultured Treponema sp. (assembly GCA_937877515.1). Taxonomy (GTDB): domain Bacteria; phylum Spirochaetota; class Spirochaetia; order Treponematales; family Treponemataceae; genus Treponema_D. The sequence goes on from CALFIX010000061.1 coordinate 24,415, forward strand.
TTAATTTGTTTAATTCAGGAACAGCAAGCTCTGCAGCGTTACTAGGAGTTGCAGCTCTCTTGTCTGCTGCAAAGTCGCTTAATGCCCAGTCTATTTCGTGTCCGACTGCACTGATGATGGGAATTTTTGATGAAGCAATTGCTCTTACAACATTTTCTTCGCTAAAGGGTAAAAGGTCTTCCAGAGAACCTCCTCCACGTCCAACTATGAGTATGTCGCAGAGATTCCAAATGTTTGCAGCATCTATCATGCGTACTATTGTGCCGGCAGCTTCTGCTCCCTGAACCTGAGCTGGCAAAACAATAATGTTTACTTTTGGGTTTCGTTCATGACTTACTCTAATAATGTCTTTTAAGGCTGCTCCTGTCGCACTTGTTACAACACCAACAGTATGGGGGTATAGGGGAAGAGGTCTTTTTCTTCTGGCATCAAAAAGTCCTTCCTGACTAAGGCGTCGTTTTCTTTCCTCTATCATTTCCATAATGTCGCCCATTCCGGCTTTTTTCATGGAATTTATTATTATCTGATATTCACCGTTTGGTTCGTAAACAGAAATTGCACCCTGAACTTTTACAAACATTCCATCCTTAGGAATAAAATCTAGAGTGCCTGCCTTAAACCTAAACATTACGGCTTTTATCTGGCTGCTTGAATCTTTTAATTTAAAGTAGAGATGTCCTGAAGAATTTGGGCGAAAGTTGGAAATTTCTCCTTCCAGGTAAATAGATTTAAAGGAACCTTCCAGCATGGTTTTTATGAGGCCGGTTATTTGCGAAACTGTAAAGATTTTTTCTTCTTTTTTTTCTCCACCCATGTTTTAACTATAGCAAATGTATCTACAAAAGTCTAGTGTTATTGCATTATAATGACTTTCTGTAGACTTTCTAAACAAAATTTTTATAATGTCGATACTATATAAGATGAAATCCATGGTTTTTATTTATGCTGGAGACTCCAGTTCCTTCAGCTTTGAAAAAGTATTTTCTCTGCAGTCAGCATTTGACAGAGTTTTAGTTTGGTCAAAAAGTATAGAAAGTGCCTGCAATTTTATAGCCTGCACTCAAGAAAATTATGAAAAGGTTTCTTCTGCTCTTGCAGACTTAAAGCTTTGTAATTTTAAGATAATAAAAAAAGATTCCTGGTCTTTAGGTATTCTTTTAGAATCTATGGCTTTAAAAGCAAGTGAAAATTCTGTAGACAATGTTATTTTTACATTTGCTTCCATGCCTTTTCTGGACTTGAATTTAACAAAACAGCTTTTGCACGATCATGACGAATATCTTTCTGAATATACTTTTGCAGACGGTTGGCCTATAGGCTTTGCTCCAGAAGTAATAGATTCAGGCACCTTAAACATACTTTCTTCCCTTTGTAAAGCTAAGGAAAAAGAAAATGCAGTCGTAACTCATGATGCAGTTTTTGATTTAATGCGGCTTGACATTAATTCTTTTGAAATCGAAAGCGTAATTTCAGAAAAAGATTACCGCATGCTTAGACTTGAGTTCTTGTGTAATTCCAAGCGTAACTTTTTAGCATGTAAAAATCTTTTTGAGGAAGCTTTAAACACTCATACGGCTTTTTCAGCAACATCCTTATCTAATCTTGCAGAAAAAGAAGTGAGTGTTCAAAAGACGGTTCCTGCTTATTATTGCATTCAGCTTACGGAAAATATGGCGCTTCCTGCTCTGTACAGTCCATATCCGGAAGCTTTTCAAAAAAAATATTCTAAGCTTCCTTTTGCAGAATCAAATCCGAATCCCAAGACTATGAGCTTAGAATCTTTTAATGCCCTGCTTTCTCAGATTGAGGAACTTTCTTCCGATGCCGTTATTTCGCTTTCAGCATGGTCAGACCCGCTTTGTGTAAAAAATATTTCTGAATATGTAGAGCTTGCCTTTAAACATAAAGGCTTTACTGTTCTTTTAGAAACTGATGCTTCTCTATTAACGGATGAAGCTGTTCAAAAAATAAAAAATGCGGTTTTGTCTCCGGAAAGAATTATCTGGATAGTTTCCCTAGATGCGTTTAGTGACGAACTTTATAAAAAAATGCATTGCGGAAAGGGTAGTCTTGAATCAGCAAAGAATGCAGTAGAAAAGCTGTCATCAAGTTTCCCGGGGTCTGTATATCCCCAGTTTACACGCATGAATATAAACGAATGTGAGCTTGAAGGATTCTACCGTTTCTGGAGTGAAAGCTCATCTCCTACACTTGGAAAGGTTATTATTCAAAAGTATGACTGGTACTGCGGACTTCTGCCGCAGGAAAAGCCTGCAGACCTTTCTCCCCTAGAACGAGAGCCTTGCTGGCATATTAAACGCGATGTTACCGTTTTGTGTGACGGAAGTGTTCCTCTGTGTCGTGAGCATATTCTTGACCAGGTGCTGGGTAATGTGTTTAATGAAGGTCTGGACTTTGTATGGAATAAAATGAATTCTTTCCTGGAAGAACATCTTTCCTGTAAATATAACGGTTTATGTGAGAAGTGCGATGAATACTATACCTTCAATTTTTAATGAAAAGCAGATAAACCATACCGTGCTGGGCGGCACTGAAAAGAATCAGATTGTTTTTTTTGATGTGGATTGCATTATTCTAAACCGTTCAAGCTCTGTCTCAAAAAACCGTTTGTTTTCCAATCTTCTTTCAAAGGGATTTTCTCAGATTATAAGTGTTGGAGAGCACTCTGAAAGTTATTCTTTAGATCTGCTTTCAAGACAGTATCCTCAAATAAAGTTTATTGTTACGCAGGAAGAAAACCTTAGCTCTGGAGATTTTATAAATCTTGGAATGGCAGAATCAAATAGCCCTTATGTTTTAGTCATAACGGATGATTTGTGTTCTGAAGACTTTATTTTTTCACAAAAGATGGTAGATGAGTTTATAAAGGAAAACTGTTTTTGCGTATGTCCTAAATTAAATTCTTCAAAATTAAAGAATCTGCCTGTAAAGTTTAGTCCTGGAGTTTCAAAGTCATTTTTCAGCATAGAGTCGGAACTTAATGTTTCTGATAAGGATTTAACATTTTATTCTTCAGATTTTGCAGGCTTTTATAATCGCGAAAAATTTATAAATCTTGGTGGTTACGATTACACTATTCAAAATTCTTTCTGGCAGAAGCTTGATTTGTTTTTTAGATCCTGGCTTTGGGGTGAAAAAACAGTTATTTCTTCTTTGTTTGTTCTAAATTACACCTCCGCTCCTCCTGAAGAAAATCGTGGTGCAGATTTTTCTTACACAAGATTTTATGTTAAGAACCTCCTGTCTGTTTACCAGAATGACCATGCCTATATACCTCGTACATCATTCTTTGCGTTTGCTGCAACATCTTCATGTGGCTTTTCTTATGCACTGAAACTGTTTAACGAAGCAAGAAGATGGACGGAACAGAATAAATATCGTTTTAAGATAGACGCAAAATTTCTCATAGAAAATTGGCACAGTTTTCAGATGGAGAAAAATAATGAAGCTTAGTGATTTTTTTGAAAAAAAACATGAAAAAGTTGTTGTAATTGTTCAGTGCAGACTCTCTTCAACGCGTCTTCCAAGAAAAGCTCTTTTACCTCTTGCCGGAAAGTGTATTTTGGAATGGACCTTAAACTCTATGAAAAGAGTTCCTGCAGATAAATATTTTCTTGCTGTTGATACAGAGAGTGAACAAGAACTTTCTGGAATTGCAAAAAAATATGGTTGGGAAATTTTTGCAGGTTCTCAAAGTGATGTTCTGGATAGATTTTGTAGAGTAATTGAGCTGTCAAAAGCTGATTATGTTGTCAGGGCTACAGCAGATAATCCATTTTTATTTTGGGAAAATGCAATAGAGCTTATTGATGAATTTAAGAAAAAAAATATTTCAAGCCCGGTTGATTATATGACATTTACAGGCTTACCTCATGGAAGCGGGGTAGAGATGTTTAATGCTCATTCACTTTTAAAGGCAGAAAAATTAACCTCAGACCCTTATGACCATGAACACGTCGGACCTGCCCTATATAATCATAAAGACCAGTTTAATTGTGTTTTTCTTAAAGCTTCAAGAAAATATTTTTATCCTTCCTGTAGAACGACAGTTGACACTCCTGCCGATTACCGCAGGGCTTTAGCAATGGCTCGCTTTGTTCCGTTTTCATATTCAACAGAAGATGTTGTTAATGCTTTAACCCAACATTCGGTTTCTAATCCTGTGCTTCTGGTTCCAAGTGTGCAAAAGGGACATGGAACGGGCCATTTGAGACGCATGCTGGATGTTGCTGCAAAGATTGGTGCGGACATTTATATTCCGCTTGAGGCGACTTTAGAGCAGACTGCTTCCCTTGTTTCTTTTTACAGAAGTCAGGGGCTTTATGACTATCAGATAGTTAGAGACCTTTCAAATATTTCCATGTATAGCTTAGCCGTTTTAGATATGTTTTGCACAGAAAAATCTCTTTATGAAGAAATTTCTTCTAAGTGTCCTGTGTGTGCACTTGATGAAGGCTCTTTAGAAACAGATTGGGCAGACTATCTTTTAGATATACTTCCGTCTTCGGAGCTGGAAAGAAAGAGTAACCGTACGGAAGTCGGTTTTATTGATTTACCCAAAAATCAAAAGCCTTTAGATTCTACCCGAAGTATTCATACTGCTTTGGTTGTTTTAGGAGGTGAAGACCCTGCCTCTTTGGCTTTCCCTGCATCTTTTGCATTGGCGCGCAACGGAGTTTATACAACTGTAATTTTAAATGATGCTTCTAAAGAAGAAGAGTTTACGAATCTTTCTGAAGAAGAAAAAAAATATCTAAAAATTATTTCACCTGTAGAAAATTTAAAAGAAAAACTTTATGAGTATGATTTAATCGTTACTCATTACGGTTTTACAGCTTTTGAAGCTGTCGAAGCAGGCTGTGCTGTCATTCTTTTAGGTACAACGGATTTGCATCAGAAACTTTCTCTTAGTTATGGATTTACCTGTCTGTCAAATCAGAATGTAAATGAAAAAAGTTTTGCAGAACTTCTTTCAAATACAGATAAACTTTATATAAAAGATGTAAAGAGGACGGAAAAGAAAAATATTTTCCTTTCTGATTTTATTACGGAACTTTCCTTAGGAGAAAGCTTAGAGTGTCCGGTGTGTCAGAAAAAAAATAAGGTAAGGGATGCGCTTGTTTCCCGTACTCCATATAGAACCTTCCGAAGATGTAAAACCTGCGGCATGCTGTATCAATCCTGGACGCTAAAAGAAGGATTTTCAGATTATTCAAAAAGCTATTTCTTTGAAGACTATGAAAAGCAGTATGGAAAGACCTATCTAAGTGATTTTGCAAATATAAAGTCACAAGGTGTCAGACGTACCAGTATTATAAATCAAATATATCATCATTCTCATTCATCAGTAACTCCGTCTCTTTTAGATATTGGTTGTGCGATGGGGCCTTTCCTTGATGCTGCAAGTGATTCCGGCTGGCAGGTTTTTGGAACAGATATAAGTGAAGATGCTGTTTTATATGTTCAGAAAAATCTTAACTATCCTGCCTTGTGTGCCTCTTTTCCGGAAGCGGATGTTACAGGAGTTTTTGGAGTAGATAAATTTGATGCCGTAACTATGTGGTATGTAATTGAGCACTTCAAGAATTTGGATTCAATTTTAAGAGAGGTAAACCGCATTTTAAAAAAGGGTGGGGTTTTTGCTTTTAGTACCCCTTCTGCTTCTGGAGTAAGTGGAAAATACAATACAGACTCTTTCTTTGCTTCAAGTCCTGCAGATCATTACAGTCTCTGGGAGTTGGATAAAACTTCCGCCATATTAAAAAAATATGGCTTTAAAGTTGTAAAAATAGTTTCTACAGGCATTCACCCTGAACGTTTTCCTAAAGCAAAAGAAAAGAATTATAAAAAAGATAGTATTCAGTTTAAAATACTAAAATTAAAAAGTCGCATTTTTAAATTAGGTGATACATTTGAAGTTTATGCAAAAAAGATTTCAGATGTTTGTGCGGAGAAAGAAAATGAGCAGTAAATATATAATGATTTTAGGTGCAGGCCTGATGCAGCGTCCTTCCTTAGAGGCCGCAAAGCAGCTTGGATACAAAACTTTAGTTGTTGATGCAAATCCTAAAGCATTATGTGCTTCTTTTGCAGACCGTTTTGAGCCCGTAGATTTAAAAGATAAGGAATCTTTAGCTTCCCTTGCACTTTCTTTGGGAGAAGATTTAGCCGGTGTCTTTACTGCGGGAACAGATTTTTCTGCCTCTGTTGCTTACGTTGCCCAAAAATGTAAGTTACATTCTCACAGTTACGAGGCCTGCATAAACGCAAGCAACAAGGCAATGATGAGGGAATGTTTTAAAAAAAATAATATTCCTTCTCCAGATTTTAAAATTATAGAAAGAGCAAATCTTTCTGAGTTTTTAGAAAAAAATTTATTGGATTCGGTTGTATGGCCAAAGGTTGTAAAACCTGTAGATAATATGGGCGGACGAGGCTGCCGCCTTATCAGGTCTAAAGAAGAATTCCTTGCTTCTGCAGAAGAGGCCATAAGAAATTCTCGTTCGTCCAAAGCAATTTTTGAAGACTACATGGAGGGAAAAGAGTTTTCAATTGATGCCCTTCTATACAAAGATTCTTTAACAATAACAGGTTTTGCAGACAGACATATTTTCTTTGAACCTTATTTTATAGAAATGGGACATACGCTTCCTTCCAGCTGTGATGAAAAAATAAAGCTTGAGCTTTTTTCTGTTTTTGCAAATGCCGTAAAATCTTTGGGGTTAACAGAAGGTGCCTGCAAGGCAGATATAAAATACACAAAAAATGGTCCTATGATTGGAGAAATTGCAGCCAGATTAAGCGGCGGTTATATGTCTGGCTGGACATATCCGTATTCAACGGGTCTGGAAATTACAAAAGAAGCCCTTCTTATTGCAGTTGGTAAAGAACCCGAAGGGCTTTTGCTGCGAAGAAGACCTCTCCCCTTAAAAAACATGCCTTTTTCTATGTATGAAATTTCCGGGGACAGGGTAAGTGCGGAACGGGCATGGATTTCTATTCCTGGTGTTGTAAGTGAAGTTTACGGAAGGGAAAAAGCAAAAGCTTACCCGTTTGTAAGGAATCTCTTTTCTCGTGTTGAAAATGAAATGCCGGTAGATTTTCCTCGCAATAATGTTCAGAAGTGCGGCAATGTAATAACCTTTGCAACAGACTCATCTTTGGCACAAGAAGCGGCAGAAACATCTGCGTCTCAGATTGTGTTGCGCCTAAAACCTCATGAACCAAAAACAGAAGACTATCTTTTAGGAAAAGAAACCTTGGATGAAAAAGGCTTTCCGCCTAGTGCATTTGTGTTTTCAGAAACCCAGCGTTTGGTTGTAAATTCATTTATCAGGGAAGTTCCAAGAATTAAAAAAAATGAAAGCGTCTTGTCTGGCCTTAAAGAAAAAGAATTAGACTTTGCAAAGTCTGTTTTTGATTTCAATCACAGAAGCTTATATGCTTCCCTTTTACTTTTTGATGAAATATGTCCAAAGCATCCGGAGTTAAATTCAACACTTTTCTGGAATTCTCTTTTAAGAGGCGGCATTCAGGGAGCATTGTATATTTCTGACTGTGAGGCTAAAAATGAAAAGTAAATTTTTAAAGATTTTCAGCATTATTTATTGTCTTACGTCCGTTTTTGTTTTACCGCTTTCTTCTCAGGAAGAAAATTTAAATTTAATTGAAAGTGCCAAAAAAAATGGAATGACATTATTTTGGGACCCTCTTAGTCTAAATGGTATTCTGGAAAAAAACGGACATCAAATTTCTTTTAGGGCAGGGGACAATTTTGTTTTGCAGGATTATAGTGGCATTGTAAGTACAGAAGCTCCTTTTGTAAAAAATGGAGTACTATATTCCTCTAAAAAATTTATTTCGCTTGCTGAAAATTTCTTTTTAACTTCTAATGATACTAATCCGTATAAGATTGGTGCAATTTTAATAGACCCGGGGCATGGTGGAAAAGACCCTGGTGCTATGGCAACTCATACTATTGCCGGAAAAAAAGTAACTGTAAGGGAAAAAGACGTAAATCTTTCTGTCGGCTTAAAGCTATATGATTATTTAAAAAAATCTTACCCCGATAAGAAAATTCTGATGACAAGAAATACAGATGTGTTTCTTTCCCTTGCTCAGCGTACCGAAATTGCAAATTCTGTAAAGCTTGCACCAAATGAAGCTATTCTTTATGTCTCTGTTCATGTAAATGCAAGCCTGGATAAAAAAGCTTCCGGCTATGAAGTCTGGTATTTAACTCCTGGATACCGCAGACAGGTCCTTAAGGAAGATGTTTCCGGAGATAAAACCGTAAATTCAATTTTAAACGGAATGCTGGAAGAAGAATACACTACGGAGTCAATTTTAATTGCAAAGTTTATAACTGACGGCATTCAGACTCAAGTCGGTTCCCTTAGTGAAAGCAGGGGCATTAAGGCAGAAGAATGGTTTGTTGTAAGAAACGCAAACATGCCAAGTGTTCTCATAGAAACAGGATTTTTAACAAACCCGGCGGAAGCTGCTCTTCTTTCAGATGACAAGTACTTGCAAAAGCTTTCTTTTGGAATATATAATGGGCTTCAGGCGTTTGTAACGCATTTTGAACGTTCCAGAGGATTTACAGGCAACAAATGAAAAAGACAATTCTAAAAGGTGTTCTTCCAGCTGTTTCAGTGGGTGTTTTTTGCGGTGCATTAATTTTTTCAGCAATAAGACTATCTTTTTCTCATGATAAAATTCGAAAGGTTATGTATTTTCCCTCATTTGACACAAAGAGTCTTTGTACGGAAGTCAGAAATGTTCCTAGGGTAAATGGAAAATCTACTGTAGAAAGCTTTCTTGACGAGCTTTTGCTTGGTGCCACCTCCTACAGATATAAAAATTTATTTTCTTCGGGAACAAAAGTGGAATTTTCGTTTATTCGTGATAGAATTCTTTATGTGGGCTTAAGTAGTGAAGCTTTAGCTTTTCACAACGATGTAGTTCCGCTGGAAGAAGGAGTGGAACTGTTAAAGAAAAATGTTTTTAAAAACTTTAGGGGCATAGATGAAGTAAAGGTTTTTGCCGGGGATAATGTTTTTTAGAGGCATTTGACAGCTTAGCATGCAATTGTGCTTGGTGTTAATTTTTAGGGATTTTTTAATTATTTAAACTGAAATAAGTTGACAAAATCCCATTCTTGGTGGATACTATAGCTTAACAAGGCTACATCAAAATAGTGTTTTTTAAAAAGGAGCTTCGAATGAAGAGGACTTTGGTTTTAACTGCCGCTGCAATGCTTTTGGCAGGTACATTAGGTTTCGCTAAGACAACAACACTTATCGACTTTACATTGTTGGATGCCGACAGTGTTGCTGACGAAAATGGTAATCCTACTCAGAACAGCAGAACCGTTATGGACTTCTCTGTTGCTGCAGGTGCATCTTTTACAAGCGATCAGAAAACATTGATGAAAACTTCTTTGGCTTTGCCAGAATGGGAAGTTGTTCTCAATTCATCTGCACGTAACGTACAGGCTGTAGCACTTTCTCAGGTAGTAGCAGCTCCTGTTAAAGATAGCGCAGATGTTCCATTTGCTGGAAAAAATGTTATGGGTGTTCGCGTAATGTTCCCAACTTGGGCAAACAATGCAAATGCAAAGATTGTTCCACCTTATGATATTCTTGCTTTTGAACCACTTTCTGACGCAGATGAAAATGGGGACCGTCAGCAGCCAACTGATGAACAGAAAGGCAAATATTTGTTTGAGGATGGATACGGACTTATCCGCAATGTTGGTACAATTAAGTCTATTGCTGTAACAACAATGGGTGATAACTTCCCACATCAGCTCTATGTTCTCCTTAAGGACAATGACGGTGTAGAACGCCGTTATCTTATGGGTAACCTTCAGTTTGATGGTTGGAAAGAGCTTCGCTGGAACAACCCGGACTATATTACAGAAGTTCGCACTCGTGAAATCCGCGTTTACCCAATCTACCCACGTGGAACTCCTTCAATCCGTTTCGCAGGTTTCCAGGTAACTCGTGATGCTGCTGATATCGGTTCAGATTTCATTGGTTACTTCAAAGATGTAAAGGTTATTTATGACCTTGCAGTTCTTAATGCTGACCGCGACATTGATGAAGAAGACCTTTGGGGAATTGTTACAAAGAAAGAAACAGATCGCCGTAACGGTGAAATGAGTCGCTTTGGTAATAAGCAGGTTAACCGCTTCATCGAAAAAGAAAAGATGGCAACAGAAGATACATTTGTTTCTTCTTTAAGTGATGAAGGCGATCAGTCTGGTTCTACATCTAACGAAAAATAAGCCTTTATAGGCTAAATAAGAGCCGTCCTTTTGAGGGGCGGCTTTTTTTATGCGAGGAAAAATGCAAGTGTTAAACGAATTGCCAAAAAAGAAAGAAATACAAGAAAGGTATGCTTCTTATGAGCCTGTTTTTACAGAGATTCTGGGAAATGTAGAAGCTAAACTAAAAGAAACAATTCATCTTGCATCTATGCCTACGTATAAAACCCGTATTAAATCTTTTAATTCATATTATAAAAAAATTTTGCGTCAGAAGGCCGAGGAAGCCTCTGTGAGCGAGAATTTGGTTACTCTTACTGATATGATAGGTATAAGAGTAATTTGTGCGTTTTTAGAGGATTTAGAGGAAGTAGAAAAACAGGTTCGTAATTCTTTTGTAATAAAAGAGGTTGAAAGAAAGGGTGCTGAACAGTCTTTTAGAGAATTCGGCTATGAATCCATTCATGTTTTGGTAGAGATTCCTGCAGATTGTTTACCTAAGGTTAACACACATTTGCTTTTGCCTGAAAACCTTGTCTGTGAGATTCAGATCAGAACTATTCTGCAGGATGCCTGGGCGGAAGTTGAACACGAACTTATATATAAAAGCGAATTCAATCCATTTGACAAACCCTTACGAAGAAAACTTGCAAGCATAAATGCAAGCTTAAGTTTAGCAGATACAATATTTCAGGAAATCAGGGACTATCAGAATAGGTTGCAGCTGGAGCTTGGAACCAGGCGAAATACTTTTTACGAGAAAGCGGATGATTTATCTGATACTGAATTAGGCTTTGACAGACACAAAATAAGCGAAAATGCGTCAGAGCTTCCTTCTCCTTATGCAAAAGGCAGCATTGATGATTTAGTTCTTGAAGCTTTACATGAGCATAATCTTGGTAATTTTGAAAAAGCCGTTCATATTTATACAAAAATCATAAATTCAAAACCGACGCCACCTTCTGTTGTTTTAGGTGTTATTTTTAAGCATCGTGGAATGGCGTATTTTGCAGAAAACAAATACAATGAAGCCCTGGAAGACTTTAAAAAGAGTGTAGAGCATGACCCGAAAAGTTTCAGGTCACTTTATTATGAAGGTATTGTTTACAGTGCAAAAGAGGATGATGAAAAGGCAATAGAATGTTTTGATTCTTCTTTAGAAATAGATAGTTTTCAGAGTCACGTTTATTACAGGCGGGCTTTGGCATATTACAATCTGGGGAATTATAATAAGGCTATGAGCGACATAAACGGGGCTATTAACCTTGGTCTTAAAGATGATGATGTTCTATTGCTTCGTGAAAAAATTCTAAAAAAATTTGATATGAAAATGTAATTTTATTAGATTTTTTTACTTTTGCTATTGACATGATTTATGAATATATGGTATAGTCAATCATCGTCAAGCAGTAATACTTTACGGTAAATGTCTCCTTCGTCTAGTGGTTAGGACATCGGGTTTTCATCCCGACAACATGGGTTCGACTCCCGTAGGAGATGTTAAGGCTCTACTGAAAAGTAGAGCTTTTTTGTTTTTAAATATACTTTCTGAATAAAAAAAAGAGGCTATCCAGAAACGGACAGCCTTTTTACATTGATTATTTATTTTAAGCTACCATGATTATTATTTTTGCAGCTAAAACGATGCTTACAAGCGCAAATGGGTATGTTGCAGCGTAAGCGGCACTTACTTCATCTGTACCAGCGGTTGCAATAAGCGTGCCTAGGGCAGGAGTGCTCGTCATACCGCCTGTAATGGCTCCCAGGTTGTTTAGAATGCTTAGCTTAAATACATAGCGGGCAATTATGTAGCCTACAATCATAGGAACTAATGTCATTACTGCTCCATATAAGAAGTATGTCCAGCGGAACTTATCAATAAAGTTTACTCCGCCTGGAACACCGGCACCAATTAAGAAGAGTACAAGACCAAGCTCTCTCATAAAGTTTAGCGTTTCTTTTTTTATTCTGCAGTCAATTTTTCCTAAGTGAGCAAAGTGTCCTACGATCAAACCTCCGATTAAGCATCCGCCCGAGTTTCCTAAGCTAAAGTTAATCTTTGGTATTTTTATTGCTCCGATTAAACAACCTAAAGCAACTGCCAGGAAGAATGCAAAAAATCCGAATGGATCCATTGCAGTAAGGTTTCCTTTTGGCTCTGGAATTGTAATCTGGTTTGCAGCGTGAAAATTTGCCCTTTCTTCTTCCATGTTGACTTTTAGAATTTTTGGTAAAATCTGAACAAATAAAACTACTCCCAAAACACCAAAAAGATAAGCAATTCCGTAACCTGCGGTAACATCCGCTTCAAAAGGTGTTCCCTGAACCATTTCCTTTCCGGCACTGAATCCGGGAGTTGATGTTAACCCACCTGTTAAAAGACCAACGGCCATTGCTGCTGAGCAGTTTTTATCTAAAATAGCAAAAATAACTGCTGTAAAGGCTCCAATTGCTATGATAAGTATTCCAAGGACTATATAAGCTAATGTGCTTTTGTTAAAGCTTCTAAAGAATTTTGGACCTGCTATAAGACCGACAGCCGTTACAAAAAGTGCTGTTCCTATATTGGAAACTATTCCAAAGTTTCCTTTTATTCCGGCACTGTAAAGCGTTATTGTTTTTTCACCAATGTTAAAAGACGGAATGTAATGAATTACAACACCCCAGATTAAAGCTACAAGCAGAACACCTGCAGTTCCCAATTCTATACCTTTTACCTTGATTCCACCAACAAGATAGCCCAAAGCTCCTATTGCAAATACAACAAAGATAAAGGACAGGGCAGAGCTTACAATTCCTGCAAAATACGACACCATTTTTTTATACCTCTAAAATAAGTATATACTTCTCTGAAAATATAAGCAATAAGTCCGGTTTTTTGTAAAAATATGCTGTTTTATGAAAAAGTATTAACCAATTTTTAATTAGCTACATTATAACGATTTGTTAGTTAAACAATTAGATATAAAAAATTGAAATTTTATTTTATTTTAATTAAAATATTGATTAAAGGATTTGTTATTATGAGTAAAAAAAGAATATCAATCGCGAGTAGATTTTCTATCCTGGTTGTTGCAATTATTATTATGCTGATTGCACTCTCTCAAATTTCAGTTGGTTATTTATTCAGAAAAAGCAGTTATAGGACTTTTTATGAAAATGCAAATACTGCACTTTCTGAATTTTCAAATTCAATTACATTATTTTTTAATTCTAAAGAATGTGAATTAAATGTTTTTACAGAAAGTGAAGCAATTAAAAATGCAGATGAAACAATTCATTCTTTTGTAAATGAAACTGGAACAATTAAAATTCTAGATTATGAAAAAAGTCCTGTGGAAGAAGATATTAGAACAGTTTGTAAGAGTTTTGCAAATAATGACTCAGATATTGCAGAAATATATATAGGTACAAAGTGGGGCGGTTATGCAACTAATTTTGACAATACAATGAACGGTGGCTATGATCCAAGAAAACGTGGCTGGTACGAAACCGCAAATAAAGGTAAAGGTAAAGTTATGATAACTGACGCTTTTGCCTCTACTGTTGGTGATACTGTTGTTGGTATTACTCGTTGTGCCTATGATGACGAAGGAACATTTATTGGTAATACTTCAATAGAAGTTTCTTTAGATACACTTACTTCTGTTTTAAAAGAACTTAATCTTGGTGAAGGTTCCTTTTTTATGATGTTACAAAAAGATGGAACTATTCTAGCAGATACTGGCCCTGGAAAAAATAATTTTAAAAATATTACAGAATTAGGAATTCCTGATTTTGAAAGAATTTATAAATCAAATACAGCTGATGATTCTGTCTATGTAGAAAATGGTACTTACACTAATTATCTTACAAAAAAAATAACTAATCCTAAAACTGGTTATCAAATTATTGCTTTCAGTCCTAATGAAACTGTATTTAAAGAATTTCATAAAACTCTTAGTACTGCAATGCTTGTGTGTTTTATTTTTGGAGCTTTAGCCGCAATCTTTATGACTTTTTTTGCAAACAAAACGTTAAGGCCGCTTAAAGTGATTAGAAACTCAATTTCTGAAAATACAAAAGAAATTTCAGAAGGAAAAGGTGATTTAAGAAAAAGAATCAGCGTTGCTTCAAAAAATGAAATTGGTGATGTTGCAGATAGCTTTAATATTTTCTCTGAAAAACTTCAAGAAATTATAAAAAGCATGAAATCTTCTAAAACATATCTTAATGATGCTGGTGAAAAATTAAATCACGGAACTTCAGAAGCTATGAATGCTATAGAAAATATAAATTCCAGTATTCAAACTATGGATTCTAATCTAAAGAGTCAGGATGCAAGTGTAGAGCAAACTTCAAGTATGCTTTCAAAAATTCTTGAAAACATTAAAAAACTTGAACTTTTAGTTGAAACTCAAGGAACCGCCGTAAGTGGTGCTTCTGCAACTGTTGAACAGATGATTAGGAATATAGGAGATGTAAATACTTCCATTGATAAGATGGCCTCTTCATTTGGAATCCTTTCAACAGATGCAGAAAGTGGTGCAAAAACTCAGTCTGATTTACAAACTAAAATTGGTGAAATTGAAACCCAGTCAAAACTTTTGAGTGAAGCTAACAGTGTAATTGCCAATATTGCAAATCAAACAAACCTTTTGGCTATGAACGCTGCAATTGAAGCTGCCCATGCAGGTGAAGCTGGTAAAGGCTTTGCCGTTGTTGCAGATGAAATTCGAAAGCTTTCAGAAACATCTTCATCGCAGTCAAAAACTATTGGAGAACAATTAAATAATATTCAAAATACAATTGCATTAGTTGTAGAAGCTACTCAAAGAGGTGTGCAAGGTTACAGTCATCTTGCAAATGAAATTAACGAAACTGATACTCTTGTTCAGCAAATAAAACTTGCAATGACAGAGCAGCAGACAGGTTCTTCTCAAATTATTCAGGCACTTAAAAAAATGAATGACAGTACAAAACTTGTTCAAAGTGCTTCTTTAGAAATGATCGAAGGCAGTCAGTCTATTGCAACAGAAGTAACAACTCTTCAAAAAGAAACTTCAGTTATGAAAGACAGTATGGCCGATATGAATACAAGTTCAATCAAAATTAACGAGACTGGAGTTGCATTAAAAGAAATTTCTGAACTCCTGGAATCTTCTATTGCTGAAGTTGGAAAACAAGTTGATCAGTTTCAAGTGTAGGTAAAGATTAAAACAATATTAAAAAAGCGAGCTTCTTTAGAAACTCGCTTTTTATTTAGTCTAAAACAAGATTTTCGTTTGCTACGTTCGAGTGAAATTACAATGTAGCTCCAGGAATCTCCTTGTCAAATTCTTTGTTGCCATGATGATAAGTTGGTAAAACTTTTGGAGAAACAGCATCGCCAGAAATCTTAGCAGCGGCCCTTTCTTTTTCGAATGCCTTTACATGGTCAAGATTCATTTTTTCTGAAAGCTTAATGTCTTTAAACATTTTTCCGGCTTCAATTCCAGCTTCGCGGCCGAATACAACTACGTCAAGAAGTGAGTTACCCATCAAGCGGTTTGTTCCGTGAACACCTCCCGATGCTTCTCCTGCAACTAAAAGATTTGGAACGTTTGTGTGGCAAGTCTTGTCGATTTCTACGCCGCCGTTCTGATAGTGGAGGGTTGGGTAAACTAAGATTGGTTCCTTTCGGATATCGATTCCGTACTTAATGAACATGTTGTACATTGCAGGAATTGACTTTAAGATAGTTCCTTCTCCGTGAATCATTTCAATCATTGGAGTGTCAAGCCAGACTGCGTCCTGAACGTCGTTTTTAACGCCACGGCCTTCCTTAACTTCGCGGATAATTCCTGAAGCGTTTACGTCGCGGGTTTCAAGAGGGTGAATGTAAACTTCGCCGTCTTTGTTGATAAGCTTTGCCCCTAGGGAGCGGACTTTTTCTGTAACAAGTTTACCTAAAATCTGGGTTGGGTAAGCGGCTCCTGTCGGGTGGTACTGCAAAGAATCCTGATACAAAAGTTTTGCACCTGCACGGTAAGCAAGAACAAGACCGTCGGCTGTAGCACCGTAGTGGTTAGAAGTAGGGAAGCCCTGATAGTGCATGCGGCCGGCACCACCTGTAGCGATGATTACAACCTTTGCCTTTGCAATGCGGATTTCGCCTGTTTCAATGTTCATTAAAACGGCACCACAAGCTTCGCCCTTATCATTTTTAATAAGCTCGATTGCGGCTGTAAAGTCTACGACTGTAATGCTGTCTGCACGGTTAAAGGTTTCGTCGCGAAGTGTGCGCATGATTTCAGCACCAGAGTAGTCCTTACATGCGTGCATTCTCTTGCGGCTTGTTCCGCCACCGTGAGTTGTTACCATTGTTCCGTCGCTCATTTTGTCAAATTCCACACCAAGGTCGTTAAGCCATTTAATTACGCCTGGAGCCTTGTTTACGAGTGTATAAACAAGCTCTGGCTTTCCGTCAAAGTGTCCGCCGCCGTAGCAGTCTAGATAGTGCTGGGCAGGAGAGTCGTTTGGCTTGTCTGCAGCCTGAATGCCGCCTTCTGCCATCATTGTGTTGGCGTCCCCAACGCGAAGCTTTGTTACTAAAAGAACTTTTGCTCCGGCTTCACTTGCCATGATTGCGGCACTTGTACCGGCTCCGCCACCACCGATTACGAGTACATCTGATTCGTAGTCAATGTGGTTTAAGTCAATTTTTTCCGGCTCAAGGCGTGGCTTTGCCTGAAGCATTTCGGCAAGTTCTATTGGAGCCTTCTGTCCTTTGTTTGGACCGATTTTAAGCTCTGTGAACTGCTCTTTAATGCGGTCAGGATGGAATTTTAAAAGTAAATCGTCTTTTTGTTCTGCAGTAAGACGAGCGTGTTCAAATTTAAGGTTTTCTTCGCGTTTTTCTGCAACAATTTTTGCAGCGTCATCAAGATAATTACCATACATAGTGTATCTCCTTAAAGCAGCGCCATGGGGGCGCGTCATTTGTTTACTAAAGTGCATTTGCGAGTTTTCACATAGAGGAAACTCGCCGAGCAAAATTGCCACGGAGGGCAATTTTGTGA
Organism: uncultured Treponema sp.; assembly: GCA_937877515.1. Taxonomy (GTDB): domain Bacteria; phylum Spirochaetota; class Spirochaetia; order Treponematales; family Treponemataceae; genus Treponema_D. The sequence goes on from CALFIX010000061.1 coordinate 41,746, forward strand.
CGTTATTTTTCTATTTCTCTAGTGTTATACAGATTTTTAATCTGTTCCTTGTCGCCAGTAGAAAGCTCTACAAACTTTTTGATTGCTTCTTCGCAGTCGCCACGGTCAATTTCTGCAACACGGTCAAGTAAGTGCTGGCTCTGAGGCTGAATGTACTTTCCGTTTAAGCGGCGTGCAAGTTCTGCAACCTGAGGATGACTTATGCCTGCAGGGCAGCGGCTTGAACAGCATCCGCACATTACGCAGTCAAATGAGAGTTCTGCACATTTTGCAAAGTCCCCACGCTGTGCATAGGCAATGTACTGCATTGTGTTTAAGTTCTGTGGACAGGCACGAGTACAAGCGTTACAGCCTACGCAAGAGTAAATTTCCGGGTAAAGCTGCATCATGACTGCCTGCTCAGGCTTGATTTTGTTTATGTCATAAATCTGTTTTACGAGTGGGAAGAATGGAAGGGTAGCAATGTACATGTCGTTTTCAACTTTTTTAGAACATGCCAGGCAGGTCTGAAGCTGATTCTGTCCTTTAATCCTGTAAATTGTTGCACAGGCACCGCAGAATCCGTTACGGCATCCGCAGCCTCTCTTTAACTGGTAACCTGCATATTCCATTGCATTCATGATGGTAAGCTCAGCAGGTACTTCGTACTTTTTTCCAAAAATGTAAATTGTTGCCATTTCTTTTTCTGCCATGACAAATCTCCTTAATAGTGGCACGGATGCCACTTTGTTCTTTACTTATAACAGTGTGCGTGTCTGCACATACGCGGGATTGCAGGGGCGGCTTGCCGTTCCTGCGTAAGCAGGAATGGAGCGAAGCGGAAACCCCGAAAAGCCCGTATTCAAAGTGAACTTTATCTTTGGCTCAAAAATTATTTTGCAGTACGATAAAGTTCCGTCCAAAACAAAAAAAATTAATATTCAGGTGGAAGTTCACCTAACTGGTCAAAACTGAAAACAGGTCCGTCTTTACATACAAACTTGTTTCCTATGTTGCAGCGACCGCATTTTCCGATTCCACATTTCATGCGCATTTCCATTGTGGTAAATACCTGGCTGTCCTTAAAGCCAAGCTTTTTTAATGCGTCGAGTGAAAGGTGGATTAAGATTGGAGGTCCGCACATGATTACTGTCATGCCTGGGTCCGGGTTTAATTCCGTTACATAAGGAGGTACAAATCCTACGTGTCCGTCCCAGCCTTCTTCCGCACGGTCGATTGTAAGGTCAATCGAGCAGTTTGGCTGCTTCATCCATACGTTCTGCATTTCTTCAAGCCGTACAAGGTCTGCCTTGCTTCGGCTTCCGTAGATAACCTGAATTTTTCCGTAGTTTGCGCGGTTGTCCATCATGTAGTTTACAACAGAGTGAACCGGAGCGATTCCGATACCGCCTGCAATTACCAGGATGTCTTTTCCTTTAAGGGCTCCTTCTACCGGGAATCCGTTTCCGATTGGACCTCTAAGACAAATTTCCTGTCCTACTTCTGCTGAGTGGAGCCATTCTGTTACGCAGCCGCATTTTTTTATGGAAAACTCCATGTGTGTTTCCAGTGTCGGGCTTGATGTAATGGAAATCATGCTCTCTCCGACGCCAGGAACGATGAGCATAGCACACTGACCTGGAATGTGGTTAAAGAGTTTTTTTCCGTCAAGACCAACTACGCTAAAGGTTTTTACATCAGGAGTTTCTTGTTTAATGTCTATAATTTTTCCTACATAAGGAATGAATGATTCGTTTGTTTCCATACGCTTTTCCGATTAGATGTCATCGGCCTCCTGTACCGCTTTTATTACCTTTACCACGTTCATGTTAACGGGGCAACTTTCTAAGCATCGTCCGCATCCTACGCACTGGAAGAGGTCTTCGTGTGCCATGGGGTAGTAGACAAGCTTGTGCATGAAACGCTGCCGGCTTCTTTCTTTCTGAGTGTGGCGAGGGTTTTCTGCCGCCATCTGTGTAAAGTCGTTGTACATGCAGCTGTCCCAGCATCTAACCTGGCGTACACCTTTACCTGTCTTAAAGTCGCGTACGTCAAAGCACATACAGGTCGGACAAACGTAAGTACATGTTCCGCAGCCTACGCAAGGCTCTGCTACCTTTTCCCAGATTTTTGAGTTAAAGATTTTAAGCATGTCTTTACCCTGGAACTTTGAAAGGTCCAGGTTTGCAAATGGAAGAGATTCTACTTTTTCCCTGATAGACTTCTTTTCAGATTCTACAGATTTTTCATCTTCGTCTTTAAGAAGTGCTTTTGCTTTTTCTATAAAGGCTTTTCCTTTTTCTGTATTTGCTTCAAAGTAGTACTTTCCGTCTGAAAGCCAGGAAGAAACGTCTCCCTTGCTTCCGTTTTTGTCTTCGCTAAGGCTTGCGTCTATTTTGTATGTTGAGCAGAAACAAGTGCGGCTAGGATTAGAGCAGGCGAGGGTAATAACTGTTCCGTGGTCGCGTCTGTTTTTGTAGTAAGAGTCCACCGGTGTCATGTGTAGATATACATTATCTATTACGGTCATGCCGACTGCATCACATGCTCTGACTCCGAAAATTACAAAGTCTTCTACTTCTTTACGAGGGTCTTCTACTTTGATTTCCTTTCCGTTTACTTCATAGCTTACCATGTGCTCTGTTTTTGGAAAGAAGAAATCTTTTGCACTGCGAACAGTTTTTAAGTTTTTAGATAAGGTAACTCCTTCGCTCCATCTTGTAAACTCTGCTTTGTTGTTTTCTTTGTCTACAGGAAGATAAAGTGGTTCCTTGCTTCCGATAAGGGCAAAAAGGTCGTTAATTTTGTCTTCTGCAATACTAAGCATCTTCTACCTCCTTGCTTCTTTCCCATACGATTGTAGTTTCCGGGTCGCTGTCCGGATTAAATGTGAGCATAGGAGGCTTTGTTTCCATGTCACTTCCTGCCTGATACTCTCCGTAAATTTCGTTAATGTCTTTGATGTACTTGCGGTTTAGAAGGTAAAGAGGAATCTGCTCCGGGCAAACTCTGGAACATTCACCACAGTCTGTACAGCGACCTGCAACGTGCCATGCGCGGATTATGTGGAAGAGGCTTTCTTCAAAACTTGTCTCTGCAACTTTTTGTGTTGTGTAGAGGGCGTTGTTATCGAATACGCATTTTTCACAGGTACATGCCGGGCATACGTTACGGCAGGCGTTACAGCGGATACAGCGGGAAAATTCGTTTTTCCAGAATGCATCTTTTTCGCGGGAAGTCATCTTTTCGTATTTTTCTACAACGTCTAGGCGGTGGTTTTCGCCGTAGTTTGTGTTTTCGTCTACGCCTAAAAGTTCATCGCAGGAAACGTGTGGCTTACCTGCACAGCTTTCGCAGATGTCGCATCCGTCTAAAGTGTCCTGGCAGGGAATACCGATTGCGTACACATCGCTTCGTGTAATGCGGTTTTCCTTTAAGAGTTCTGTAAAACTGTATGAGTCACCTGGCTTTAAGAACACAAGCACTACTTCCTGAGGAATAGGCTTATCTTCTGCGTTTGGATCACGCTGTTTAGCCATTGTGTTATTCATACGGGTTGTGCTTTTCTTTACTTCTATTTCGCGGGTAATTCCCACAAGATATTTAGAAAGATTTGCAGCACAGTTTTTGTCGTAGATAAAATCTTTGTCTAATTCTTCTGCTGTAGTAAATGTGCCTGGAGTTATGTCGTCTTCAAAGAGACCTTTTTTCCAGCCTACAACCTTTTGAACTTTTCCTTCAGAAAGCAATTCTTTTGCCCTCTGAATCATTTTTTCACTTAAGCCTTGCATCTGACGTCCTCCAGTCTCTTGCATTCACCAAGAGCGGTAATCTGAGAAACAAAGTCGTTCATAATGCCGGCAAAACGTACGCCTTCTGCAGCAGAACACCATTCAACTCTTGTGCGTCCTTTTTCTATTCCCAGGAACTCTAATTGACTGAATAAAAGTGTCATTCTTCGGCGTGCAAAGTAGTTGCCCGTAGAGTAGTGACAGTCTCCTGGGTGGCATCCGCAGAGAATTACTCCGTCGGCACCCTTTTGGAATGCCCTTAAGATAAAGAGCGGATTTAAGCGGCATGAACACGGAATGCGGATAATTTTTACGTTAGCAGGGTACTCTAAGCGGTTGTTACCAGCAAGGTCTGCACCTGCATAGGAACACCAATTGCAGCAGAATGCTACAATCTTTGGTACCCAAGTTTTATTTTCTGTTGTCTTTACTTCTTCACTCATAAGCTTTTAGCGTTAGTCAAGAACGCTGTCTACCTCCGCTAAGATTTGTTTGTTGCTAAATCCAAAGAGATCCATAGCACCACTCGGACAGGCTACAGTACATGCTCCGCAACCATGGCACATTGCACTGTTAACCTGTGAAACGTGGCGTGTGATTGTAGTGCGGTTAGGTCCGCGGAAGTCTTTGTCTACATAACTGATTGCTCCGTAAGGGCAGACGTTTACACACTGTCCGCAGCCGTTACACATGTTTTCGTTTGGATGAGCAGTGCACGGGTCGTTCTTAAGCTTGTCTTTTACTAAAAGACAAATTGCCTTTGCAGCCGCTCCAGAAGACTGTGCTACAGTTTCCGGAATGTCTTTTGGTCCCTGGCAGCAACCTGCAAGGAATATGCCTGCTGTCGGACTTTCTACAGGACGAAGCTTTGCGTGTGCTTCTAAGAAGAAGTCGTTGTTGTCCATGGAAGTTGTAAGCATTGTTGCAAGAGGACGGGCAGACTTATCTGCTTCAATACTTGCAGCTAAGACAACCATGTCTGCCTTTATATGAAGCTGGCGGTCTAAAATTAAATCGCTTCCCTGAACATCTAATGTTCCGTCAGAAAGTGGAGTTACTTTTCCAACCTGACCTTTAATGTAGTGAACTCCATACTGCTCAACGGCACGGCGGTAGAACTCGTCAAAGTTTTTGCCAGGAGTACGGACGTCAATGTAGAAAACGTAACAGTCTGTGTCCGGGTAGTGGTCGCGGGTAAGAATAGCGTGCTTTGCAGTGTACATACAGCAAATCTTTGAGCAGTATTCATGGCCTCTCGTTGCATCTGCTGAACAGCGGCTTCCCACACACTGAACAAATACTATGGTCTTTGGTTCCTTTCCGTCAGAAGGACGTAAGAGGTGACCATTTGTAGGACCTGAGGCATTGCACAAGCGTTCAAACTCTAACGAAGAAACAACGTCTGGACTCTGGCTGTATGCGTATTCGTCAAACTTTGTAAGTTCAATTGGGTTATAACCTGTTGCAACAATAATTGCGCCGTATTTTTCTGTGATAATCTGTTCTTTTTGTGTAAAGTCAATTGCGTTTACACCACAAACTTTAGAACACATTCCACAAACATTATCTTTACCTTTAGCAAGGGCTGACATGTGCAAACAGTAAGTTGCGTTAATGTTTGCAACTTTTGGAACTGCCTGTGCAAAAGGAATGTCTATTGCCTTTCTGTTGTTCAAATTTAAGTTAAAAGCGTTAGGCACCTTTTTCATCGGGCACTTTTCTATACATGCACCGCAGCCCGTACACTTTGTTTCGTCTACGTAGCGCGGGTGACGTTTAATGTCAATTTCAAAGTTTCCAATGTAACCACGAACTCCGCAAACTTCGCTGTAAGACAAAATTCGAATGTTTGGATTCTGGCTTACTTCTGTCATCTTTGGAGTAACAATACAAGATGCACAGTCAAGGGTAGGGAAGGTCTTGTCTAACTTTGCCATCTTTCCGCCAACAGTGTAGTCTTTTTCTACAATGTCTACCGGGAAGCCTGCATCTGCAATGTCCAGGGCTGCTGTAATACCTGCAATACCACCACCGATAACTAAAGCACGCTTTGTAACCTGAGTTTCGCCAGGTGTTAAAGGAGTGTCTAAGATTGTCTTTGCAATAGCAGCCTTTCCTAAGGCAATTGCCTTTTCGGTTGCCTTTTCCATGTCTTTTAAGACCCAGGAGTCCTGTTCACGGATATTTGCAACTTCTACCTTAAACGGGTTTAATCCTGCACGTTCTGCACAGCCACGGAATGTCTTTTCGTGCATACGTGGAGAACAAGAACACAAGACAACGCCAGTTAACTTGTCGTCTTTTATGTGATCTTCTATCATCTTCTGGCCGGCAGAAGAACACATGTAGGTGTAGTGAGTGGAATAGACAACGCCGTCTACTTTTCCAAGCTCTTCTGCAACCTTTGCTACGTCTACCGTACCTGCTATGTTAGTGCCGCAGTGGCACACAAATACACCAATTCGTTCCATATTATGCCACGTCTCCTATTTTTTATACTTGCGGAATGCACTTACGATAGCCTGCTGTGGCATATCATCGTCCAAAAACTCTGTAACCTTTTCTGCAGGAAGGTGAAGGTTTCCCCTCTGTCTTTCTACAGCAACACGTACCGCTTCTATAATCTTTGCAGGTTCAACCTGACGCGGGCAGCGTTCAAGACAGGCAAAACAGGAAAGACACTTGTAAATGGAATTGGTTTTCATAAGCGGCTCAAGTTCGCCATTTTCCACCATCTGCACAAATTCGTGAGGGTGATACTCCATTTCGTCATAGTTTGGGCAGCTTGCAGAACATTTACCACATACCATGCACTTTTTAGGGTTCACACCGCTAATGCTTAAGATTTGTTTTTTCAGTTCTTCAATCTCTGTTGGTAACATTTACGCAACCTCCTCTTTTGAAGGTTTTAATCCCAAAGCCTCAGCCAAAAGCTCTGTAAAGTACACGACGTCAAGACCGTCAGACCCCTTATTTTTGTTAAGGTTATAACGGCAAAGAGGGCAGCTTGTAACTAAAAAGTCTGCTCCCATATCTTTTGCGTTTGTAATGATTTTTTTAGCCCGCTTTTCTGGAATAGAAGCGTCCTCTAAAGCTGTATAAGCTCCGCAGCACTCATTTCTTTCTGCATAAATTACAGGAGTTGCTCCAAGGGCTTTAATAAAGTCTTCAATGATCTGCGGATTTTCAGGGTCGTCAAACTCTAAAACTTTTCCTGGACGAAGTAAAAGGCATCCGTAGTAAGCACCGATTTTCTTACCCTTAAGAGGATTTTTAACGCTAGCCTTAACGTTGTCCCAACCGACTACATCACGTAAGATTTCTAAGTAATGTAAAACCTTAGCCTCTCCGTGGTATTCAATTTTGTCCTGTGAAAGATAGTTGTTAACTTTCAGACAAACATTTTCGTCTGTCTGCATGTCATGATTTACCTGCTTAATAACGTTGTAGCAGGCAGAACAAAGAGTAACAAGCTCCTTACCTTCCTTCTGTGCATCTGCTAAAGCACGGACAGAAGAAAGCTTTGTGGCAATCTCATCTTTTGCAAGAGGGTATTCCCCGCCGCAGCACTGCCATTCAGGAATCTCGTCTAATGTAAATCCAAGCACTTCCGCAGACTTTCTAGCCCATTCGTCAAGGTCTAAAGCCTTGTTCTTGAGCGTACAGCCCGGGAAGTAAGCGTAGTGTCTGGTATTCTCCATAACCTACTTCCTTATATAAAAATCTGCCTTTGTATAAGGCATATAAAGTTCAAAGTAGTTCCCCACAGCCACGAGGGGTTTTATAAATGTTATCTAACAGTCATGTATCGCAATGCACCCCGCGGGTCCCTGCGAATTTTTTTCGTGCAGGAACTTCGGCTCCGTGCATTTTTAATGCATTCACTAAACTGTTTATTTCTAAACTTCTTTTTTTAGAAGATTAGAAGTCTTTTTGTACGGCAGCTTTGTTTACTGCGTTTTGTTTCTTCTGTTAAACAAAAGTGCCATTTTTATTACGCCCTTCCGGGGTTCCGCTTTCGCTCCATTCTTTCGTTCTGGTGGTTTCGACAAGCTCAACCACCGCCACTACAGAACGCTTCGCGCCCCTGCACGGCGGCCTCATGCTTTGCTTTTTACCATGAGCGAGTTATGCCGCCCTTAGTTTACCATTTGCTCCGGGTGGAATACTTCGTCAAACTTTTCGGCGGTTAAAAAACCTAATTCCACACAAGCTTCTTTTAGCGAAATGTTTTTCTCGTAAGCCAGGTGACTTGTCTTTGCTGCGTTTTCGTAGCCGATGTATGGGTTTAATGCCGTAACAAGCATAAGCGAATTATGCAGGTTGTGATGCATTTTTTCTTTGTTAGCAGTAATTCCAACGGCACAGTTTTTGTTAAAGCTTAAAATCACCTCTGCCAAAAGACGTGTACTCTGAATAAAGTTATATGCAATAACCGGCATAAATACGTTTAACTCAAAGTTACCCTGGCTGGCTGCAATTCCGACAGTTGCATCGTTACCCATAACCTGTACTGCAACCATAGTCATAGCCTCACACTGAGTAGGGTTTACCTTTCCTGGCATAATTGAAGAACCTGGTTCGTTTTCCGGAATATGAATTTCTCCAAGACCGTCACGAGGACCACTGGCAAGCCAGCGGACATCGTTTGCAATTTTCATGCAGTCAGCGGCAAGAGCCTTTAATGCTCCGTGCGCGTAAACAATTTCATCCTTACTTGTTAAAGCATGGAATTTATTAGGAGAAGTAACAAAATCTTTTCCGGTTAACTCGCTAACTTTCTTTGCAACAAGAGTGTCAAAGCCCTTTGGAGCATTAAGACCTGTTCCAACGGCAGTTCCTCCTAATGCAAGCTGCTTTAAGTAGG
>CALFIX010000062.1 GCA_937877515.1 uncultured Treponema sp.
TCGGTGAACAAACTTTAGGGCAAGCTACAAACAAAAACGAGAAAAGAAAAATAAAACAGCTAATATATAACATCTTTTCATGTTCATTCCTCCTTATTTTGACTTCACAGTTTTAGTATATTTTAGGTATCCCCCATGACATTTAGAATGGTTAATAAAAAAAGGCGTACATTACTGCACGCCTCATGTAGATATATTCTTACTCTATTTATTCTTACGCTATCTCATATATCCATCCGTCTGGGGCTTTTTCGCTTCCCATCTGGATGCCTGTTAAAGTTTCGCGAAGGTGCCCGAGAACTGGACCAATTTCATCCATTCCGCTTGGAACGTTAATATCTACCCCGTGGTCAACAATCTTTCCGATTGGAGAAATAACTGCTGCGGTTCCACAAAGACCGACTTCTGCAAAGTCTTTAAGTTCATCTTTTCTAACCTGGCGCTCTTCTACTGTAAGACCGAGGTAGTCTTTTGCAACAGTAATTAAAGAGCGGCGTGTAATTGAAGGTAAGATGCTGTTAGATTTTGGAGTAACAAGCTTACCGTCTTTTGTAACAAAGAGAATGTTTGCTCCACCGGTTTCTTCAATAAACGTATGACTTGCAGGGTCAAGATACATGTTTTCTGCAAAGCCCTGGCGGTGTGCGTCCATAATGTTGTGAAGGCTCATTGCATAGTTAAGGCCAGCCTTAATGTCGCCGGTACCATGAGGAGCGGCACGGTCTAAGTCGGAAATGCGAACAGTAATAGGTTTTACTCCGCCTTTAAAGTAAGGTCCTACTGGAGTAACTAAAATGCGGAACTGATACTCTTCTGCAGGCTTTACACCAATAACGCTTGAAGAACCAAACATGTATGGGCGAATGTAAAGCGTTGCTCCGCTTCCGTAAGGAGGTACGTAGTCAATATTTGCTTTAACCGTATCAAGCACGGCCTTAATCCATCTATCTTTTGGGAAGACAGGCATTTCAAGACGTTCGCAGCTGTCTTTCATGCGGTCTGCGTTTAAGTCAGGGCGGAAAGTAACAATTTTACCGTCTACTGTTGTGTAAGCCTTTAAGCCTTCAAAGCAAGTCTGTGCGTACTGAAGGACACCAGCACACTCGTTAATCTTTACTTCGTGGTCGCTAGTTAAAGTGCCTTCGTCCCATGAACCATTTTTAAAGTTTGCAACAAAACTTTTGTCGCAAGGCATGTAGCCAAAAGGAAGATTTCCCCAGTCAAGATTTTTTGCCATAGATGTAACCTCGCTAAAGTAACTGTAGCACTATTGAAGCCTTTATGCAAGAAAAAACGCTCGCCAAGCTGAAAGCCCAGCGAGCGTCCTTCTAAAAAGGCTTATTTTAAGTCCTCCAGGCTAAAGAAGCTCTTACCGCCCACCTCGTTCAGCTTCTGCAGGGCATTGGCCTTGGGCAGAGCCATAAGCACATAGACCGTGCCGCTGGGCGCCGTGTAGCGGCCGATCTGCTCCGAGCCTTCCAGCAGGGCCTCGGCAGAAAAATGCATGGTCTCCACCAGCTCCTTTTCCTCCAGGCCGGCATTGTTCATCCTGGACTTTGCCGTAATGGCGTCGTTCACCTGGGTGTTCACAATGCGGGCAAGCTCCGCCCGGGCCTGCATACGGGCCATCTTAAGGGAGTTCTGCTCCGTGGGCATCTTGGCAGAGCCCACGGCGTACCAGTTGGCCCCGTCGGAAGCCTTTGCCTCGTTCAGCACCCAGTCGGGAGCCGGCTCTGCAGGAGCGGCGGCAACCTTGCTTGTAGAGCCGCAGCCTGAGAGCAGGAAGGCCGCAAGACAGGCGGCCATAACCACTAAAAGCTTTTTCATCTTATAACCTCCATTGT
>CALFIX010000063.1 GCA_937877515.1 uncultured Treponema sp.
CTTGAACGCGGCGATGATGGGGTTCTCGTTCGAGACCGTGATGGCCCGGTTGATCATCTGCGTCGTGTCGCCGAACTTCATCAAAGAGCCGGAATCCCTATTCTGAGTCCACTCAGGCAGGCCGGCCGCATTCGGGTCTCCGTCGGTAATGAAACTCTTCCAGTATCCGAGCATCTGAGCACTCAGCTCGCGGTCGCGGTCATCATAGAGCTTTGAGTCCGCACGGATTTTTTCAAACATGAAAGAATAGTCTACAGTTTCGCCGGGAGTTGCAAAAATATAGCCCTGCTTTATCCACTGGCGGATTAAATAGGAGTCCTGCCGCATTTTTGCGTCTATCTGGGCTTCTGGGATGAAAAAATAGTGCTTTGCGTATCTTTTGCCATTGGGGAGCGCGAAATACCATGTAAAAGCCGTGAAATCTATTCGTTTTGAAAGGTCTATGCCGCCCCAGCAACGAAGCCCCGCAAGATTTTTTTCTGAAAAACGTTTCTTGCACTTTGCCCACTGCCTGTTATTTATCCAGACTTCTGAAACATTTAGCCATTCATTTAGATTTTTAGTACGGAATGCATCTTCATCAGAAGATTTTGTCAGGGCATTTTTATAGGCGTTTCTCATGGAATCAATTTCAACTGAAACTCCTAGATTGGGATTTGCCTTATACCAGTTTTTTTCATTCCGCCAGTCGTCGCCTTTTTCAATTTCAAAAATAATTGCGAAAGTTGAATCATCTTCATAGCCTCTGTACCCGTTCAGCAGCTTACACATGCGCTCATATTCTTCAAAGCATGGAACATTTTTATTATTTCCTGCGGTTGTGATTATGAACATTAGTGGCTGCTGTCTTGCCCTCATTCCTGTTTCTATAACTGCTAAAAGCTCGTCTGTTTTATGAGCATGATATTCATCTATGATTGCACAAGAAGGATTTAATCCGTCAAGCGTGTTTGAATCGCTGGCAAGTGGCTTCATTGAACCGTCCCCGCAGGTGAGGGAATGGGCAAGTGGTTTTATGTATTTTTTTAGATCCGGCGAATACTGAACAGTTTTTTTTGCATCTTCAAAGACTATTCTTGCCTGTTCCTTTTTTGTTGCAGCTGATACAACTTCTGCACCCGGTTCTGTCATAAGGTCATAGAGTGCAACGCCTGCCGCAAGAAAAGACTTTCCGTTTTTTCTTGCAACCTGAATATAGGCTCGGGAAAAACGTCTTTTATTGTTTTCTTTTTTTCGCCAGCCGTATAAACTGGCAATTATAAACTGCTGCCAGGGTTCGGGCTTTAATTTCTGCCCCGCAAGCTTTCCTTTTGTATGCACAAGCTGACAGAAAAAAATAATGGCTTTCTGGGCTTTTTTGTGGTCAAAATAATATGGGAAAGTTCCTTCCTCTGCCTTTTTTATGTCGTTTACATGCCTTTTTACGGCAAGTTTTACATTTCTACAGGCTGGTATTTTATTGTTTGCAACGTCATCTATGTATTGAAGATAAGTAAATTCAACTGCCATTGTAATAAAAATGTCATTTATACAGCGGATTTTTTATCGCCTTTTTTTTTGTTTTATGTGTTGATATATAACAATTAGTATGTTATATTATAGACATAAGGAGGTACGGTAATGAAAAGCAGACCAAGCATTACAGAATGGATTGTTGCAATAGCAACACTTATAACAGCTCTTGCAACAATCCTGGCACTGTTCCTTAAGTAGCAGTGTGGCAGGTTCTCAAAAGAGAGCCTGCCTTTATAATAAATGATTTTTTATAAGGGGGTCAAGTATGAAAAGATTTTATTATTTTGTGGCGGCTTTTGTTGTTGCATTTTGTATTTTTCTTTTAGTCTTTTTTACGAGGTAGAAACATGGAAGAAGAAAAAATTAAAAAAAAATATTCAGGTTATGGCTACCATGGCGGCGGACGGAAAGCAACCGGAATAAAACGGGTGAGTTTTTCGGTAAGCTGCCAGCCGGAAGAAGCTGAAGCTGTAAAAAAACTTGCCGCGGCGGCTGGAAAAACTGTCAGCCGGTATCTTCTGGATTTAGCCCTGAAAGATTAAAACTTTAAGCCAATATTCATTTATTTGAGTATTGGCTTTTTTTTTCTTTAAATAGAATTCTATCAATCTCAATTACCATCATTCTAATTGCATCTGTATATTCATCCTTTGACTTTTCAGGCAGGGATTTTGCCAGAGAGAATATCATCAATGTAGTTCAGATATGTAAAATCAGAAGGCATTTATTTATTAAGATAGTTTTCCTCGTAATATTTTATTGCATCATAAACAAGCTGAGAATTTGTCTTGTTTGCTTTTTTTGCCAGTTTTTTTATATAATCTATCTGATTTTGCTGAAGAGAAAGTGCAAGATTTTTTCTACCGCTTTCAGAAATCTTTTTGCGTCCGCTTCCTTCTCGTACACCACCTCTAGGCATTGTTATCATCCTCATGATTTCGTTTTCTTACAAAATAAATAGCAACTCCAATGGCTATTGATGCAAAGATAAAAAAACTTGACATTTCAAAACCTCCGCGGTATCTTAAAAAGGAAGGGTGGGCTACCTTTCGGCAACCCACCGCCGACTTACTTAGATTTTTTGTCTAGCCATTTTGTGATGTAATATGTTGCGATTGCAATCACAAGGGCTAGTAAAAAATCTACCAGCTTATCGGCCAAGTAAAGCAGTACTTCACTCATACTTGGTCTCCTTGTCAAGCGTCCCTGACAATTATTATAATATAACTTTTCTTTGATTTTGTCAAGGCTTTTTCTAACTGTCACTTTCATAAATTTTTAGAAGGTCGATATCCTTAGAACATGCTCCTCGTTTTGGATTTAATTCCCTTAATTTTTTAAGCCCTCTCATCATCTCGGAATAAGCGTTTTTTTCTGCTGAATGTTTTTTATTATTTTCAATTCCGCCCTGCATTTTGCAGATAAAAAGAATATCTTCGTCAGTAAGTTTGTATTTTACGAATAGTTGAACGTCCAGCCAAAAAGTGTCTTCATCTTCCCGTCGCCAGTTGAAATTGTCTCGTTCAAAATCAAGAATCAAATTTACAACCTGATCCCCTCGCTCGGAATCAATGTAATAATTTTTTGCAGGTCTCTTGCACATTATAGTAGTCAGCCAGCTTAAAAAATCTTCGTTGCCCTCAATCATCTTCTTTACTCCTCATTTTTGTAGTTTCTATCCATTTCCCATTAACTCCTTAAAAAAATCATTTGTATCTTTTTCTTTTGGCTTTACCCTCATCCTTGTTCTTGCTTCCGGCGTAACGCCAAACTTCATCATTATTTTATGGAAGCGGTTCATGTGTTCCTTGTATACATCAAGAAGATTCATCTGCTTCATTTTATCAAGTTTTAATAAATACTCACCATAACTTTCATAAGCGTTTACCTTTTCCAGACAGTCCTGTGCAATGTCGTAACTTATAAAGGCATCTTTCAGCATTACAGCATCAACAACAGAAACCATTCCTGCAGAAAGCATGGCTGGAACCATTTCTTCCCACTTTTCTGCAGCCCTTTTAGAAAGACTGACAGGAGGGGGGAGTGTTTCAAGAGGTTCTATTGTTATGCCGTGCCCGTCATGTCTGGAGGGTTTATAAGTGCCGTTTTTTATATGTTCCTCAATGCTTTTTGGTGGACGTCCCATTTCTTAAAAATCCTTTCAACCGTTAGCCCCTATGTTTTTTTTTCGCACGCGCACACGAAGGAC
>CALFIX010000064.1 GCA_937877515.1 uncultured Treponema sp.
CCAGGGAATTCTGGGATTGTTGTAATTCCAAAGTTTACACCAGCTGTTGTAAAGTCAGCTGTTTTCCAAGGGCCTGTAATAATCATGGCAGCTTTTCCTTCTGTGAATGAAGAGTTACAGAAGTCACCTGTCATATCTGCACTTGGAACGTCTAAGATTTTTGCTCTAAGCTGCTGGAAGTATGTAAGACCTTTTACAGAAGCAGCACTGTTAATATTGTGCTGAGCTCTGTCGTCACCATTTGGTCCAAAGAGCTGTGCACCAAAAGAAGACATGAACATGTAGTTGTAGTATCCGTCAGATACAGGCCAAACGAGAGCATACTTGTTCTGGCTCTTGTCGTTGTAGCTTGCAGCAAATTTTACAACATCTTCCCAAGTCTTTGGTGGTTCTTTTACAAGATCCTTGTTGTAGAAGAGTGCATAAGTTTCTATAGCCAAAGGATAGCCATAAACAGTTCCTTTGTATGTAGCACCAACTTTTGCAGCATCTACAAAATCATTTAACATAGCAGGATTTGAGTTTTCTAAAACGTGTCCACCGTTTACGAGAGCACCAATGTGGTCATGAGGGGCTACGAATACGTCAGCACCAACTCCAGCCGGTCCGTCAAGTTCGATTTTTGCACGTGCATCTGTAGAAGCTACAGGCTCGTACTTAATCTTTACATTCTTGTGAGTCTTAGAAAATTCTTTTGCTGCCCACTGAATGTATTCCTTTTCTACGCCATCTGACTCCCACACTGTGAGAGTTACCTTCTTTGCAGCAAATACGCTTGAAGTCATCATTGCGAGTGCTGCCACAGCACATAATGCTTTTTTCATTATGTTTCCTCCTATTTTTTTTCGCCGGTCATTTGCCGGAAATTTACTTATTTAACTCTTATAACAGTTGCACTTAAGGCTTCTAGTTCTACATTCTTACCCTTGAGGCTTACATCTTTTGGAGAAGAAATTGCTTCAACTCCTGCAGAAGAAGAATCAACTACAACTTCTGCATTCTTTAAGTTTAAGCTAGTCTTTATAGAAACCTTTTTATCACTTGCATTTACTGCTACAAGATACGTTGCATCACTTCCCTTTACTGTATAAGCAAACACTAAAGATTCACCTTTTGTAACAAGAATATATTTTGCGTTTGAAGAAATCTTTTTAGCATCTCCTAAGCGGAAAGCATCAGAACTTTTTCTAAGAGCTATAAGACCCGCAGTGTAGTCGCATACATTCTGATAGTTTTCATCTAAAGTCCAAATAATCTGGTTAATGTTGTCACTAGAGTCATAACTGTTACGTACAAAGTTATTTATACTTTCTGCCCTGGCTTTATTTACGTTAGGCTTTGTTCTTCCTCTTTCCTGACCGGCGTGTAAGAAAGCAATTCCCTGGCTTGTAAGCTCTATAACATTTGCCATCTTTATGCGGCGGCAAATTTCTTCTGCATCATTTTCATCTGTTAAGTGACAGTTGTTTACTATTAAGTCATGAAGTGTCATTCCGTCATGACAAACAAGGTACTGCAAGTTGTCGCCCGGGTCATCAGCCTTATAGTTTGCAGTTGGACAGCCTATGGCATTCTTAAACAAACGCTCTGTGTTTATAGCTTTTCCTGTTACAAGACCTAGACCTGTTTCGTTAAATCCGCCTGCCTTTACCAAATCACGGAATTCATCATTAAAAGCGGCAACATCGTTTGTCTTTGTCATGTAATTCTGGTCCATACCAACAGTGCCAGCTTCGCCGTTATACATTTTCCAGGCTTCACCTTCAAACAACACGCTTGGATTAATTTTTGCACATTCATTATAAGCATCCTGCACACTGCTGGCTTCCATAAGACCCATTATGTCAAAACGGAAACCGTCTACTTTATAATTTTCTACCCAGTAACGAGTTGAATCTACAACAATACGCTTCATCATTGCATGCTCTGTAGCAGTGTCATTACCGCAACCGGAATTACTCTTGTACTTACCATCTTCCGTCATTCTAAAATAGTAACCTGGAACAATATTATCTAATAAAGCAGCATCTGCCATGTGGTTATAAACAACGTCTAACAAAACACCCATGCCAGCTTTGTGAATTTCATTTATAAGATTTCTAAGTTCACGAACACGGCAATACGGGTCTGCAGCATCACTGGCATACCAGCCTTCAGGAGTAAAATAGTTATGAGGATCATAACCCCAGTTGTAGTTAGAACCATTTACTACCCCACGGTTATCATAACTCTTATCTGTTTCGTCATTGTTATAAAAGTTTACAACCGGTAAAAGCTGAATATGAGTTACACCAAGAGCTTTAAGGTAAGGAAGTTTTTCTACAAAGGCATTGTATGTTCCAGGCGTTGAAGTAACTCCTGAGTCCTTAGAAATTGTAAAGTCTCTAACAGAAACTTCATAAACAATTGCGTCTTCCCTCTGAACCATCGGATAGTAAGGAGCATCCATACCATTACGAGGAAGAGCTTTTTCGCTTTCTAAGTTTACAATTGCACCGCGTCCGGCTCCGCCTTTATTTTTGTAAGCTGCCATACTCTTTGCATAAGGGTCTAACACAGTTACTGTACCCTTAGAATTAGTTACCGTGTAGTCATAGAAAAATCCGTCAGGGTCTACTAAATTAAATACTCCAGACCAAACACCAGAAGCTTCGTCATAAGACATATTTACTGTGTAGTCAGCTTTAGAGCCAGAGTCTTTTTTATAAAGATTTGCCACAACCCTAGAAGATGTAGGAGCCCACAATTTAAATGTTACACTACCGTTTGCATACTCTGCACCAAGCTTTACGTCTTTGGAAGGAACGGTCTCATTTGCAAGTTTTACTGAAAGCTTTTGACTGTTTACATTTGCAACTCCCCTGAAAGCAGGGTTAGAAACAGTAAGGGAATCGCTTACACTGGCTTTTTCGTTTAACTTAATTGTTACGCGGGTTGTATAATTGTCACTGGAATTTACAGCCAGAGGATTTTTTACAGAAGCCAAATCAAAAGCCTTTCCATTTTTTGTGCGGACTGTAAAGTTAGAATCCCCACCGTCTTCGCTAATAGCATACTTTCCGGAAAAAGTAAGTTCTATTGTATCAAGACTTGTTAATTCAGCAGATTTTATTGAAGGCTTATAAGCTTCTGCCGCATAAGTATTCTGATCACGCTCAAAAATTACAACCTTATTGGAAGTATTAATGTCCCAGATGCGGTCATCATTACCATCTTTTATCCAGCCGGCTTTCTGACGGACTATAAGTCCTACAGTACCCTCTGAAGAAACAGGCTTATTGCCGCCGGTTTTTGAACCGTCTAACGGAATGCGCATGTAGGCAACTCCGTCCATTACGCTCCAGTTTTGAGTGTAGTCCCACATAACACTGCCGTCGCCACCGGGAACAGCCCATGTCCACAAAGCCCACAAATCATAATTTGCATCTTTACGAACATAGTAAATTACAAGTTCATCTTTAGAAGGATTTAATTTTGCATCCACTGCAAGAACACTATCCAAACCAACCGGAGCAGCATTTTCATAAGTACCGGGG
>CALFIX010000065.1 GCA_937877515.1 uncultured Treponema sp.
TTGCAATCGTCATCGGTGCAAACGACGTCGTAAACCCGGACGCAATCAACGACGAGTCAAGCCCGCTCTATGGTATGCCGATTGTAAACGCACACGAAGCCCGCACAGTATTCGTATTGAAGCGTGGTAAGGGTACAGGTTTCTCTGGTGTAGAGAACCCGCTCTTTACGAACGACAACACTGTAATGATTTACGGAGACGCTAAGGCTACGGTCTCAGCGCTTGTAAGTGAGTTTGCAGATAAATAAAAAACTCCTGTTTTCATTTATCTTGCACAGAAATCAAAGATTTCTGTCATTGCTTTCGCGGGCATCCGTGCCCGCAGTCATCGCCCAGCTTGACTGGGCAATCTCTGTATGAACTGACTGAACTGACCCCATAAAATAGCCCCCTCCCAATATCTTGCACCATATCATTCAAAATGTTACTATAAGCCACTATCTGCAAAAAGATTAGTTTAAGCATTGCAGACAGACTGCTTCAACATGAAGCCCAAAACGACTCACGATTTGAAGCAGAAAAGAATTTACAAGGGGAAAAAGAATAATGCCGTATTCTGAACCTACCGATCTCGCCGTTGTTGCTTGTCCGGGTGGAGCTTCTTTTGCAAACGAAGTTATCACTCACCTCCGTCACATGTACAAGCACCGTTTCTCGCTAAAAAGCGATGTCATCTACAAGCGCTACAATCTGGAAAAGTCAGAAATTGTTCAGCGTATAAATCTGGATAACGATTTACACACTCCAGATCTCTGTGTACGCGGAATGATAGACAAGTACCGCCCGCCTGTTTTTAAAACAGACGCACGCTTTACCTACTTTGCAAACGGAGAATTCAAAGTAGAGTTAAACGAATGTATTCGCGGTAAAGATGTTTACATTTTTCAGGATGTAGAAAACCACGAAGAAATTTCTCTTAACGATGGCAAAAACAAAATGCGTCTTTCTGTAAACGACCACGTAATGTGCCTTCTTTGTGCAATAGACGCAATTCGTCAGGCAGGTGCCCGCCAGATTACACTTGTTCTTCCTGTTTATCCGTACAGCCGCCAGCACAAAAAGAAGGGACGCGAAGGACTTACAGCAGCCCTTTTAGGCCACATTTACGAAAGCATGGAAGTAAACCGCATTATCACCCTGGATTTACATTCACGCGAAATTGTAAACGCTTTTGCTCACACTCACCTGGAAAACTTACATGCAAGCTACCAGATTATTCGCGAGTTAGCAAAAGTTGTAGACTTTACAAAAGAAGATTTAGTTATTGTTAGCCCAGACACAGGTGCAATTGACCGTAACAAATTTTATGCAACAGGACTAAAAAAACCTCTTGCTATGATTTACAAAGAAAGAGACTACTCTGTAGTTACGCAGAATGCAAAAAATACAAACATTAAGAGCATTAAGCTTTTAGGTGATGTAAAAGGAAAAGTTGCTTTCTTAGCAGACGACATGCTTGGAACCGGTGGCACACTTTTAAAAGCCATGGGCTTCTTAAAAGAACAGGGAGCTACAAAAGTTATTGCGGCCATAAGCCTTCCTTTCTTTACCGGCAACGCCATAGAACTTTTTGACGAAGCTTACCAGCAGGGACTTTTCTACCGCATCATCGGAACAAATGCCGTTTACCACGAAGAACTTTTAAAGCGCGAATGGTACATAAGCACAAATGTTTCAGGGCTCTTTGCAAACGTAATTACACGCCTACATCATCAGCAGTCACTTTCTGACCTTCTGGACAACCGCACAATCATCGACAAAATGATAAAGGCAAGCAGTCCTCAGGACACAAAGGACGCACAGCAGGCAGACCCACCACAGGAAAGCCAGAACAACTGTGACCCGCAGGCATAAACTTTTTTAACTTATTAGAACTGTACTTGGCTTTAACGGCTTGGTACAGTTTTTTTTATAAAACAAAAGTTACATTAAGCACCCCGCTTTCCGCCGCTGACGGCACTTCGTGCTCGCTTCACCTGCCACGTCAGGTTCGCGACGGCTCCAATCGGGAGTAGGCTTATAAAAAATAACTTTTACCTAAAACAGGAGTCAAAACATTAAAAAGGTACTTTGCATAGACATAGGAACATCCTCTATAAAAGCCAGTGTCATAGACCAAAGTGGCATAATGCATTCTTACGGACGGGCTCAGTTTTTACTGAAGAATGTCAGCCACGCGGCTCTAGAATGGCCGTCAGCCTTAAAAAAATCTCTTGTCTCTATGCACCTGGACAGAGTTGTTCCAGATGCAATTTGCATAAGCGGTAATGGCCCTACCCTTGTAAGCACAGACAGCACAACCCTCTTATGGAATAAAGAAACAAAACATACTCACCCGGCCTCCCTTTTTATTCCCCGCATCTTAGAATTCAGAGAACGCCATCCTGACGCATGGAACTCTTCAGAAAATATTTTTAGCGGACCTGAATATTTAATATATCTTCTTACAGACAGCAAAATAACAATTTTACCGGAGGAACGTTTTAAAAGAGCCTACTGGTCAGAAGAAGTTTTAAAAGAAGCCTTTCTGGAAGACGCAATAAAAAAACTTCCGCCGTTTATAAAGCCCTCAACACTTGCAGGATATCTTACAAGAGACGCTGCAGAAATTTTTTCTTTACCGGAAAGCCTTCCGGTTTATGCAGGCGCCCCGGACTTTGTAAGTGCCCTAGTCGGAACTGCAACACTTACCCCGGGAAGACTCTGCGACAGGGCAGGAAGCTCTGAGGGAATAAATTTCTGCACGCAAAAGCCTCTTACATCTACTGGCATAAGAACGCTCCCCTCTGTGGTACCCGGACTATGGAACGAAAGCGTGCTTTTACCCCAAAGCGGCTCATGCTTTTCAGACTTTAAGATGCGCATAGAAAGAGAAAGGGGGCACGAAGTTTCTTATTCAGCACTTGTAGACTCAATTCTCTCTGACATAAAAAACAACAAAGAAAACGACGGCACAATTTTACTTAATAAGATTGCCCTAGATGTAAAAAACGCAGTTAATTCTCTAAAAGAGGTAGCAGAAAAAAATGGTCTAAACTTTCCGGACACAATGACTGTTACAGGGGGGCAAGGACTACACGGTGGGTGGAACCAGTTTAAGGCTAACGTAACAGGAATAAAGATACAAGTTCTTTCTTGTAAGGACGCAGAGTTAATAGGAGACGCAATTTTTGCATTTACCGGCATGGGACTATACTCTTCCATTACAGAAGCTTCAAAAGCATTATGCAAAATTCAAGAAACATTTATTCCGAAGGAAGCAAAATGAACATTTACCGCCTACCAGAACACCTAAAAACTATTATTTTTGACATAGACGGCACCTTATACACAAATCAATCTTACGTAATGGAACAGGTGGATGTTCAGATTAGGCACTGGGCAAACTTAAACAAAATGACGGAAAAAGAAGCCAGAGACAGAATTGCTAATTACAGAAAAGAATGGAGCCAGAAGCACGAAGGAAAAAAAATAAGCCTGGGAAACACTTTCTTAGCCTTCGGCATAGACATAGACACAAGCATTGAATGGCGCAATAGCATTTTAGAGCCGGAAAAATATCTTTCACGTGACAAAAAACTGCAGAAAGCCTTAAAAGAACTTTCCAAACACTTTGCACTTATTGCAGTAACAAATAATCCTGTTCTTGCGGCACAAAAAACCTTAAAAGCCTTAGGTGCAGACACCGTAATTACACAAATCGTAGGGCTAGACACATGTAAAAAATCAAAACCGGCTAAAGAAAACCTGGAATGTGCCTGCCGTATGACCGGGACGGCATTTTCTGAATGTCTAAGCATAGGAGATCGCTACGACATAGATTTAGCCCTTCCTTTAGAAATGGGAATGGGAGCAATTTTAGTAAATGGAGCCGAAGATATATATAAATTACCGCAAATTTTATTATAAAATTGCCTAAAAATGCTCAAAATTAGATAATTTTTATAATTTTTTTTTTTTATTTTGAAAACAACCGTTTTTTATGATATAATTCAATACAATGGAGTTTGTTAGCTAGATGAAAAAAGTTCCGATGCCCTCTTCCTTAAGACTCACCAATGACGGCGACCTTGAATTCCTATTTATAGGAACAGGAAGTGCATTTGTTAAAGAAAATTTTCAGAACAATCTCCTTATAGTTAAAGGCGAAGACCACCTGCTTATAGACTGCGGCACCCGCTGCCCGGAAGCTTTTTTTCGTTATAAATCAAACATTTTAAACGTAAAGAATATATTTGTTTCTCATAGCCATTCAGACCACATTGGCGGTTTGGAAGAACTGGCCCTTATGCACCGTTATGCAACAAAAACTCGTCCAAATATTTTAATTACTGACGAATACAAAGAAGTTCTATGGGAGCAAAGCCTTAGAGGTGGCTTAAGCTACGGAGAAGTCGGTCGAAGTAAATATGGCGAAAGCAAAGACGGTTACCTTACATTTGAAGACTATTTTAATCAAATAAAACCAAAAGAAATAAAAGGTGCTCCTCGTCCATTTTGGGAAGGTAACATTGGAAGCATAAACGTAAAATTTTTCCGTACCATGCACATGCCAGACAGTGTTCCAAGCTGGAAGGAAAGTGCCTTAAGCTTTGGTGTTTTAATAGACAATAGAATTTTGTTTCCTACGGACACAAGGTTTGACAAAGAACTTTTGGAATGGATGGAAAAAGAATATACCCCGGAAGTAATCTTTCATGACTGCCAGGCTATAGTTGGCGGCGTTCATGCAAGCATAGTTGAACTTCAAAGCTTAGATAAATCAATTAGAAAAAAAATATGGCTCTGTCACTATGGCGACAGCTTTATAGATTTTGATGCAAAAAAAGAAGGCTTTGGGGGCTTAACGCTTCCTGCGGTTTATTACAACTTTGGCAGATAGCTTAACTGCTTTTACACGTCTTACTCTCAAAAGTCCTTTTCGTGGGAGAAATTATGAAAATTAAAGTTAGAAACGCTTTTTTAATTTGCCTTACAACCTTTATTGCATTCAGCTGCTCTCATGATGTTGAATCTAATTACAGCTCCATAAAAATAGTACTTCCCTCTTCCGCTTCAAGAAGCGCCCTTAGTAGCGAAGCTAGTTACACGCTAACCATAGAGGGAGACTACTCTGCTTCAGTTTCCGGCTCCACCTCCGGCACAATAGAAGTAAAAGAGATTCCTACAAATTCTTCCATAACTGTTTCGTTAAAGCTTACAATGGAGTCTGTTATTTACAGGGGAAGCTATGGCCCTTTTACAATTAAAACCGGTAAAAATGCAGTTTCCTTAAATTTAAGTCAGGTAAAAGCCATATTAGCCCCGGACGGAGAATACTATTACACTATTGCAGAAGCCGTTAGTGCCGTAAGTGAAAAAATAGATTCAGGCGAACTTGAAGAAGATTATTACACTTATTCTTTAGTAGACGACTACATTGCAACAGGAAAAAGTTATTTTTATGCTAGCTATGCCCCGTACAGCATTCTTTTAGACCTTGGAGGAAACACACTTACTTGGAACTCTAACTTTGCACTTGTTACACCTTATAGCGAAACAACATTTGCTATAGAAAACGGAATAATAAACACAACAGCATCTAATTCACGCCCGCTTATATACGTTCCTTACGAAAGCTGCACGGTAGCCTTAAAAGATGTAGAAATTTATGGGCTAAACTATACAGGTACAGGTTCTTCTGTGTTATACATGGCACCTGCTTCCAGTTCTGATGCAACATCTTTTAACAGCACGGTATACTTAGAAGATGTCTACATTCACGACTGCGTTTCTTACGACACAACTTCTGCCCCCCCTACAGACAAGGGGGCTATAGGAATAGTAAACGCTTCACTTTATGCAAAGAACAGCATTATAGAAAACTGTGAAGGTTATTACACAAATGGTCTATTTGTTTACCAAAGTGATGTAGTATGGTTAGGAGGTTACATAAATATGTCAACTCCTCCAGGCAGCACAAATATAAGCCAAACGGCTTCATGTCTTTATGTAACAGGGGCTTCTAGTGACGGTTATGACAACGTTTATTTTTACGGAACAACACTTTACTCTAATTCAACATACTATGGGAAAGAAGAGCTCCCTGCCGTTACATTAAAAAGCTTTGGACATTTAAACCTTTCTGACGGATTTATAAGCTACAGTGAATTTGATTTTGACTCTTTTAGTGTAAAAGATTACTCAGACAAAACTGACTACTTTGTAAGCTCAGACAACAGCTATATTTCCGGAGCTAAAATCCTAAGCGGTAACACAGATGCAGAAACAGGCGACTACGAAACAATAGTTGCATGCGGAACATCTACATGGAATGGAAGCGATGAAGTTACTGCAGATGACAGCTTATGTGCCATAGCATTACTTTCTTCAGATTCCCCAAGCACACTTCACATTGCAGATAACACTGGAGTCGGAGGCTTTATTACTCCGTCTTTATATTCAGCCATCCAGATAACCGGCAAAATTACTTCTGACTATCAGTTTGCAGTTTACTTAACGGAAGACGTATTTTCCAGTTACACAGGCTCTGCTTCAAGCGGGCTATACCCAATTTACGGAAACAGTACCATAGGTGGCATTTCTGACTATTTTGCAACAGATGCTAAAGATGCAGACTTAACAAAGATAGTACTCTTTACTTATGATGAGAGTTATGGAACGATTTACTGGTATTGGACTATAACAGACTATACTGAAAACGAAACAAAATACATTGTTGCAAGCCCTGCACATTAGCCCTAAGATATACATTGCATAAAAATCAATACCAAACTGCAATTATTTCACTTTACGCAACATACATTCTACACTATACTCATGATGAAAACAAAAATAGTAAGCCTCATCGAACACGGGGCAAACAGGAGAAAAAAAAATGGGACAGAACTATTTTAATGCAATTCCATGGCGTGTTGCTCGTCAGGAACTTGGTCACTGCCGTCAGATGTCTCGCGATGAGTTTAAAGACGGAACAAAAGCTTTACAGGGTAAGAAAATTGTTATCGTAGGCTGTGGAGCTCAGGGATTAAACCAGGGCTTAAACCTTCGCGACAGTGGCATGGATGTTTCTTACTGCCTTAGAAAAGAAGCTATTGAACAGAAAAGACAGTCTTGGAAAAATGCAACAGAAAACGGTTTTAAGGTTGGAACTTACGAAGAACTTCTCCCAACAGCAGATGTTGTAGGTAACCTTACTCCAGATAAGCAGCACCACGAGGTTGTACAGAATCTTATGAAGTACATGAAGAAAGGTAGTGCTCTCTGGTACAGCCACGGCTTTAACATGATAGAAGAAGGCGAAGAGATTCGTGATGACATTACAGTTTTCCTTATGGCACCAAAGGGACCGGGAACAGAAGTTCGTAACGAATATGTTCGTGGTTTTGGTGTTCCAGAACTTATTGCAGTTCACCCGGCACACGACCCGGAAGGACGCGGTATGGCTTTAGCAAAGGCTTTAGCTTGTGCAGAACGTGGTGAGACCGCAGGTGTTCTTGAATCATCTTTCATTGCAGAAGTAAAATCTGACCTCATGGGAGAGCAGACAATTCTCTGTGGTCTTTTACAGGCAGGAACAATTCTTTCTTACGACAAGATGGTAGAAAACGGAATTGAACCGGGCTACGCTACAAAACTTTTGATGCACGGCTGGAACGTAATTTCTGAGGCTCTTAAGTGGGGCGGCGTTACAGGTATGATGGACCGTCTTTCTAACCCTGCAAAGATTCGTGCAAACGACTTAAGCAAGCAGCTCAAAGAGATTATGACTCCACTTTTCCAGAAACACATGGACGACATTATCTCTGGAGAATTCAGCTCTACAATGATGAAGGACTGGGCAAATGGCGACAAGAACTTACACGAATGGCGCGAAAGCTATGCAAAGATTCCGTTTGAAACAGAAAAGGAAACTGACAAGGAAATTGACGAGCAGGAATACTTTGACAAGGGAATCTTACTTGTAGCATTTATTAAAGCTGGTTGCGAGCTTGCATTTGAAACAATGGTTTCTGCAGGCATTAAACCGGAAAGTGCATACTACGAAAGCTTACACGAAGTTCCTCTTATTGCAAACCTTATTGACCGCCGCCGTCTTTATGAGATGAACAAGGTTATTTCTGATACTGCAGAATACGGATGCTACCTCTTTGCACGTGCCTGTGTTCCTCTTCTTCAAGACTTTATGAAGAATTCTGTTACTACTTGTGACATCGGTAAGGGAATGGAATTAAAGAGCCTCAGCGTTTCTAACCAGCAGCTTGTTCAGGTAAATGATGAAATTCGTAACCACCCGATTGAAGAAGTTGGTAAGCGCCTCCGCTCTTACATGACTTCAATGAAGGCACTTGTTTAATTCCGTCCTGTAATTAAACAAGTGGGCACGAAGTTGTGAAACAACTTCGTGCGGTTTATGATTTCTAGAAAATGTGCGACCCACATCCTGTCGGGTCGTGGTGTTTATAATGTTTCTGATTTCTAGATATGTGATTCCATCCATGGAATTAAACAAAAAAAAGCTACGATAAATAGTTTACAATGCGCTTGAGATAATCAGAAAAAGCTCTTCACACAGTTCTTCACCACAGATTCGTTACAGTTGTAATTGCAACAGGCATTCTGCTTTTGTCAGTGATACTTATTCCACGCCTTGCGCATTTCGTTCATGTCTAACAACAACGACAGTTCGCTGGTTCGAGTGGACGAGGCTTCAACTCTTCAGATACATCTTACAAGGGATCCATCAGCATTACTTTGCCCGACGCATCTAAACAGATTGACAATGCAGAAACAGTAAAAGACAACGGAGACAGTTACGATGTTGTTGTAATTCTCGCTGATGAATACAGAACAGATATTCCTGACCTCGAAAAAATTTATGTTCAGGGAACAAACGGACTTGTATCTGTTGCAAACTTTGCAGAAGTAGTTCGCGGCACAGGACCTGTTTCAATCAATAGAGAAGATCAGTCGCGTGTGATTCACCTTACTGCAAGCATCAGTGACGGAAGCAATGCAGGAGAAGTTTTTGCACTCATCATAATTCTTGCCGTACTCCTAGTATTCGGCGTAATGGCTGGAACATACGAAAGCTTTAAGGCACCGTTCATCAATCTGTTTACAATGCCGGTTCTGAATGCTTATGAAGATGCAGCTGCAAGCAGACTTCGCCCGATACTCAGAGGCCTTACTTCAAGTACAATCGTAACCATGTTCATCATTCCGGTCATCTACTCTCTGATGAACAAAAATGCAGAAAACAAAAATTCATCTGAAATTCCGGACGAATTAAAGTCACTTGTAAAGACGGAGGCAGAAAATGATTAGGATTGAGATAATTGCAAACCAGTCTGTGTATTCAGAAGTTATTACGAATCTCGAAAACTGCGTAAAAGATTTCATGTACTCAGTGATTCCGCTTGTGCATGGTCGTGGAACTGATTCCTATAAACTGGGGACCACAACATGGTCTGAAACAAACTTCATGCTCATTGCATATGCAGAAGATTCCGCAGAAGAAAATGTTCGTGCAGTCATTGAATACATCAGGAAAAAAATCCCGACTGAAGGAATAAAGATGTTCGTGTTGCACGAAAGATAAAGACTAACCACCCCACCACGAAGTGCACCCCGTAAGAAATGCTTGCGGGGTATTTTCTTTACTGATACAATAAAACCATGTCTGGACCAATATCACCTAAGACAGCCTACACCGTGAGTGCAGGTTTTAAATGCCTTGAACTTTTCTACAAAAAAAACATAGATCTCTATCTCTGCTACTGCGGTCTGGAAGAATGTTCAAAAGGACACAGCTTCGGTCCCACAATCCGTGAAGACTATCTGATTCACTACATAACAGAAGGTTGCGGCACTTACACAATCAATGGCAAAACATACAATCTCAAGAAGGGTGATTATTTTCTGATTCCACCGGAAATAGAAACGTATTACAAGGCAGATTTACACACTCCATGGAATTACGGCTGGATTGCATTTAACGGCGCAAAAGCTTCCATGTATCTGGAATACATGAATCTGGACAGCAGGTGTAAGCTCACAGGACATTACGAAAACTCAGAAAAAATAATTTCACTCATTGAGCAGATGCTGAATGCAAGAAACCTCACAAACGCGAATGAACTGAAACGGGAATCACTTCTGTATGCAGTGCTTTCAGAGTTTGCAGAAGAAGCTCAGACCTCATACGAAAACAGACAGGAATATCCGCAGAATATTTACATAGAGCACATACTTCACTACATCGAAGACAACTACAAAAATAAAATAAAAATCTCTGAACTTGCAGAAGAAGTCGGGCTTACCCGCACATACCTGAGCACAATGTTTTCAGAACAGATTGGAACAGGCATAAAAGATTACATCATAAACCTTCGTCTTGAAAAAGCAGAAGAACTCTTAAAGCACTCAGACCTCTCTATTCAGTCTGTAGCCCTTCAGACAGGCTATGAAGATGCCCTCGCCTTTTCAAAAGCATTTAAAAAAAAGTTCAATCTTTCACCGTCAGAATACAGAAAGCAGCTGAAGAAAAATGACTCCGCACTTCAGATAATAAACAAATTCTAAAGGCTGTCAAATATCGTACATTTTTCCATATGCACTAAACAAAAAAACATTCCGAATTTCCGTTTTCGCACTTACACTATAGTGACAAAACAATCGGAGAAGTTTATGAAAAAACGGAGTATAATTCTTATGGCATGTTTACTGACATCAGCGGCAACCACTGTAAATGGAGCAGAACTTTTTTCACCAGACCAGAAAACAAAACTGAGCATTCTGGAAAACAAAGAAACTGGAACGTTTCAATACTGTGCTATTCAAAATGAAGATACAGTACTTGAACTGTCGGACTTCGGAATAAAGACAAAGTCTACAGACTTCACAAAAGGATGTACCGCAAAAGTAAAAGGCGTTCAGAAAAATATAAAAGATTCGTACAGACTGCTAGCCGGAAAAACAAACTCAGCGGAAAACGAATATTCAGAGCTTGTGCTGGAACTCACACCTGTCGAAACTGAAAACGCAGCAAATAAATGCATTGTACGTTTCAGAGCTTACAATGACGGTATTGCTTACAGATATGAAGTCTACGGTAAACCAGGCTCAAAAGAAGAAATCAAAAACGAAACAAGCAGTTTTAATATTCCGGGTGAGGATACAGTTTTATACACTGGAACTCCGAACAACACCTACGAAATGGACTTCATAAGAAGTACCATGAAATCTTTTTTTAGAAGCAGCGGCAAAATAACCGTTCCGGCACTTGCTGAACTTCAGAAAGGCAAGGCATGGGTCCTGATTACAGAAGCAAATGTTTTTAACGAAAACGAGCCATACTGTGCATCGTATCTGAAAAAAAGTGCAAAGAGTTCTGTCTTAAAATTTATATTCGGAAACAAAGTAACAAAAGTAACAATGAAATATAACTCAGACGGATTTTTTAAAACCCCGTGGAGATGCGCTCTTATCACGCACGACATAGAAAAACTTTTTGAAAGCACACTCATTACAGGCTTAAACCCGGAACCAGATGAAGAAAAATATCACTTCACGGAATGGGTAAAGCCTTTCAAAGCAGACTGGTCGTGGTGGTCAGGAGCGGGAGATTTTCCGATTGAATACGCACCTCAAAAAGACTATATAGACTTCGCTTATCAGAACGGATGGAATGCGGTCTGCTTGGATTTTGGATGGTGCCTCTGGCCTGACTACAAAGAAAAAGTTTCTGAACTCTGTAAATATGCATCAGAGAAAAATGTAAAAATCATGCTCTGGTACGGAGTAAACAATACATATCACGAAAGGTGGCCTGACTCAAACGGACGCCCTGCATACCCAACATATTCACTGCTGAATGAAAAACAGATTCAGGAACAGTTCAAGTGGGCACACGAAGCGGGAGTTTATGCAGTAAAAGTAGACTACTTCGACAGCGACACTCAGGAAACAATGAAACAGATGCAGTTGTGCGCAAAGACTGCAGCAGAAAACAGACTGTGCGTTTTATTCCATGGATGTACAAATCCGGGCGGAGAAAACAGAACATATCCGAACGTACTTTCTTACGAAGCTGTCTTTGGCGAAGAGTACCATAAATTTGGCTGGACTTCTCCAACCATCGAAACGCTTCTTACCTTTCCTTTCACAAGAAACATCTGCGGTTCCATGGACTACACACCTGCGGCGCTTCCTGTAGTTTCAATTCCGGCAACAGCAGCATTCCAGCTTGCAGAAACCGTTGTATTTGAATCTGCAACATTAAATCTTGCTTCATCAATCTACGCATACGAAGGAAACCCGGCACTCACTTTCCTGAATGAAATTGAACCCAGTTTTGAAAAGAGTATTCTTGTAGACAAAGAGAATTTAAAACCAGCGCAATATGCAGCTGCAGCAAGAAAGGCTATCGGAAAGGACAAATGGTTTGTGGGCGCCATGACAAAAAAATCACGTACAACAGACATTAAACTGGATTTCTTAAACGACGGCACTTACAGCGCACTCATTTTTACTGACTGTGATGGCGGCTCAAAAGTTCAGTACAAAAAAACTACCGTTACAAAAGATTCTGTAATCAAAGAAACATTAAAGGAAAACGGCGGACTCTGCATTGTAATTAGCAAAGAGAATTTTTCGTTACCGGAAAAAGAATTTAACTATTACGAAACAGATGATTCTTCATGCACAGTTTTATCTGGTGAAGCGGAAATTGCTGTAAACCCGTTTGCATCCAGTCTGAAAGAAGCACGGATTGGCTTTGGAAAAACTTCAGTTGTAACATTCAGTGTTACGGCAAAAAATGACGGCGTGTATAAAATGAACGTGTACTATAAGTCTGGTAAAAAAGCACAGATTTCATACAGCATAAATGGCGGTGAAGAAATCAGGACACCTCTCGTATGCTCAGGCACAAACTCGATTGCCAAATACAGCTGTCTTGTAAAACTTACTTGCGGAGAAAACAGAATATCTCTCTGGACTCCGTCTAACGCTTTCATGGGCATAGACAGAATTGCAGTTGGCGTAAACGAAGAAACAAATGCTCAGCCGGAAATTTCTGACACAACGGACTACGGACTTAACGCTGATGAAAAATATACTTCGCTGAAGTATGAAACTAAATACGCAGATGAATTTGAAACGAATGCATCCAGAGAAAACGACGGATTCATAGGCTGGCTGGGAAACACTTCTGCTTCTTATGCACAGGTAAAATTTTCTGTTCCGGAAAAAGGGAAATACATTCTTCGTCTCGGATACATGTGCGGAGAAAACAGAAATATAATTCTGGCTGTAAACGGTAAAACCCAGAACATTAACTGTGAGTCCAGCGGCGGATACGATTTATCATGTCTTTCGTATGCATTCACAGAAGTAAGCTTAAAGAAAGGCGAAAATACAATACGCATTACAAACCCTTCTGCGTACTGCCCGAACATCTACAGTGCTGCACTTTCCTCAGCACAGTAGACATACACATGTAAAAAAAGCATCCTCTGCATAACACAGGGGATGCCGTTCATAAAAACACTCAGAAATTATTCTGCGTCAGTAAGAGCTTCACTGGCAGGAACAAGAACTTTCTTGTTGTAGCAGCTGAACATAGAATCCACGGCTTGAGGTTTTGTTTTTTGAGTAAACAGACTTACAAGCGGCACAAGCACTAAACTAGAGAGCATGCAGAACACGCCTGAATAAAGAGAGTTCTTAAAGATAAATCCAAAGAATGCTCCGGGAAGATTAAACCATCCTAACGAAATGCAAAGCTGAGTCAGCATTACAATTACGCCGAAACAGAATGAAGTTACTACAGATGCCTTTGTTGTTTTTTTCCAGTAAAGGCCGTACATAAACGGAGCCAGAAATGCACCGGAAAGGGCTCCCCAAGAAATACCCATAAGCTGGGCTATAAACGTTACGCGGCTTTTTGCCTGAACTATTGCAATTACGGCAGAAATTACAATGAAGACTGCAACAAAAATGCGCATAAAAAGCATGTCGTGTTGTTCCGCCTTTGCACTTCTTTTCTTTTTGAATGAGTTTATAAAATCTAATGTCAGTGTTGAACTTGATGTCAACACCAGCGAAGACAGCGTACTCATAGAAGCAGATAAAACTAAAATCAAGACTATGCCTATTAATACATCCCCCAGCCCGCTGAGCATTGTCGGAACAATACTGTCAAAGCCTTCCGCACTTACGGCTTCCTGTGTTGTAAAAAGACGTCCGAATCCACCCAGAAAGTAACAGCCGCCAGCAACGACAATTGCAAAGAAAGTAGAAATTAAAGTTCCTATTTTTACTGACTCTTCATTTTTTATGGCATAAAATTTTCCTACCATCTGAGGTAAGCCCCATGTACCAAGCGAAGTTAATAAAACTACAACTAAAAGGTAAAGCGGCTGGGGACCAAAGAAAGAAGTAAACGCACCTTTTAATTCTGGGAAAGCAGGACTTTCTATCTGACTCATTAAAGCAAGGCTGTTCATAAATCCGCCATTTTTAGACAGCACAGCAACTACAACAGCTACAATTCCTACAAGCATTACAATTCCCTGAATAAAGTCGTTTACGGCAGTTGCCATGTAGCCGCCTACAATAACATAAACAGCCGTTAAAACAGCCATCACTATTACACACACAGCATAATCCACATTAAATGCCATACGGAAAAGGCGTGATAGTCCGTTAAATAACGATGCTGTGTATGGAATTAAAAACAAAAACGTAATTGCACTTGCACTAACTTTTAAAGCCTTGCTTTCGTAGCGCACACCAAAAAACTCCGGCATAGTCTTTGCACCCAGATGCTGCGTCATAATGCGGGTACGCCGTCCGAGTAAAGACCATGCAAGAAGTGAACCGATGAATGCGTTTCCAAGTCCTATCCATGTGGAAGCCACACCAAAGCTCCAGCCAAACTGACCTGCATAGCCTACAAAGATTACCGCACTAAAGTATGAGGTGCCGTAAGCAAACGCCGTAAGCCACGGACCTACGGTGCGTCCGCCCAGAACATAGCCTGAAACATTTTTACTTTGTGAGCGACACTTAATGCCAACTGCAACAAACACTGCAAAGAAAATTACAAGTAATGCAATTTTTACAAACATTTTTTACTCCAGTTTTATTTTTTATTTTAAATTCTTATGTCCATAATTGTAATATCATCAGGGATAAGCATTTCTCCAATGTATTTATTTACGGTCTTTGTAACCTCGTTAAAGAAGTCTTCTTCCGGCACAGTGTAAAGACGAGTAAAAAACTCAAAAGCACTCTGTTCTTCGTAACGTCTGCCATCAGGATTCTGCATATCCGTAAATCCGTCTGAATAAAAATCCAGGTGAATTCCGCGGCGTGCTTCCAGTGCCAAAAAAGATCTTTCTTTTGAATTTTCAGTTTTTGAAAGTTGCTCTTTAATGGCTCCCATTCCAAATGGGGGAAGTTTTGGAACAATAGGAGCTGTTTTTACCGGGTTTCCTGTAGCTGGCTCTTGGTATGTTAAATAGCAAGTTGTATGGCCGCAGTTAAAAATATACATACGGTGGGTATGTACATTTATCCAGCAAAGGATGGCTGTAATAAAGTTTCCCGGAGGCACAACATTTGCTAAAAAATCATCCAGCATGGAAACAGTTTCCATTGCGGAACGCGGAAATTTTTTTAAGTACTTCAGAGTCTTAAAAAACGAGGGCACGGTCATTGTTAATAAAGAAGCTGCAACATTTTTTCCTGAAACATCAAAAACACCAACAATGCTTTCATTTTCGTTTACTTTATGAGCAAGGTACATGTCGCCACCTAAAGTATTTGCCATGCGGTTCCAGACATTTACTTTGTAGGGTAAAGAGGCAAGTTCTTCTGCTGTAGCAAATTGTGCTGTTTGAATTTGAGAAGCTTTGTCTAAATCTTTTTCGCGAATGTCTGTCATGCGCGCCAGAAATTCATCTAAACGAACTATTCCAAAAAAGTTTCTTCCGTCAAAAACAGGAAAATACTCTATGCCATATTCATGGTTTATTTTTGAAACCTCAGGCAAAGCTTTTTCTATAAATTCATTTGCATAAATGATTGCTTCTACGCGGGGAGTGTAATCTATAACGCTGCCGGAGGTCAGCCGCTTCCATGCCGAATCTGTAGCTTTTAAAACCGTACGCCGGTCTATAATGCCTACAACGTGGTCATATTCTTCTACAGGAAGGGCCTGTAAGTCGTCGTCCCTCTTAAACATTTCTACGACAACATCCATAGAACTTAAACTGCTTATAGGCTCTACATATTTTGCAATGGAACCTACCTGCTTATAAGTAAACTGTTCGTTTAAGTAACTATTTTCTTTTTGTTCAGAAGCTGAAGAACCGGTAAAAAATAAGGTATCTACGTTTTCACTTTCAAAGTCTTCATTTTCATCCATACATTTTCCTCTTGTAAAACTTTTTGTAAAAATAAACGCCTGAATTTTACACTGCTCAAAAAAATACTGCAAATTTTCACTACAAATATGTGTTTTTTTACACATAAGGGGCTTTTTATATCAAAAAGAGGCACTTACAAACTTGTAAATGCCTCTCAAATTTAAGCCTTAAAACTGTCTAGGCCACTAAAATCCAGTGTCGCAAAGTAGTCTTCAATTGTTTCCTGCCTGCGAATTTGCACTGTACTGCCATCTTCTCTGAGCAAAATCTCTCCCGCACGTAGTTTACCGTTATAATTAAAGCCCATTGCCCTGCCGTGTGCACCTGCGTCATGGATTATCAGAAGGTCTCCCATCTCTATTTTGGGAAGTTCCCTCTGAACTGCAAACTTATCACAGTTTTCGCAAAGGCTTCCTGTTACATCGTAAACATGATCCCGGGGAGCATTTTCCTTTCCGCTGACAGTAACCTCATGGTATGCCCCGTACATTCCAGGCCTCATTAAGTCTGCCATACTTGCATCTACACCAATGTATTCACGGTAAATATGCTTTTCGTGAATTGCCTTTGTAACAAGATAACCGTAAGGACCTGTTATTGGTCGGCCGCATTCAAAACAGATTTCCATGGGGTCTAAACCAGCAGGTACAATCTTCTGGTCATAAAGAGCCCTTATTCCTTTTGCAACATAGTCTAAATCTACTGCACTCTGACCAGGCTTATACGGAATGCCGATGCCGCCGCCTAAGTCTACAAACTCTATGTTTACGCCGCACTCTTTTTGAACCTCTAAAACTAAATCAAAAACTATGCGGGCCGTATCGATAAAAAATTCCGGATTAAGCTCGTTAGAGGCCACCATTGTATGAAGCCCAAAATGCTTTACGCCATACTTTTTACATAGCCTGTAGCCTTCAAACATCTGCTCTTTTGTAAGACCGTATTTTGCTTCTTCCGGCTTTCCGATTATGGAGTTTCCGCCTTCCTTTAGAGGACCCGGGTTATAGCGGAAGCAGACAGTATCCGGTAAAGAGCCGCCTAAAGCTTCTTTTGCAAAATCCACATGAGTAATGTCGTCAAAGTTTATGATTGCACCAAGCTCTGAAGCTTTTACAAACTCTAAAGAGGGAGTGTCATTGCTTGTAAACATTATACGCTTACCTTTAATGCCACTTTTTTCGCATAAAATAAGTTCCGGCAAACTGGAACAGTCGCCGCCGCAGCCTTCACTTGCCAAAACTTTTAAAATGTAAGGATTAGGACAAGCTTTTACGGCAAAATACTCCGTAAACTTAGGAAAAATACTGAACGCTTTTTTAAAGTAGCGCATATTTTCACGAATAGTCTTTTCATCATAAAGATAAAAAGGTGTCGGATATTTTTGACTAAGAGAGACTAACTCTGAGTGGTTTAATGGAAAATTTTTCATGAGTGCATTATGTCATGTTTTAGACCTCTGCACAAGACAAAAGCATCTCTTTATAGTAACGATTTTCTATCTTATCCTTAGAAATGCCTGCCTTTTCTAAGAGAGACTCTAAGGCTTTTCGCACTGCTAAAACAGAGTCTTCATCAGAAAAAGGAGAAAGAATTTCTATTTCTAAAAAATATCCAAGAGGGGGTACCAGACACAATTCGTACGTAGCAGAAAGGACTTTTCCATTTACGCTGACAGCATTAATAAAGCACCAATCTTCTACTTCTTTATGCTTTGTTAAAGTTACCTCAAAGCCGGCATCTTTTAGAAAAGCTTCCAGAGGTTCACTTTCACTTAAAATACACTCGTGTTCATCATTTACTTCTACAACTGTGCCATTTTGAATTCTTTTTTCCTTACGCTTGTACGTAAAAAGCAAGCTTGTTTTATTTGCACTTTTTACATTTTCTTTTCTAATTCTTATGCTTACTTTTCCGTTACCATAATAGGTATCATCTCGTACAACTTGTAAAGAAAACTTTGCAATTTTATTAAGACGCTCTCGTAACTTTTCCGGTTCATCTACGTGAGCTTTTAGTTCTATCTCTGTCATAAAGAAAGTATAGCATCTTATAGTTTTTACAGCAAATCTTGTTTATGGACGAAACTGTAAATAGCTGAGCCATTTTTTTACATTAAACAAATGACAGCATTAAAATTGTGCGGTGGCAGAACCACACCATCAACATAAAATGCTGTCATTATCTTCTTAAAACACGGGCTTTCCGCACTTCGCTATTCGCTCATTGGTGCTGCCTGAAGACAGCCCCAACTAAAGGTGCTCCAATCCCGCGTATGTGCCAAAAGCAAATAGATTTCGATACACCTAAACAGTGGACGATTTTCTTAAAAATCAGTATCTTATAGTAAATAAATTTTTTAGAGGCAGAATATGGCAAAGAAAAAGACACCTATGACGCTCCTTTGTGGATATCTTGGAGCAGGTAAAACTACACTTTTAAATCAGGTTTTAAATAATCAGCAGGGTTACAAGGTTGCCGTTATTGTAAACGATATTGGCGAAGTAAATGTAGACGCACGCCTCATTGCTGACGGAGCAAAAATTACAGACACTTCTAGCATTGTTCCTCTTACAAACGGCTGTATTTGCTGTACATTAAAGACAGACCTTGTCAGAAACATAGAAAACATAATTAAGAGCGGAAAGTACGACTACATCATGATTGAAGCAAGTGGTGTATGCGAACCTATGCCAATTGCACAGTCTCTTGAGCAGGTTGGTAACGGCGTTCTTGATAACGTTGTCGGTGTTGTAGATGCCGCCCGCCTTGTTGACGAATTTGCAGGCGGAGACTTACTTCTTAAAGAAGACAAGGGCGAAGAAGATATTGAAAGTCTTTTAGTCCAGCAGATTGAATTCTGTTCTACACTCGTAATCAACAAAAAGGACCTTGTAAACGAAGAACAGTTTAAGAAGGTTAGAAAAGTAATTGAGGTTTTACACCCTGGAGTTAATATCATAGAAACTGACCACGGAAAGGTTGACGTTGGTGAAGTTATGGGAACGGGAAGCTTTGACTTTGAAACAGTTTATGCTTCTGCCGGTTGGTGCAAGCACTTAGAAGAAGATGAAATTGACGATGATAATGATGAACACGAAGAGCATCATCACCACCATGACGAGCATGAAGAGCATCACGACGACGACGACGACGACGACGATGATGACGAGCACGAGCATCACCACCACGAAGACGAACACGAAGGTCATGAGCATCATCATCACCACCACGAGCACAGACACGAAGGCGAAAGCGAAGATGAATACG
The DNA here is from genome assembly GCA_937877515.1 of uncultured Treponema sp. Lineage (GTDB taxonomy): Bacteria > Spirochaetota > Spirochaetia > Treponematales > Treponemataceae > Treponema_D. Next base: position 19,704 of record CALFIX010000065.1, read on the forward strand.
GAATTGGAACATTTATTTACTACCGCCGTAAGCCTTTTGACCGTCAGAAGTTAGACAGTTTTGCAGACAAGTGGCCAAGAAACATTATCCGCTGCAAAGGGCTTATGTGGTTTAGCGATGAACCTGAAATGGCATGGGTATTCGAATCTTCTGGACGCCAGATTCAGGCAGGATACTCTGGTCAATGGATTGCAGCCGCTCCAGCTGGAGAACAGAAAAAGATTTTAGCAGCAAACCCTCAGATAAAAGATGAGTGGGACGAAAAAGTTGGCGACCGCATGATAAAGCTTTGCATCATCGGACAGAAACTTGACAAAAAGGCAATAAGCGAAGCATTAGACAAATGTCTTGCTGACTAAAAAAAATACAACACTCGGAGAAACAGATGTTAGAGAAGATAACAGGTACATTCAGCTCTATTATAAAAACCCTAAGTGGTAAAAGCACAATTACTGAAAAAAATATAGAAGAAACCGTTGAACAGATAAAAATGGCTCTTCTTGAAGCAGATGTTAATCTCCGTGTTGTACGCCGTTTTGTAAACAGCACAATAGAAGAAGCAAAGGGCGAAAAAGTTTTAAAAGCTGTAGATCCAGGTCAGCAGTTTGTTAAAATCATTCACGACAAACTGGTTAGCATGCTTGGTGACAAAAAAACAGATCTTTCGCTAAAAGGTCCTGACACACAAAGTGTCATTCTGCTTTTAGGCTTACAGGGTGCCGGTAAAACAACGGCTGCTCATAAGCTTGCCAACCGCTTAAAGAAGGACGGAAGAAAGCCTCTTTTAGTTGCCTGCGACTTAGTACGACCTGCAGCTATGGAGCAGCTTTCTGTTCTCGGCGAAAAGATTGGTGTTTCTGTTTATAAAGAAGCTGAATCAAAAGATGCAGTTCGTGTTGCAAAGAACTCTATTGATTACGCAAAGAAAAACGGTCTGGACACAGTAATCATAGATACTGCCGGCCGCCTTCAAGTAGACAGCGAAATGATGGCAGAACTCGTATCTGTAAAAAAAGCCGTTGAACCTATAGAAACAATTCTAGTTGCAGATGCAATGACAGGTCAGAACGCTGTAGACATTGCAAAAAGTTTTGACGAACAGCTTGGCTTAACGGGTGTCATCTTAACAAAGTTTGACTCAGATGCAAGAGGCGGTGCTGCCCTTTCTCTAAAGAGCATAACAAACAAACCTATTCTTTACATTGGCACTGGCGAAAAAACAGACGACTTTGAACCTTTCCATCCAGAACGCATTGCAGGTCGTATTCTTGGCATGGGTGACGTTGTTTCTCTTGTAGAAAAAGCTCAGGAGACCGTTGACCAGGAAACAGCCTTAAAGATGGCAAAAAAGCTTAAGAGTAACGAGTTTACACTTCAAGACATGCTGGAACAAATGCAAAGCGTTAAAAAAATGGGCAGCATGAGCCAGATTCTGGACATGATGCCCGGTCTTGCAGGACAAATAACTGATGAACAGCTTGCAAGTGCAGACTTAAAACATCAAGAAGCAATTATCTTAAGCATGACATACAAAGAAAGATTGAATCACCTTATAATCGGTCCAAGCCGCAGAAAACGCATTGCAAAAGGAAGCGGCACAAGCGTTCAGGAAGTAAACAAACTTATAAAGCAATTTGAAAAAACAAAGCTTACAATGAAAAAGCTTACAAGAAACCGTGGGACTCAGGCAAAAATGATGAATGCACTCGGAGCACAGGGGTTAGGAGGATTCGACATGAACTCTCTTAGCGGAATGGACATGAGTGCCCTAAAAAATATGAAACTTCCAAAAGGTTTTAAATTCTAATTTACAATCAGGAGAGAGGCTTTTTTACCATCTAAAGTATAGCATCTCTCTGGATTTGTCTCGTCAATAAAAGAAGTTATTCCCGTAAAATACGCATATTCATACTTTCCTGGCGGAAGGGGAAGACTTAATTCGTAAAACCCAGGAGCAACTTCCTGCATTTTGTAAATCCAGCTGTCCCAGTTTGTAAAACTACCGCCAAGGCGTACTTCCTGCCCGGTCTTACCCATATAAACAAAGTGCACAAATCCATCATTCTGCATTTGCGTTATACTGGGAATTTCTCTTGAAGCGTCAAAATAGGAAAGCGTTATACGGGCTTCTCTATTATAAACTTTCCTTTCATTCATAGGGTCTGTAGTCCAAAGTCCGTCTATGACAATACGGTATTCAAAACTCTGAACTTCATCAGGAAGATTTAAAATATAAAAGTAAAGGGAATCAGCCTCATTTAAATCATCATCTAGCAGAACTCTTTTTTTAAAAGAATGAATAGTTCCGAAGTTTTCAAAGTCAAAAGAAATACCGATGTGCCGGGCATTTTTTTCTTGTGTAAAAACCACACAATTTCCTTTTAGATACGGGGCTTTTACCTCTGTAATTGTATTTGCAAGCTGAGCATAATCTAATTCTTCATCAGTTGGAATATAAGGAGCCTTTGCAGACAAAAAGAACAAAGCTGCAAAAGCACAAAACAAAAGAGTAAGACACTGAGATTTAAAAACTTCCCTATTCATAACTAAATTTTCGACAATTTCCCAATAAAGTGAAGTATTTTTTCTAATCACAAAAAATTTCTAAGAGCTAAACTCTACTTTATTTTTCTCCGATAACTATGTTGAAAGACTATAGGGTTGAGGGGTATAATTAGCACGCCATGCCAGGATTAAGCCAGCTTAAAAAGTTTAACTCAGATATGCTAAATTTGGGTGACGAAGTAAAAATAAGATCTACTCGCGGAGAAAAGCCAGTTACTGTTGCAATTCCCAAAGATATTGCTGACGTTAATGACTCGGAAGATTTCCGCAATGGTATGCCCCAACTTTCAGAAGAAGAACAGGAACAGGCTGACGCTGCAGCACGAGAAAGAGAAAGGGAAGAAAACGACTTTTCTGACATAACTGGCGTTGACGATGAAGAAGAAGACTCAAAAGAAGAAAAAAAATCTAAAGCTAAAGCCCCAGACACTCCGGATGTTTCAGATTTACTTATGCCTGGAGATGATTTAAGTCTTGATGATTTAGACTTAAGCGACTTTGAAACACCAGAACCTCCTCCAGAGCCAGAAAAACCTGAAGAAATACCTATTGAAGACTTAGATTTAGAAGCTCTTTTAGCACCAAAATCAGAGCCTGAACCTGAGCCGGAAAACGAGATTGAAGAAGAACAAGAACCGGAACCTTTTATTCCTCAAATGGAAGACGTAAACCCTTTAAGTATGTTTGCACCGGAGCCAGAAAAAGAAAAATCTCAGCCTGAAAAAGAAGAACCTCCAGTCCAGACACAGGCTTCTGATAATGGATTAGATGAAATATCAGATTTTAAAATGGAAGAACCGGAGGTAACGGAAGCCTCCAGCCTAGATGAGCCTTCTTTTGAAGCAGAGTCTTTAGACTCGGAGTCTTTAGCCTCGGAGCCTTTAGAAGCAGAAGCCGGCACTACAACAGAAGACACCTTTGATCTTCCAGACTTTGACGCTCCTGAGGTAACGGAAGCCTCCAGCCTTACAGAGCCTTCTTTTGAAGCAGAGCCTTTAGCCTCGGAGCCTTTAGAAGCAGAAGCCGGCACTACAACAGAAGATACCTTTGACCTTCCAGACTTTGACGCTCCTGAGGTAACGGAAGCCTCCAGCCTAGATGAGCCTTCTTTTGAAACGGAGTCTTTAGCCTCGGAGCCTTTAGAAGCAGAAGCTGGCACTACAACAGAAGACACCTTTGACCTTCCAGACTTTGACGCTCCTGAGGTAACGGAAGCCTCTGATTTGGGAGACATGTCACTAGAGCCTACTGATAATCTTGAAGGCATGGATAGCCTTGAAGACCTGGACGCAGCCCCTTCTGCACCAGAGGCAGACATGTCAGTTCCAGAAGAAGAACCTTTTGAAACCTTTGACACATCTGCAATGGACGGCCTGGATTTTTCCGGCGGAGGTGATCCGTTTGGAGACGCAGGAAGCGATTTTGAACTTGGCACAATTACAGGTATAGAAGGCGACGACAACGATCTCTTTAACATACCGGGCTTTTCTGACACAACTACTGCTGATATAAACAAAAAGCCGAATGTTCAGAGTCCAGATTTTTCTGGGGCAATAGAAGGCGATGAAAAACCTAAAAACACATTTACCGACGCAGAATATAAACGATTCAGGCAGAACCTTGAACTTTATCCGTTAAACGTCCGCATAGCATTAGAAGACCTTGTAGTAAAAAATGAATTTACAGATGATGCCGTATTTGCAGTCTTAGAAAAAGTTTTACGAAAAGTTCCTGCAAGACAGCTTGCTTCAGAACTGGAAAAAATGCTGGACATCCAGCTTGACGTTCCGCGAGACTTTGAACGCCGTTCAGCTACAGAATATGAAGCCTATAAAAAGTCATTTGAATATCAATTAAAGAACAAAATCCTCCCGGGTGCCATTTTAACAACCATTGCAGCGCTTGTAATAGTTGGAATAATGTCATTCTCAATTCATTTTATATACAACCCGCTTCATGCAAATCATTTGTACAAGCAGGGCTATGCGCTTATTCAAGAAGAACAATATCCTCAGTCAGAAGACTTATTTAATCAGGCCCTTATATACAAGCAAAGCAAACCCTGGTTCTTTAAGTATGCACAGGGATACAGGGAAAAGAAGCAATATGACAGAAGCCGCATGATGTACAAAGCTGTAATAAATCGCTACAAGCATGACAAGCAGGCTGGAATGGAATGGGCAGAAATGGAAATGCACGACCTCTTTAACTATGAAGAGGCAGAAAGAATTCTTGTAAAAGAAGTTCTCGACTATCATGTTCATGACCCAGATGCAGTCTTGCTTTTAGGTGATTTATACTTAGAATGGGCAACGGAACGTGACAGTACTAAATTTGCAAAGGCAAAAGAACGCTATGATGAACTCCTGCAATTATATGGCGGAACTTCAAATCAAAACCTATATCTTTCTCGTCAAATGAGATACTACATCCGCACAGATAATTTGCGTCAGGTTTTACAATATAAAGAACTCTTTTACCCAATGAAAAAAGGCTTAGATGCTGACGACCTTACAGAATTAAGCGGATACCTGCTAGACAAGAGATACGGTTCTTTACGCCCATCAGAAGAGTCATTGAGATTCTCTATAGAAAACGTAAGAGAACTTTTGGAAAGAGCTCTAAAAGCAAACAGCGAAAATCCTGTTGCACTCTACAATATGGGACGTTACTTTGTTGAAGCCAACAACAGCAAGGGAGCCATAAGCAACTTAAAGAGGGCAATAAACAACTTTGAAAAGCAGAACATAAGAAACCACAGAGACACTTATCGTTATATAAACTCTTATCGTATGCTTGGCGAAGAATACATTGAAGGAAAAGAGTTTATAACAGCAGAAGAATACCTGGCAAAAGGTATTGAAATTTATGAAAACGCAAATAAAGAAAGCGGATTTGAAAGCGACGCTAATGTAGGCCACACCTATGCAGACCTGGCAGATATAGACTATTTTAGAAGCAACGACTTAGACAGAGCTCTTTCAAATTACATAAATGCCGTAAACAATAAGTACGACAACTCATCAGTGCGTTACAGAATAGGATTTATTCAGTATTCAAAGCAAAACTATAGAGACGCATTAGGTTCCTTTATAAAGAGTCAGGAAACCAACGGAAATGACACTCACCTGCTCTTAGCATTAGCAAATACACTTTCCACCAACAACGACAATTATGTTGCAAAAGGTTACTACGAACGTCTATTAAACATTCTTGATGTAGAAAAAGAGAGATATGGTGTAATTTTACCACAGGTTAGAAATGACCATGAAGATATTGTTTCTACATACATGAAGGCTTCCAACAATCTTGGTGTAACACTTTACAGACTTGGAAAATCAACAGGTAACAGTTCCCTCAATTCGCAGGCAATTGTATACATGCAGGACAGTCTGAGGGCTTGGGATGCCCTTTCCAGAAATCAAGAAACAATGATAAGACTTGACGGAACAAATCTTGCAGAACAAAACATAAAATATATTACCCGTCCTAATGCCTCTTATGAGCCGTCAATATATAATGAAATTCCAAGGATTCTTTCTAACGAAAAAGTTCTTGAATAATGCTTTGGTTATAAAATGAAGAATTCTGTTTCATTAGAAATTACAGACAGGCAAAAATTTATCACGATTGCAAAGGAAGTATTCAGAAAATCAATACATCTTTGCAGTGCCCTTATTCCAATCATGCTAAAGTTTGCCTATGCCCCTGTTATAATTGCCCTTGCATTTACAGTAAGCCTTTATACAATTTGCGAACTTCTACGCTTACACGGAAAAAACATTCCAGTCGTATCTTCAATTACAGCAGCAGCAGCAAGAAAAAGAGATGAGAATAAATTTGTTTTAGGCCCCGTAACCCTAAGCTTAGGAATATTAGCTTCTGCTCTACTTTGGTCAGAACAGGCTTACAGCATAGGCATTTACGCCCTTGCGTTTGGAGACGGTCTTGCAAGTCTTTCCGGAAAATTATTTGGAAAAGTTGTATTACCTTTTACACAAGGAAAAACTGCAGAAGGAAGCCTTACATGCTTTACTGCAATTTTTATTTCCTGTTTTTTAACAAGTCACAACACAGTACTTTCACTAGTAATTGCCCTGTGCGGAACATTTATAGAAGTTCTTCCATTAAAAGATTTAGACAACTTTATAATACCAATTGCTTTAGGGGCAATTGCACAGTTTTTTTAATGCCACATATAAAGTCTATGTATCGAATGCAAATACATAAAGGTTCCCGCAATCAGAAGAACACTTCCTAATATAAAGTAAACATAATTATCAGCAGAACATAAAAAAGAATAGCCTATGTATAAAAGCGTAACGCCAACAGCAGTATAACGCAAATCCTTACTAGACTTCCTTATTGCATTAACAATCAGAACAGAAACAGCTGCTAGAAAAAGAGACAGCCGTATAACAAAGAAAACATTTCTGTAACCCCACAAGACCATACAGGTAGATGTAGTTTGTGTCGTATTAAGAGGAACCAGAAAGCCGCAAATAACAGAAGCAGAAAGTAAAATAACAAAATTACGCTCAGCATTTTGTCTTTGTTCGGTTTCGCTGAACAAAGATGCAAACAACAAAGAAAGCACGCACAGAAGTCGTCCTGTAATTACAGAGTTTCCAATAAACATTAAAAAAGCAGAATAAGACTTCCACAATTCAAACAATGGAACAAAAAACCTCATACACTCTAAAAGGCAGCCAATTAGAAAAGCAGCAAAATATATAACTTCAAGACACTGAGTTTTTTCAAAGCTTTCATAAATTACGAAAGAAGTAATAGGCACGTACAGGGAAAAAGCAATCAAAGAAAACAAAACCGCACTAAACGAATATGGCAAAAAAGAAATTTTAGAAGCAAGCTTTAATGTACGAATATAATTTTCCGGAGGAGTAATTCCGTGCGAAAAAAACGCATACGCAAGAAATACCATGTAAAATAAAAAAACTAAGGAAGCTATTAGAAAAAATACAAAATACAATCTGTTACGCGTTTTTAATGTCATAGCTAAAGAATACCCCATGCCCAATTTTTAGTAAAGGGCACACTTTTTAATGCCGATACTAAATACAAAGTATTATGCATAAAACATTTTACTTTGGGAGGAATCATGAAAAAGTCAGTCTCACTATTAGCTTTAGTTTTAAGTCTTTTCTTTATGCCTCTTGCTTCTTTTGCAGGCGATGTTGCAGTTTTTGAAGACTTAGGATTCTCAACTGATGGAAAAACTTATATTTTTGCACAATACGGAAAAACAGATAAAAAATTTCAAGCCTGGGCAGAAATATATACTGTTAATGTAGAAAAGAATGATTATGTAAAAAATGAAGTATACAAAACGGAACCAAGCTCTCAAACTGTAAAAATTTCTGGCAAGAAAGCTTTTGAAGAACTTCTTTCAAAAACAGAATGGAAAAGGGCCAAGTACAATGCGAAACCAGGCTCTGCAGAAGAACTTCTTTATGTACGCGAAATAGAAAATAAAAATCCTACATCAGAAATTATATTTAAGGATTTTGAAAGCTCTACAGAAGAACAGCAAATTTATTACCACGTAAAATTAGTTCCCACATTTGAAGGCAGCGGCAAAAATGTAAAATCAAAGTTTTACATAAACCTTTCAAAACAGGACCAGGACGGAAACACTCTTCAAAGCTGGAAAGTCGGAACTCCAGACTTTAAGCGAAAGGGAATAAGCTCTTACCAGATAAATAAAATATTTACAGATAAAAGTGGAAAAAGCCTTGTTTTTATTGTAGAAAAAACATTAGAAGATGACACTGGCACAAGCATAAGATACATGATAGAAGCAATTCGACTTTAATTAAAGTAAGAAATCTTTTAAAAATTTTTGCACTTTTTAAATGTCTCTCTAATATTTAATACAGTGGAGGCATTTATGAAAGTGCATTTATTTTTATTTAAAACCATTCTTCCTACGTTTGCCATTACTTTTTTAGTTTTAGCAATAATCTCGCCGACAGGCTGTAAAAGTTCTTCAGAGGGATTACAAATCTTAGAAGGCGATTTTACTGTTCCAACTCTAGAAGATGTAAAAATTGCAAGCGACAGGCAAATTCAACTTTACTTTTCTAAAGAAATAAATTTAGGTTCCTGCACAGTCTGTAACTCAGAAAATTCAGAAAAAATTTCTTCTTCAATCAGCTACACAGAAAACAACACCTGCGCCTGTGTAAACCTGGAAAATCCGACAGAAATTGGCCTTTCATACATTCTCGAAGGCGAAGTAAAAGATGCAAATGAAAACACTCTAACCTTCAGCATTCCATTCACAGGCTATAACTCCAGACTGCCGCTAATTATTTTTTCTGAAGTCCTAAATGCAGCAGATTCTTCTACAGGTCATTACGAGTTTGTAGAATTTTACGTTTTAAAAAGCGGAAACACAGCTGGCTTGGAGTTTATTAGTGCTGGAGACGGAGAAGCAAAAAAATACACCTTTCCGACCATAGAAGTTTCTGAAGGTGAATACATAGTCTTACACTTAAGAGTTCCAACAGACAGCGAAGGAGAGTTTATTACAGACGGAAGAGTTAATGAATTAGAAGAAGACCTTACCCTTTCTTATGCACTGGACAGCCTGAACACAGCCAGAGACCTTTGGGTCTTAAACTCTAGTGCGCGCATATCGCCATCAGATGTTTTACTTTTACAAAACAGCGCAGATTCTTCTGTTATGGACGCAGTACTATTTGCCTTAAGTTCCGCCACAAGCTGGAAAACTTCTTATGCATCATATTTAACTCTTGTAGAAGAGAGCAAAAAATGGAAAGATTCCGAGGGTAATTTTACAAGCTCCATAGAAAGCGCCTGCAACTGCGACTCTGTTACATATAAACGTTCTCTTTCCAGACAAGGAGTAGAAAGTCTGACAACAGAAGACACAACATCCTCTGCATCCGACTGGATTGTTACGGGAGTTTACAATGACAGAAGCGGCACTTACTATTCAACGCCGGGCTACACAAACAGCACTGTTGAATACGTAAAGCCAACTTCCTAAAAATCAGGAATTTTCCTCTTTTTGGTATACTTCCAGTCATTTGCGTGGCTGGAAGGAAGTTTACCGTCTATGCGGTCATTTTCTTTTTGTAACTGAAACTGAATCATTTTCTTAAACACATTCATCAACGGCTCTGGAGAGGCATTAAAATTTTCCAGACCATTGGCTTGCATTTCTTTTATAAGATAATAGCAGGATTCAATTGTAGAAACACAATACTCAGCAGGTTCTCTCTTAAATGTAAAAATGCTCTTATAAGAACCATAAAATGAAATTTTTGGTAAAGAAAGCAAATTCTGACTTTGCCTTATCATCTTTTTTGAGCAAAACCATGTTGAATCAATTATTATAACAAGCGGAATTTTTTCTCCCAGAGCACTTTTAAAGCCTTCTTTTTTTGCATTCCAGGCATCATCACTAGGGTACATTAAAAAAGGAAAATACCTTTCATCAGAAAGAAGGGCATTTAACCTTTCGTTTTTAGAAAAATCTATACCAACGATTATTTCGCTATCTTTCAGGCAAAGATGAGCTAAACGTCCCGTTCCTGTACGCTGTCTCTTGGCTTCTTTAGGGTGCATGAGAAAAACAAATTTAATTTTACTACCCGCGTCCTTTACGTATTTACAGTAACAGCTAGATTTAGGCCGCAGGCAGTTAAAGCATAACTCTCTTTCCTGCATTTTAGCCGTTAATAAGATTTAAGAGTCCTTCCTTTCCTACGGCACCAACAGCCTGATTTACTACTGCACCGTTCTTAAAAAGAACAAAATTCGGAATGCTCATAACATCATACTGTTCTGCAAGATTCGGATTTTCATCTACATTAACCTTTGCAACCTTTACCTTACCGTCTAATTCCTTAGAAATTTCTTCCACAACAGGTCCCATCATCTGGCATGGTCCACACCATGTAGCCCAAAAGTCAACTAATACAGGAAGTTCAGAATCTAAAACTTCTGCCTTAAAATTATTTTCTGTAAGTGCTAAAGCCATAAAAAGCCCCCTTTTATCTCTTGATGTAATAAATATAATACAAATTAAAATAAATTGCAAGAAAAATAATTGCACACAATTAATTTTAAACACAATAAAGATGTGTTTCTTTTTGAAATGCATCTTTATTAGTTTACACGATTAAACCTTAAACAAATCTACCTGCTCACCAATCTTTTTAATAGAGTTCTTTACTTCATTTGCAATCGTACCAAGCATGGCACCGGTTTCATTTATTTTTCCAGCGCCCTGACTCATTTCTTCCATGCCCTGCTTCATACTGAGGGAGGCATCCTGTAAATTCTTTATTTCTACTAAGATTGCTTTATTTCCTTCGCTCATTTCAAAAGAAGCAGCCTTTACTTCGCTAGTACTATCATTCATAGTATTTAGAGCTTCTGTAATCTGCTTGCTTCCTTCTGTCTGTTCTTCCATGGCAGCCTTAATCTGTCTAACCAAAGCGTCTGTTTCATTTATGCCATTAGAAATTTCTGTAAATGCCTTACCGGTCTGTTCGCTTGCCTGAACAACACCAGTAATTGTCTGAGCAATCTTTTTAAGTTGCAATCCTATCGTCTTACTTTGAGCAGTAGAAGTTTCTGAAAGTTTACGAATTTCATCAGCTACAACAGCAAAACCTCTACCCGCTTCTCCTGCATGAGCTGCCTCTATAGCGGCATTCATTGCAAGTAAGTTTGTCTGACTTGCTATGCTAGAAATTACAGTATTTGCATCTTGCAAAGTTTTAGACTCTTCCTGAATCTCTACAAGTCTTTCGTTTACATCAGCTTGCTTTTTAACACCATTTTCTGCACTACCCTCCAGGCGCATAAATGAATCTGCCATTTTTCCAACACTGGTGCTTACACTGTTGATGTTGCCAATCATTTCTTCTACGGCACTTGCAGCCTGACTTACACTATCAGACTGAGCCGCAATCATATTATTTAGCGACTCAATGTTAGAAGCAATTTCGTTAACGGCACCTGCAGTCTGAGTTACACTGTTAGACTGAGAGTTTATATTGTTTCCCATGCTCTGAATGTTTGCAGTAATCTGAGTAATAGCACTGGTTGTCTCTACAGTAGCCTCGTCCATACTCTGACCACTAGAAATAAGATTATCTTTAGAACCTTTTATTTCTCTCATTATATCTTGAAGCTTTTCTGTAAACATGTTAAAGCTTCTTACAACACCGCCAATTTCGTTGTTAGCTTTTGAAGCTACATCTATACGCCTGGTTAAATCAGCATTGCCTGTTGCAATTGCTCCAATGCTATCTTGAACAACCATTAAAGGCTTTAACGCAACAAAAACAACTGTTCCCACCACTAAAGAAATAACAAGCCCCATAATTATACCAGAAATAATCATTATAACACGTAAATAATTTGCAGTTCTGCTAACCTGACTAAAATCTATCATAAAACAGAAGCTCCATGTAGTTCCCTTAACAGGACGACTCACAAGGTAACTTTTTCCACCTCTGCTATTTTTGCCCCATATTGCAAATCCTTCAGGAGTTTTATCCCCATCTTCCATAGTTTTTGCAACTAATGGGTCATCGTGCATTGCAGCAATATCAGCACCAATAACTTCAGCAACTCCAGAAGTAGAAATTATAAATCCTGCACCCGCTACTAAACTTGCAACGCCTGTTTCGCCAAGTTGTATTCCTCCAACAAGATTATTAAACGAATCCATTTCCATAACGGCACAGAAAAACCCTATAGTTTTGCCATTAACTTTAGCAGCTCTACAAACGTGGATGACAGTTTTACCGGTAGTTTTAGAGGTAACAGGTTCGTCAACTGTAGTCTCATAGCCAAGCTGCATAATCTCCTTAAAATAACCTCTATCTAAAACAGAAGCATGACTTCCGATATCGCTATCAAAATTACCATCTTTGTCAACCCATGCAACATAGCTAAAATCTTTATGACGCATAGCCTTATTTTGTAAAAGCCAAGATCTAATAGCTTCGTCATTGCCTGTTTTTACAACATCAGCACTTACATATCCTGCCAGCTGTGCATAATATTCATCAAGATTACCTTCAATAACTGCTACATAAGCCTTTGTAAGCTCTTTACATTCCTGCTCGTAATCTTGAGTTGTTATTTTGCTTGTTGTTTCTGCAACAAATGTAACCTGAGAAGCAGATAAAATATAAATTACAATCGCAACAATTATAATTACAACTGTAGCAAGTTTTTTTTGTTTTTTAGTTTCAAGATTTTTCAAAAAATCCCCCTTATTGCGTAAAAAAAAACACAAACTGTCCTAAATTTCGGCATTTTTACGCTGAATAATTATATTAACTATATGTTTATATTGCAAATATTTTTTTTATTATAACAAAAAGCTAAAAAACATTCCCGGCTTTTCGCACTTCCGCTATCGCTTCATTCCTACGCTCCCAATGGCCGCTTCGGAACGCCTCCCGGCGGTGCTACAATCCGGAGTAGGTGCTGCATATACGCATCGCCTAAAAAAAATTTGCCGAACATAAAATATTTCATTATATTAAAGAAAATTATTTTTTAAGAAGGAATATTATGGCAAAGTATCAGTTTCAGACAGAAGTGAACCAGCTTTTAAAGCTCATCATTCACTCAATGTATTCTAACAAAGACATTTTCTTACGCGAAATTGTTTCCAACGCAAGCGATGCCCTGGACAAACTTAAATACCTTACGGTTTCTAACGACACCTTTAAAAGCATAACTTTCTCTCCCCGCATAGACATTACTTTTAACGAAGACAAAAACATTCTTACCGTACAGGACTGCGGTATCGGCATGGACGACAAAGACTTAGGCGACAATCTGGGTACCATAGCTCGCAGCGGAACAAAGGCATTTATAGAACAGCTTTCTTCCAGCGGAAACGGAAGCGGAGACTTAATTGGTCAATTTGGAGTTGGTTTTTACAGTGCATTTATGGCAGCAAACCGCATAGACGTATACACACGTAAGGCTGGTGGAGACGGTAAGGTATGGCATTGGTCAAGCGACGGCACAAATGCTTACGAAATAGAAGAACTTAAGCTGGATTCAGAAGAAGCAAAACTTTACGGCTTTGATAAAGCAGAAACTTTAGGCAGTGCAATAGAAATTCACCTGAATGACGACTCAAAAGAATACGCAAGCCGCTGGAAGATTGACGAACTTATTAAAAAATATTCAAACCACATTGCTTTCCCAATCTACCTGCACTACACACAGACAAAGTATGACAAAGACGGAAAAGCAGACGGCAGCGAAAACAAGACAGAACAGGTAAACAGTGCAAGTGCGCTTTGGAAAAAAAGCAAGAGCGAGTTAAAAGAAGAAGACTACAATGAATTTTATAAAACATTCAGTCATGACGGAACAGACCCTCTTTTACACTTACACACACATGCAGAAGGTACACAAGAATACACAACGCTTTTTTATGTTCCTCAGGTTGCTCCATTTGACATGTACAATGCAGACTACAAAAGTGGCGTAAAGCTTTACGTAAAGCGAGTATTTATAACTGACGACGACAGAGAACTTTTACCAAGCTATCTCCGCTTTATTCGCGGTGTTATAGACAGTGAAGACCTGCCTCTAAACGTAAGCCGCGAAATTTTACAGCAGAATCGTATTCTAGAAACAATAAAAACTCAGAGCGTCAAAAAGCTTCTGGCAGAATTTAAAAAGCTCGGCGAAAACGCAGACAAGCTTCGCTCCAAAGAAGATGCTACGGAAGAAGAAAAAGCTGTTGTAGAAAAGTGGAATAAGTTTGTCAAAAACTTTAATAGACCTCTAAAAGAAGGACTTTATTCAGACTTTGTAAACCGTGACGAAATTGCAGATATCATTCGCTTTAAGAGTACTGCAAAAGAAGGCACAGGTGACGACGCATGGACAAGTCTTAGTGACTATGTGGGACGCATGCAGGCAGAACAAAAAGCTATTTACTACATAACAGGCACAGACGAAAAAAACTTACGCGCCTCTCCTCTTCTTGAAGCATACAAGAAGAAAGGCTTTGAAGTTCTTATAATGGCTGATGATATTGACGACATAGTCATTCCGGCTTACGGCAAGTACAAAGACTTTGAACTTAAAGCGGTAAACCGCGCAGGAAGCGATGAAGAACTAGGCGTAGATAAAGAAGAAGCTAAAAAGAAGGAAGAGGCATTTAAACCTGTTCAGGAAAAAATTAAAAAGGCTCTTGGAGAGCGAGTAAAAGATGTTGTTCTTTCTAAAAGACTTTCAGACAGTCCATGCTGCATAGTTGTAGACGAGAATGATCCTAGTTTACAAATGGAGCGCATGATGCGTGCCATGGGGCAAGGCACTGGTAACATTGTAAAACCAATCTTAGAGATAAATGCAGACCATGCACTTGTAAAAAAGCTTGAGGGGGACGTAGACGAAGACTATGTTTCTAAAGTAAGCGAGGTTCTTTTAAGTCAGGCACTTCTCATAAGCGGAGAAGAAATTGAAAATCCTCAGGACTTTATAAATGCAGTAAACGAACTTCTTGCAAAGTAGACCCTAGATTAAATACTGTTTACAAAATCAAATATCGTTGTATGACATTAAGCGCTCGTTTAATGAAGTACAACGGTATTTTTTTATAAATATTACGTAAGAAATAACCATTGCCGTACTGCAAACAGCCCACCCTATTGGATACGCTAGAGCGACAGGAAAAAAGCTTTCTGTAAGATGAGTTGTAAAAGCAAGATACGCCTGTCTAAAAACAACAAACGACGAAAGCAAAACCACCATGGGAATTATGGCATTTCCAAAGCCCCGCATAGCTCCTGCATACACCTGATTAAGACATCTTATTATATAAAAGAAAGATGCAACTTTTAAAAAATATGTTCCGTAATAAACAACACCGCTTTCTCTGTTAAATATAGAAATCAACGGCTCAGCAAAGAAAAATGCAGGAAAAGCTACACATGCACTTATTGCCATACTAATTAAGCCAGAAATACTTACCCCTTTTTTTGCCCTGTCAATAAGAGAAGCTCCGTAATTCTGCCCCACAAAAGTTGTAACGCTTAATGAAACTGACTGCATTGGTAAAAGACAAAAATTATCAATTTTAGAAAAAGACGTCCAGCCTGCTATAGCGTCAGAACCGAATTTATTTATATAACCCTGAACAAAAGTGTTGGAAAGAAAAGTAATGCTAAGCTGCAATCCGCCCGGCAGTCCGTAAGAAAGTATTTTCTTAAAACTCTGCCAGTCTATCCGTAAAAGACTAAATTTTAAGCCATAACATTCTTTTGTCCTAAACAACAAAATTAAAACCAGGGCAGAAGAAATTGCCTGAGAAATTAAAGTTGCATAGGCAACCCCCTTTATACCCTGCTTTAAGACGATTACAAAAACTAAATCTAAAACAACATTCAAAACGGAGGATATAATTAAAAAATATAAAGGTCTCTTAGAGTCACCTACAGCTCTTAAAATTCCACTAGCCATATTATAAAGCATTAAAAAAACTAAGCCTTCAAAATAAATATGAAGATAGTCAGCTGCCTGGTCTATAACATCTAAGGGAGTGTTTATAGCCCTAAGCATGATGCGGTTAAGAAAAATGCCTGCAAAACTAAAAACAACTCCAATAATCACAGTTGATAAAATCATTGTGTGAGAAACCTTGCTTACTGCATCCTTGTTTCCAGAACCAAAATACTGAGAAATTAAAATAGAACCACCAGTAGAAAAACCTGTAAAAAATCCAACCAAAGTATTTATGAGCATTGTTGTAGCACCAATAGCTGCCAAAGCTTCTTTTCCAACAAAGTTTCCAACAACAAAACTATCTACAGTGTTATACATTTGCTGAAAAATATTTCCAGCTAAAAGAGGAAGTGCAAAATTTATGAGAAGAAAAACAATGTTTCCTTTTGTCATATCGCAAGAAGAATTTTTCACATGGCAAATTTAGCCTCATACACAAAAGAGGTCAAGTAAGTTGGGTAAGATGCCCGGAACTCTAAAACTGTCATTAGACAGCCTTATGCATATTCACTATAATCGTTTTCATGTTAAAAGCTGTAATTTTTGATTTAGACGGAACATTACTAGATACCTTAGATGACTTAGTAGACAGTTGTAACAAAACTTTAACAGAACTAAACATGCCCCAAAGAAGCAAACAAGAAATTCAGGGCTTTGTAGGAAATGGACTTGGTGTTTTAATGGAACTTGCCATTCCAAACGGAAAAGAAAATCCTTTCTACAAAGAAGCACTCTCTTTAATGAGAAAAAATTATGCAGAAAATTCAAACAACAAAACTAAACCCTATTCGGGCATCATGAATTTATTGCAAAAGCTAAACCAAAACGGAATAAAAACCGGCATTGTTTCCAATAAACCTGATGCTCAAGTAAAAGAACTTACAGCCCTATACTTTAACAATTTTATTGAACAAAATGCAGCCACAGGAGAAAACGAAGCCTGTGGAATAAAAAGAAAGCCTGCTCCAGATTCTGTCTTTAAGGTGATGGAAAATTTAGGAACAACAAAAGAAGAAACAGTTTATGTTGGCGACAGTGAGGTAGACATAGAAACAGCAAAAAACGCCGGCTTAAAATGTATAAGCGTATGCTGGGGCTTTAAAACAGAGGCATTCTTAAAAGGGAATGGCGCATCAGTTTTGGTTCACACTCCGGAAGAAATTTTAAAAATAAATAATTTAGCCTTATAAATATTCTTTTAGCTTAACTTCTGCATAAGTCTTCCCATCTTTAAAAAAACTTTTTGCACCTAAAGTTATTCTACCTTCTCTATTTTGAAAATCAACATAAGGACTATCCCAATGAACCAAGAGAATATCTTTATTTTCATTATTAAGCGTTATAGCAGTATGTCCACAGCGACTACAAATTTCAAATTTTAAATTTAGAGTTTCACATTCTTCTTCTACACAAAAAAAATTAGTAGAAAAATCTTTTTCTTTTTTTGAACATGAACTTAACGCAATTAAAAAAATCAGTATAGAAATAAAAACTTTTTTCATGCTATAAATAATACACTGTAAAATTTAAAAAGTCCACGACATATTTTTAAAAGAGGCTGTTACATGAAAACTCTAATTACAAAAAAATATTTTTTTTATTCGCTTTTATTTATCATGCTTTTTCAGTCTTTATTTTTTTCTTGCAATAAAAAAAAATTAAAGCCTACATTGGAAATCTCTCTTTCAGATTCATTAACTAAAATCAGCACACAAACTTTAGAAACTTTTATAGGCTCTTCATCAGGAAAAGAAGAAAGCTTTGGAGAACGGCGAAACATTCTTGTATTTTTTTCAGAAGAAGACTGCCTTACCTGCAAAAAACTGGAATCAGTTGTAACAGAATGGCAAAATTCAACTAAGACAAAAATATACATCTATAAGGAAAATGATTCTTCCATGCTAAAAAAATTAGGTTCATCTGATGGTGTAAACCTTACATCTGGAAGGCTCGTAGCTTTTGTAAATGGAGAAAGAAAGGCAAGCATTGCAGGGACGTATGATTTAGAGACAACGCAAAAAATTGACATCTTTGTAAAAAGATATTTTTCTCTTCCCGAAACAAAAAATTTCATAACTAAAAACACAAAAATTTTTACGGGCTTAAAAGAATTAAGAGAAAGCATTTCTAACAATGAAGAATTCTTTTTATACTTAGAAAGAGAAAGTTGTCCTGATTGCAGAAGATTTTCAGACCCGTCTCGTGGTAACGGAATAAGAGAAGTTCTTTCTAGTTTTAACGGAACATTCTGCACCATAACAACAGAAGAAAGCTTAAAAGAATTAAAACAAAATATAACAGTAGACAACGTAACCTATTCAGACTTTTTTGAATACTTTAACAGAAGCGGAACAAATCAAATCTTATGGCAGAACGAAACAAACGAAAAAAAGAAAACTGAATACCTTACAATGATTATTGCCTTACGTTTTGTAAATCCATATCCAGAAGACGATGAAGCTTTTGTAAAAAGTGTAGATGAATTTGCTAAAAGCTTTGGAACAAAAACATTTAGCCCAATAGACCGCAATGTACCTTCTTTCTGCGTATCTTACGCAACCCCATTTTCTTTACAGTCACAGGACGAGGCCATTAAGGTCTTGAAAGAAGCATACGACGCAACAAAAAACGGTGAGAAGTTTTTACACAGAGCTTTATTTTATAATTATTTTGGTCTTGACAATGCCCTGGTAAGCGACAAAGATTACAATTCATTCCTAAAAAAATGGATATCAATATTTTCAGAAAGCTAAAAACACACCCTTTCTTAAGCTAAAATTGAAAAAATTATTTAAAAATTGCAAAAAATTCTCCTAAAATATTACAATTTTCAGTAATCATAAAGTAAGACCTGCTATGAAATGTCAATTAGGTAATTGAGATTTAATTGCTTTTTCAGCAAGTTTTGAGACGTCAACATCAGGAGGAAATACAGGAACGTAATCAATATTGTTTTTAAGAATAGTGAAAACAACATTGAGGAGTTTGTGAGAAATAAAACCGAGAGCCTGACTTTTGTTCTTGC
>CALFIX010000066.1 GCA_937877515.1 uncultured Treponema sp.
TATCTGAATTCTTCCCCAGGTGTCAGAGTGTCCTAAATGTATTTGGAACGGACAAACTACTAGAAAGAAAATGCCATTATCGGTAAAATTGGCCCATGATAAAAGCAACAGGTTCACAAATTATTGTAAAGTTACTAGAGTTGGAAGGCATTAAGACCGTAGCAGGACTTCCTGGCGGATACATTTTGCCTTTGTATGACGAACTAAACAAAAGTTCCATAAAGCACGTCCTTGTGCGTCAGGAACAGGCTGCCGGCTTTATAGCTCAGGGAATGGCTCGTTCTAGTGGAAAACCTGCTGTCTGCATGGTCACAAGCGGACCTGGAGCAATGAATCTTCTAACTGCTGTTGCAGATGCAAGATGCGACTCTGTGCCCATTATTGCATTCACAGGACAGGTAAACACCTCTATGATTGGAACAGACTCTTTTCAGGAAGCAGATACCTTTGGACTTTCTTTTCCAATAACAAAGCATAGCATAATGGTTACTCGTGCAGAAGATTTATTTACAGTTATTCCAAAGGCATTTGCAATTGCAACCAGCGGTCGCCCGGGACCAGTTTTAATAGATTTACCTAAAGACGTTCAAACTGCAACTGTAGAATTTGACTCATGGCCAACTGCAAAAACATTTAATTCTATTTCAAAGCCGTATAAAACACTAAAGCATGCCACATCAAAAGAAGAACTAAAAGAAATCATACAAAACATGACTCATCTTATGCTTAATGCAAAAAAAGCAGTTCTCTTCTTGGGAGGAGGCTGTAACAGTCCAGATGCGTCTCTCTGCATAAATACACTTCTTGACTCTTACAATGCAGTTGTAACAACAAGCCTTATGGGTATAGGGGCTGTTCCTAAGAGTGCAAAAAACAATCTTGGAATGGTAGGCATGCACGGTTCTTATGCGGCAAACGTTGCCATGCACGATGCAGACTTAGTGCTTGCTTTAGGAGTTCGCTTTGACGACAGGGCAACCGGTGTAATTTCTAAATTTTCGCCAAATGCACAAATTTTACATATAGATGTAGATGCTGCAGAAATAAATAAAATTCTACCTTCTTCACTCTCTATTGTTGGAGAAATTCAAAATATATTACCTCAACTTACAAGCCTTATAAGTTCAGAAAAAAAGAAGAATAGTGAAGCTTCGAAAGAACGCAATAAATGGCTTAACGAACTTTTGGAAATTAAAGCAAAAACCGAAGACATCCTGCTTGGCCGCTGCAAAAATGTTCCAAAGGACAGTGTTAATCCTCGCGCATTCATACGAGACATTCCGCTTATGGCAGAAAAGGCAGGTGTAAAACCGGAAAACATAATTGTAACAACCGATGTAGGCCAGCACCAGATGTGGACAGCTCAGTTCTACCCAGTAGAAAAGCCCAGACAGTTTTTAACAAGCGGCTCTTTAGGCACAATGGGCTTAGGCTTACCTGCTGCAATAGGAGCCAGCTTAAACAACAAGTCTAAGAGAGTTGTATGTGTAAGCGGCGACGGAAGCATTTTGATGAATATTCAGGAGCTTATAACGCTTAACGAAGAAGACCTTAACGTAACAATTTTTGTTTTGCAAAACGGAAGCCTTGGCATGGTTAGACAACAGCAAATGTATTTGTTTAAGAAAAACTACAGTGCCAGCGAATTTGAAAAACAACCAGACTTCTTAACAGTTGCAAAGGGTTTTGGTATAGATGCAATAGATGCAAACGAAGACAAAGAATGGTATAAAAAAGCCTTTAGCAAAGGTCCTCATCTTGTAGTATTACACATAGACAAGGATGAAAACGTTCTACCTTTTGTTGCTTCAGGTCATGCAAATATTGACCCTCTCAAGGTATAAAATTTTTTTTAAAGAGACAAAAAAAATGGAAAACGGCATCAGAAACTAAGACTTATGAAAGCCGTTTTCCATTTTTATTTTTAAAGCTTTGCAACTCCATCACCGCTTTCGCAAGCAAAGAAGCCGGCTCCATAACCTATAACCTTTGTATATTCTTCCTGAACGTTTTTAACAAAAGACTCTATCTTATCTTTATGAACTAAAGCAATTGCACAGCCACCAAAACCGGCTCCAGTCATGCGGGCACCCAAACAGCCTTCCTGTTTTTGAGCCGTTTCAGAAAGAGTGTCAAGCTCTATGCCCGTTACTTCGTAGTCTTCTTTTAAAGACTTATGGCTTGCATTTAACAAAAGCCCCAGGCCATTAAAGTCATCTTTCTTTAGTGCTTCCACTGCATCTTTTACACGCTGATTTTCATAAACGCAATGTTTTGCCCTTTTTACTAAAACTTCATCGGCAATCAAAGACTTTTTTTCTTCCCATTCAGAAGGAGTAAGCTCACAAAGAGCTTTTATATTTACACCGTTATTCTGTAAAATTTCTAAAGCTTTTTCACATTCACTTCGTCTTTCGTTGTACTTACTGTCTGCAAGACGACGCTGCTTATTTGTGTTCATTACAACAAAGCGCCAGTCGCCCATGTTTAACGGAGCATACTCGTATTCAAGAGTTGCACAGTTTAGTTTTATGGCTGTATCTTTTTTACCGACAGAAATTATAAACTGATCCATAATTCCGCAGTTAACGCCCATAAAATTGTGTTCACTCATCTGACCTAGTTTTGCAATTTCTACGCGGTCAATATTAAACCCAAAGGCATCACTTACAGCATAGGCAAAGCCGCATTCCAAAGCACTGCTGGAAGAGATTCCTCCACCGGCAGGAACATTACTTGCCATAAGAATTTCAAAGCCGCATTCAAACTTATACCCCTTTTCTTTTAACTGAGAAAGAATTCCGTTTAAATAATTTGCATAATCGTTTGCTTTGTCAAAAACAAAATTATCATTTATGTCAAAAGTAAAAGTTCCTGGGAAGCGAACATCATTATAAATAATTTTTGAATCATCTCTTTTCCTAAGGGCTACATATAAGTAACGGTTTATTGCGGCAGGAAAAACCATACCGCCATTGTAGTCAATATGTTCCCCAATAATATTTATACGAGCTGGAGAAGAATACACAAGAACGTCACTTTCTTTTCCGCCATAAAGTTTTACAAAATCTGCAGGAAGATTTTTGGGATCATAATAAGATGATGTAAGTGTGTCCATAAAAGCCTCTAAAATTAAAAAAATTAAAACTATTCAGTTTTTTATTTACGCGTGTTGATTTTCTATATTATCAAATACCCTACCCTTTTGCAATATTATACTTACTAGAAGATCTTATAAAAAGTTAGCCCCAAAAAAAGCTTCTTTTTCCCTAAGTTGAAAAAATACATAATTTTACTATAATGGTAATGTAATTTAGGAGAAAATAAGGGCTAGTAAGACACTTAGTTTAACTGTCTTAATTTAAGTTTATATTAACATGGAAAAATGCTAAATACTTTACAATGAATGCCGCTATTAAAATGCCTGCTAGAGTTAAAAGTAGAGAAAGCCATGTAAGAACAACTAGAAAAAAAAATAGCTTATAAGGAAAAATCAAATTATGAAAAACAAAGTTTACATTATTGGACACAGAAACCCGGACACAGACAGCGTAGTGGCCGCAACAGCATACGCAAAGCTTAAACAGCTTATGGGTAAGTCAGAATACATTGCAGCACGTGCCGGAAAACTTGCCCCGCAAACCGAATACATTTTTAAGCGCTTTAAGGTAGAACCGCCTCAATACATTCCGGACTTGCTTCCAAAGACCGAATACTACATGAACGACCAGTTTGTTGCAGTAGACGAACACGTTTCACTTTGGAAGGCCGTAGACAAAATGGTAAGTACAAATGCAAGTGTTCTTCCTGTAGTAGACAAAGACGGTAAATACCTCTCACTTCTAAACTACAACGCTTTTGCATTAAACACTTTTAAAATTCTAAACCCAAAACGCGAAGACATTGTTATGGCAAGTGTAAGCCTTATAGAAAAAACTCTTAACGCAACTCCACTTGTTACATTTGATGCCGACTCATATTTTAAATGTGCCATAATGATTGGAGATGACGACATAGAAAGCTTTAGAAAACTTTTAGACGAGCGCCACTCAGAAAACATAGTTGTAATAACAGGCGACAGGGAAGACATTCAAAGACTCTGCATAGAAAAACAAGTGAGAGCCTTAATAATCACAAAAGACTACATCTTAAAAAAAGAGCTCCACGAGCTTGCAAAAAAGAATCACGTTTCTGTTCTTTCAAGCCACGACTCAACAGCAACGACTGCAATGCTTATAGAATACTCTTCTCCGGTAAGTGCAATGGCAGACAAAAAAATTCAGCCTGTCCGTGCAGAAGACACCGTTCAAAAGATAAGACCTCTCTTAACGCAAAGTCCTTCACGATGCCTTCCTGTTGTAGACAACAACAATAAAGTAATCGGCATAATAAGCGAAAGTGATCTTTTACACGAAGCAAACATTCAGGTCATAATGGTAGACCATAACGAGCCGCAGCAGGCTGTAGAAGGCATAGAACACTATGTAATCCAGGAAATAATTGACCACCACAGGGTAAGCACCTTCAGCACAAAAACACCTATTACGTTTATAAACAAGCCTGTTGGCTCAACTGCAACAATAATAGCAAACCTTTACCGCGAAAACAGGGTTTCCATTCCCAAAGACATGGCATCCCTTCTCTTGTGCGGCATTTTAAGCGACACGCTCATTTTGCAAAGCGGAACCACAACAGATTATGACGTAACAACAGCAGAATACCTTTCAAGCATAACCGAGCTAGACATTCAGGAACTTGGAAACGACATAATAAGAAGCGGAAGCCACATTGGAGGGCGAACGACAGACGAAGTAATTCATCAGGATATGAAAGATTACACAGAAGGCAAACACAAGTTTACCGTAAGCCAGATAGAAGTAGACAGCACTAGCGAAGTTTTAAGCCGCAAGACAGAATTCTTAAGCGAACTGGAAAATTTACGAAAGGCTAACGGTAACCTCTTTAATGCACTTTTGGTTACAGACATAACAAAACTAAGTTCAATTATGTTTGTTGCAGGAGAACAGAAGTTTGAAAGCCTGATGAATTTTCCTAAACGCGACGAGCACATCTACTATCTTAAAGACGTTGTCTCTCGTAAAAAACAGCTTATTCCACTTTTAAGCGAGCTCATAGCTGGCGTTGAATAATTTTTTTAAGGACGGCACTCACTTTGATGCCGTCATTTTTTTAAGTGTCTTTCACGCACTTTCGTAACGGGCTGCTACGGGTTACGGGCTTGAGCCCTCATTCCTCTGGAACGGCGACTTACATCGCCGCCCTCCGCATCCCGCGTAGGTTTACAGTGAGGTTGCGCCTCAGTCTTCTTAAATTGGCTTCTTTCGCGCCTCACTCCCATCCGAATGTTGCAGGGGGTTTGTTGCTTAGGTCGTAGAAGATGGCGTCTACGTAGTCCAGCTTTGAAATTTCTTTTACAATCGCCTTTAAATCTTCCTGGGGAAGCCATGCAAAACGAGCTGTCATTACGTCTTCTGAACAAAGAGGACGCAGGACTATGCTGCAATGCTCTTGGCTACCTGCATAAGGTAAGTTTATAGTTAAATGTTGGAAAATCCTGTCGTACCAGCCGCTTTTATGCAAAGCCGTAAGCATTATGTTATCTGCTTCTCTTGTCTGGTCCAGTCTTCTTTTATCGCAGTAGCCTTCTATCTTTTTCATTTCGCTTTCTTTTAGCCCCGGCTTCTGATACAAACGGATAATGGTACGGTTAAGATAAGTTGCGCTGTTAGTAATGCGGCTGGAAGCTTCTTCGAGCTTTTCCCACTTTTTAGGTAAGTGGCTAAAGCCCTCGCCTTCATCTCCAAAATTTAATACGGCGGGGAATCTATAAGTTCTAAAATCACCCTGTACACCTACAGAGCGGACAGGTAAAACATAACGCTCTAAGTTTTGTGAACAATTATCACAGAACATGTCTAACTCTATTGATTCTAATTCTTTTTGTGCTAAAACAAATTCTTCTTTATCTTTTTCGTTTTCTTTTCCGTCAGAGCACAAAACATTTATGCTTAAGCCAGGCCCCGGGAAAGGATGACGCATAACCAAATCATCTTCTAAGCCAAGCTTTTTACCGATTCTACGGACTTCATCTTTATACAAGTCCTTTAAAGGCTCTATAATAAGTCCCTTTGCAATTAAAGCCTGAATTCCGTCTACACGGTTATGATGAGTTTTTATAACGTGAGAATTTTTTGTTCCGCCACTTTCTATAATGTCAGGATACAAAGTGCCCTGAGCAAGCATCCACTTATCTTCATCCAGCTTTTGACGGCTAACAACTTCGTTACGCACGGTAATAAAATGCTCGCCTACTGCCATGCGTTTTTTCTGCGGGTCAGTTAAGCCGCTTATTGCCTTTAAAAAGCTTTTACTTGCGTCTTCTACAATAAAGTTTGTAAAGCCATGAGAGCGGTAAGCTTCTGCTACGTTTTTGCTTTCATTCTTACGCATAAAGCCGTTGTCAATATGAAGTCCTAAAACCCTCTCCTGCCCTAAAGCCTTATTAAGTAAAGCAAATGCTACAGTACTGTCTACTCCGCCACTTAAAAATAGAAGTACATTTTTATCCTTTGCATCTACCTTTATGCTTTCAAGTATGTGGTTTAAAACTGCGTCTTCATCCCAGTTTTTTTCCATTCCGCAAATATTAGCAAAGTTTTCAAAAATCCTGTTTCCTTCGGGAGTGTCTTTTACTTCGCAATGGCACTGCAGGCTCCAGCGTTTAAGTTCTAAGTTTTGAACAGCTGCAAAAGCGCAATCTTTTGTCTTACCAATTACTTCAAAACCTTTTCCTAACTCTAGGACTGCGTCTTGGTGGCTCATCCAAACTTGTGTTACATCACTTATACCAGTAAACAATGGAGAAGTTTTTCCTGCATCTGTTTTTTCTAAGTGAGCAATACCAAATTCCCCGACATCAGCTTTTCCAACTTTTCCGCCATAGTTTTTTGCCATAAGCTGATGGCCGTAACACAAACCCAAAATTGGAACAGAAAGAGAAAGTATTTCTTCATTAAACTCTGGAACATTTTCTTCATAAACAGAAGCTGGTCCTCCGCTAAAAACTATTCCCTTAGCTTCTTCAAAAGTGCTTAAAGGTGCAGAAGGAAGTGCAATTTCTGAGTAATAGCCTAACATACGAAAACGTTTTGCAATTAAATGAGCATACTGGCTACCAAAATCTAAAACAACAATCTTTTCTCTTTGCATAAAAACCACCTGTAAAGTTTTGGCATTGTACACTAAATATGTTTTTAGGTAAATGAGAAGCATAAAAAATAGGTAAAAGTTAATGTTTCATCTGTGCAGGAGCAGGTGTATGTACGGGTGCCACTAGAACCATGTATGTTTGTATACACATATGTGTTTCCCTTAAATGGGTTTGAGTTAAACGAACCACAAGAAGTTAAACTTACAACTGCAAACACTGCAAGAGCAGCAACCAAAGCTTTTTTAAGTCTAATTTAATTATACCCCCGCCATTTAAATAAACTTAAAACTTTGTACAAATTTTTTGAGTTTTTATAAATCTTATGCTATTCTAAAATAAGCTAAAAATCAGGAGATTCTAGAATGAAAAAAATTATTACAGCTTCTACAAACGAAAATATAATTAAAGCCGTAAAAGATGCAACCTCAAAATACGAATCTTTTTTTAACGGAGCTTCTTTTAGCGACACAGAAGATGCCATTACTTATATTCAATATGAACTTCCAGAAATCAAAGTAATAGATTTTACTTCTGAACCTCCTATTAATGCACAAAAAATCTTAGAGGCAATTAATAAAGACTCATGGCTTCACTATGGTGGGGTTATTGCAGTTTGCAAAGATAAAACTCAGCAAAAAAAGCTGGAAGACTTAAAAGACGGTAACATACTTTCCATTCTAAAAGTTTCAGAATTTGAAGACAACTTTGGCCGCCTCCTTCGCATTTTAAAAAATAATCAGCAGTTTCTTTACACTCGCGGCCTTCAGGACATGATTGGAGGAGAAGAACAAGGGTCTTTTGAATGTGAAAACGACCCTGTAGACATTCGCTTTTACACAAACTTTTTAGTAACATACCTTTACAACACAAACCGAATTTCTGACGAAGACAGAGTAAACTTACAAATGACTTTAATGGAACTTTTAATGAATGCTGTTGAGCACGGTAACTTAAACATTTCGTACAAAGAAAAAAATGAATGGCTTATGAATGGAGGAGACATTATTACCCTCATAAAAGAAAGAGCTCAAAAACCAGAATACCGAGGAAGACGAGTTCACATTTCTTATTTTATTAAACACAATGCTTCAGCTTTTAGAATAAGGGACGAAGGCGAAGGTTTTGACTGGAAAGAAGCCATGGAAAAAAGTGGCGGAACAGAAACTAACGGACGGGGCATACTTTTAAGCAGTCAGTGTGTTCAAAAAATCTCCTACAACGAAAAAGGAAACCAGGTAACTTTCTCCATAAAAAATAAGGTAAACTCGGTAAACACTGTTCCTCAAATTATGAAGGACTTTGACATTATTGACTATAAAAATAAGGATATTATCTTTAGGCAAGACGAGCTTTCTAACGATTTATTCTTTATAGTTTCCGGAAAATTTGCCGTTTATACAAATCAAAAATTAAGCACTACCCTTACGCCAAACGACATCTTTATTGGAGAAATGGCATTCCTGTTAAACGGCCGAAGAACAGCAACGGTTGTAGCAGTCGGTGACTGTAAGCTTATAAAAGTTCCAAAGCCTACATTCTTAAAGCTTATAAGAGAAAACCCTCATTACGGAATATTCTTAAGCAAAATGCTTGCCCAGCGTCTTGTCTTACAAACAAACACAAGCTATATTATGCAGCAACAGTTAGAAGTAATGACAGGGCAGGACAATGTCTCTTAATTGTAACGAAATAAATTTAATTCTCTCAGAACTAGACCTAGAAGGCTCTTTTATTCAAGAAGTCATTCAACCTGGTTTTGACATACTTACACTTCGTACAATAAAAAACGGAAATCTAAAGACAGTTCTTATATGTACTTCTCAAAACTCCTGTCGCATGCATGAGACAAATCAAAAAATTACTAAAAACAAAAAGCCCCTGCGCTTTCATGAATACCTAAGAAGCCATGTTCAGGGAATGAGAATAAACAGCTGCAGGCAGATTGGTCTTGACCGCATTATAAAACTGGATGTTTCTACGTGGCAAGAAAAAATGTACATCTACATTCGTTTGTGGAGTAATGCGGCAAACGTAATTGTTACAGACGAAAATAATGTAATTCAAGATTGCATGTTTCGCCGTCCAAAGAAAAAAGAAGTTTCCGGGGAACTTTTTTTACTGGAAGAAAAAATTCCAGCAGAAGAAGAAAAAGCTCTTTTACTTCAAAAGTTTCCTATAAGAGATTTTTCCGATTTTTCTACAGAATATAAAAGCTTACATCCGAATAAAGATTTTTTATCTTTAACATTTAATCAGAAAATAGACGCATATTATTCAGAACACGCTGCAACGCTTTCCAGAGAAAGTTTACTGGCTCAGGCAGAAAAATGGTACAACGTTAAACATTCAAAAATGACTCTTGCTCTGGAAAAGCTTTTGGAAAAACAAAAATGTTTTAAAAATTCAGATAATCTTCGTCACATAGGAGATCTTATTTTAGCATATCAGAGCGAAGCCAATGGTAACGGCTTTGACTGCATAGACTACGAAACAGGGCAAAAAATGCATATAGTTTTAGACCCAAAAAAAAATGCCCATCAAAACGCTCAGTTCTATTACGAACAGTATAAAAAAGCTCAATCAGGTCTAGAAGATTTAGAACATGATATTTTACTTTCAAAAAAAGAATTATCGCGCCTGGAAGAAGAATATCAGGCAATGCTTAATGAAAAAAGTGTCATAAAGCTGGAACAGCTTCTAAGAAAAGACACAACTCCAAAGCAAAAAACAGATTCTGAAAAAAACAAAACCGGCTTAAAATACGAGCTGGAAGGCTGGACGATTCTTGTAGGACGCACGGCAAACGAAAATGATGAATTATTACGCCACAGTGTAAAGGGGCAGGACTTATGGCTTCACACCCGGGACTACGCAGGCGGATATGTATTTATAAAAGCCCGCAAAGAAAAAACTGTTCCCTTAGACATTCTTTTATACGCAGGTAACCTTGCAGTTTACCATTCAAAAGCCCGAAAGAACGGAGAAGCAGATTTATACTACACTCAGGTAAAACACCTTAGAAGAGCAAAAGACGGTCCTAAAGGCCTTGTTCTTCCAACACAAGAAAAAAATCTTTTTATAAAACTTGATCACGACCGCATGCGAAAGCTGGATGAATACGAAGTTTAGGAAAAGGGAAGCTTGTTGATTTTCCTATCAACTAGGTATATAATTCGCTTCCATGACAATTAAAGAACTTCTTTCTAAAAAAAAAGTTACACTCTCATTTGAAATGTTTCCTCCAAAGCAGCAGTCAGGGTTTGAAAACGTTGTTAACGCGGCTCAAAGCCTAAGCACTCTAACCCCAGATTTTATGTCTATTACTTATGGAGCCGGAGGCACAACAAAAGTAAACACTGTAGAAATTGCTTCAAAAATAATTTCTTTTAACACTCCTGCCTTGGCACATCTTACTTGCGTGGGAAACACAAAAAAAAGCATAAAGGAAGCATCTAAAAACATGAAACAAGCCGGCATAGAAAACGTTTTAGCCCTTCGTGGAGACATGCCTCAAAATGTAGAGCCTGGGCAGGTTGTACTTAGCGAAGACTTAAAACACGCAAGTGACCTTGTTCCGCTTTTAAAAGCAGAAGGCTTTTGTGTTGGCGGAGCCTGTTACCCGGAAGGTCACCCAGAAAGCCAGAACCGCGAAGAAGATATAGAAAACCTAAAGTATAAAGTTGAAGCCGGTGTAGACTTTTTAACAACTCAAATGTTTTTTGACAACAACATGCTCTACAGTTACTTATACCGCCTTCAAAGCAAAGGAATTCATGTTCCTGTTTTAGCAGGCATTATGCCAATTACAAATGCAAATCAAGTAAGCCGCATGATAAAGCTTTCTAATGCATTTGTTCCACAAAAACTTCTCTCTATATGCGATAAATTTTCTTCTAGCCCAGAAGCAATGAAGCAGGCCGGCATTGCATACGCTACAGATCAGATTATAGATTTAATTTCTAATGGTGTGCGCGGCATTCATATTTACAGTATGAATAAACCAGAAATTGCAGGTGCAATCTTAGCCAACGTTAACGAAATTATAAAAGCTACGAATAATGAATAAAATTTATTAATGAGGTAAGCTCATGCAGGAAATAAAAAACACAAAGCCTACTTTCAAAGAATTTTTAAGCTCTCAGATAAGGAATGGCAGGGCAGTTTATTTGGACGGTGGCATGGGCACAATGATTCAGGAAGTAAAAGGCTTAAGCTACGAAATTCCCGAAGACTTAAACTTTTATAAACCTGAAGTCATAAAGAATATTCACCTGGCATATTTAAAAGCCGGATGCAACGTCTTAACTGCAAATTCTTTTGGAATAAACCCAATAAAATTACAGGGTAACGGTCACACGACTACTCACTCTGTAGAAGAATACATTACAAAAGCCATACAGATAGAAAAAGATGCCATAAAAGAAGCCGAAGAAGACGGTGTAAAAGGTCCTCACTATGTAAGCTGGGACGTAGGTCAGATTGGAAAACTTTTAGAACCAATGGGGGCTCTTACTTTTGACGAAGCCTATGAGTCTTATAAAGCATGTGCCGTTATTGCAGAAAAAGCGGGTGCAGAAGTTGCCATTGTAGAAACCATGAGCGACTTATACGAAGTAAAAGCCTGTGTTCTTGCAGTAAAAGAAAACACAAAGCTTCCTGTCATCACAACAATGACCTTTCAGGAAAATTTAAGGACTCTAACAGGAGCCGATGTTCTTACCTGCGTTACATACCTTGAAGCCTTAAGAGTTGATGCATTAGGTTTTAACTGTGGCGGTTCCCTGGAAGAAGATGAAAAACTTGCAGAAGAATTTTTACGCTACGCTCATATTCCTGTTTGCATACAGCCAAACGCTGGTCTACCGGAAACTGTAAACGGAAAAAATGTTTTTAAGGTAGACGAAAATGAATTTTCAAAAGCTCAAGAAAAAAATTTTAAAAGAGGAGCTTCTCTTTTAGGTGGCTGCTGCGGAACTACTCCAAAACACATAAAAGCCCTCATAGAAAAAACTGGTTATGTAAGAAGTTCAAATTCAGATTCAGAAAAAACACAAAACAATACTTACATCTGTTCCTACAACAAAACACAGCAAATTGGCGGCTCTTATGGTCCTGTTTTAATAGGAGAACGCATAAACCCTACAGGAAAGAAAAAATGTAAAGAAGCCCTGCAAAGCTCAGATATGAATTTTATTCGAAGCGAAGCGGAAAGCCAGATAAACGCAGGTGCCCAGGTTTTAGATGTAAACGTTGGTCTTCCGGGAATTGACGAAAGAGAAATGATGGTAAAAGCTGTAAAGAGCGTGCAGGAAACCTTTAACACGCCTCTCCAGCTAGATTCCAGCGAAAGTCCTGTCTTGGAAAAAGCTTTAAGATACTACAACGGAAAAGCTTTGGTTAACAGCGTAAACGGCAAGCAAGAAATAATGGACAAGGTTTTTCCGTTAATTGCCCACTATGGAGGAAGCATTGTAGCCCTTTGCATTGATGAAGACGGAATTGCTCCTACAGCGGAAGGAAGAGTAAAAGTTGCAGAAAAAATTATAAAAGAAGCTGCAAAATACAACATTCCTATCAGGGACATTTTTATAGACACTCTTACACTTACTGTAAGTTCAGAACAAAAGACGGCTCTAGAAACCGTAAAGGCAATATCAATTTTAAAAGAGCGCTATGGTAAGGAGGGCATTCAATTTGTCTTAGGCGTTTCAAACATAAGCTTTGGACTCCCCCGCCGCGACATAATAAACAGCCGCTTTTTTATGCTTGCATTAAATGCAGGTCTAAGTGCGGCCATCGTAAACCCGGGAAGTCAGGTAATGATGGACACCTACAAAGCTTACCGTTCTCTAGCATGCTATGACGAAAACTCTTTAGACTACATTCAGACTTACACAGGAACCTTAGACCCGACAACTGCAAAATACAAAGAAAGTCTTTTAGAAAAAGCAATAGAAGACGGAACCATAAGCATATCACTGAATACAGGCGGTGGGCCAAACCCTAAGAAAGCGTCACTAGTTAAACGCTCCTCTGGTGGCGCTCCCATTTCTCTTGGAGCAAACAGAAAAAACATTACTTCTCCACAAAATGAATCTGTTTCATGCATTCAAAATATTCCCAAAGAAGATGCAAATTTAATTGAAATCATAGAAAAAGGTTTTAAAGAAAAAGCCAGAGAAGCTACAAGTGAAATTTTAAAAAATGCACAACCTGTTCACGTAATAGACAACTGCATAGTTCCTGCCTTAGACAATGTGGGAAAAGATTTTGAAAGCGGAAAAAAATTCTTACCCCAATTGCTTTTAAGTGCAGACACCGTTAGTGAATCTTTTAAAACAATAAAAGAAACCTTAGAATTAACCGGAAACAAAACAGAAAGCAAAGGCACCATAGCAATAGCAACTGTGTATGGAGACATTCACGATATTGGAAAAAACATAGTACGTGCCATGCTTGAAAACTACGGATACACTGTGATAGATTTAGGAAAAAATGTACCTTCAGAAACGGTTGTAAAAACTGTTATAGAAAACAACATTCAGTTAGTCGGCTTAAGTGCCCTAATGACTACAACAGTTGCAAACATGGAGCAAACCATAAAAGACTTAAGGGCTGCTCTTACACCTCTTGGAAGAACATGTAAAATTATGGTTGGAGGAGCCGTATTAACACCTGATTATGCACAAAAAATTGGTGCCGACTACTATTCAAAAGATGCAATGGAATCTGTAGAGGTAGCAAAGAAAGTTTTTGGAAAATGAAAAACAAAGAAACGTCTAAATATCCTTTTAAGCGAGGAAATGCAAAAAAGCCTTCGCAAAAAAGAATTGATAAAGTTAAAGATAGAGACTTGTCCTCATTTCATTACATGACAGCCTACGCAACTGTTCCTTGGAATCACTGGGGATTTGGTCCCGTAATGAAATACGTATTTGGGACTGTAGTTTTTAAATTTTTCTTACCACAGTATTTTGAGAAAATTCATCTTTTACACATTCCTGTAAAACACGTTGACCACGAGTTAGACGAAAAGGTTCCTTTTAGAACAGACAGATTATCCATTTACATGGACTTTGTAAACGTATGGATACGCCCTATAACCATGCTCATTCATCGTTATGGAATATGGAATGGCTCTAAACTTGCAGGCGAGTATTTATGCTACATTCGACTGGCCTACGAAGAAGCCTGGAAAATGTATAAAAAATGCTTTACTACAACATACCGTCCCGCATCTGACAATCCTAAAATTTTAAGGCTTCGCAGGGCTGACCCACACTATATGTGCGTTCCAAGCCTTCATATTTCAATTGTCTGCTTATGCTTTAGCTTCTACAGAATGTTATTTGAAAGAGAAGGCTTTACAGAAGAAGAAAAACAAAAATGGAATAAAGAACTGTTTAGCCGGGCAATAGAAATTGGAGAAACTGTTCTTTACATAAAACAGCACAGTGTAAACTGCATTCCAGCTGCCCTTTACATGCTTACCCGTATTACTCCAGAATTTTTTACGCCGGAGCAGGCCACAGAATTTATAGATGCACTTTTTGTAAATGCCAATAATGTTTCAGAAGAAAACAAAAAAAGAATTCACTCTCACATCAACTTTATGTATGAAAGACTTTTACTTGAGGGCACAATGGAAGACGACTGGACAGTTCCTGTAATGCGATGGCTGGAAAACTACGAACCGCACACACCTTCTTACGAATAATATCTTATTACATAAAAAAAGCTTCGTTACCAAAACTAGTTTGCTAACGAAGCCCTCAAACCTTTACTTAGTATTCTTCACTAGAAGAACTTTTTTTATAGATACTTGCCTGACTGTTACGCTTTGTTGCAGTGTGAACTCCCGGTCGGGTATGAGAAGAGCTTCTACCTCTGCCCCCCCTGGAACCATAACGGCTTTCAGAACCGCCTCGTTCTCCGCCAAAACTTCTGCGTCCGTAACTTCTTCTAGAAGTGCCGTCTCTTTCGCGTCCAAAGTCTCCACGAGAAGAAGAAACACTCTTAGAGTCTACATGAATGTGAGGAATACTTGAGTCATTTTTGGAAAGCTGTAAAGCTCTTTCTCCAGCTTCTTTGGGAAGAGTTAAAAGACAGAACTTGTCTGCCATATCAATGTCATCAACATCACGTTCCCTGATACGTAAAAGGCCTGCAAAAAATTCTGCAATACGGCGCGGATTATAACCGTCATGCCAGCCCATCTGAACATAAAGGCGAATTTGATTTTCTGAAAGTCTGGAACGGCCTCTTAAGCCTCTTTCTTCTCTGGAACCACGGTCACCTCTAACTGCACTTGGATTTATTTTTCCATAACGCTTTTTGCTTAAAGAAGAACCATAGGTTGCCGCAAGTAAAGAAGCAACAACTTCCTGTGCATTCTGACCTAAACAAAGTTCTTCTGCCATTTTATCAAATACAGGATCACCTTTTCTAAGATGAGGCACTTCATTTTCTTCTTCAGAAGAATCAGATTCTATTTCTGATGCAGAACTTTCATTAAGGCCAAGCTTTTCTCTAACTTCTTCAAAAAGTCTGGACTTTCTTGCCTCTAAAACTTCTTCTACGCTGGGAACAGCACCTTCTAAAATTTCACCCTTTGCAGAACGCTTAACTGCACTCTTTAAATACTGTAGCTTTCTGCGGCTCTCTTCCGGGCGGACAAAAGTAAATGCCATGCCAGAAGAACCGGCTCTACCTGTACGGCCTATACGGTGTACATAAGTTGGTCCGTCAAATGGAAGGTCATAATTTACAACGTGCGTAAGACCACCAATATCTATGCCACGAGCAGCGACGTCTGTTGCAACAAGAATGCGAACTCTCTTTGCCCTAAAGCGAGCTAAGATCTTTTCTCTCTGCCCCTGAGGAATATCTCCGTGTAACGCAGCAGAAAGATATCCTTTTTCTTCCAGTGCACGGCTTACATCATCTGCATCTGTTTTTTTCTGAACAAATACAAGACCGTAAAAATCCTTTGAAATATCTATAAGACGAACCAAGGCTTCTATTTTTTCACTTTCACGAACAACCCAATATCTTTGTTCAATTAAAAGGGGTTCTTCATCATGACCTTCTTCTTCTACAATTTCGTAGTCCCCCATAAACTGGTCTGCAATACGTAAAATTGGCTTTGGAACAGTTGCACTAAAGAAGAGAACGCGGCAGTCAGAAGATGCTGATTCAAAAATATTTTCTATATCATCAACAAACCCCATGTCTAAAAGCTCATCGCCTTCATCTAAAATAAAATAATCTATGAGGCTTATATCCAGAACACCGCGTTCCATAAGGTCTTGAACACGACCGGGAGTACCAACAACAATTTCAACACCTCTTTTCAGCTGCCTGATTTGCTCTCCCATAGAAGAGCCTCCATACACAACAGCCGTACGGGGAAAGAGTCCGCTCGTAAAAGACGCCATTTCTGTAGCTGTCTGCATTGCAAGCTCACGGGTAGGCTCTAAAATTATAGCTCTAACATGGTCGCTCTGCTCCCTTAAACGCTGAACCAGCGGAAGTCCAAATGCAGCAGTTTTACCTGTACCTGTACGGGCACGGGCTACGACATTTGCATCCCCATTTAAAAGACGGGGTATTGCTAATACTTGAATTGGAGAAGGATGAACAAAACCTTTTTTTTCTATAGCTTTTAGCGTTACAGAATCCAGTCCCAAATCTTCAAAGGAAATTTCATCAGAATCCTGACCGGCTAAAATGTCATTTTCTTTAGATTCAGAAAGCTCTAAAGACAGTTCTTCCCCGTTTGCAGGGTTAAGAGAAAATTGTTTTTCCATAAATACGGTTCCTCTGTGCATTGCACAACAACATGAATGTTTAAAACCGCAAATATGTAAACCTTTTAAGACACCCTTAATAAAAAAGAAGTCCTACCCCTTTACCTCTAAAAACGGATTTTATAACAGACATGTAAAATAATTGGTTAATTTTTCAAACGGGCGTAGTCTATAAAATTTCCTTGCAAATTACAAGTAATTTTTTGTCTTTTTTGAATGCAAAAATAAATTTATTGGCATGAAAGTTTTAAAAGGTAAAATAATTCTTCTACTTCTACATATTTTATTGGCTTTTCTTACTGCAGAAAAAACCTTTTCGCTTACATTCAGACAGTGCGACCTTTACAATAGCACAAATCTAAGCCTAGAAGAACTTGGAACAACTGCAGGCTGCTCTGTTCTTTTCTCTTTACCAAAAATCAACACTTCCATAAAACTAAATGGCTCCGTTACGGTAAATAAAACTGAATACGCTTCATGGGAAGATTTATTTCTTTTACCGATTTCTTTCCTAAAAGAAAACAGCACGCTCCGTTACGGAAACAAAATAGATTTTTCTTTTTCAAAGCTGCCTTTTCAGACAGAAATTCTTTTAGGCACGCTTAGCTTTTCTAAGGCTTACAGCCGATTAAAAAGCCCGGAACTATCTCTAAAGGGAAGTCTTCATTCACCGTCTCAAATAGCTTTAGGCTTTGCGCCTCGCCTTCCATCCTATACTTCCAAAGAAAACCCTTTTTCAATTGCACTAGAACTTACCCCAAAAGAAAAATTAAAAAAAGTTCCAGCTTTACAAGCCAGCTATAATAATGACTGTACACTTTTTAGCCTTTATAAAATATTACCGCTTACCTTACAGAGCACACCCCTAGACCTTAGCTATTCTGTAACGGGAGCCTATTTTTATCTTTCTAAAAACATTCCTTCTACATGGTATTTAAAACAGCCTTACTTTTTAAGCGGTAGCTATACAGCTTTAGAAGCAGAAACTTCTATTTCTACCCCGCATGCACGCCTTAGCTTTGCCTTGGGAATGCATGAAAGTCCTTTTTCACTTCCCAAAATCTGGTTTAGAAGCGAAGATTCCCTCTTAATTGAAAATTTTACCTTAAACACATCTTTTTTTTATGCAGATAAGGGCATTATAACTTTAGACGGCTCTTACATGCACACTCTTATGCAGGCTCAGATAAATCCGCAAGTAAAATTTTCAATAAATAAAAAATCAATACACACAGGCATCATTTTTGCTGCAGACTTTCTGGAAACCTCTGCACGGATTCCTGAAAATTATAAAAAATACTCCTGCAGCTCTAAAATCCTGATTCAGGAAAAAAAACTTTCCAAAAGCCTAGAAGGAACTGTAAAATATTCAACTCAGACAGACGAGGTTTCTTATGCAATAAATGCTGAATACAATAAAAAACTAGGCAAATTTAAAAGTAAATCAAAAGCTTACCTTTATAAAACCTCAGAAAAAGAAAAATTAACCCTCACGCAGGAAATTACACCTCACAAAGGTTTTATTTCCGGTGCACAAGTTAGCCTTGTAAGTCAAAGGGAACAGGAGTCAAACGAATGGCAATGTCAGAAGCTTACAGCCTCAGGTTCACTTAGAATTTCTTCAGGAAAGGCAAAAATCACAGGAAAACTTACATTTTTAGTAACATTTTAAAGCAAATATTGTCATTTAAGGCATTTGAGTATTGAATTTTATTGACTTATCCATTAAACTACGGCGATTCTTATGAATTTTTTTTAGAGAGGTAGCAATATGGCTTTTGATATTACCAAAGTACGTAATATCGGTATCAGCGCCCACATTGACTCTGGTAAGACAACAACTTCAGAACGTATTTTGTTCTACTGTAACAAAATCCACCAGATTCACGAGGTGCACGGAAAAGACGGCGTAGGTGCCGTTATGGACTCAATGGAACTGGAACGTGAAAGAGGAATCACAATTCAGTCAGCAGCAACTCAGGTTCAGTGGAAAGACACAACAATCAACCTAATAGACACTCCAGGCCACGTAGACTTTACTGTTGAAGTTGAACGCTCACTTCGCGTTCTTGACGGTGCCATCTTAGTTCTTTGCGCCGTTGCTGGTGTTCAGTCTCAGTCAATTACAGTTGACCGCCAGTTAAAGAGATACCACGTACCTCGCATTGCATTCGTAAACAAATGTGACCGCCAGGGTGCTAATCCACTGCGCGTATGTCAGCAGCTTCGCGACAAGCTTGGTCTTAACGCATACATGGTAGAGCTTCCAATCGGTTTGGAAGACAAACTTCAGGGTGTTGTAGACCTCATTGCCATGAAGGCTTACTACTTTGAAGGACACGACGGTGAAGAAGTTCGTGTTGCAGAAATTCCTGCAGATATGCTTGAGCAGGCTCAGGAAAAGCGTGAAGTTCTTCTTGATGCAGCTAGTATGTTTGATGACACTCTCATGGAAGACATCATGGAAAAAGGCTACGAGGGTGTTTCTGAAGAAAAAGTTATTGCAGCTATCCGTAAGGGTACTCTTGCAGAAAACTTTGTTGCAGTATTCTGTGGTTCAGCACACATGAACAAGGGTATTCAGCCAGTTCTTGACGGTGTTGTTCGCTATCTTCCTAACCCAACAGAAGTACACAACTACGCTCTTGATCTTGACAACAACGAAACTCAGGTAGAAATTTTCAATACAGCAGACAAACCTTGTGTTGCTCTTGCATTCAAACTTGATGACGGTCAGTATGGTCAGTTAACTTATGTTCGTATCTACCAGGGTAAAATTACCAAGGGTGACGAACTCTTTAATACACGTGCACAGAAAAAGTTCAAGGTTGGACGTATTGTTCGTATGAACGCTGCTGCAATGGAAGACATTAACGAAGGTATGCCAGGTGACATCATTGCTCTCTTTGGTGTTGACTGTGCTTCTGGAGACACATTCTGTGGTGGCGGTCTTAACTACGCTATGACAAGTATGTTCGTTCCAAACCCTGTTATCTCTGAAGCTATTACTCCAAAGAACAAGGCAGACGCTGCAAACATGTCTAAGGCTCTTAACCGCTTTACAAAGGAAGATCCAACATTCCAGACTTATGTTGACCCAGAGTCTAACCAGACAATTATTAAGGGTATGGGTGAGCTTCACCTTGCAGTTTATGTAGAACGCATGAAGCGCGAATACAAGTGCGAAGTAGAAGTAAGCCAGCCAGAAGTAGCATACCGCGAATCTATTACAACACGTGCAGACTTTAACTACACACACAAAAAGCAGACTGGTGGTTCTGGTCAGTACGGTCGTGTTGCAGGCTTTATGG
>CALFIX010000067.1 GCA_937877515.1 uncultured Treponema sp.
AGGCTTTTATCCCCATTTTATTCAATCACACAAAAAAAGTGATTGAACCATAATTTTTATTCTTTGCTAAAACATCGCCGCCCATCGCCCCCCCAGCTCCGATTCCATACGGCGGATCTACAATAGCAAGGTCAAATGCTTTATCTGGCAGTAGCTTCATAAAATCCATGCAGTCCATACAGTACGCAATTTGTCGCCGCATTATTTGCCCCCTTGCTGTTGCAGTAGTTCCAGCTTATCGTTCAAGTCTGCAATAACTGCCGCAGAATCATCTTCTGTTTTGTCGTATTTGCCTTTCAAGCCGTTAAGCTCTGAAATAATGTGTTCTTTGCATCCGGCAATGCAGCGTGTTAAATTGTCGCTCAAAACGTTTATGACTTCCTGTCGCCTTGTTCCTTCGTCGCTGGAGAGTGCAAGAGCTATAACCTGGTCACTTACAGCTTCCGGCACGTCCAGCAGTTTGTTCATAAGCTGGTCTACAAAGCTGAAAAGCCGTGCCACGACAAAATCTTTTGGTATTTGCAGCATTCGTCTTTCCTGTGTTTTCTGTTCGCGCTCGTCGGCGGCTGTAAGGTCTCGCAAAATTTTTGCATAATCGCCAATGCCTTTTATATCTCCGTAGTGCTTAATCAGCTCGCCAATCGTCATGTTCAGCATGGTAGCGGCCTTGTTTTGTGTCTGGTTTTGCTCCAGCTGTTTGTTTTTCTGCTCCGACGAGGGAAAGGCAGTTGCGGAAGGCTGTTTTTCAATTTCTTCTGTCGCCTGGTTAAAAGTCCGTTCCAGTTCTTTTGCTTGCAGGGCCGCTTTTTGTTTTTCTCTATGCTTATCTAAATACGCACGGTTCAGCGGGTTATCAGTGTCTAGTTTGCCGCCGCTGTTTAGTATGAGAGTACCATTTTTTATTTTTCCACTTATGGCCATGCGCGAAACGCCAGCCATCCGCGCAAATTCCGCCGCTTTTACTTCCATTACAAAAATTGTAAATGTTGACAATATAACTCGCTATACCAATGTAAACTTTTTGTAAACCTAGCACAGAACATGGCACACAAAAAACAAAACGCACCCGCCGCCGCATAATTGCATATAGGTGCGGGGGTTTCCCAGTACCTTTTTATTGATTTCTTTTTTGTTTGCGGTCGGTAAATATCGGTAAAACAATTAAATATTGTGTTGGTAAAGTAGTAAAAGATTTTTGGTAAGAGTTTCTAAAGTTTTTTCTGGAATAAAATTTTTTATTCACTAAAATTTTTATTCTTAAAAAACTTTTACAAAGTAATATGGGCATCTCTAGAAATTCCCAAGAAAAGCGGAATGTGGTACAATTTCAA
>CALFIX010000068.1 GCA_937877515.1 uncultured Treponema sp.
CACTGCAAGAACACTATCCAAACCAACCGGAGCAGCATTTTCATAAGTACCGGGGGTAGCATGTTCTGCAAAAGCGCATGGAATAACAGACAAAGAAACTGCAAGGGCAAAAGCCTTAACTATTTTTTTCATATAAACACTCCATTAAAAACAGAGAAATTTTTCAAAAGCAGGCAGAACGAGGCAAAACACTAAAACCTCGTTCCACCCTGGCTAACACACATTCCAACAATGTCTTGCCACTAACAGAGCATCGTAAAGGAGGTCAAGCGATACTTCTGTTATACTCAAATCATAGGAGCGTAAAAAAACTTTGTCAAGAAAAAAATAATACTTTTCTGCAAGATTGTGTCTATTGTACCAAAATTACTCTTACAATAGTGAATTTTATTACATTCTCTTTTTTTTATTTCAAACGCACTTAAGATTTTTCACTTTTTAAGAATAGTGTAAATTTTGCTAAAAAAAAGGAATTTTGTTTTATTTTTAACGCAATCAACAACAGAAAGACTATTTTCTTAAATAAACATTCATGACTTTTTATTACGGCCTTCCACGGCTTGCTTTAGCGCGGTGCTTCGCACTCACAAAAAAGAGCTGCCAAGGAAACTTGACAGCTCTTTTTTGTGCCCGTTCCACGCCGAGCTCATGAAAGTAGATTATTTTGTAGCATACCAGATTTTAAATTTTTTACCTTGGAATGCAAGAGTATAACTACTAAAAGATTTTTCACTATAAGAAGATGTACCTGCATTGCTAGAAAGACTATCATACAAAGAAGAACCTATACTAACCAATACAGAACCATTTGTTCCAGAAACCTCTGCAAGATACTGAGTAGAACTAGTTTCACTCCATGTAGTAACTGTACTTAAGTCTGTTATTCCTACTTCAGCACGCAATGCTATAAGAGCTTTTATAAAAGATTTTAAAGTAGGAGAAGTGCCAACTCCATTATAAGTTCCGTTTTGTAAAGACACGGTATTACCACCTAAATACTGATCTGTATTTTTTGTGGTTACGCCAGAGTCATTTTTGTACATCATTGAGCTATCAGTGTCACAACTTTCGCTTGAAGTAAAATAATGATTCCATGCAACACAAGGGTATCCTGGGTGGGTAAGAATAAAGGCATAGGCTGTTGCAACGTCATAAGGGTCTATTGCCCAGAGATTTTGGGTACTTCCTGTGTCATGATTATCAACAAAAGTAACAGCATAACCTGGATATGAAGCGTAAATGTTATAACTACTTGCCAAAAGAGAATAATTTCCATCTGACACATCATTTGTAGAAGTAAAATCTGTAGAAGAACCAAAAACTGTATTTAACATTCCCTTTAAGACAAAATCAAAAACACGACTAGGAGTTCCACTAGTTCCATTTATAGTCCCATTTGTGTCTTTAACCCAAGCAAGCAGTTGATTATACCAACTTGAAGGAGAACTAGAACTAAAACCATCCGATGGCCAATACTCCCCTACAGAAAAAGCTGCACTTGTCTGTTTGTTATAATAACCTACATACTGCCCCGCATAACCTTTTACATAGTCATAACGCCATCCTTTAAAACCATTATAAACTAAATAATCAGCCATCCAAGAAACAATTCCGCTTTTTACAGCACTATTTGAATGATCTAAATCTCGTGCAGAAGAATACCCCTCTCCAGAATCCTCAGCTCCAGTTTTAGATGAGCCGTACATATCACTACTAGAATTTGAAAAACCTTCATCATCTGAACAAATTGCATAATAATCATCACACCAAGAAGGCTCTGTAAAAGTACCCCAGTTACTGGTTCCTACTCTATGATTTATAACAATATCTGCTATTGGGCTTACATTATTTGAATTTAATGTAGTAAGCAAACTTATTAAATAGCTAGATGAACCATAATCAGAACCAAGCTCATTTAATTTTCTTGGCATATAACCATTCACAGAATCTGAATCACTTGGAGGAGGAAGCCATATATATTCAAAATTATCTTTTATATCGGAAATATTATTAGAAACTACAGTATACCAATCACTACCACTTGAACCAGAACCATATCGGGAAGACCAGTTGGAACTCCATGTGAAGCCCTGAAGCATTACGCCACTAGAACCACTTGTACCTTCTGCATTTTCAGAAGAATTTATTGTACCCGAAACAAGAGTATCTTCGCCAATCGTAACTTCAGTACTTGAATCCTTATTTTCTGTGTCAGTATCTGAGTCTGGGTCGTCTTTTGGGCAACCTGTAAGCAGAATGCCGCAAAATGCCATAAGACTAAACGCAAAGACTGCCATCTTTATTGTTCGTTTCATATAAAGCCTCCTAAAGCTAAAGAAATTCTAACACATATTGCTTAAAATTAAACTAATGCAATGCCTAAAAGCAAAAAAAATAGATTTCTCCACTCACACTCGTTCGGTCTAAACAACAATATTATGAGGTTAACGCTTTAAAATCAAAAAGGACTTTGCTTCTACAAGCGACGGCATATTCTTTTTAAAGCGGGGGGCACCCGTGCTTACATCTACAACAGAGCCATAACCCGTATACTCTATGGAAAGGTCTTTTGACGTTGCATTAAAAATCACCATAAAATCGCCAGTTTTATAAAGCGTTACACCTGCCTCCAAAGTTTCTGCAGTTGCATTAGCATTACATCCAAAAGCCTCCGGGTATTCTTTTCGTAAAGCAATAAGACCTTTATAGCAAAAATATACGTCAGAAAACTGTTCTCTCATAGAAAAATCAATTTTATTTACAAGGTCACCGGCTATATAACTATTGTCATTTCCGCGTTTAGTGCGTAAAAATTCCTGACCACTATGCAAAAACGGAGTTCCCTGTGCCAAAAGAACATAAGAAGCACTAAGCTTATCTTGTTTTTTAACTTCCTCCAGAGAAGCCTTGTTTAACACTTCTAAGAAGTTTCCAGAATATGATGATTTTCCTAAAACACAAAGAGAAAGCTTATCAAAAAGAGTAAAATTGTCGTGACACTCTACATAGTTTATCATGCGCCCTATTCTGTTAGTTAAATTTTTAGAGCCACAAAGCCCTTTACAAATTTCTTCGTCTGCATATTCACCTTGTACTTGCCCAGCTTTAAAACGCATAAACTCAGCACCTTTTATGGCATCTCTAAAGTTGTCGTTAAAGCAGGCAACTCCATTATGCTCTAAAGATGGCTCACAAGTGTCTATATTTTCTTTACAGACTCCACTTTTTACAAGGCACGGACCTGCAGTCCAGGGCTCTCCGTACACCA
Organism: uncultured Treponema sp.; assembly: GCA_937877515.1. GTDB lineage: Bacteria > Spirochaetota > Spirochaetia > Treponematales > Treponemataceae > Treponema_D. The sequence continues at coordinate 3,269 of CALFIX010000068.1, forward strand.
TAACAGAACTGTCTATTTTGCTTAGTTCTGCATAAACTTCGCCCATAAAATCTGTTTCCTGGCAGCCCATTAAGTCAAATCTAAAGCCGTTTATGTGGTAATTAAGCATCCAGTGTTTTAAAGAGTCCAAAACAAAGTAACGCACCATTTTATGCTCTGTTGCCACCTCGTTACCACAGCCTGTTCCATTAGAAAAACTTCCATCTTCATTTAAGCGGTAAAAGTATCCGGGAGCTGTCATATCATACAAAGAGCCTTTGCCGGTTGCATTTGTGTGGTTATAAACCACGTCCATGTTTACAGCAATGCCAGCTTTATGAAACTTCTGAACCAACGTCCTAAACTGTTTTACGGCATCAGTCCCGTCTTTCATACGGCGCACGTAGCGGCTTTCCGGAACGTTGTAATTGTAAGGGTTATAGCCCCAGTTATAGCCGGGGTCGTCATCAGTCTGGGCATAATCAAAACACGGCATAAGCTGAACATGTGTAACGCCTAAACTTTTTATGTACTTTACAACTTTAATACCTTCTGCAAGGTCCAAGAATTTTCCCGTACTCTGAGGGTCTTCCACAAGGCTCCAGTCCCTGACATGAAGCTCATAAATAAGAGAACGTGTATAATCTTTTTCTTTCCAGGGATTTACATAGCTTTTTATACTTTTGTCATAAACTTCTACACTTCTAGTAGGAACCGCTGTAAAACCGTCAGAAATATCTACTATTTGACTTGCTAAACTGTCTTGAGAAGCACTTTTTGCCCAAATGTCGCAAACTTCATTTACATCTTCTGTTCCGTCAGAAAGTTTATTATAAATACGATATTTGTAATAAAAGAGGTCATTACAGTTTACATTTTCTTTTTGCCATACACCGCAATCTAAAGCGTCCATCAAAATTACTTTACTGGGCTCTTTTAAAATTGAATTGTAGCGGCGAAACAAAAGAAGCTCCACCTTATACGCCAAAGGAGCCCACATTGTAAAAGATACGGTATCTTCTGAAGTAAACTTTACTCCAAACTCATTTGTAAAAAGAATACCATTGTTACACTCACACATTTTTTCAATTTCTAATAAATCCATACCTCTTACCTTAAAACTCCACAAAACAGAGCCCGAACGTAATTTTATATGCAATAGTAAAATGCGTCAATTTTTAATATTTACACTTTGAATAAGCGTACTTTTGTTTTATTTTTAGAGTTGATTTTTATAAACATTAAAAACGTCTTTAAACGTAAATTTGCATAAAAGAAGCAAAACTCTTTAACTTCCGCAACAAAAAAATCTCCAGCAGCTTTCGGAGTATAAAAAAGCCACCGGAGATAAATTAAAGACTATTGAAAACGGGTCTAACTGTTTTTTATAATTACAAAGCCTTTTGCGGGTACACTTGTAATAGTAGAAGTACTTCCTGCAACGCTGTATGCTCCGCTTTCTTCATCTATTGTAACTTCATAACCTGTATCAGACAAAGAATAATCATCAGAAGTAGCATTAAAGTATACGGTAAAGCTTCCAGCTGTGTACTTTGTAACGCCACTTGTTACTTTTACTTTTGTAGCACTAGAGTCTGTCAGGTTACCAAAACTAGAAGAATACTCCTTGCGCAGGGCTATGAGTGCTTTATAAGTGTTATAGACTTCGCTGTATGTGCTCTTCATGCCAAGGTTTATTTGGTTAATGGTGTCGCTAGCATTATAGCTATTTTCGTTACCTTGCTTTGTACGAAGGAATTCCTGACCGCCATTAATAAACGGTGTTCCCTGGCTGAGAAGCACAAAAGCTGCAGCAAGTTTATCTTCTGACTTTATTGTGTCTAAATAACTAGAAGCGGCAGTAAACAAGTTACCACTGTAAGAAGTTTTATTTAATGCACTAATGGCAAGCTTATCAAACAATGTGTAGTTATCATGGCATTCTACATAGTGTAAGCTAAGCTCCGGTAGTCCTGTTGAATTTCGCGTGCAGGAGGCCCCCGTAAGACCTTTAATAATTCCACTGTCGCTAAAGGTTCCCTGAACATGCCCCTGCTTAAACCCGCCATACTCACCGCCTTTTATGGCATCTCTAAAGTCATCATCAAACGCACCGTAACCTATGCCACTTGTACCCTTTCCTGCGGCAGTCGCCCCGCCAGAAACTGCACTTGTTCCGCCAGTCCACGGCTCTCCATAAACGAGGACATTTTTATCAATTGCATAAAGTTCATCGTAAATGTCTTTCATTGTGCTAGCTTCAAAGCAGCCCATTAAGTCAAAGCGGAATCCGTTTATGTGATAGTCATTCATCCAGTGCTTTAAGCTTTCTATTACGTACTGCTTTACCATAGCGTGATTAGTTGCAAGCTCGTTACCGCAACCGCTTCCATTAGAATAGCTTCCGTTAGACATGCGGTAGAAGTAACCGGGAACAGTAGAGTCATAAAGGCTTCCTGTTAAAGTGCCGCTTGTATGGTTATAAACTACGTCCATAATTACAGCGATTCCTGCATCATGCAAAGCTTTTACCATTGTGCGTAATTCTAAAACAGCTTGAGTTCCGTCTGTATAACTATCAGTTACATAACGTCCTTCCGGCACATTATAGTGGTATGGGTTATAACCCCAGTTGTAATCTGTATCACTATTAAGCTGAGCATAATCAAACATTGGAAGAATCTGCACGTGAGTTACGCCTAAATCCTTTAAGTGCTCTATTATAGTTTCTGTAGAAGAACCAACTGTGGCTGTATCGTTTCCACAGATTGTTAAAAACTTACCTGTGCTACTAGAGTCTACGGCACGGCTCCAGTCACGAACATGCATCTCGTAGATAACGGCGTCAGAGTAGGATTTTGTTTCGTTTCCACTAGAACCAAACGGGTTAGTATAAGAAGTCTCCCAACTGGAAGGAGTTGCTTCGCTTGAGTCAATGTCTGCAATCTGGCTTGCCGCACTGTCTGGACCTGCCACCGTATGCCAGATGTCAGAAACATAATATGTAGTGTTAGCAATTTTTATCTTATACTTGTAGTAGCTGTAGCTGGAAACATCTACGTCTTCGACTGACCACACTCCATTATCACCTAAGCTCATAGAAACTTCTTTAGGGGTATAGCTGGTTTTCTTCCAGTCTGTAGTTGTGCTGCCAGGAGCGTCAAAGCTAGCTGTTCGGCTGGAGTCATAAGCATCAGAAGAAGAGGCATAAAGCAAAACGCTCACGCTGCCTGCAGTCGGTGCCCATGTTTTAAATGTTGCAGAAGAGTCACTTATGCTGACGCCTAAAGACTGTGCTAAAGCTGCTATTTCAGAACTAGAAGAAGGAAGCACATAATCATCTATACAATCTGCAGAATAAGTTACTGATGTAGAAACAGAATTATATATTAATGTAAGAGGTAAGTCGCTTTTGCCTGCCGTAACAGTTAAAGTAAGAGCCGTTCCGCTTAGAGCTGCGCTTGTAACAGTTTTAGAAGCACCGCTTGAGTTTGTAACTGTAAAATCACTTGCACTTACAGAAGAAGCACCTATAACAGTACCTGTAATTGTTAAAGAAGAACCGCTGATTGCAGTAACACTTGCATTGTAAAGACCTTTAACATCATCTGCAGAAGTATAATAAGTTTTGCTTCCGTAAACAAAGTAAAGCTCTGTTGTAGAAGTAAGTGTAGAAACAGGAACTTCTATATCTTCTGTCTTAGAAGAACCTGTAGAATCTACAAATAAAATTCCTAGAGGATAACTTGTATCTACGTCCATGTAGGTGTAAATATAGCCGTAGTCGCTGTCTGTCTTTGTAAGCTGAATGTCTCCGCCGGGCCAGCTCTTTGTGCTGTATTCTTCATCCTTAGAGCCCGTTTCCTTCCATGCCCATACGTTCCATGTTTTAGAAGTATCTGCACCAAAAAGACAAATCTTGTAGCCGTCTTCAGTATCCCCGCCACAAGAAACAAATGTAAGAGAAGTTAAAGCAAGTGCCGCTGTAAAAAGACACAAACTTAAAACTCTCCATTTTTTATTAAAGATAAGCATAACAGCCCCCTTTTAAAATTTTAACTTTTAGCAGAGACTATTATGCCGTAAAATAATAAAATTCACAAAATTCAAGCTAAAAAGGCTGAATATTATAACTTTATTCTCATTTTTCAATACTTTTGTTATATTCAAAAAACTAAAAGACCATCTTTTAAAGCTTAAAGTTCAACTCTTAGAGTTCAACTCCCATGCCGCCGTTACTAGCTGCGTCATCAGAGAGTTTTTTTCTAAAGGCCAAAAGTTTTTCTTTTAATTCCGGGTATTTTATAGCTAAAATTTGGAGTGCCATGTAGGCTGCATTTTTTGCACTGTTAATGCCCACGCATGCAACCGGAATTTGAGGAGGCATCTGAACAACAGACAAAAGTGCATCCATTCCGCCTAAGCCGTTAGACTTACCCGGGGTAACGCATTCCAAAGGAACTCCCACTACAGGAAGAACAGTATGACTTGCAATTACGCCTGGAAGAGCAGCACTTAAACCTGCCCCGGCAATAATCACCTCAAAGCCTTCTGATTCTATCTGTTCGATTGTTTTGAAAAGAAGGGCACTTGCTCTGTGTGCAGAAAGGATAAAAGCCTTGTAGTCCACGCCAAACTCTTTTAAAACGTCGGCAGCCTTCTTCATTGTTTCCATGTCGGATTTTGAACCGAAAAATATTGCAACTTTCATGGGGTAAAAATAGCATTTATAGGGACGAAATGCAACGAGGGCAAAGGGTTAACACGATAAACAAAAAAAATTAAGCATTCGCTTTCATCATTTTTCGTCACTCCGCTACTGCTTAATTTTTTTATGCATTGCAAGTTCCCCGCTTTGCGCTGCTGTCGGCACTTCGTGCTCGCTAAAGCGACGGCTCCAATCGGGCGTAGGTTTTGCACTTGTCATTTCGACCGGAGCGAAGCGTAGTGAAGAAATCTATATTTCGTACGTTAAACACTATCTGTATCACTTGTAAAAGCAATTATTTCTTCAACGGTATACGAATCAGATGTTTCAGAATGCACATAAGTGTTTCCCTTAAAAAGATTTGAAGAACCTCAAGAAGCAAGACTTCCAACTGCCAACACTGCAAAAGCAGCAACCAGAACTTTTACTAAGTTTTTCGAGTTCCTCACGGGAATGGAAGCGATGTGAATTTTAATTTATATTTGTCGCACTCATTAGGGTAAAAAAATTTTGCCCTAATCTTTAAAACAGTTTATACTTAACGTATGCCTATAATTTCAAACGAAAACAACTTTTTTTGCGAAAATCACTTTGTATTTCTAGAAAACGAAATTCTTGTAAAAAGCTCTGCACTAAAAAACAACACAGGAACACCATTAAACCAAAACGATTTACCAGACGACAAAACCCTGCGTAAAATTTTAGAAGCTCAGTTTGCTTCAGACTGGTTTTGCGAGCCAGAAAAAAACTACTGTGCTTTTATGCTGGAAAAAGACTCTCCCCTTCCTGCAGGCTACAGCACAATACCGCTTAGAAGCTTTTTTTGGAAAACAAAATCGCCTTACGAACAGGAAAACGCACTCCCCTGCCCGCTCGGAAACCTTGCTTCCCGCGCACATGGATTTTTACGCTTACGAGAAACCTACATCTACTGCCCCAAATGCGGTAAAAAGCTGGAAGTAAGTGAAACTCTTACTGCAAAAGTATGCCCCTCCTGTGGAAGAGAAGACTTTCCACGCATAGAGCCGGCTGTAATAGTTTTAGTAAGCCGAAACACTCCTGGCGGTAAAGAAGTTCTGCTTGTAAAAAGCAAAACCTCGGTAAATAAATATTTTTCGTGCATCGCAGGCTTTATAGAACACGGCGAAACTGCAGAAGAAACTGTAAAACGCGAAGTTTTAGAAGAAACCGGCATAACCGTAAAAAACATACGCTATGTAGGAAGCCAGGCATGGCCCTTCCCAGACCAGCTGATGCTAGCCTTTAGGGCAGAATACGAATGCGGCGAAATAAAGATTCAGGAAGAAGAGATTAAAGACGCCGCATGGTTCAAACGAGACTCTCTGCCAGAAACCCCGCCTCCAGGGTCAGTAGCCTACAACCTGATTTTTGGAAAATTCTAGGCAACCTCTAATTTTCACGCCTAGGGGAACTTCTGCGCTTAGGGCACTTCATCTGCTTGGAGTAACACACGCTTCATAGAAGTTCACTCATTCGATATCAGGCCAAACCTCTGCAACACATCACTTACGGTAGCATCCACTTCTGATTTTAAGGTTTCAGCAAACAGAGTCTGAGGAACAGGAATCTTTCCATCTACTACACCACTAGAGGACTTTGCCTTACAAACCTCTTCCGCAGACAAAAAGAATTCAGAAAGAGGGACTTTAAAAAACGAAGCAAACTTCGCTAGAGTTTCAGGAGAAATCCATTTTCTACAGTTTTCAATATCATTTAAAAAAGTCATTGCCATTTGTAATTCATTTGCAAGCTTTAGTTGAGACAGTCCCCTTTGTTTTCTAAGACGACGGATATTTGACGCCATAATCTGTCTTACTTCCAATTCTTTCATAGCGAGAACACTCCAATAGAGTAGTACTCAATTACACTATTAGATTGACAATTAGACAAAACTCTAATAAAATAATCTTAATTACTGCTATTAGCTATATTTTTTTTAGGAGGAATTATGAAGCTTAAAAATTTAAAATGCCTGCCCATTGTTCTAATTACAGGGCTTTTGTTTTCTTGTGCATCAGCTGTACAGTTAGAGAAAACAGAAAAAAAATACAGTTCTAACGCCTTTTCGTCTGAGTCGCAGATTGCATTTATTGGCTTCAAGGCAGACAACACCCTTCTTGCCCGTACAGACTACGGTTCATGGAAAAACTTTGCAAACCTGGATCCTGTGCGTCAGTTAGGAAGTGAGCTTCAGGGAAACAATATTGCAGATGACCAGTCTCATGCATATTTTGGTCTCTATTCACTTCAGGAAATAAAAGAATTCAAAACAGACAAAAGGTACATAACTTTTGTTGAAGTATCAAACCATAGCATTACTTATTCAGACAAAAAACCTGTCAACATGGTAGGCCTTACGCTTGGATCTATTGCCGTTGGTGCAGGAAGCGGTCTTGCACCTTATTACCCTAAAACGGCAATCCCCCTTGTGTTAGGAGGAAGCGCAGTATCTTTACTATCCTGCATAGGAAAGGGAAAGTGCACGCTACATGCCGTGGGAGAATACAACATTTACCTTTATGACAGAGAGAATCAGCGCATTGTAACTAGAGTAACGGCAGACGTAGACCAGACAGATGTTGTACCAGGAAACTGGGCTGTCACAGATGATGCAGGCAGGGAAAAAGTCCTTAACTACTATGGAAGGGTAATAGCAAATGAAATCTTAAAAAAATACGACGATATCCAGGCTTGGGTCACAAACAACTACTAATATGGAGGTAACTATGAAGCACATGGGAAAAATTTTAGCAACAATTGTTGCAGCTTTAACATTCTGCGTTTTTCTTTCTGGATGTGAACTTTTTGAAGAATACACCATCTACACTGGTTCACTTACTGTAGACAGTTCTTCTGGCTTTTCTTCAAACGCGTACTATGGCCCAACTGAATTAACCGAAGAAGAATTAAACACTACTGTTTCTTACTTTGGACTTTCCCCAAAGAGTTGGACAGTGACTAGAATTAAGGATTATCTGGATTCAAGCGGATTTTCTTCAAGCCAGGCTGAACAGCTTGCATACGAGCTGGTTAACTACCCTTATGCGGAATTGGATTGGACAAACTCTTCTTCTACTACAGTGTATTTTATACTAAAGGCTGACTAGATTTTCTGACTAATTGTAAACTGATTGAAACAATCTTTCTAAAACGCTAGTATGTGGGCAAGTTCGGGGAATGCAAAATTTGTACTCGAACCTGTCCACTTTTTTATTCGGCAAGGAGCCTTCAAATGAAAAAAATTATCAGCGGTAAAGTTCGCGAAGTGTACGACCTGGAAGACGGACGCATGGTTATTGTAACCACAGACCGTATTTCTGCATTCGACGTTATCCTCCCCACTATGATTACAGACAAGGGAAAAGTTCTTAACGCACTCTCAAACTTCTGGTTTGACTACACAAAGGACATCGTAAAAAACCACATGATTTCCTCTGACCTTAAGGACATGCCGGAAGAATTCCAGAAACCAGAATTTGAAGGACGCACCATTCTTGTTAAAAAACTGAAGATGATTCCTTACGAAGTAATTGTTCGCGGCTACATGTTTGGTTCAATGTATGAAGCATATAAAAAAGGAGAAGCTTTCCTGGGCCACAGTTTTACTAAAGAATATCAGCAGGCAGAAAAACTTGACGAGCCTATTGTAACACCCAGCACAAAAGCAGCAGAAGGTCACGACATTAACGTAACCCTTCAGTACATGAAAGATGACCTGGGCGAAGAACTTGGTACAAAGATTGAAAAGGCTGCCCTTGCAATTTACAAGAAATGCTATGATCATGCAGCTAAAAACGGAATCATCATTGCAGATACAAAATTCGAGTTCGGCCTGGATGAAAATGGAGACCTTATTCTTGCAGACGAAGTCCTTACTCCAGACTCAAGCCGCTTCTGGAACGCTTCCTCATACAAAGTGGGAACAAGTCCAGCCAGCTACGACAAGCAGTTTGTCCGTGACTGGCTTAAAGACAACAACCTGGCAGGAGACCCCAACATCAAAGAGATTCCTGCTGACGTGGTTGCAAAAACAGCCGCCCTTTACAAAGAATGTCAGGAACGCATTTGTAAGTAGTTTTGAACGTGTTTAATTTTTACAGTGGCTCTCCAGGCTTACTGTCTGTCATGCCACTGTAATCTACAAAGCCGGGAATGTGATGAGCTAAACGCTGCATGCGTAAATCGTTTTGTGCAATAGTGTCAGAAATTGCCCTGAGTTCCTGGCTTATATCTTCCGGCATTTCGTAATCTTTTTTATAGTGAAGCTGGTGTTCAAGACTTGCCCAAAAGTCCATTGCAATAGTTCTAATTTGAATTTCTACAGGAATTTCTCTTTTCTGATCTGAAAAATAAACTCCCACTTTTACAATTACATGTAAACTTCTGTAACCGGATTTTTTTGGATTTTTTATGTAATCCTTCATTTCTATAAGAGTAATGTCGTCATGCTGTAAAAGCATCTGAGTTACTCTATAAACATCGCTAATAAAAGGGCACGTTACTCTAATACCTGCAATGTCATATAAATGATTTACCATGTTGTCAATTGTTACGCTAAGACCTTTTCGCTGCAATTTTTCTGCAATACTCATAGGCTCTTTTATACGGCTTGTAATTGTTTCTATAGGATTTCTCTCGTGCTTGCTTGCAAACTCGTCTTCTAGAATTTCAAACTTTGTTGTAATCTGCTTTATACCGCTTTCGTACAGCATTAAAAGCTGCTGGAACTGCATTGCAGTGTCCATAATAGACTGCGGGTCGGCTAAAATATTTTGATTATCGTGTGCAGCCTGTCGCAAAATAAGTTCATTATCCATACTAATAATATAAACAAATTTTAGAGCAAGAGGCTACATTTTTTTACCAGGCGTAATACACATTTACTTCCCGTCTGCGTCTGTAAACATCACCTCGTAATCCTCGCCTGCGATTTTTACTGTGGTGTGCAGGGTGATATCTTGTGATTTTATTTTTTCTTAGCTGTTCCCAATCTCTTCAAAATCACGGTCATCAACAGCATCCACATTTCTATCAGTATTTATAGCAATTTGCTTTTGAAAAGCAAGCCTTCGGGCAAAGGAAAATTCGGAGATTATCAATCTATTCACCGCACTTTTTTAGTACAAAGCTCTAAATTACAGGCACATGCTCAACACAACAAGGGGCTGACCAATAAGTTTGCTAAATAACGTCATTCCGAACTTGTTTCGGCATGACAATACTTTTGGAACAGCCCCTTTGCGATAAACAAATATTATTTTTTAAATAGAGAACTTAACTCTTTTTTGTAGCGCTGGGCTACGTACTTACCTACATTAAATGCGTAAGGGAGTGAGCTGGAAGCACACAAAACGCTGTCTGTGTCTGCAGAGCTTACACGCACTGTATATGTTCCGCTAGAAGTAGAAATTTCTACCGTAGTGAATGAAACGCTTCCGCCCAATTTTACATCATCAGCTTCCCAGCTAGATACATTAAGTGTAGAAATACTGTTTACCCAGCTTGTAACGCTGGAGTCGTCTAAAGTGCCTTCCTGGCCAGTTGTGTTTTCGGCTAAAGTCCACACAGACTGAACTGCGTCTCCTACTACGGGAGCCGTGTTGCGTGCAACTGCAAAAGTTTTACCTTCCGGAGAAGTAACCTTTACTGCCATAACGGAAGAAGAATCTGCCTGGTACACATTCTTAGACCTAAGGCTATCTACGCTTGTTGAAAAAGTTGAGTGTAATGGGCGGTCTTCTAAGTACACTGTATTTTTTCCGTCAACCTGAACATACGCCTGGTTTCCGGTACTTGTGTTTTTTCCAACCGTTAAAGTTCTAAGGCATTTTTCGCCCTTAAATGCTTTTACCGTAATTTTATTAGCTTCATCTAAACCGTAGCGGTCTGCATCATTAGAAGCACTAGATGCTACGTTACTTAAAAGTTTTATTTCTTTAAGAATGTTCTGCATGCCTTCTACAGAAGCAGAGTCTGCAGGGTAAGAAGTTTTTCCTTCTAAACCGGTAAACCACGCATCATTCTTTTTAGAAAGAACAATTTTGGAGTCTTCTGCAGTGCCTGTAACAATTTCTATTCTGTCAGCCTCTTCTTCAAAACTTACGGTTTTAGAACTTTTGCGTCCTCCAAGAGAAATTTGGAAAATGTATATTACGGCAAGAACTGCTATTACGCTTAAAAGTACAATTTTTCTTATGGCAATTTTATTCATTTTCTTACCTCGCGTTCATCATTTGGATTGTAAAAGAGGCGAATTTTTTCGCGCCTGTTTTTGCGTACTAAAAGAACTATAAGCCCCGCAACAGCAACTAAAAGTGCAAGACCTATTTCGTTAAAGTATTTTACAAAGTTTACAAAACCGCCTGTTGTAGTTTTTAAAGTATTTACGCTTAAACCTTTTGTGCGCATAGTACATAAATCCGAAGCTCCGTTCATGTAGTCTACGGCATTTTCCAGAAACATAAGAGTATTCTGGAAGAACTGCTGAGCTGCATCAGGGCCGGTTATGTAAGAAGTTGCAATAACCATAACTTTACCGCTGGAAACACTGTGGCTTAAATGGCTTTCTCCAAATTCCGTTGTTTTATTTTCTTCATCTGAAGAATCTGTAACAGGCTTAGAGTCAAACGCACTTTCAAAGTTTCCTTCTACAAGAACTGCTATATCAAGAGAGTGTTCTGATTTTTTGTCTTCCGGAGGAGTTATCATCTGCGGGTTAAGCATAATGTTATCTTTCATCGCCCAGGATTTTTCTGAAGAAGAAGCCAAAACGCTTACCTTTTCGCCACTAATTTTTTGAGCTTCACTTGCATCTACAGACCCCGGAATTATAAAGCCAACATAGCCTAAGTTTTTAGAAACAGGATTTTTCTGATTAAGCGTGTACTTTTGAACAAGCGGAATGTAATAGCTCTTATTCTGGCGGCCAGTGCGGTTGTCGTAAGAAACGGCACATTCTTCATCCATAATGTATTCGTGATTTAACGTAATGCCCCACTTGCCTAAAAGTTTTTCAAGCCCCGTCTGAACAGGAATGTACTGCGGATAGTACTGAGTCTGAACCATGTTAAACGGATCTGCTAAAAGCATTAAAGAGCCGCCCTTTAAAACAAACTGGTCCAACTTGTAAAGTTCTTCATCAGTAAATTCTTCTTTAGGACCGTTTATAATTACAGTTTCTACTCCAAGCGGAATATCTTCTTCTTTCAGGTTTACATTTTTTAAAGTGTAGCGTTCCTGTAAAAGTTCGCTAAATGTTCCGGCACCATTTTCGCTGTCGCCGCTGGCAAGCTCGCCGTGCCCTGTAATATACGCAATTACGGTTACGTTAGAAGCAAGGCTTTGAATGCTTGCGTCCAGATCTTCTTCCAGACTGTCTGCACCCTGAAGCACATAAATAATCTGACCGCGGAATAAGTCTATAGACTGCCCTATTGTAAACGGAAGAGTACGATAGCTTGAGCCGCTTTCTAAAACAAGGGCTAAAGTGCCATTCATTGTGCTGCCGTTAGAATTATCTTTTAACGGAACCACCGGAACACCGTATTTTTCGTGCAAAGAAGAAACATCTTCTGAAGGAGGATTTACCTCAGAAAATTCTATGCGTCCGCGATATTTTTTATTAAGCGAAGCTACTGCATTTTCTACATCAGAAGAAAGCTTATCATAGCCCTGAATGTTTAAACCGCTTAAGTTTTCTGATTTGTAAAGTGTCAGTGTAACCGCTCCATTCAACGAAGAAAGGTCATTTGTAGAAGCAATAATGTTACTCATGGTTGTAGTAATTTTGTATTCAAGACCGTCACTGGAAGTAATTCCGTCTAAAACTTCTATCTGGTCTGCATAGGTTACAACAAGTCCCATGTAAACATTTTTAAAGCCCACTTCGTTATTTTTTACTTCGCGAATCTGAATTTGGTTTAAGCCATAATTTCTTGCAAGATTCTGATTTTCTTTTTTGTCCATATCGTAGAACACGTAAGAAAAATTAGAATTAGAGGCATTTTTATATTCACCTAAAATGTCCTGCACATACTGATAAACTGATGAATAAGGAGCCTGCAAATTCTTTGCAAAAAACACCTGTACGCTTAAAGGTTTTTCTACGGTTTTTACAACTTCGCGACTTGCCTTAGAAAGAGAGTATGAACGAGGAGAAGTTATATCCCATCTTTTGTATGCATGGGCCGAAACAAGATTTAATAGAATAACGGCAATAACAAAAAGCAGTGTTGTTCCGTCCGGCTTTTTTAACCAGTTTATAAAAGCATTTTCTTTAACGTTAGTTTTCATCTAGCCCCTCCTTGACTCGCGTACAGAACGCACTGTAAGAACAAAGAAAAGTGCCGTTACTGAAACAAAATACAAAATGTCGCGGGTGTCTATAATACCTCGTGCAACTGAATCAAAATGGCTTGAAGCAGAAATAAAAGTTGTAAAACTTACGATGGGTCCTGGAAGTAAAACACCAAACATGTTTATGAGAGAAAGTGCTATACAGAGAGCAAAACCTATGAAGAAAGCCAGAATCTGATTTTTTGTTACGCTAGAAGCAAACACTCCAATTGCACTAAAAGATGAAGCTAAAAAAATAGCTCCAAGGTAACCGCCAATTAAAGGGCCTGCGTCCGGCTTACCAAAAATGCAGCAAGCAAGCACATAAAAGAGTGTAGGAACCAAAAGCACTACGCTGGAAATAAAAGATGCAAGATACTTTCCTACAACAATGTCCATGTCTGTTACAGGAAGTGTTACTAAAGTTTCCATACTGCCGCTTCTGTTTTCTTCGCTAAACACGCGCATGGTTAAAGCCGGAATAAAAAAGCTGAACACCATGGGAAGCGTCTGGAAAAATCCGCGAAGCTCTGCACGTCCGGAAAGAAAGAATGTGCTAAAAAATAAGAATCCGCTGAATATAAGAAAAAGTGCACAAACTATGTATGCAATGGGGCTTGTAAAATATGCCTTAAGCTCGCGGCTTAAAATTACACGCCACAAAGCTTTTGTTTTTACGTTTTTATCTGATTCACTCATTTTTCTTCGCCTCCGGTTGTAAGAGTACGGAACACGTCTTCCAGGCTGTTCTTTGTTATGTCTATGCTGTACAAATCCCAGTTTTTAGAAATGATTTTACGGCAAAGTTCAGGGCGGACTTCTTTTTCGCCTTTAACGCTTACTTTTACTTCGTAGAGATTTTCTTTTTCTGTTACAGATACAGATTCAACTCCGCTTACGGAAGTTAGTTCTGCCCGTAAAGCTTCCGGAGTTAAAGAAGAGCCCACAGTCATTTCTACTACACCAGAAGAGCCGTACTGCTCGCGCAAGAGTTCCGTAGGGCTGTCTGCAACTTTTTTACCACCGCTAATAATTATTACGCGGTTACAGAGTGTTTCTACCTCGCTTAAAATATGTGTAGAAATTATAACCGTGCGGGTTTTTCCAATTTCTTTTATAAGGTCACGAACTTCACTTACCTGGTTAGGGTCAAGACCGCTTGTAGGTTCATCTAAGATTAAAATTTCAGGGTCTCCCATAAGAGAATGAGCAAGACCGACACGCTGCCTGTTACCGCGGCTTAAGTCGCTTATGTTCTTATGCATTACTTCCCTTAAACCACAGACATTTGCCAGTTCTGGAACTTTTTTTGAAGGGTCTACACCCTGCATCTGTGCAACGTATTCAAGATAGTCAGAAACTATCATATCACTGTAAAGGGGTGCACTTTCCGGCATGTAGCCTATTTTGTGCTTTGTCTGCACTGGAAACTTTGTTACATCCATGCCGTCTACTTTTATAATGCCGCTGGAGGGTTCCAAAAAACCAGTTATCATGCGCATAGTGGTTGTTTTACCGGCGCCATTTGGTCCCAGTAAACCTACGATTTCTCCAGTTTTTATGGAAAAACTAATGTCATCTACTGCACGAAAGTCCCCGAACAGGCGGGAAACGTGCTCCACTTCTATCATTTTTTTCTCCTGAATTTTAATTTACAGTTTTGTCTGATATATAGTAATAACAATTTAACAGGGGGGCAAGTAACATTTTTAAGAGGAGTACCTTGAGCTTTTTCGTAACTTGAAGTAACTCTTGAGCGTGGCAAGTGATGCGTGAACTCTTGGGCAAGGGCTCCCGTATGACGTGGCGTAAGTGAAATGTTATTTTATTTTTTTAACGCATAAATTTTTCGCCCCTTGTGGAGTTCCATCCTGAAATTCACTGGAGAAAACACTCGACCCCACTTAAGATTTACTATATACTTGCACCCATGGCAGACTGCCGCATCCACTTTGTGGCTGCTTGAAATGCCAAAAATTACAAAGGACTCTATATGGCAGACTATCACGTTTTTCCAGATGCACCGGAAGGCACACCAGAAAGCAAATTTGTTCACTTGCATGTTCACACAGACTACTCTCTTTTAGACGGTGCCAGTAAAATTGACACCCTCGTTGCTCGTGCAAAAGAGTTAAACATGAAGGCTCTTGCAATTACAGACCACGGCAACATGTTTGGTGTCTTAAACTTTGAAAAACTCTGCCACGTAAACGGAATAAACCCTATTTGCGGAGAAGAATTTTATGTTGCAGAAGGCGACCACAAGGAGCACACACCCCTTCCGTATTCACGCAATGGGAAAAGTAAATATTCTTACCACTTAATCCTGATTGCAAAAAATCAGAAAGGCTACGAAAACTTATGCTGGCTTTCTTCTCTTGCATATACAGAAGGCATGTACTACAAGCCGCGCATAGACTTTGAGCTTTTACAGAGGTACCACGAAGGCATTATCTGTTTGAGTGCCTGTATTCAGGGAGAAGTTCCGCAGGCACTTTTGTACGGAGATGAAGAAAGAGCATACGAAACTGCTCGTAAATACAAGGAGCTTTTTGGGCCCGACCACTACTACATAGAGCTCCAGGACCACGGCTTAGAAGACCAGAAAGAAGTTGCACCAAAGCTTGTAAAGCTTGCCCGCGACTTAGACATTCCGCTTGTTGTTACAAACGACATTCACTACTGCAGAAAAGAAGATGCTGAGGCACAGGATGTTTTGGTCTGCATAGGAACAAAAAAACTTTTAAGCGACACAAACCGCATGCACTTTCAGGGCAGCGAATGGTACATGAAAACCGAAAGCGAAATGGCACAACTTTTTCCCGAGTACCCGGAAGCAATGGAAAATACGCTAAAAATTGCTTCTATGTGCGACTTAACAATTCATCAGTATAAAACTCAGGAATTAAAAGACACTCTTCCCGTTTATCAGATTCCAAAAGAATACGTCAGTCAGGACGCGTTTGTTCTTCACCTGGTAGAAACCGGTTTACGAAAAAGATACAAGGAAATTACAAAAGAAATAATCGACCGTGCAATGTACGAGCTTGGCATCATCTTTAAGATGGGCTTTTCCGGATACTTTTTAATTGTTTGGGAGTTTATAAACTGGTCTAAGGAAAACGGAATTCCAATCGGGCCCGGGCGTGGTTCTGGTGCAGGTAGTCTGGTTGCTTATGCAATGACAATTACGGACATTGACCCGTTCCGCTACAAGCTTATTTTTGAACGCTTCTTAAACCCTGAACGTGTAAGCATGCCAGACTTTGACGTGGACATGGACTTCGAATTCCGCCAGAGGATTATTCGTCATACAGAAGAATGGTACGGACTTCCGCAGGTCGGACACATTGTTACATTCGGTACCTTAAAGGCAAAGCAGGTTATTGCAGACGTCGGACGTGTCTTAAACATTCCGCTCAGCGAAGTAAACATGCTAAAAAAATGTATTCCAGATAACCCTAAGGCAAAACTTAAGGATGCATTTAATGAGCCTACAGAAAAAATGCCGGACGGAGGTCAACTTATTCCTTACAAAGATGACCCGAGGTACACAAAACTTTTTGAACTGTGCTTCCGCCTTGAAAACGTAAACCGCAACACTGGTCTTCACGCTTCGGGCATGGTAATAGGTAAGACAGCTCTCCCTAACTGGGCTCCTGTCTTCCACGATGCCAAAACCGGTAACACTGCCGTTCAGTACACAATGGACATAATTGAGCCGTGCGGTCTTGTTAAGTTTGACTACCTTGGACTTAAAACTCTTTCCCTAATCCGTTATGCGGAAGACATCATAAACAAGCACAGAAAGGAAGGAGAACCTGTTTTTCATTCAGAGGAAGTCAGCGAGACGGATGAGAAAACCTTTGACCTTTTCAGTAACGGAGACACGGTTGCTGTTTTCCAGTTTGAATCTCCTGGAATGCAGAAAATTTTGCGGCAGGCAAAACCGCGCTGCATAGAAGAGCTTGTTGCTTTGAACGCACTTTACCGTCCAGGTCCAATGGACTACATTCCCCAGTACATTGAAGGTAAGTGGCACCCGGAAACCATTCACTACCCGGATCCATGTCTTGAGGACATTCTTAAAGAAACTTATGGCGTTATGGTTTACCAGGAACAGGTTATGCAGGTAGCACAGAAAATTGCGGGCTTCTCTTTGGGTGGAGCAGACATGCTTCGCCGTGCTATGGGTAAGAAAAAGCTTGATGTTCTTATGGCAAAAAAGCAGGAGTTTATTGAGGGCGCCGTTAAAAACGGATTTACGGAAGAACATGCCGGTGACATTTTTGAGATAATGGTTCCGTTTGCAGGATACGGTTTTAACAAAAGTCACGCTGCGGCATACTCTGTTGTAGCCTACCGCACAGGCTGGCTTAAAGCAAATAAACCTGCTGAATTTATGGCGGCAAACCTAACAAACGAAATTACTTCTACAGATAAAATTCCTGTTTACATAGAAGAAGCTCGCCGCATGGGAATAGCAGTTGATGCTCCCGATGTGAACAGAAGCGATGCAATCTTTGACGTTGTAGACGGACGCATTGTATTTGGTCTTATGGGTGTAAAGGGAATGGGCGAAGGTGCTGCCCAAGCCATTGTTCAGGAAAGAAACGCAAACGGCCCTTATAAAACCTTCATGGACTTTATAGACAGAACCGACTTTCATTGTGTAAACAAAAAGGCAATTGAAGTCCTCATTAAGACAGGCGGATTTGACCACTTAGACAAAAACCGTGCAACACTTATTTTAAACTATGAAAGGGCAATCTCTTACACAGAAAAAAAACGTGCCGGTAAAGATAACGGACAGGCTAGTCTTTTTGAAGAAGCCGGCATTCAGGAGTTTGTAGATTTTAAGTACGAGGATGTTGAGGAACTTCCAAAGATGGAAAAGCTTAACATGGAAAAAGAGCTGATTGGCTGCTATGTTTCAGGACACCCGTTAGATGACTGGAAAGAAGCAATTGAAAAATGCGTAACGGTAGACAGTTCTAACATGGTCCGCGTTGCAAAAGAGGCAAAGGCAGAAAAAGAAGCTTTGGAATCAAACTCTAAAATTTCCTGGCAGCAAAAAAGAAACGCAGGAAAGACTTATGTTGCCATAGGAATGATTACGGAACTAAGAAAAATTATTACTAAAAAAGGCGACGAAATGGCTTTTGCCAAGCTTTCTGACTTTAAGGGCGACATAGACATTACATTCTTCCCTAAAACATGGGGGGCAATGAGAGACAAAATAGAAGTTGAAGGCGTATATGCTTTTAAAGGCAAGGTTGACGGCTCAAGAGAAACACCAAGCTTCCTTGTAGACACTTTAGAAGACCCAAAAGACTTACAGGAAAAAGCTATTACAGCCATACATATACAATTGGAAAGTGGTTTTAACAGTGCCAAAGAAATTACTGTTATAAGAGATTTTTTATTTGGCGCCCAAGGCAGTTGTTTTGTATATTTTCATGTAGATATAAACGGTAAAACTTATATTGTTCAAGCAAACACTCAGATGACAGCTCCTGCTTCTGAAGATTTTATTGCAGAACTAAAAGATTTACCAAGAGTGCAAGACGTTTGGCTTGACTAGGAGGTTTTACAATGCAGTATATTTTTAGAACTCTTTCTATAATCGTTTCTACATATAGTTTTTTATGTTTTATACGTGTAATTTTAACATGGGTTCCAAGTCTTTCTTACAGCAGGTTCACTCAATTTTTAGCCAGTATTGTTGACCCGTATTTAAATTTATTCAGGGGCATAAGATGGCTTAGAATGGGAAGCTTTGACTTTAGCCCTGCAGTTGGACTTTGTCTTTTAAGCGTAGCTTCAAATCTTTTGTCAAATTTTTCTCACATGGCTTATTTTTCTTTAGGTGCAATCCTTGCAATGATAATAAGCTTATTCTGGTCTATGCTATCTTCCATAATAACCTTTATACTGATTCTATTTATTGTGCGTCTTGTAATAATTCTCATAAAGCGGCAGGACTATTCTTACGGAAACCCATTTATGGAAAACATTGACCGTTCCATAGCACCTTTAGTACACAACATTTCTAAAATATTTACTGGCGGAAGAAAAATTACTTACAAAGTAGCTCTTATTATTGCAATCATAGTTTTATTTGTCTTACAGTTTGGCGGAGGAATTTTATTTACATGGCTTGCAAATTTAATAGCAGGTTTACCGTTCTAAAATGAAACTTTCTGATCTTCAAGGCACTGTAGAATCTCTTTCCGGCATAGGTCCCAGACAGGCATCTCTTTTTGCCAGAATGAATATTTTTACAGTAAGTTCTTTGCTGGAAACTTTTCCACGTGCCTACGAAGACAGAACAAAAAAAGTTCCGCTAAAAGATTTTAAAACTCAAAAAGTTCACACAATATGCAAGGTTTTAAGCCACAGCTGGTTTGGCTACGGAAAAATGAAAACGTTAAAAATTTTCATAACAGACGGAAGCACAGAAGCGACCCTTGTAGCATTTAACCGTGCATTTTTACAAAAGTCTTTACCGGAAGGAAGCATAATTTCTGTAACAGGAAAATTTGAAGTCCGCTATAACGCTTTACAGTCTACAGCCTTTGAAGCAGAACTTATTTCTTACGAGGGGGAATTAAGCGAGTGGCAGAACTCTCCACTACCGGACAGTGGTATTTTGCCAGTGTATCCTTTAACAGAAGGGCTCAGTCAAAAAAACTTTCGGAAGGCAGTTTCGCTTGCACTCCGTCAATACGGGAAAGCTTTAGAAAATGAAATCCCGGAGCATTTAATAAAAGAACGAAAACTTTTAAGCAAAGCAGAAAGCCTAATAAAAATTCATCAGCCACAAAATTTAAGCGATGTAACAGAAGCACGAAACACTCTTATTTACGAAGAGCTGTTTCTTTTTGAAAAAAAGATGGCGCTCAGCACTTTAGAACACAGGGGAAGCCTTCCAACATTTACTCAGGCAGCGGTATTTGACACAGTAAACGGAGCACCCGATGCAGGAAAGGAGCTGAACATTCCGGAGGAAAATGAAAGCACAACAGAAGAAAGCTTTTTAAGAAGCTTATCTCCAAAACAAAAACAGCTTGTAAAACTGCTCTCTTTTAAGCTTACTCAGGGGCAAATGAAAGCCATTTTAGAAATGAATAATGATATGGAAAAAAGCGTTCAGGACCTAAACACTCTGGTAAACTTTCCTGAAAAAATTACCCGCACGCCTTTTAACATGCAGCGTCTTGTTCAAGGCGATGTTGGAAGCGGAAAAACCCTTGTAGCTTTTATGATGTGTCTCAGAACGGTAGACTACGGCGGACAGTGTGCTTTTTTGGCACCGACTGAACTTTTAGCCAGACAGCATGCAGAAAATGCCTCAAAACTTTTAGAGCCCCTTGGAGTAAACGTTGCATTTTTAACCGGCAACTTAAAGGCAAAAGGAAGAGAGCTTTTAGTTAACTCGCTAAAGAATGGTGATATAGATATTGTTGTTGGAACGCACTCACTTTTCAGCCGCAATACTCAGTACAAAAATTTAATGCTTACGGTAATAGATGAACAGCATCGTTTTGGAGTTGCACAGAGAGAAAGCATTGTAGACAAAGGCCGCATGACAAACGGAAGCTTTACGCATCTACCGGACACCCTTATGATGAGTGCAACACCAATTCCGCAAACACTGGCCTTAACTGCATTTGGAGATTTAGACATCAGTACAATTAAGACCATGCCAGAAGGAAGAGTCCCCATAAAAACTTATCTAAGCGTCATGGGGCATGAGTCAAATGTTTACGAAGCAGTTAGAAAAGAAGTTAATGCGGGTCATCAGGCATACTTTGTTTATCCCCGTATTGGCGAAAAAGAAGATGACGAAGTTCCGGGCGAACTTAATTTAAGCGACGGCATAAAAAGTGCAGAAGAAACGTTTGCATTTTTAAGCAAAGAAGTTTACCCCAATTTTAAATGTGCCTTAGTACACAGTAAAATAGACGAAGAAGAACAGCACCGCATTTTAGATGAATTTAAAGACGGAAAGATTCAGATTCTTGTTGCAACCACAGTTGTTGAGGTTGGAGTAGACGTACCAAATGCAACCTGTATTGTAATTGAGCACGCAGACCGTTTTGGACTTGCAGAACTTCATCAGCTTAGAGGTCGTGTGGGTCGCGGCAAACTGCAAAGCTATTGTTTTTTAATTTATGGTAAAAACATTACGAAAGACGGAATAGAACGAATGAAGGCATTGCGGGAAAGTACCGACGGCTTTAAAATTGCAGAGCAGGACTTAATCTTACGAGGCCCCGGACAAGTAAACGGCACGGAACAGTCTGGTTACCTTACATTACGCATTGCCGACCTGACACGCGACAAAGACATTCTTACAAAAGCCCGCTATGATGCATTTTCAGAAGTAAAAGCCGAGACATAAATATAAGCTTTAAAATCTTAGAAAAATATGTTAAAGTTATTTTAACGCATTTCAACATAAGGAGATTAAAAAAAATGAAACGCTTTACAAAAATTGCTTCAATTGCTATCGCATTATCATTTGCTCTAACATCAGCTTTCGCACAGAATGCAGAATCAGAAGTAACAGAAGAAGTTTCTACCGAAACAAGTGAAACTCAAGAAGTTCAAGATGCACAGGAAGCAAGTGCAGACGGAATGTACACAGTATTCAGTCAGGTATTTACAGGTGGTGCATTCAAAAAAATAGAAATAAATCTTTTATACGAAGACTTTATTTTAGTTTCTTCAGGAGCTGACTCCACAATGCTGGAGATTCGCACAAACTACAAGGAAAAGTTTCCTGTTGTAACTCAAGACGGGAAAAATTTAAAGGTAAGTCAGACTGACAAAAAAGCAAATACTCTTCAGGGAAGAAAATGCACAGTAAAACTTACTCTTCCACAAAACTACCCTCCTGTAGATTTTATTCTTTCCGTACAGGACGGAACTGCTGCATTAGAACCTTTTGCAGCCGGCAACATAAAGATCTCCGCCAGCACAGGAAGCATAACCTTAGAAAAAGTAAAAGCCGACAAAACAATTTCTGTTTCCATGGGAGACTCAACATTTTCAGCAAGCAACATGGAAGCATCTTCTGTTTCTGTAACAGGTAAGAGCGGAACCCTAAACATTGCAAAACTTACTGTAGAGGATTTTTCTATTTCAATGGACAAAGGTACTGCTGCATTTACTCTTACAAAACCTTTCAAAAAAGCTTCCAGCTTAGAAGTAGGGAACGGTTCTATAGTTGCCTATATGCCTTCTGGAACAGTTTTCTATGACACTCTTACTGTAGGAAAAGGTAACTACCGCTCTGACTTTGCATCTGACTCTAAGGGACCTGAACTTAAAGCAAAATTTGGAAAAGGAACAATTACAGTAACCAGACAGTAAAATTCTAATCTAACACTTATGCTCCCTCATTTGGGAGCATTTTTTTTACAGATTTTTGCATTTTTTAGTTTATGAAACTAATTTTATAAAAGAGGTCTTTATGAAAAATGCAAAACAAAATTCTTTATTTTCGGAAGGAATTGATTTTCCTTTTCAAACCGCACACATAAACACAGAGGACAGTCCGGAAAATTTTTGTGACGATGACATAGATTATGTTACAAAGGCAGCTCAAGACGCTTTTGGCATAACATATCTTTTTCCGTGGCAGCGCATTGTGATTGCAAATATTCTGGATGCTTCTTCATGGAAGAAACAGTCTTTTTCCAGCGATTTACGAGAGGAACCTCCTAAAAATCAGATTGTCCTTCTTCCCACAGGAGCGGGGAAAAGCTTATGTTTTTTAACTCCCGCTTTAATTTTACCCGGTGCAACCCTTGTACTCTACCCCCTTCTGGCATTAATGGCAGATCAAAAAAGAAGAATAGATGAAGGAGGTCTGGAAAGTGTTATTTTTCGAGGCGGACAAACTTTAGAAGAACGAGAAGAAAATTTTAAACAAATAAAAAATGGTGCACGCATAATTCTTGCAAATCCGGAAGTTTTGCAAAATAAAAATTTAATTACCAGACTAAAAGAATGTAACATAAGCCACATTGCAATAGATGAAGCACACTGCGTTTCTGAATGGGGAGACAGCTTTAGACCAGCCTATCTTACTCTCGGAAAAATCATAAAAGAATTAGATGTTCCTGTAGTAACGGCATTTACAGCAACTGCAAGCCCGGAAGTATTAAAGAGAGTTTCTGAGGTTTTATTTGGAGGAGAAGCTCACATTGTAAGAAGCGAGAGTGACAGACCTAATATTCATTACAACGTCATAAATAGTTATGCAAAAAAAAGGGAAGTCTTTAAGACTGCAATAAAGAGTAAAAAGCCGCTTATAATTTTTTGCGGTACTCGCAATGCAAGTGAAGACATGGCTCGAGAGCTTTCTGCATATTACGGCAGTGAAAAAGTTAAATTTTATCATGCCGGTTTAGAAAAAAAAGAAAAAGACACTGTAGAAAAATGGTTTCATAAAGCAGACGATGCAATTTTATGCTGCACCTGTGCTTACGGAATGGGTGTCGACAAGAAAAATGTTCGAACTGTTTTACATTATGCAGTTTCACCGACAGTTGAAGCTTACATTCAAGAAGCAGGCAGAGGTGGCAGAGACGGAGAAGTTTCTAATGCCATTTTATTCTGGAGTCCAAAAGACAGAAGAACGCTAACAAAATTTCCTCTGGAAGCAAGAGAGCGAAAAATGGCCTTATTTGCAGAAAGCTCAAACTGCAGAAGACAAGTCTTACTAAATGCACTGGGAGGAGAAGAAGTTTACTGCGACGGCTGCGATGTCTGCAAACGAGGCGGGAAAGCTCCTTTTGCAGAAGATGCCCTTTTTATAATAGATATCGTTAAAAAGAACAGAAAACTTCTTAACAGGGAACAACTTGAAAGTTTATGCGTAAAAGAATTAAACAAAAAAGATATAAAAGAATTTGGATGTAATATTTGGGAAGAAAATGATGTAAAAGAAATTATAGAGAATTTACTAAAAGAAGGTTACCTGCGTGAGTGCTTGTGGCCCCTGCAGAAAAAATTTGACTGTGCACTAACATTAAAACACAAAGAAAAACTTGTCCCTAAAGTTTACAGGAGTAAAAAATATAAAAGGATTCTTTTTATTCAGAAGAAGATTCTTCGGCACCTGAATTTTCAGAGGATTCTGAAGAAGCTTCTGGAGCGGGTGCAGGAGACTCTGTCTTTGCAGGCTTGGTACGTACGCGCGGAGGCTTCTTTTTATAGCGGACAACATAATTTGCAAGAGCAATAAACACGACAGCAACAACGCCGGCTACAATGGAACGCCAGTCTGACATAACCGAAAGGCATAAATGAACAAGTTCTGAAACACTCATGCTAAGAATATCGGCTTTTTTTTTACATTTGCACACTTTACACTATACAAGTATTTGCAGTATACTTTAAGAAATCTTTAACACAAGGAGAATTTGATGAAGAATATTTTAAAACTTGTAAGCGCACTCACTTTAATTGCCATTGCGGGAACATTTACAAGTTGCGGGCTTTTTAGCTCCGGACCAACAGACACATGGTGTGAAAAAACTGTAACAATTTCTGATACCCCGGTTTATGTTGCATTTGTATACTCAAAAAATGGTCTTACAGGAGAAACCTCTGCAAGCACTAAATTAAAAAACGGAGTATCTGTAGATGCAGGTCTTACGGTTCTTGTTTGGGCAAGCGTTGCAATTAGCGATATAGGTCTTTCTGCCAATACATACATTACTAAAACATACACTACCATAAGCGATATATTTGAAGATGCCGAGTCTTCTGAAGATTCAAGCTCTTATGGCAATATACATGCTCTATGGAGTGCAATTTACCTTTCTGACTCAAACCTCATGAACACAGACAACCAGTATGCAGATCCATTGGCACCTGCACCACTTACAAACGCTTCAACATATTCAGAAGCAAGTTCTGATGTAATTTCTAACTTTTCATGGAAGACTGTTCTAAAAGCAGCTGTTAATCTTCTATAAAAGTCCATTACGCATCTAGTGGATGTCTAAAAAGTTTACACAGTAACGTCATTCAAAAACATTTTTTGAATCTCAGCACTATATACGTACTTTTTCAGACATCCACTATTTTTTTTGCCCCGCTGCTTAATATAAAAAATCTTCCAGCCTGCATAAACTTTCATTCTGCCTTGCTCCAACACCGTCCAAAATGCTATACTCACACGCATGATAGGAATCATTGACTATAACGCAGGTAACATAACAAGTCTTGAACGCGCACTCAAAGCCATTGGCTCTCCTTTTATTCGCTCAAAAAATCCTAATGAATTAAAGGACTGTGACAAACTGATTTTTCCAGGTGACGGCGAAGCTCTCTATGCCATGGAACAGCTAAAGCTTTCTGGCTTTGATAAATTTTTACATACAGCTTTTAAGAATGGCACCCCAATTGCAGGAATCTGCATTGGAAGTCAGATTGTTTTTGATTTTAGCGAAGAGGGAAACACATGCTGCCTCGGGCTCATTCCTGGAAAAATAAGACATCTTTCTAATATTTGGAAGGAACGCATGCCAACCGAAATTGAGCACTTGGAAGCAGAAGAAGATGATAGAGCTATGTTAAAACATTCAGCTAAAATTCCTCACATGGGTTGGAACAATGTTTCATTTTGCAATGGTGGTTCAAAATTTTTTGATGGCGTAAAAGACAACAGTAATTTTTATTTTGTTCACTCCTATGTAATTCAGCCGGAAGATCCTGGCGTTATAAACGGAGAGCACCTTCTTTACGAATATTTGTTTTGTGACCGTATGTTGTACCAGATAGACTTTATGTTTTTCGTGGAGAGCGGCGATAGTTTGATAGAAAGATAATCTGCTCCGATCGGATAATTCCATTGTAACTCACCTCTTCATTGATCCTTCCGTTATCAGGAATTTCCTGACAGCAGACGCTTTTAGAGCAGGGGATTTTTATATTGACTGCTTTCTATCATAGCACAAGATCGTCAGGCTTGTGCCTTTTCTGCATAATCTTTCCAGAGTGTGTATTTGATTAGTCGGAGGCCGATGTGCGGATCGGGGATTCGTCTGAAATCGTACGATTTTTTCTGTATAATAGCCTGAGATTCGTTCGATTTTTGTTGACTTTTTCACTCAAATCGATTGTAAGGATGATAAGAAAGGAGAGATTATCATGTTGGAAATCACCGCTACCGAATTTAAGACGAATTTTGGTCACTATTTAGATCTTGTTCCGACTCAGGATCTCTGGGTAACCAGAAATGGAAAGTATGTAGCACGACTTGTCAATCCCAATGTTTCCGCTGTAGATTCTATTCGTGGAATG
>CALFIX010000069.1 GCA_937877515.1 uncultured Treponema sp.
ACCAATTCGCCAAGTTCATCGCCTGCTCCGGGGAGTAGGCGATGAACTTGGACCAGACGCCGCCGGTCTGGATGGTCCGCTTGTACTCGAAGCCGGGCCAACTGTATTCGTAGAGGCAGCCGGTCGTCATCTGGGAGACGAGGAAGGTCCCCTTCTGGGGCAGGAAGAGGCCTTCGGCGAAGCCTTTTTTTGCCGCATCGGGCGGGCTGATGCGGCGCACGACCTTCTTTTCGGCGACGCTGAACACGTCAAAGCCGTCGTCTTCTAGCAGGGGAAGCAGGATGGCGCTACCGTCTGGTGAAAAGAGCACCTGCTTGGGCTGCCTGCCGCAGGGGTAGACTCCGATTTTTTCGACCGTCGGGGCTGCGCCGTCCGCCGCAGGGGCTGGGAGGGTGAGGATGGCCATGCCGAGGGCAAGCAGGAGGGAAAGCTTCTGTTTCATGCGGACAGTATAGCATGGAACACGGATGCTGGAAAGAGTGCCTGGCGTCAGCGTCGGGCCGGCGTTTTCCAGTTTTTTGTTTTTTTGGCTTCTCTGGCACTTGACCCTTTTTGCTGTTTACTATATATTTATTCCATCGCAAGCCGCTATAGCTCAGTTGGTAGAGCACGTGATTTGTAATCTCGGGGTCCAAGGTTCGAGTCCCTGTGGCGGCTTTCTCTTTTTTTTAGAGAATGGGGAGTTTCCCGAGTGGTCAAAGGGGGCAGACTGTAAATCTGTTGGCTCGTCCTTCGTAGGTCCGAATCCTACACTCCCCACAGGTGGCGTCAGTCAAAAGATTGACGCTTTTTTTATACCCTCAATGTAGATATTAAATCTGTCTTGCTGTATAATTCAAAATATAGTTTTTTAAAAAATTGGGGGAAAGGTGAAAGTTCATTTTTGGGGAGTAAGAGGCTCTATTCCGACTCCACTTACACCAGAACAGGTGCAGGCAAAAATAACGGCATGTGTAGAGCGTATTACACCTAAAGATTTAGAAAGCGAAGACTCTAGAATGAAATTCCTAGCTTCCTTACCTCCATGGATTTATGGCACAATAGGAGGAAATTCTCCTTGTGTTCAGCTTACAGCAGACAATGGCTCAACTTTTTTATTAGATGCCGGTACAGGTTTAAGGGCTTTCTCAAAACAAAATCTTCATTCTGAAAATAAACATTACCATCTTTTCTTTTCGCATTTTCACTGGGATCATATTCAAGGTCTTCCTTTTTTTGAACAGGCCTTTGACGCAAGGACACGAATTGATGTTTATTCAACTTTTCCAGCGGCAGAAAAAATTCTTTCAGAACAAAGCAGGCGTCCTTACTTTCCAAAAAGCGGTTCCTGGGACTCCATGAAAAATCAGTTTCACTTTCACTTAATAAAGGAAGGTGAACCTTTTTACTTAAATGATGTTTTAATTCAGTGTCACAAAATGAAGCACCCCGGGAACAGTTATTCGTGGTCATTTACTGAAAACGGGAAAAAATTTATTTATTCAACGGATGTAGAATTGCAGTCAAGTGATTTTGACAAGTCCATACCTCAGAATCATTTTTTTGCAGATGCAGATGTTTTAGTATTAGACAGCCAGTATACAGTTGCGGAAAGTCTTCAAAAAGAAAACTGGGGGCACAGTACGTTTTGCTATGCCATAGACTTTGCAGAGCTGTGGAATGTAAAGAAAATGTATCTATTTCATCATGAACCAACTTATGACGATAAAAAAATACATTACATTCTTCAATCTGGTAAAACTTATGAAGATTATAAAACTCATTGCAATGTAGAACTTTACTTGGCGCAGGAAGGACAGGAATTTACAGTATGAAAAAAGAGCAAAATAAAAAAACAAATATATTTTTGGTTATTTTTTTATGGATTCTGGCCGTTATTGCAGTATTAGCAGTTTGTGCTTTTTCAGTTACCGGTTTTATTCTTTCTCCTGTTTCTGGAGAAGAAAATGTAATTATTGAAAAAGTAAAAGTTTCAGAAGGTTCAACTATGAGAAAAGTTAGTAATGAACTTTATGAAAAAGGTTTGATTAAATCTTCCGGAGCTCTTTACTTTGCAGCCCGCTTTAGCATTTTTAATTCTAAAGGTGAAAATTTCAGCTTAAAGAGTGGCGTTTATACTGTAAAAAGTTCTATGAGCTTAAAAGAAATTTATAATCTTCTGCAGTCGGGTGAACAGGAATATATTAGTGTTAGTATTCCAGAAGGGCTTACCATGAAAAAAATTGCCCGGCTTTTAGAAGAAAATTCTGTTTGCAGTGCAGAAGATTTTTTAGAGGCCTGCTGCTCAATGGAATTGCTTAATGAATATTCTGTTCCTGCAGAAAACTTAGAAGGTTTTCTTTTTCCCGACACTTATTTTTTTACGCCGAATATGGAAGGAGAAGCTGTTGTAAGACTTCTGTGCAATACATTTTTTAAAAGATTGGAAAGCCTGGATTTAGATTTGTCAGCTTTTACTGCAAAAGAACTTTATGAAAAAGTAACGCTTGCTTCCATAGTCGAAAGGGAGTACCGAGTAGAAAGTGAAGCGCCTTTAATTGCAAGCGTTTTTACAAACAGAATAAATCAGGGAATTGGCCTTTATTCCTGTGCAACTATTGAATACATAATTACAGAAATTCAGGGAAGGCCTCATCCTGATAGAATTACCTATGATGATTTAAAAATTAACAGTCCATATAACACATACAAGTGGGCAGGTCTTACTCCGGGTCCTATTTCTAATCCTGGTCTGATTGCCTTAAAAGCTGCATTTTTTCCTGCAAACACAAATTATTACTTTTTTGTCCTTACAGACCCTGCGAAGGGAAGTCATACTTTTAGCACTAATTTTGATCAGCATAAGGCTGCAGAAAATCTAAACTACGTCAGCAAGAAGGCTTATTAAATGTCATCAGGTTTTATAGCCCAGGAATCCATAGATGAAGTCAACTCAAGAACAGACATAGTTCGCTTAATCGGTGAATACGTGCCTCTTACCCAACGCGGTAATGACTGGTGGGGGTGCTGTCCTTTTCATAACGAGAAGACACCTTCTTTTAGCGTTTCTCCAGATAAAAAATTTTTTTATTGCTTCGGATGCCATAAATCAGGAACGGCATTTAACTTTATCATGGAGATGGAAAAATTAAGCTATCCTGAAGCAATAGAAAACCTTGCAAAAAGGGCAGGGGTAACCTTGTCTTACACAAATTCTTCTTCTCAAAATTCTCAAAAAGAAGATCCTGTTGCAAAGAAAAAACAAGAGTACATAGAGCTTTATAACAGAACTGCAACAACTTTTCACTATATGCTCATGGAAACTGAGGCTGGAAAATTTGCTCTGGACTACATAACATCAAGAGGAATTACAAAAGAAACCCTAGAAAAATTTAAAATAGGTTACTCCCCGCAGGATAAAAAATGGCTATACAATTTTTTGCTCAAAAAAAATTATAGTCCGGATTTTTTAAAAGACTCGGGACTCTTTAGTAAAAATTATGCTGAGTTTGCTTTTTTTAGCGACAGACTCATGTTTCCTATTTTTGACAGGAAGGGCGATGTCGTTGCTATGGGAGGACGCTTTTTAAGGGGAAACAAAGATAAGAGCCCGAAATATTTAAACTCTGGAGATTTGCTCTGGTATAAAAAGGGGTTAACGCTATATGCATTTAATTTTGCCAGGCAGTCAATTCGTGAAAATAAAAAAGTAATTTTTTGCGAAGGTTATATGGACTGTATAGCTTACCATCAGTGTGGAATAAATTATGCAGTTGCACCTTTAGGAACAGCTCTTACGGAAGATCAGGTAAAATTAATAAAGCCTTTTGTTGAAGAAGTTTATCTTTCATTTGATTCTGATGGAGCGGGACAAAATGCAACTAAAAAAGCTATTTTAATGTGTCGCAGACAAAATATCACCGTAAAAGTAATCCGGCTTCACGGCGGAAAAGATCCTGCTGAAATTATGCTAAATTTTGGAAAAGAATCATTGACAAACGAAGTAAATAGTGCTATTTTAGATAGCGATTATTTGTTATCTAAACTGCTCGAGGTGTATCCAAAAGAAAGCCCTGAGGGTAAGGCAAAAGCTTCAAAGGCTTTTTTTGCATATATAGATTCGTTGCAGTCGGATGTACAAAAAGACGCATGTATTGACCAGTTGTGTCAAACATACGATATAGATCCGGAGGCGGCCAGAAAAGATTATAACAATCGGGATCAGCTTTCACAGCGTATAAACAGGACGGTGAAACAGCCTCGTGGACAAGAAGAGCAGCAGAAACAGGTAAAAATAAGACCGACAGCAGAGCTGCGTGCCGTATTAACGGCAGTAACCGATGATGTAAGTATCTTCCAAAAAATGCGTTCTGAAATCTCCGAAGAAGATCTTGAAGACCCCTTGGCAAAGAAAATGTTCACCCTTTTAAAAGAGTGTGAGGAAGGTGGCAGTTTTTCTTATAGCAATATATTAACAAGGTGCGAGGGAGATGCTCTTAAAGATTTGATTATTCAGTCTTCATTAGAGTATTCAAACCATGTAGAACAGTCTGCATCTGACAGTATAATGCTTATAAAGAGAAATGTTCTTGAAAGAAAGAGGGCAGAAATAGTTGCTCGCTTACGTAAAATTGAACAAAGTTCTTTATCTGAAGATAAAATGCAGCTTTCTAAACTTCTGATGCAAAAGATGGACATAGACAAGCAAATAGCTTTATTAAAAGGATAAATAATGGCTCAGTCATCCAAGAAGTCAACATCTAGTAAAAAAGTTTCAGGTGCAGAAAAAAAAGCCGCATCTGGTAAAAGTGAAAAGCAAAAAAAATCAGCTGAAAAAACTGCGGCTGTAAAAAAAGAAACAAAAAAAGTTTCTTCCGTTAAGGTTTCAGCTTCAAAAACAAAGACAAGTTCTTCAAAAGCTTCACAGACAAAAACAGCTTCAAAGGCTTCTAGTTCTAAAGCTTCTAAAGCTAAAGTTGTCATAAAAAAAGCTAAGGCTGAAGCTCCTAAAATTACTGAAAAAACTAAAAAAACTGCATCTGGTGCAAAGACAGCTGCTGCATCTAAAACTATTGCAGCAAAGACTAGTTCAAAAGCATCGCTAGCAAAAAATTCTGCTTCAAAAACAACTCCTAAAAAAGTTATGGTTTCTAAAGCTGAATCTGAAAAAAAAGAAAAGAAGGTTTCTCCTAAAAAAGCAAAAGAGATACCTGCAGTAAATAAAAAGGAAGAAGTAAATATTGTAGCCAGTAACGATACAGAATCTTTAATTTTAGATGAAGCTTCTGACGATGATGCTCAGGAAGAAGCCCTTTCTCCGGAAGTTCAAAAGCTTTTAGAGTATGCTCAGGCAAAACAGGTTATTTCTTGGGACGAAATGACAGAAATTTTGCCTCCAGATTTTGTAAATTCTTCTAAAATGGAAGAAGTTTTACAGCTTTTAACAAAGAATAATGTTCAAGTCATGGAAGAAACCGAAAGTGACGCTGATGATCTTTTAGACTCTGAAGATGATGTAGATGACGAGCCTTTAGAAATGGACGATGAAGAGCTTCCTACAGAAGAAAAAGTTGAAGAGCTTGGAAAACGTCGCCTTATGGGAAATGATAAAGAATCTAGTGTTGACGATCCCATAAGACTTTATCTTAGAGAAATTGGTAAGGAAAATCTTTTAACGGCAGAACAGGAAGTGGAACTTTCTAAACGGATGGAAGACGGGCAGAACATTATAAAAAATGTTATAAAGAATTCTGGAATGATGATACCAGAGTTTTATGCCGTTGCCCACAAAGCTTTTACTAGAATTGATTTACACGAGCCCGGGAAAGCTAGAAAAGAAATCAATGAAGAAATGGCAGAGAAAAGGCGCCTTAAAACCTGCTATGGAGAATATTTAAAACCTATTCTTCCGGAAATGAAGCAGTACATGGCATTAAAAAAGCAGCTTAACGAAAATGACCAGACTCTTGCTATTTTTCAGGATGAGCAGATTGTAGAGCTAAGAAAGACTATTGTTCCTGCCTTACAGGAAATTGACATTCAGACAGAGGAAATCGAAAAATTTAGTAATAAATTTATCGAAGCTTCCCATAAGATTGAAGAATATCACAATAAACAAGAAAAGCGCATGAAGAAGCTTCGTGTTGCAGATGCTGTCGGACTCCGTTCTATCGGTAGACGCCTTGCAATTCATACTGAATGTGTAAAGCTGGAAAGAGAACTCGGCATGACTGCTGACGAAATAAGAACCGACTATACTGACATTCAGAAGATTGAGCGTAAGCTTAGAGATTTAGAATATGATTTTGAGAATTCAGTTGATGAAATTCTTGAAATGAAAAAAGAAATTGAACGCGGCCGCATTATGATGGAACTTGCAAAGAACCGTCTCATAAATGCTAATCTTCGTCTTGTTGTTTCTATTGCTAAAAAATATACCAATCGTGGTTTGCAGCTTTTTGACCTCATCCAGGAAGGAAATATTGGTCTTATAAAAGCTGTAGAAAAATTTGAATACCGCAAGGGATATAAATTTTCTACCTATGCAACATGGTGGATTCGACAGGCTATTACGCGTTCTATCTCTGATCAAGCCCGTACAATCCGTGTACCTGTTCACATGATTGAACAGATTAATAAAGTTGTACGCGAAAGTCGTCAGCTTGTTCAAAAACTCGGAAGAGAACCGACTGATGAAGAGATTGCAGCACAACTTTCTTGGCCTGTAAGCAGGGTAAAGCAGGTAAAGAGTGTTGCGCGAGAACCAATCAGTCTAGAAACTCCTATTGGAGAAGAGGAAGACAGCTCTTTAGGAGACTTTATCGAGGACAAGGAAGTAGAAAATCCTGCAAATCAGACTGCATATACACTTTTACAGGAGCAATTGCGTTCAATTTTGAGCACGCTGCCGCCTAGGGAACAGGAAGTTCTTAAGATGCGCTTTGGCTTAGATGACGGGTATTCCCTTACATTGGAAGAGGTTGGCCTTTACTTTGATGTTACACGTGAACGTATACGCCAGATAGAGGCTAAAGCTTTAAGACGTTTGCGTCACCCAAGACGTGCCTCAGGCCTAAGAGATTATATTGATACCTGATTTTAGAAACAGCTTACGAAAGTCAACGGATTTTTGTAAGCTTTTTCTATAGACACAAACATACAAATAATGTATATTCTTACGCTAGAATATTTTGCAAAATAAAACGAGGTTATGACCCATGCAGATGTCAGAAGAATTAGACAAGCTTAAAAATTTACAGGATGTGCTTGCCGAAAAATATGCTATTGAATCAAAGGTTGAAGATAAGCCGAAAGACCTTATTGGTCGCACAGAAAGTTTAGACCGCTTTAAGAAAGAATATATTGAGATAAATGCAGAAAACGAAGCTCAGAAAGCAAAGGTTAGTGAACTTCGCTCAGCTTTGGAAGAAGCTTCAAAAACTCACGAAAATAAAGAAAAAGAAATGGATTCCATTACAACACATCGTGAGTATGAAATTCTTGATAAAGAGATTAACAAAATTAAAGAAGAAGAAGAGACTTTACGTAAAGATCTTCTTACAGAAGAAAAGCGTCTTGCAGAATTAGAAGATCGCCTCAGAAGTCAGGAATCTCTTATTGCAGATACAGAAAAAGACGTTAATGAAGCAAAAAGTTCTTTGGATAAGGAATTAGGCGGCTATAAAGCTCAGCTGACTTCTTTAGAGGCACAGGAAAAGGAAATGTCAGAAGGCATTGACAGCGAAACAATCATAAAGTTCCAGCGCATTATTAAACGAAACAGCAAGGGTATTGTTGCTGTAAAGGGAACTGTTTGTGACGGATGCCACATGATTTTACCGGCTCAGTTTGCAAATGAAGTTAGAAAGGGAGAAAAAATTCTTTTCTGTCCATATTGCAGCCGCATTCTTTACTATGAAGATACAGAAGAATCTGCATCTAACTTCTTTACAATGGATAACGTTGGAAGTCTTGCAGATTTTGACGATGAAGATCTCTTAGATGATGACGAAGACGAAATTCAGGATGAATTTGAAGATGAATCAGAAGAGAATGATTCTAAGTCAATGGACTACGAAGAGTAGTCTCTTATTAATTTGTAATTTTAAGGATACTTGGTCGCGCAGAGCATGCTGATGATAGTGTGTATTTGTGAGGGAAAGTCCGGGCTCCACCGGAAAAGATGCCGGGTAATAACCGGGCAGAAAAGGGTAGTTGTCTAAATTTGAGAAATCATAATCTGGCATAACCCCATTTTCTGACAGATAGTGCTACAGAAAATAACCGCCTGTATTCTACAGGTAAGGGTGAAAAGGTGGGGTAAGAGCCCACCGTGCTTTTGGTAACAAAAGTTGCATAAGTAAACCTCATCTGGAGCAAGAGCAGATAGCAGTTTGACTTCCGGATCTTAAACTGCGGGTAGCTCGCTGGAAGTATCGGGCAATCGATACTCTGGATAGATGGCCAAAGCTTTTATTTTATAAAAGTTACCAGAACCCGGCTTACTGTATCCTTTTGTTTTTGAATGGTGGGATTTTAATTGAAGAGGGGAGTTCAAAACGAAAAAATTCGTCACCAGACGAATAAATTTATTCCACGCTTAATTCTCGTTTTATCAATTGCAATAATTGTTGCAGTTTGTACTGTCATAACCTATTCTGTAATCCATAAAAAAATGCATACTTCAAATTCTGTTTCTGCTCTTTACGATTATTGGAAAAAACAGGATTATGAAAAAGTTTACGAAATTTCAACAAATATTTTAGATAAAAATCCTCTTAATAATTCAGCTAACACATTTAAAGGCTATAGTGCGTTTATGCTTGCAATTTCAGAAAGTGAAGATATGTCTTTAGCTCAAAATTATTTAGATGAATCTATAAATCATTTAAGAGTCTCTCTTTTGAATTCAAAAAAATCTTCAACTCCTCAAATTGAATATGCATTGGGTAGAACTTATTTTATAAAAAACAAAACGTCTTCATATCATTATTATGCAGATCTTGCTATAAAATATTTAGAAAAAGCGAAGCTCCATGGTTATAAAGCTAATGATATAAGCGAGTTCTTAGGTCTTAGTTATGCTTCTCTTGGAGAAACTGAAAAAAGTATTTCTTCATTCACAGAAGCTCTTCTTTACAGGGAAAGTGATACCTTGCTTTTTGATATTGCCCGTCAATATTATATAAACTCTCAAGGTGGTGCTGCAAAACAGTATCTTTACAGAGTTGTCTCAACAACAGAAGATGTAAATTTGCTTATTGACAGCCGTTATCTTTTGGGTATGATTGCAATAGACGAAGAAAACTTGGATGAGGCTAAAAAAGAATTTGAAGCAATTTTAGAAAAAAACGAAAATTCTGCTGACGCACACTATGGACTTGGTGTAATATATGAGCGGAAAGGAGAAAGTGCAAAAGCAAGAGCCATGTGGCGAAAAGCTTTAAGGCTTAATCCTGGTCATGCCGATGCGTTAAAAAAACTATCAGAACTAAAATAGTGCTAGCCTAAAAGTTAATAAACTTTACAGGTTAAAATATAAAAATTGATTGGGAGGATTTATAAAATGAGTTTTTGGGATAATTTTACTACGGACATAGGCATTGACCTTGGAACCTGTAACACCCTTATTTATGTTAGAGGACAAGGTATTGTTATAGATGAACCTTCTGTTGTTGCTGTAGAAAAAGGAACAGGTAAAGTTGTTGCTGTTGGAGCAGAAGCAAAACGTATGCTTGGTAAAGTTCCTGCAGGAATTGTCGCAATCAGACCTCTTTCTGACGGTGTTATTTCTGACAGTGATTCTACAGAAAAAATGATTAAGTATTTTATTTCTAAAATAATTCCTAAGCATCAGCTTTTTAAGAGTACAAGAATGAAGATTGGTATTCCTTCTTGTATTACTCAGGTTGAACGTGATGCTGTTATGGCAGCAGCTCTTAAGGCTGGTGCCAAAGAAGTTGAGGTTATTGAAGAAAGTCTTGCAGCCGCTATAGGTGCGCAAATTCCAATTTATGAGCCAGCCGGTCACATGGTTTGTGACATTGGTGGTGGAACAACAGAAGTTTCCGTAATTTCATTAGGCGGAATGGTTGTTACAAGTTCTATTCGCACTGGTGGCAATGCTTTTGATGAAGCTATTATTAAACACATCCGCAGTGTACACAGCTTAATAATCGGTCAGCAGACAGCAGAAAAGCTTAAAATAGAGATTGGTAATGCTATGGCAGATAAAACCATAGAAAAGATGGACATTAAAGGAACTGATGCAATTACAGGTCTTCCTCGCCGTCTTGAAGTTGATTCTGTAGAAGTAAGAGAAGCCTTAAAAGAACCAACTACAAAAATCGTAGAAGAAATTAAACGTACTTTGGGCAGAACGCCTCCAGAACTTGCAGCGGACATTGTAGAACGCGGTATTGTTATGACAGGAGGAGGTTCCTCACTTAAGGGCTTACAAAAGCTCATTTCTAAAGAAACTGGTGTTCCTGTTATTTTAGTAGAAAAGCCTCTTGAATGCGTAGCTGTAGGTGCTGGACAGGCATTTGAGCTCTTTAAGAATATGTCTTCCAATAGACAGATTTATGATAATTTAAACGGCTAATCATTCATGAAAAGAAAGATAGGCTTTAAGTTACCAGAAATTGTTCTAGCAGTTCTAGTAATTTTTAGTGGAGTTTCTCTAGGATTTTCTTCTGGTGCATTTATTATAAATTTTCAAAGGGTAGGCTTTGCAGTCCTTTCTTCCGCTCAAAAAGGTGTTCATGCTGTTGTAAATGGTGTTACAGGGGCAGTAACTGCAGTTCATGATTTTTATGTTTTAAAAAAAGAATATAATGCCTTAACAGAAAGACTTGCAGACTACGAATACTTACAGAGAAGCAATGCAGAAATTCGTAAGGAAAATGAAAGGCTAAAAGAACAGCTTGGTTTTTCGCTAAATCTGGAATATAAAAATATTCCTGCTCAAATTATTGGACGAGACCCTAATAATATGTATTCCGGCATTACCATAAACAAAGGTGCCAGAAGCGGTATAAAAAAAGGTATGCCTGTTATTGCCATTCAAAACGGAAACATCGGTGTAGTAGGAAAAATAGTTTCTGTGGGAATAGGAACAAGTTTAATTATGCCGCTTTATGATTTACAGTGTAACATTTCTTCACGTCTTCAAAATACTAGAGATATAGGAATTATTTCTGGTAATGGGGAGTCAAATCACTTATCTTTAAAATATATTAGAAAACGACTTGCTCCAGAATTAAGTAAAGGAGATGTAGTTGTAACAAGTGGCGAAAATGATAACTACATGAGAGACATACCGATTGGTAGAATTATAAATGTAAATGTTCTTGATTATGACTCTTCACTTGATATTGATATTGAGCCGATTATAGATTTTTCCAGACTAGAAACAGTTCTTGTTGTTAATCAACATGAAATAAATACGTTCATTGAAGAGGGGAATAAAGAATGATAAAATCTTTTTTTGCCTGTTCATTAGTTTTGCTGTGTTCGTCTCTTACAGAAGCCGCAATATTATCTAACATACAGCTTTTACCGGCTATTCCAGATATTTCCTTAATATGTGTTTTGTATTTTTCTCTTCAAAACGGTAAGCTTTTAGGAGAAACCACGGGGTTTATTTCTGGACTTTGCTTAGATTTCTTAACAGCAGGTCCATTTGGGTTAAATTGCCTTTTACGGACTCTTTTAGGTTTTTTAGGTGGTATTTTTAATAAGATTCTAAACACAGAAGGATTTTTTATTCCTTGTCTTTTAGGCTTCTGTGCAACAATAATAAAAGCATTACTCTTATGGGGAATTTCTTTTATTTTCCCTGCGTCAATGGTTTCATATACTCCAATTTCCTGGTTCTTTCTTTTTGAACTTGGAATAAACACACTTTTAACTCCGCTAATATTTAAATTTCTTTCGCTATTTAAGAATGCACTTGTCGTGCGTCCTGAGGCGGTAATCTAAGAATGGATGAACATTATTCAAAAAGAGGAGATGATGCATCTTCAAAAAACTCTAAGCTCTTAATTCTGACAATAGTAATATGCTTAACGATTATTCTTTACCTGTTAAGGCTGTTTTCTATGCAAATTATTCATGGAAAACAATACCGCTCTCAATCCCATAGGATTTCGCAGACTGTTAACACCATTCCTGCACAGCGTGGAGAAATTTACGATTGCAATGCGAACCAGCCCCTTGTTACAAATCAAGATTCCTTTGCTGTAGATTTAATTCCAGGTCAAATTCCTAAAGGTTATTACGATACTGTGGCAACAAGACTTGCTGAATATTTAGGTATTTCAAAAGCTACTGTTGATTCTAAAGTTCCAAAATCAAGATTAAACTCTTTTACAGCAATAGAAATAAAAACAAATGTTTCTTTTGACGTAATCAGTAACATTGCAGAAAACATAACGGATCTTCCCGGTGTTACATGGCGAAATAAACCTATAAGAAATTATCTTGAAACAGGTTCAATAAGCCACATATTAGGCTACGTTGGAGACATTACACGCGAAGAATTAAACGTTATGTATAACAAAGGTTATACAAGTCAATCTGTAGTCGGAAAAACAGGAATTGAAAAACAGTATGACGGTCTTTTGCAAGGAGTCCCAGGACAGCAGAGTAATACTGTAGACGTTAAAGGTCGCATTATAAGCGATGTGCCTATAGTAACACCGCCTCAAAGCGGTAAGAATCTTGTTTTAACTATAGATATGAGGGTTCAAAAACTCGTAGAAGAAGCTTTAGGAAAGAGAGTTGGAGCTTCTGTTGTACTTCGTCCAGCAACAGGAGAAATTATTGCAATGGTTTCCTATCCATACTTTGACGCAAATATTTTCTCTACAGATGATGCTTCAAAAGAATACACTCGACTTGCTTCTGATAAGAATAAACCGCTTTTAAATAGAGCAATAAATGCAGTTTATCCTCCGGCTTCAACTTTTAAAACCATAATGAGTACAGCCATGCTTGCAGAAAATGCTTTTCCTGCAGAAAAGAAAATAGAATGTCCAGGACGTATTTTTTATGGAGACAGAGTTTTTAGATGTCACGTTGGTGTTCCTGGTCACGGTTGGCTTGATATGAAAAATGCTCTAGCTCAATCCTGTGACGTTTACTTTTGGATTTTAGGACGAGATTATTTAAAAGTTGATGCTATTTCTAGTTATGCAAAAGAGTTTGGGTTTGGTCAAAGTCTAAAAATAGATTTACCTGCTCAATCAGAAGGCTTTGTTCCAACTTCTCAATGGAAAGAAAGACGATTCCACGAAAAATGGCTTGATGGTGATACAATGAACATGTCTATCGGTCAGGGATATACTTTGGTAACGCCTTTACACGTTGCAAATATGCTGGCAATGGTTTGTAATGAGGGTAAAATTTACACGCCTCATGTTTTAAAAGAAGTACGTGATGGAGCTACAGGAGAAGTTATTTCTACTACAGAAACTACAGTTTTACATGAATCAACTGTTCCTAAAGAAGTCTGGAAAAAAGTTCAGGAAGCTCTAAGATATACAATTACGGATGGAACTGCGCAGTATCCGATGCATAATAAAACTGTTCAGATTGCAGGAAAAACAGGAACTGCAGAAGTTAATGGTGTTGAAAAAAATCACTGGCATTCATGGATGGCGGCATACGCACCTTACAACGCTCCTGTAGAAGACCAGATTGCAGTTGTAACTTTAGTTGAAGCTGTTAATGATTGGGAATGGTGGGCACCTTACGCAACAAATATCATCATTCAGGGATATTTTAACAATCAGACATACGAAGAATCCGTTAATGCATTAGGTTTCCGTTATTTAATGAATCAAAATCAAGGACGCCGCGAATGAAAATTAAATTTTTTAACATGATTGATTACGTGCTGCTTTTGTGTATACTTGTTCTTACAACGCTGGGAATTGCATTTATATATTCTTCTGCAATTGATTCTACAGGAACATTACGTACTACAGAATTTATAAAACAGATAATTTGGGCTTCTGCAGGTCTTGTACTAATGATTCTTATGGCATTATATGATTACAGACGTCTTTACCGTTATGCAAAATATTTTATTGTCGGCATTGTAGTTGTTTTAATTTATACACGCCTCTTTGGAGCTAAAGTAAACGGTGCAAGAAGCTGGATAGGAGTCGGAAGCCTCGGCATCCAGCCATCAGAAGTCTCCAAAGTATTCTTTATAGTATTTTTTGCCTGGTTTTTAGACTATTCAAAAAATATGCAGGAAAGAAAACGTTTTATATTCAGTTTGCTTTTGCTTTTAATTCCGATGGGGTTAATTCTTTTGCAGCCGGACTTGGGAACGGCAAGTGTTTTTGTTCCAATATTTCTCTTTATGTGCTTTATGGCTGGTGTTCCTGTTAAGTATCTTGCTTTAGTTTTAAGTGCAGGTCTTTTAACAATAATCATTACTGTTATACCAGTATGGCAGTCAGAAATTCTTCATAAGACAATTCCTTTTTTATCAGTTTTAACAAGCACAAAATTACGTTTCCTGCTTATTGCTGTTACATTAATTATTACAATAATCGGTGCCATTGGCAATCTGGTGTTTAAGCAAAAATATTTTTATTGGATTACCTATGTGTTTGGAGTTATTACTTTTGCACTTGTAGCATCTTTGGGAGCAGAAAAAGTTTTAAAACCCTACCAGATTCAGCGTCTTATAGTTTTTATAGATCCATCTAGTGACCCAAGAGGTTCTGGATGGAATATTATTCAATCAGAAATTGCAATTGGTTCTGGAAATCTTAGTGGCAGAGGTTTTATGAAAGGAACCCAAAGCCATTATCGTTTTTTACCGCAGCAAAGTACAGATTTTATTTTTAGCATTTATTCAGAAGAAACAGGTTTTTTGGGTGGAGTTTTTTTATTTGCCATATTTTTAATAATATTTTTACGAATCATTTATATAATAAGGCAAACCACAAATAACTTTGGAAGTTATATTGCTTCTGGAATTTTAGGCATGTTCTTTTTTCACTTTATGGTAAACGTTGGAATGGTTATGGGGGTTATGCCGATTACAGGTATTCCGCTGCCATTTTTATCTTATGGTGGTTCAGCCCTTTTAACGAATATGCTTGCAGTTGGTTTATTAATGAGTATAAATGCCAGACGCTTAGATTTTAGTGCAATGGCAATGTAAAAGTTATATGAATAAATCAGATTTAATTAATCCGTTACAGGTATTTGGCTCTTCGTTAAATAGCATACAGGCTCCTTCCCGTTATTTAGGAGGAGAGTATGGAAGCATTATAAAATCTCATGAAGATAACGAAAATCTTTTTAATTTTTGTGTAGCATTTCCAGATTTGTACGAAATCGGAATGTCTAACCTTGCCGTCAAAATTATTTACAATGCATTGAATGGTAAAGAAGGCATTAGATGTGAAAGGGTTTTTGCTCCTGATATTGATTTTGAAAATCTTTTAAGGGAAAAAAATGTTCCGCTTTATACCTTGGAAACTGGAATTCCTTTAAATTCTTTAGACATGATAGGTTTTTCTATAGGTTATGAATTAGGAATTACAGAAGTTCTTGCAATGTTAAAAGCAGGCAGGGTGCCGCTCAGTACCCATGAAAGAAAAGAATCTGACCCCATAGTTATAGCAGGAGGATGCGGCGTAACCAATCCTGCACCCATCGGCTCTTTTTTTGATGCCATAATGATCGGTGAAGCAGAACCGGTCTTATTTGATTTAGTTGAAGAACTGTCACTTTTAAAGAAAAAAGGTGCTAGTCGCAAAGAGCTCTTAAGCTTAATAGAGTCAAAGCCCTTTATGTGGACAAAAGAAAAATGTGGTTCAAGTGTTCACCTGTCCAAATTTACAACCTCTGACACCCAAAATGAGTGCATTTTACCTAAAAAAGTTGCACGAAGGGCTGTTCAAAAAAACTTTGGAATTGAGCCGTCTGTTTCCTCCTATTTTCCTCTGCCCAGCATAAAGCCTGTTCAGGACCATGGTGTTGTAGAAATAATGAGGGGATGCCCTAATGGCTGTAGATTTTGCCATGCAGGTGTATATTACAGACCAACACGCGCAAAAAATAAAAAGCTTATTATTGACGAAATTGATCATCTGGTCTTTGATGCCGGTTACAGAGAAGTTAGCTTAAACTCTTTAAGCAGTGCAGACTTTCCTGATATCAGTGAGTTTTTAGATGAATTAAATGCTCGTTATAAGGGCTACAATGTGTCTTTTCAGCTTCCTTCATTAAAAGTAAACAGCATGTCACTTCCTGTTTTAGAAAAGCTTTCTACAGTAAGAAAAAGTGGCCTTACTTTTGCCGTAGAAACGCCGGATGAAATGTGGCAGCTCAGCTTAAACAAAGAGGTTTATGCCCAGCACTTGGAAAGTATAATTCGAGAGGCAAAATCTAAAGGGTGGAGTAGTGCAAAATTCTACTTTATGATAGGTTTACCGGTTGGAGATTATTTTAACGAGTACAGTTCTGCCCCCTCTGACACCTTAAAAAGTGAAGAAAAAGTTATTGTTGACTTTCTTTTGGAACTTCAAAAAAGAACTAGAATACAATGCAATGTAAATGTTGGCGTTTTTATTCCGAAGCCTCACACCGCATATCAGTGGGTCAGACAGATTACTCCTGAAGAAGCTCAGAAAAAAATAGATTATATTTATAAAAATCTTCCGAAAGGAAAATTCAAAATAGGAAAGCACAATTTAAATACAACGGTTCTAGAAGGTCTTTTAAGTCGTGGTGATGAGAGAGTTGGAGACCTTATTTTAAGTGCATTTAAAAAAGGCGTTAGATTGGACGCCTGGTATGAACATTTACGGGAAAATCAGGAAAAATGGGAAGAAGTTTTTAGGGAAGCTGATTGGAATGTTAAGGAAACAGTTTACAGAACATGGGATATTGATGAAGCTCTTCCTTGGGATGGAGTTAGTCTGGGACCTTCGAAAGGATTTTATAAAAAAGAATGGAAAAATTCTATTTCTCAAGTTTTAACTCCAAAATGCGAGGTGAACTGTAACCATTCATGTGGAATCTGCACCCCAAAAGAGCAAGTAAAGGTTCATTCTGCAGAAGAAATTAATTCAATTTCAATTCCTGTAAAAAATAGAAATATTGTAACACCTCCAGAACGTCCTGTTGCTAATATTCCCATACTTTACAGAGTAAATTTTTCTTTTACCAGAAAAGACGGTGCTGAATATACGGCTTATCTTTCTCAAGTAGAAATATTTCATAAAGCCATTATCAGAAGCATGCTTCCTTTTGTATTTACGACAGGCTTTAATCCGCTTCCTCGTTTAGAATTTGCTACGGCAATGAGCCTGGGTGTTCCTTCAGAAGAAGAAGTTGCAACAGCCTATCTTTATGACAATATTCTGGAAGAAGACTTTATTCAAACTATGAATAAGGTCTTACCATGTATTTTTTATATAAATAAAGCTCAGATTTTCCCTGTAACAACACTTAGAAAAAGAGAATCTTTAAGTCAGGGACTGTGGGGGCAGAGTTATAAATATAAGCTTTTAGAGCCTATAACAAAGGTGAAATTTTATGAGTTTATAAATCAGAATGAAGAATTAAAAAATCACGATTTTAACTTTATAAATGATACGGAATTCAATGCAAGTTTTGCTTCCAGCGATAAAAAATTTAGAGTTGCTTTGGAAGAGTATTTTACAAATAAATGGTTTAACCTGATAAAAGTAACTAAAACTGCAACTCTCGCTAAACCCGAAATTTCAGGTTGGACAGCTCAAGATGAAAACCTTTGGAGAATGGATAATAAGCATTTTATAAAAGAAAGTGAAAAATCTATTTCGGATAAACCTATTTCTTATTTTGAGCTTTACGAACGAATTGCAAAAATAAATGCAGAACTTATTGAGCAAAGAGAAATCCTAACTCAAAAGGCTTTGGAGTATAAAACAGAAAAAGCGTATGAACAATAACTCGTGCTTTTGTAAGCGTCTAATTAACACCCCCTAAGAATCGACAAAAATAAGATGTACAATCTCCTCAAAGCGAGGAGATTTTTTTATGATATTTCCAGTCAAACGAGTCAAAGAAGAATTAATTAATGAGTTTGCAGTTTCAAATATGGATATTGATAGTTTCAGTCAGATGCACAACATCCAGCCTGAAGCTCTGCGTTCCTGGATCCG
Source organism: uncultured Treponema sp. (assembly GCA_937877515.1). Lineage (GTDB taxonomy): Bacteria > Spirochaetota > Spirochaetia > Treponematales > Treponemataceae > Treponema_D. The sequence goes on from CALFIX010000069.1 coordinate 18,162, forward strand.
TGAAAAGATGGAAAGAGCAAAACTAGGACTTCCAGAAAACACAGCAGAAGTTTTCCAGGCATCAGAGTTTGTAGAGCTCGATATTCCAGGTGCATCAAAACATCGTATTGCAGTTGGAATAGACCGTAAAGAACTGATAACAGTCAGGGCAGGGGGAATAGAAATCGATATTCCCATAACAACAGAAGAGACAATACTTTTCAAAATATTCCAGACGGCGGCAAGTATATGATGTTTGATTTTTCCAATACAAGAATTTTTTTAAGACCAGGTGCAACAAATTTCCGAATGAGTAAAGAGCGACTTATGCACGTAATCAGCGATATTATGCAACAGGATCCGTTTAGTGGAGCTGTCTTCATGTTTTGCAATGCACAGAGAAAACATTTAAAACTTGTATGGTGGGATACAAACGGCTTCTGGATTGCTCAAAAGATATTGGAGAAAGGGCAGTGGCCATGGCCGGATACTGTAGAAGAAGCCAAAGAGATAAAAATAGATGAAGTAAAAATGCTTTTGAAAGGAATCGATTTCTTCTGTGCCTATGAGCCGATGATGTTTGAAAGCATTGATTAATTGCAGATTCTATATAAATAAATGGCTGTTTTCGTTATAATTTAGAATTAATAGCAGTTTATCATCGTGTTAGGGGAAATTGAGAAGTGAAGAAAGCGATTATTTTTATATTGGGATGTTTGATTTCGGTTTGTTGTTTTGCTCAAGAATTTGAGATGAAGTTGATTGCTGGATTTGAAAACAAAAAGGGGGAAAATTCCATAGTAATTAGAAAAGCATCAGAAGTTGATGTTTCTGATGATGTGACTGGAAATATTTTGAGTATTGCAGAAGATGGAACAATAATTATTCACTGCAGGGATCTTGATAAGTTGGTAAAACTGACAGGTGATTATAAATTAAAAGATTTTGTTAATCTTAAAGGTGTTATAAATTCTGATGCGAAACACCTGGAAAAAATATATGGAGAAAAATTTATTTTTTCAGGTTCATGGGCTGATTATATTCTAATTGATAAAGACGGAAAAGAAATATTCGGTTTTAATCCGTTATGGGATTATAACATAAGAATGGATTCAAAAACTTCATATTATCTTGAAGAGGCCAATGTATTATTTTTTTGGGATAACAACGAAAACATTTACTGTGTAGTAAATCCTGGAATGGATAAAGAAGAAAACAGAAAGAACTTTCATAATACAGAAGAAACAAAGAAAATTTTTGAATCAGATGTGGAAATAAATGGAGTAAAGATTCGGGTATCAAGTTCGAATAATGTTTTTTTCGATGGAAAAAGAACTTATTGGGATCAGACAAGAATGAATGATTATATGTATCAAAAAGTTATATGGGTAATTATTATATTTATGATAGAAAAAATGCTACTAGGAAAAAAAATGAAAAAATATCATATGATATATATTTTACTTCAGATACCGAAGTAATAGAATCATCTGCCTTACATCCAAGTGGTGACATCTATGTCCTACGCATGAACTGGCAAACAAATACCCATAATTTGTATTACATAGAAAACACTTGGGATCCAGAATGGCGTGAGCAGTGGTATAAAGAGCATCCATCTGCTGTAAGACCATAAAATTTATCAGAAAAATATTAACACCCTCTTTTTAAAAGTTTTTAAATCTGTTAACATTTAAAACATGAAAAGGGAAGTGACAATACAGGAAG
>CALFIX010000070.1 GCA_937877515.1 uncultured Treponema sp.
CCCAAGCTCAACTCACACCCCATAAAAGCTGTGGTAGCTAAGAGAGCTGACAATGCGAATGCAAATATTTTATTTGTTGCTTTCATAAATTTTCTCCTAAAAATAAGATTTTGGGTTACTTATCTAGCACTAAGGCTAGATAAGCTTGATTTTTACCACCAGAATGCTAGACCAACTGGGACGCGCCAGCTGAAGCACTGAGTTGTGCTTGCAGCTTCGCAGTGGTTGTATTGTACTTCAAGACCAATGCTTGCTTTGCCGTTTTGGAAGTTTTTCTGAATGTATGGGTAAGCATAGATTCCATAGTAGCGACCTGCTGTTCCTAATGTTGGAGTAATTGGGTCTCCCATGAAGTTCCAGCTATAGCCAATTAAGTCTGAACAGTAAACGCTAGAGTAGCTAAGCATAGTACCGTTTGCATCTTGACCATACATAAAGTAGCTTTGTGCTCCAAACTCGTAAGGTGTGCCTGTTATTGGGTGGGTTGCACTTACACCAAAGCGGTTATAAAAGCATTTTTCATTTATAGCAACATAGTGTGCTCCGTACCAACCAAAGAGGTCTTCTGCATTAAAGGTCCAGCCTGGAACAAGACTTGTGTTATGAACAGACCACATAGCCATGTGAGCGAATGCTGTTGTAGACCAAGCTTTGCCATCTGCTGTGTAGTCTTCAGATTCACTTACATCACGCCAGCGGAAGTCGTAGCTTAAGTTCATTGGGAAGTCAGGTACTGTACTTGGAAGGTCTATCTGTAAGAATGTTTCTCCAAATAGGCTTTCTGTGTAGTCGTCGCGAGTACCACTTGTTCCGTATGTATTTGGACGAACACCTGCGTTAAATGTAATGTTTGGACGTAGCCACTTGTACTGTGTCATAAACTTTACAGCCTTAAATAGGTGTGTCCAGCTGTTAAAGTCTTCGTAGCTGTCATTAAATGGAGCAATTGGAAGACCTGTTATAAATCTGAAACCAGGTACTGCATAAGGCTGAACTTCTATACCTGTAAAGGCAGAGTCGTTTCCGTCTGTTCCACGCATTGCAAGTGGGCTTACATGGCTTTGTCCAGAAACATAGCTTCCGTATACATAGCCATTTGACCAACCGTTACCAGCAAAGTTTCCGCTATAGAAACGTAACTGGTCATTTACAAAGTGTGTAACAACATAGTCTGTTAAAAGAACACCGGCTTCTATGCTGTCGCCAGTGCGGTCTGGGTACATAGAAAGTCCGCCGTACCAAGGACCAATACCACTACCTAACCACATGCCTGTGTGAAAGTCTACGTTTAAGACATTTGCATCTAGGTTTAAGAAGTGAATACCGTTTTGGAAAGGTCCAAATTCTGTTACAACGTTACCTACACTCCAGTCGCCGTCGCTTTGACTTATTACTTGAGCTGCACCTGTGCTAGAAAAATCTGCATAGCCAGAAATGTGTACACTCTGTGCGCTAACAAGACTTGCACATGCTAAGAGGGCAGCACTTAAAATCAATTTATTTGTTTTCATCTGTCTGCCTCCCTTATTCACCAACGTATGCCTTATAGGCTTCGTATTTTGCTTCAGCACCATCTGCATCAACTGCTTCATCAACTACAAAATACTTCATCTTGTAGTCGCCTGCACTTGCGTTAGCCCAAGAATCAGTTGGGTGAATGCAGTAAATGCCATATTTTGAAATGTCATCAAGAATGTTCTGAACCCATGTATCAGTATCAAAATCATCATCATGACCTGAAAAACCACCGTTTGTTAGTGCATTTCCTTCAGAATCTTCTTTACCATAAACCGTTACGGCTTCTCCATTCATGTAATAAGTCATGTTAGAATGGGTATAGTCCATGCTGATTGTTATAAAGCAGTCATTGTTAATAAACTGATTCCATGTACCGTTTCCATCTTGATTACCATAGGCGTTTGCTTTCCAGACTTTATTTTCGCAGTAGTGAGCGGTTGTTGTTCCCCAGTTTGAACTTGGAACCTGGAAAATCATAGACCAGTCTGAAGTGTAGCCACTAAGATAAAAACTAATGCTGACTCCGTCACTTGTTGACCAAGTAGTTCCATCGCTTTTTTTAACACCTTCAAGGGGTTCTAAAACAGAATCCTTTTGAACAACGCCTTCGAGTAAATATGGTAAAGTTTCTACTTCATAATCAGCAGTAGCGTATTCACATTTCTTACTCTCTGGTATCGTAAGATCACAGCCTGCCAAAGCAAGCATACTAAATGCAGCGATGGCAGAGCAAATTAAATTAAATTTTTTCATCACTCATGCCTCCTGTAACCTTAGAACGCAAATGTAAGTCCTACTGGAACGCGGTAACTAAATGCCCAGTTTGCAACATCTGTACTAGGCTGGAAGTAATATGTGTAAGCTACTTCTGCACCAATCTTTAATGCACCATTTGCAAAGTTAACTTTAAAGAATGGACAAGCGTATGCTCCAATGTAAGTTGTGCTTGAACCAGAAAGGTTAGAAACTGCTGCTGTTGCCATGTCGTTAATTGTTAAAGAAATGTCATCGTCTGCAGCGTAAGCGTCATTTGCAATTGCACCTTCTGCAGTAAATGAAGTTCCGTTTGTGTCACAAGCAAAGAATCCTGCTAAATCTGCACCGCAGCTTAAGTGTGTTCCAGGAAGAGCATATTCACCGTTTACAGCAAGAACATCATAGATAAGTTTTTCGTCAGATTTAAGATAGTCGTCGCCCATAAAAATAAAGCGATCTTCTACAGCCAAAGATAAAGCATTGTCTAAAAGGTTCATGCTTCCACTTACACTTGCAATGTGAGCAAATGCTGTGTGTTCTATTGTTTTGTTGCTAATGTTTGTGTAGCTAGCATTTCTGTAGCGAATGTCGTAGCTAACATTTACATCTACTAAATCCAAAAGTCCTGGAAGCAAAACCTGTAAGAAACCTTCGCCAAATGCACTTGTTGTGTAAGTGGCGCTAGCTGCAGCTCCATCGCTGTCATCTGTGCTAAGGCCGTCAAAGTATGTACCAGGACGCCAGCCTGCGTTTACTGTAATGTCTAAAGCTTCAATAGGAAGCTTGTACTGGGCAGCAAGTTTTGCCTTTTTGTACATTAGGCTCCATGCGTTGTAGTCAACATCTGCAATGCCGTTTCCGAATACAGGAAGAATTGGGAAACCTGCAAATACTTTAAGACCTTTTACTGCATAAGGAGCTACTTCTAAACCTGTTAAGTACTGACCGTAGTCGCTGTCTGCAAGGTTTGTAATGTACTGCTCGCCTAATACATAACCGTCTTCAATGTAACCTGCGTTAAAGCTTTCCCATTTACCTGTGTAAAGCTGAAGTTGGTCATTTAAGAAACCAACTTTCATGTTACCCTGATAGAATGGAGTGTAAAGCTGGTCAGAGAAGTCGTAGTATTCTTCGTCACCACCGTCTGCGTTAAAGTAAAGACCTAGGTTAAATTCAAAGTTTGCAGCTGTAACATTTACATCTACAGTAATATTTCCGTCTGGATCATATCCAGCTTCTGGTGTTGTATTTTCTGATTCTCCAGCAGTATTTGTGAAAGCCTGCTGTACTCCGTAAGTGGTAAAATCCACCCCAGAATGAAACGTAACGCTCTGTGCAAAAGCAGCAGAACTTAGAAATGTGCTAGCTGTTAAAGCTACCACAGCTAGTCATTTGAACGGTATGCATTGTAAGGCAAAGAGAGAATACGATAAACAACATAAAAATAGAGCTTCATTTTCGCCACGCCTAATGGGGACTCCGCCGAGGGTGTAAAAGGCATAAAAAGTTTACATATTATTCTTGACTACAATCTAGAAAATGTTTTTATTAAAAACAGCTTTGACAAATTCGGCACCCCATTAGTCGTAGCTCCATTACGCTCTATTTTTATTTTGTGCCTATCAAATTCCCTGCTTTGCGGGGTTTCATTCTTGCTTTGCAAGAACGCTGCGCGCCCCTCCAATCAGGCGTAGGTTTTGCACTTATCATTTCGACCGGAGCGAAGCGTAGTGGAGAATTCGTACGTTAAACATTAATAGACATCTCGACTACGCTCGATGTGACAGGAGGTAATTTTTACGACGATTTTTTTGTCATTTTAAAATGTCTCTTTAAACATTATATGTAAACCTCATAAGTTTAAC
>CALFIX010000071.1 GCA_937877515.1 uncultured Treponema sp.
AGCCGTTTCACTCCTTCACGCCGTTTTTTGAAATATTCGACAAGTTCAAAACTCGACATTTGACCTACTAGTAAAAAAAAATCAACTCTCATTACGGCGTTCCGGCCTTCGCTAGCCGCTCATTGCTTCGCAACAAGGGCCTCCATGCCGTGCTCATGCCTTTAACAGGAAGAACGTTCTACAATAGAAGTAGGAAGGCTTATACAAAGAGACTTATCTCCCTGCAGTGCCGTACCGCCAACAATCATTTCTACAGCACGCACGCCCATAGCCCTTTTTTGAACATTCATGGTTGTTAATGGCGGCGTCGTAAAGGCAGCACTTTCTATATTATCTATACTTATAACGGCAACTTCTTCTGGAATTTTTATTTTCTTTTCATTCAAATAACACAAAACGCCAATGGCAACTTCATCACTACCGCATACAATGGCACGTGGAAAACCACGCTTTTCTTCCAAGGTCTTTGCTCCGTAAAATCCGCCTTCCATCGTAAAGGCAGGAACAACCTGTCCGTCGCCAGGACCTGCAATTCCATTTTCTATAAAGGCAAGACGCACGCCTGCAACCCGCTCATCCTCTTCGCCAATGTAGGCAACATCTTCGTACCCCTTGGAAAACAAATAACTTGCAGCCTTTCTTGCAGTTTCCTGTAAGTCAAAGGTAACACTTGTCAAGCCGTCGCACTTCCATTCAACACATACTATCTGAGGAATTTTTTCTTTTATGGCTTCTATAAGCTTTAAGTCTGAGTCGTTTCTAATGGCATGCTTTGTTGCTACCAGAATAAGAGAACCTATCTCTTCCGGGTGAATTATTCTGTTAAAGAGAACGGGGTCACGAAGTTCATCAAAAAAATGAATAAAATGTACGTCAAATTTATTTTCATGGGCAGCAGTATGAATGCCAGAAACAATTTCTGCATAGTAGGGACGCAAAAACACATTTGCATCGCACAAAACAACACCTATCTGCTTTTTTGCAAAAGCTTCCTTTCCCTGCTGCAGCTCCTGGGCTGCCTTATTTGGTCTATACCCAAGCTTTTCTATGGCCTGTAAAATGCGCTCCCTCGTTTCCGGAGCAACAGAACGTGCATTGGAACCGCTTATGACATAGCTTACCATGCTACGCGTAACACCGGCCTCTCTAGCCACATCATTCTGGGTAACTGCACGATTTTTTTCTAAAGCCACAAAAGACACCTCATTCACATTCTTATCAACATAAATCAACACGTATTGATTAAAAACAGTATACAGTCTTTTAAGAAAGGGGTCAAATATTTTTCTTAAAAAAAAGCCACATAGGAAAAAGTAAGAAGGTAAAATAAACCTATGTGGCAAAAGAAAAGATTTTTTTTATTCAACAGAAACAGTAACATTGCAAGAAAGTCCACTTAATCCTGCAATGTAAAGTCCATTTGTCTTAAGTGTACTTATTATTGAACTGTCTGAGATTTCTAACTTGCCGGAAGAGGGAGCACTAGATAACGAATCATAAGCTTGACTAATTACTTCTTCAACCTTTGTCCAGCTTGAATCGGAATAAGTTGTAACCCAATAATAAACTCCGCTGGAAAGAGAACATCCAGTCCAATCACAGCTAGAAATGCTAACAGTTATTTTTGAAGATGCCCCAGACAATAAAGATGCACTAGCCAAAAGACTTTCTGTTCCATCAGCTGTATAACTTGCAGACGTAGCAATAGAGCTTACAATCCCAGTAGAAGTTGAATTTGAGCTTGAAGCAGAACTAATTGTAATATCAGAACTAAAAACGTCTATACTGTCCAAAGCTTTGCAACTGGAATCAAACATACCCCACTTGTAGTTTCCGTATAAATCACCGCCCCATGCAAAAACTCCGATACCACCGGAATCTGCAGTTTCTTCCATTATGTGATAAATTACATTAGCCTGATTCTGAACGCTTCCCACTACATAAGTATTGCTTCCGCTTTTAGCCGTTTCTAGGTCCGAATACACAGAGCCTGTATCCGGGTCCACCATGTGCTGGTAAGTATAATTTTGAGCACTTTTAGAACTCTCATCCGCCCAGTGACTAGAACATTCCACAACCATTACATCTTTATCAAAAGTAGAAGCTAAGGTTTCTAAATTACTCTTTAAAGTTGAAATAGTTCCATGACTACTTTCCCACGGATAATAAGAAAGACCGATTATATCGTAATCAACATCATCAATCCTTTCATAAAACCATGACAAATCACTTCCTGTAGAAGCAACATGAATTACAATTTTTATACTTGAATCAAATGCCCTAACTGCATTTGCACCTGCCTTTAAATACTTAATAAGATTGGCAGCTGTAGAAACAGAAGTACCGACTGTACCAGAACAGGCAAAAGTTCCACTTGCAGTGTTATCCGTAGAACTTGTTCCCTTATATGCTGTCATCATGCCAGAATTAAGTTCATTTCCTATTTGCACATAAGATGGAGTAACACCCGCTTCTTTTAAAGTCGTAAGAACACTTGTTGTATACGTACTTAACTTAGAAGCAACTGTATCTGCAGATGTCAAATCTTTCCATGCATTTGGAACAATCTGTCTACCAGGGTCTGCCCACGTATCACTATAATGAAAATCTAGCATTAAAGCCAAACCCGCATCATTTACTCTTTTTGCCATAGAAACAGTTCTGTTAAGGTCATTCATGCCTGTGTTCACACTTGAACTGAACTGAGAAGGATCATTCCATATTCTAAGCCGAACTGTATTTACGCCATGAGCTGCAAGAATCTTAAAGAAATCCCGTTCGTTACCGGTTGTATCATACCAAGTAACACCATTCTCATCTTCGTAAAAATCAACTTCAGAAGCATCAAATCCTCTTATAAAGCCATCGTTTAACACTTCAGGATTGTCCTCCTCCTCATCATCTCCTCCGCAAGAAACAAGAAGCCCAACACTAACAATAGAAATAATTAAAATAAAAAATAATTTCTTCAAAACCTGCATAACGCCCCCTTCAATTTTATTATAACGCAAATAAATAATCAAAGCGTTTCATTTACACGTGTTGACAAATTAAATTATAAAGCCTTTATTTCTACCTGTCAAACAAAAAAAATAATAATCAACAAATTTTATTTTCGGTCAAGCTCACGTCCCATCATCTTATAATAAACAAAGCACATAGCAATTCCAAACGTTGTTGCTAAAGGAGCTGCAAAACCTATCCATGTCAGGCTGGCATTTGGCTGAATGCTCATTACATAAGAAACCGGAAGACGAATCATAAAAGTTTGTAAAAGTCCCTGAATCATTACAAATAAAGATTTTGAATGTCCATTAAAATATCCCAGGTAACTAAACAAAATGCATGTAACAACGGCTTCTGGTGAAAATCCCCTCAAAAACTCAAAGGCTCTGGCAACAACGGCGTCGTCTTCCGTAAACAGGCGTGCAAGAAAATCTCCAAAGAAAAATGTTACTGCCATAATTACAAAACCAATTACAGACCCCATTGCCTGACCACAGAGCATTCCTTTACGGGCTCGTTTTTCATTTTGAGCGCCAACATTCTGCGAAACAAAAGGAGCCATACTTTGCATTAAGGCACCGGGAACAAGCATAACAAACATTTGAATTTTCTGAGCAACTCCATAACCGGAAGAAGCCTCAAGTCCAAGTCTGTTTATAAATGCATTTAATGCTAAAAAGCTAAAATTCGTAAGAAATCCCTGTACTGTTAAAGGAAGTCCAAGCTTTACAAAATGAGGAACCTCACTTCCAAAATTAAAATATTTTTTTTCAAACTTAAACTGCAGATTCTTTCTTTTTATTATCCATAATGAAAGAACAACACTTACAGCCTGTGCTGCTACAGTTGCTATAGCAGCGCCTGCTACATTCATTTTAAAACCTGCAACTAAAATTAAATCACCTACAATGTTAACGACACTTGCAATAGCAACAAAGACAAGCGGAGTGTTAGAGTCTCCAATTCCACGTAAGATTGCACTTATAAAATTATAAAACGTAATAAAAATAAAACCTGCGCCGCAAATTCTAATATATTCAACAGTAAGGCCAACTGCTTCTTCCGGAGTTTGCATTGCACGAGCTAAAGGTCTGGCAAAAATAATTATAAGGACTGTAAGAAAAAGAGAAAGGGCTAAGAAAAAAGCTACCGCATTGCTAATAAGTTTATTTACAGCTTCAAAGCGCCTTGCACCAATATATTGCCCCATAATTACAGTAACACCCATGGTTATGGCATTTAAAAGCATTGTAAAAAGATTCATTACGTTTCCGCCTACAGAAACACCGCTAATGCCGGCCGTTGTTCCAAATCTTCCAACAATTAAAAGGTCCACGGCTCCATAAAGCGACTGCAGTACTAAAGAAAGCAAAATTGGAAGCATAAAAGTTATAAGTTTAGAAAGAATTGGTCCCTGAGTAAAATCCTGCTTATCATTCATGCACATATTTTATAATGATTCTTTTTTTAACTCTAGTATACGGATGTATTTACCCAAAGCATTATTTAAGGAGCCACAGGGACGCAATTTGTTTAACTTCTTCTACGCTTATATTTTTTATTTGTGCAATTTGCTCTATAGTGAGTACATTCATCTTTAGCATACTATATACTGAATCGGTTTTAAGGCGTTCAACAATTTTTTGCAGTTTAAGTGTAAATGAATCAGTAGATTCTCTAAGTCTTCATATGTAATATTGAGTTTTAGAAGCAAAAAATGCAAAAAAAATCAGATTATTTATTAATTTTCTAGTTTTCCCATAAACTTTAATTCTTTACATTCAGAAAGCTGTGTCGGGTTTGTGCCTTCAACGTTTAGGGGAACTTTTATATCAAGCTTTTCATAATATTCTTTCCAGAAAGGGGAAACCTCATTTTTTTCATCAGAAAATTTCATTGGAACAGTCTCAAAAATTGGTAAAATAGTTGCAATGTATTCAGAGCAGTAAAATCCTTTATCATCAGGTAAAAAAGAATAGTTATACGGGAGGCCTAAATATTTTTCAGCTTCGGCTTTAACTTTTTTTAAGTTAATTAAACTGTATCTGTATACAAAAACAATACGCTTTTCTTCGCTAAAAAAATCACCTGGGCTCTGCTTCACAACTCCGTACTTAAAAGATGCATGAAAAATATAAGGTGAAAAATAAATTGCTACGTGACTGAATTTTCCTGTGGACTTTTGAATATTTAAGGACATCTCGGACGAATCGCTCATAAAAAGTAAATCACCATCTTTTAAATCATTTATATTCATAATAAAAAATGTACCATAAATCTTCTTTTTATTCTTGATAAAAGTGAATTTACTTCAAACTCAAATGAACAGTCTGGAGCATGGTTCGAATTTGTAGAGGATAGCGAAATAACGGCTATTGAAGATTTAAGTTCAATAAAAGTTGTTGTGGCACTTACAACGAAAGATGGAGATGGAACATGGTCAGCCTCGCTACAAAGACTTTGTTAAGCACATAAGGTTAGTAAGGACACAAATCCATGTTAACCTTGTGCGCTTTTTTTTTAATGAACATACACCTGCACGATACAGACCATGCAGGTGAATAAAAAATGAGAGTATAATAATTTACTCGTTAGCTCCACTTACAAAGAGAGTTCCTGCAAGCCCAGTCTTGCCAGTAATGTATACACCCTCAGCATAGTCAGATGGTGAAATTTCTGCATAGTAACCACCAGTTGAACTTTCAACATTTTCATCAACAAATTCGCCTTTATTAACCCATGCTATATTTGCCTTGAAAGTTGATTCATCAGTTCCAAGACAGGGCAAGTCATATGATCCTTCTCCCCATTCTGTAATTTCTGCTAAAGTAATGTAAACTGTATCATAATCTTTTATAGAGTTATAAGAAACAGCCAGTTGATATGTACCTTCTTCAGTGATAGTCAATTTTTCGCTGCTTATTGGCGTGGTCTCAGTAGTTTGAACCAAAGCGTAAGTAATCGTAATATAGCCGTCTTCTGCAAACTCAAACCATGCACCTGTTTCACCAATTGTCGACTCTTTAAAACTTATTGCAAGTTCTTCGCCACCCTTCTTTGCAACAACATTCAGTGTAAGCCAGCCAGAGTCATTGGTGTAAGAGTCAGTAACAGTGCATGTTGCACTTGCGCCATCTTCTGCTACAGTTGCATCTACAGTTTCATAGCCGTCATCAACAGTTTTTCCGTTGTAGGCGGTTACAGTAAATGAGTCTACTGTAAAGTCGGCAAATTTAAAATTTACAGTCATGGTGGAAGCAGTACCATTTCCCGGGCAACCGGTAAATACGAAACCTGCGGCAAGGGCAACCAAGACTCCAACTAATGCTAACTTTGCTTTTTTCATAAATAATCCTCCTTATGGATTTTTGTGTTTATTTTTTCTGACGCAGCACATCAGAAAATTCCTTTGTTAAAAGAGTAGGCTGGACGAATAAAACCGGCGTTTCTTTCGTCCAATTTATGCCTATTGGGTAACTGCAGTGCTGGTTGGAGTAGCGACACCGTTTTCCATCGTTACATAAACTGTTGCAGTTCCAGCACTTAAATCCAAATTGTCTATGTAAAAGTTACGGTTACCGCTTGAACCGTCCGCACCGTTTCCCTCTGACACACCTGCACTGTACCAGGGGCGGCTCCAGTCATTTACAGGAACAAGGCTCCACTGAATGTCTGAGGTTGTAACAGAAATCTCATTAGAAGAGCCTTTTCCGTTTTTCATTACAACGTCAACATTGGTGTTATCCCAACCGTCGTTACCGTCAAAGTTTCCAGGAATGGAATAGTTTCCGCTAATGGCGTTTCCACTTGTGTCGTAAAATCCTGAAAACTCAAATGTTACTAAAAGTTCCTGCTGATTATGTAAGCCTTCTGCACTCGGGCAGGCGGTAAATGTCAAGGTTAATGCAGTTAAAGATAATCCCAACAGTATGCTAAAAATATTCTTTTTCATAATTCAGTCCTCCTACAGATTCCAAATAAGACCAAGACGGATAAAACTGTTGTAGTTATTTTCATCAAGGCTATTTAAGAGGTATGTACGGTGTAACGGCTTATTAAGAGGGTCGTCTGCACGGTACAAACTGTAGTTGTTGTCTTCATAAGGATCCATTCCGTAGGCAAAGTGTGCCCATAATTTTGGATGTCCCAAAAGTGAAACTGTATTAAACGCAAAACCGACTGTAAAACCAAGAGGCTGGTTAGATGCACTTTCCGTAGAATATGCACGGTAAATGCAGCCCGTAAACACGTTAAAGTTTCCGTCTATGTCAGCATTCAAAATTACACTGTGGTAAGAGTTGCCTGCCTTATACTTACTTCCGGCACTGCTTGTCCACTTTGAATAATTACAGCTTAATGCGTAATCAAACTTTACTTTCTGAAGGAAGCTTAACTCTGGCTCCCAGAAAAGCTCAACACCTGCTTCCTGTAAGGCAAACACTGCCTGCTGGTGAGTTCCGCTAACTGCACCGTCCAGGTTTACAACTCCATAAGTTCCAAGCGTTAAAGGAACACTAGAAAATCCAGAAAAGTCTACATCTGCATAAGGCTCATTCCTTACGCTAAACTTTGCAGTTGTGCTTCCTGAGTAATCGAGTGTAAAAGTTTCTGAGTCATACGATGGTAAGGTAAGTCCCTCGTCTGCTCCCAAAGAAAGCCATTCAAACGGACTATAGAATAAGTCGCCCTGAGTAAAACTCTTTCCTGCATTTATGTCGTCGTAGCTCTGACCGTCTGCACCCCAGACGCTGTCTACGTTACTTGCGGCATAACTTTCAGAAACCCGTACGCTCCACTTTTCATCTGTCCATCCGGCTCTTCCTGCAAATGCGGTGTAGGTCTTTAAGTAATCAGAATCAAACGAAATATCTGTTCCCAACGTCATAAGCGCATGAAACTCAAGCGTTAACTTTTCAAGAGGGCTAACGGCAGCGTATAAACTTAACGCGTTTTCCATATCTGACGTGTAGTCAAACAAGTCTGTTGCGTTAGACACGCTTCCAAACGTAAAGACAACATCTGCTAAAGGAGAGGTCTCGTCTTCTCCGTAACGCACACGGGCTAAGTCGTACATTCCGTAAGTTCCGTGCATCATGCTGTAACCGCTTGTTACGTCAAACGTAAAGTTTCCAATCTTTCGTAAATCGTTTCCAAGACTAAATTCTGTAAAGCCTTTTCCCTGGTCGTCCCAGCGGTCTATTACGTAGTAGATTCCCTTAAAGTCAATCATGCCGTTCTTTTTAAGGACACCGTAACCAATCTTTGTGTTTACAAAAGGCGTGTTAATGGTAAAGCCCATCTTGTTAAACGCTCCAATTCCAGAATCATTTGCATTATACATCCAGCTGAACGGGAATGTTGCAAGTGTCTGTAAACCTTCTGTCCAGGAAACTTTTGGGTCGTCATCTGCATAACTGTTTGCCTGGAAAAGTGTCTTGTCTGTATCCCAGACGGCAATTTCTGCGTCTAAGTGAACAGAACCTATGTCGCCCCAGAACCACCAGTTTGCGTTTGTTAAAAAGTGGCTGTTGTCGTACTCGTATCCGCTTTTTTCGCTTGTTGCAATGTCTCGGATAATCGCTTTGTTACTGCTTGTGGCTTCTATCCAGATTCCCTGTGCAACGCTTGGTCCGCTTACAGTAGTTGCTGCTCCTTGAGGAGCTGCCGTAATTGCCTTGGATAAATCCTCATCGAGAGGAACTAAAAATCCGTCGTCAGCGGCTTGGGCAAAAACTGCACCCGAAGCAAGTAACGCTGCAATTGTAAAAGTTAGAATTCTCTTTTTCATGTTTTAGTCCCTCACCTTTATAAACTCTACGTCGTCAAAGTTACCCCAGCAATCAGGATTTGTGTCTAAGTAAATGCCGATTGTAGCCCTTCCGTTTGTAACAGGAATTTCTATTTCATACTTGTGCCAGTCCTGCCAGCCAGTATTTGTAATTTTTGACGTAATCTGATTTTTTCCGTCGCCGTAGTTTGCAGCAAAAAGACGAATGTTATTTTCTCCACCGCCACCCATTGCCCAAACACTAAGGCGGTAAACTCCGTTAGGAATGTCTTTAAAGTCGCGGCTAAGAATGCTCTTAAAGCCAGAAGCAAGCCAGTATTTGTACGTCCACTTTCCCGTGTGAGCATTACCTTTGTTGTTTTCTATGTAGCATGCAGTTCCGCTTCCGTTTAACTTCCATGCACCAAACTTTCCGCTTTCAAAAGAAGAGTCGTCTACTAAGTTTTCTCTCTCTGTAACTTCAACAGTTGCAATCGGAATAAAATCACATCCCTCAACTTTTCCTGCAAGGTTCACTTTGTTTTCTTTTGTTTCACCAGCCCAGTCGTGAGCTTCCCAGGTTACGGAGGTAAGACGCTCTGAATCATCAGAGAACACAAGCTTTACCTCTTTTGGAAGATTTGGAGTTTTTCCAGGTTTTACAGTTACTACTAAAGGTTCTGCCAAAGCGTAAGGAACTGCCCCCCTTCCAACTTTTGCACTTCCGCCCCAGACATTTTCAACTTCTCCGCGTCCGTACACCAGGTTCCACACAGCAAGACTCGGGAGAGCCTTTCCGTCAAAGCTGAAGAGTGCCTGATTTTCCCAGGTATTTCCCTCTATTGAGGAAAGATGGGCGCCCTTACACAAAATGGAATCAGCCTCCCACCAGAAAACACCGCAGCCGCCTTTTATGCTGGAAACAGCTGCAATTATGTCACGAAGCTCAGTAGCCTGTCCCTGAACACTTGGAACATAACCATGCGCATCATCAGAGTAAACCTGGAACGCGTTACCCTGAAAGTCTCCGTCCTCTTCCGTAAAGGCGTAGGCGGTTTCTACAACAGCCATTTCCTTACCGTAACGTTTTGCACACATCTCCATGTTTGCCTTAAGGTCGTCCATGCTTCCGTGCCAGTATGGGTAAAAAGAAAGCCCGATTATGTCATAGTCAATCTTTGCCTTTTTAACTTCATCAAAAATCCACTTGTAAAGCTCCTGGCGCCCGCCGTCTGCGAGGTGAACGACAATCTTTATGTTCTCGCCGCCTTTTGCAGTACGCACCCCATTGGATGCCCTGTCCAAAAGACGGGTAAACTCCTTCATTCCGCCAATCTTAACATTAGGATCGCTGCTCCAGAGCTGACCTACCGGCCACATAAAACCGGAATTCAATTCGTTACCAATCTGAACGCTGTCAGGAGCAGCTCCGGCAGCAGTAAAGGCATCTATTGTCTCGCGGGTAAATTTTTCTACGCTAGCCTCAAGCTCCTTTGCACTCAGTTTTTTCCAGTCCTGAGGCATATACTGTTTTCCAGGGTCCGCCCAAAAGTCTGAATAATGAAAGTCAAGCATAAACTTTAAGCCTGCTTCCTTTACGCGGCAAGCAATACGTATGTCTGTTTCCAAATCATTATTTCCGCCGCCCATCTTATCGCCTTTTTTGGCAACAAGCTTACCGTTTTTATCGTACTGATCTTCTTCGTAAGTCGGATTATTCCATAGACGGATGCGAATATAGTTTACACCGTGGTCTTTTAAAATCTTAAATACGTCTTCTTCCTTTCCGTCTGCATTGTAAAACTTACCGCCTGACTTCTCTATCTGGTCCACCATGCTGACGTCTACACCGCACATAAAGTCTTCAGAAAGACCTGCAACAGGCTCAACAGTAATCTTCTGTTTTACGGCATCTTTCTGTGGTGCAGGAAAAGCAAACAAAACGGCTCCCTGCAAAGCCAAAACTGACGCCATGCAAAAACACCTACAAAAACTTTTTTTCATTCTGACCTCCCAGTCAAAAAAACAGCCTTTCAACACTTGTAATCAACACGTGTCAATAACTATAATCAGTATAAACTCACATTTCTTCACTTGTCAAATTATTTTTTTAGGAATTCTCTTTTTTTTTATGGACGAAAATCAAAAAAGCCAGGCGTCATAAGACTAATTAAATAAACAGAAAAAAAAGCCTTACGCACCCCGCCGCAAGCGGTTTCATTAAGGCGAGGCTTCACTCGCGTTCAGCCTTGCCTTAACGCTTCGCGCCGCTTGAGTCGGGCGTATATGTATGGTGGAAGGCAAAAATCTAATGGAAAAGCAGTTTTTAATCTTGCACACACAAAACTTTAACTTTAAAATAAACCTTATGGAAAACAATACAGAAATTAAAAGTGAAGCGCGCCTTACATTTTTAGAGGCAACAAGCATTATTGTAGGCCACGGAGTAGGCTCTGGAATTCTGGCAGTTCCATATCTTGCCTCCCGTGTTCCCTGGTGGGATTTTATCTGGATTCTCGGAGTTGCATACGTTATAAACCTTTTCCTGCACTTAATGATTGCAGAACTTTCTCTAAACAACAACGGCGCTCAGTTTGTAAAATGTTTTGAAAACGAGCTTTTTACCGGTAAAGGCAAAAAAGTCCTTACATGGATTGTGTTTGCATTTTTAGCATTCAGTGTTATCTGTAACATTACAAGCTTCATTATGGGTGCGGCTGCAGTTTTTGACGCTTGGTTTTCTCTTCCTCAATGGGCGGGTGCCTTAATTTACTACATAGTTGCCGGTCTTGTAGTTTTCTTTGGAATGAAAATTGTAGGCATTTCAGAAAAGATTTCCATGTACGCAATGATTTTAGTAATCGGAATACTTTTTGTTTCTACCCTTCTTTCAGAAAAAAGTGCATTCCCCTTTGAGTTCCACGCGTCAACAAACTTAATGGCCCTCTACAGCACGGTTGCATTTTCTCTTTCTGCAGTCATGTCCGTGCCTCAGGTTGTAAAAGGAGTAAACGGCGACGTTAAAAAAATAAAGGGAGCAATCGCCCTGGGAACAGGAATAAACATTGGCTTAATAGTGCTTGTTACGTTTATGACGTTACTTGGTGCAGGAAAAGCGATTACAAAAAATGGAGCCCTCGTAGACTTAAGCAAGCACCTTGGTGGCTGGGTAAGCATTGTAGGTTACGTATTCAGTCTTCTGGCACTCTCTACATCTTTCTGGGCAAACACACTAAACATGAGGGACATAATTTCTGAGCAGACAAAACTAAACTTAAAGCTTTCTTGGCTTTTAGCAAGTGCCCCGTGTCTAGTAATTGCACTTTTAAGCACAATTTTTAACTTTCAGTCCTTCGTTGGTTTTACCCGTCTTGCAGGAGTCATTCAGGTAATCACGGGCATTGGAATAATTATTGCATACAGCCGCTCCCGTAAAAGAGTTTCGTTAAGCCCTGTATGCGGAATATTCGGTAAGCTTCCATTCCAGATTCTTGTGATTCTAGGTTCAGTAACAGCAACCTTAGGCTCTGTTATTGCAGTAAAATAAAGGCACCTAAAAAGGAAATATTATGAGTTCAGTTTTTAATGAAGAAGACATTTCTAAAGACGGAAAGCTATTCGGCTTAAAAGATTTTAACACAACATGCATCACCCAAGTTTCTTCCACCATACTTTCGCTTTTAAACATTACACCTGAAGAGAACATGGATCTTCCAATAAACGAAGTTCTATCTCTTTCTAAAGAAAAGTCCTCTTCTCCCTGCGACAGAATTGTTATGTATAACCCAGATGCCATCGCATACTGGATATTCGGAAGGTTTTATAAAAAATATTTTTCACGCTTAGAAAAAAACGTCGACTTAGTTTTACCAATGCTTTCTGTTTTTCCGCCAAAGACACCGGTCTGCTTTGCATCCATGTATTCAGGCCTCATGCCGGAAGCTCACGGAATAAAAAAATATGAAAAGCCTGTATTAAAGTGCAGCACTGTTTTTGACACGCTCATAAAAAACGGTAAGAAAGCTGCAATCGTTTCTACAAAAGGCGACTCCATAAGCCTGATTTTTTTAGAGCGAAGCATGGACTACTTTATTTACAGGACTGTAAAAGAGTGCAACAAGAAAGCACACGAGCTTATTAAAAGCGACGAGTACGACGTCATAGTTTTATACAACACAGACTACGACTACTGGATGCACAGAAACACACCTACAGGCCTTATTGCACAGAGTGCACTAAAGCAGGACGTAAACGAATACCTTACGTTGAAAAACCTTATAGAATCAGAATGGAAGGGGAAGCACAAAACTGCCCTGGCATTTGCACCGGACCACGGCTGCCACAGATGGTACGGCGTATTAGGTCAGCATGAATTAAATAAGCCCTGCGACATGAACACCGTTCACGCATGGAGCATAATATAAGTTAAGGAGAAATCTATGGAATTTGAAGCAAAAAAATCTGTAATCGTGCCAGAGGGAGTTTTTATTATTGGCACCTACGACGAAAACGGCATTCCTAACGCAATGAATGCGGCATGGGGAATTCAGTCAGACTTTGGAGAAATTACATTATACCTGGCAAAACATAAAACAACAGAAAACTTAAAAAAGACAGGAGCTTTTACAGTTGCCTGTGCAACCCAAAGCACTGTAGTAATCTCTGACTACTTTGGAATAGAAAGCGGTGCAAACGTAAACAAAATAGAAAAAGCAGGAGTACATGTTCACAAAAGCTCACACGTAAATGCCCCAATCATAGAAGAGTATCCTCTTACGCTTGAATGTGAAGTAAAAGAATGGAACGAAGAAAAAGAAATGCTTGTAGGAAAAATTGTTTCGCAGCAGGCGGATGACTCCATCCTTACAGACGGCAAAGTAGATTTAGGAAAACTTAAGCCCATTATGTACGATGCATCCTTCCATGTTTACCGAGCTATCGGCGAGATTGTAGGAAACGCATTTAGCGACGGTAAAAAAATAAAATAATTAAAAAGCGGAGGCTTACTTTTTTACGGCTTCATCCTGTATAAAGCGGTAAACTTCTAAAAAAGGTAAGCCTTTGTTTTTTGCAATTTCTGCAACACTTTCATATTCCGGGTAAAATCTTTTTGAGCCGTCAGAAAGTGTAACTTCTTTTACATTTGCATTTCCATATTCAGTTGAAACAGAAAATTCCCTGCGAGGTAAAATGCTACGCTCCATTTTTACCTTTCTTATTCCAATGGTGCTTGTATGCATAAAAATAAGCTCTTCCATTTTTTTTACATCACATTCAGAACACAGCACTGTAAGTAAGCAGGCTGGTCTGTTTTTTTTCATGACACAAGGGCTAAAGTTTACATCTTTTGCTCCATTTTTTAATAGCATGTCTAAAACAAAACCTAAGTTTTCTCCTGTAGAATCATCTATGTTAGTTTCTAACTTATAGATAAAATCTTTATTGCACCCGCTTTCTTCTTCTATTATAAATGCCCTTAGAATTCCAGGAATCTCATAACTGCGTTTACCGGCACCTAAACCAGTCCTTATTATTACAAACTTTTCCGGCATCTTAAAATCACTTGCAACACTTAAGGCTGCAGCGGCTCCTGTAGGAGTTACATATTCTCCAGAAACATCCAGCATTTTTAGAGGAATCTTAAACCGCTCCACCATGTTGCATACTGCCGGAACAGGTATTGGAATAATCCCATGCTGACATTTTATGGTTCCATGCCCCTCACATAAATACGGAACATATACTTTTTGAATATTGTATTTTTCCTTTAAGTCATCAAAACAGACTGCAAAGCTAATTATATCTACAATAGAATCTAAGGCACCCACTTCATGAAAATGAACTTCCTCTACAGGTACATTATGAGCCTTACTTTCTGCTTCTGCTAAAATTGTAAAAATTTTTTTGGAAAGCTCTTTGGCATTCTCTGTCATTAAAGTTTTATCTATTATTTTTAAAATATCTTTTAGAGTTCTATGTTCATGATGAACACATTCGTCATTTAAATGTAAAGAATCTTTGTTTATATTTTTTTCATGTTCAAAAAGATATTCCATGTCATGGTCATGATTATCTTTTTCTAGATTGACTAAAAAATCTGCACAGTCCAGCCCAGACTTTTTTACTCTCTTTATTTCCACAGAAAATCCTTTTACAGGCATACTCTTTAAGACATTTTGTAAAACTTCTTCGCTCGCCCCCGCATCTAAAAGAGAAGCTACGGCCATATCGCCAGAAATTCCTGCATTACATTCAAAATAAAGACTAGTTTCTTTCATAAGTTTTCCTGATTTAATTATCCAACATGAACAGTATAGCATTACATAGAAAAAAAATCTCTCGACCAATTATTAAAATTATGTTAAAGTTTTATTTACCATGGAGGAAAAATATTTCTAACATATTTAGGAGTTCTCCAGAACTTTATAAAGACTCAAACTATCATATAGCACGATTTATCTCTTTAATCATCGGTATTCAGGGGCTTGTAATGACCTTTGTCTGCTTAAAGGATTCTAATTTTACAATGGTGCTTGTGTCCATAATTTATGGACTGACAATGATTTCTACATTCTTTATAGTTACATTTACAAAAAACCTTTCTCTCTTTTACATTTTTATACCCCTGCTGGTCATTGGTCTGGAAATTATAAACCTGTACACTGGAGGAACTTCCGGATACGGAGTTATCTGGATGACTATGATTCCGCTTTTTACAATCTATCTTTTACCTTTAGCAGGTTTTATAACTCTTAACTCGGCAGTCTTATTAATTTTAATACTTGGAATGTGGACGCCTCTAAATAACTATACATATGACTACACTAAAGCTTTTGAATCTCGCTTACCGATTACCTTCGCAATAGAGCTTATTTTTTCTTTTTTTTTAAAGCAGAGAATTCAATTTACTGAAAAAGAACTGAAAAAACAGAAAAATCTTCTGGCACAAGAAATTCAAAATGCATCTACAATTCAGGCAACATTTTTTAATCAGCATAATTATGCCTTTACAGATTGGGAAGTTGCATTTAAAAACATTCCTATGGCTGGCGTTTCCGGAGACCTTTACGATATTTACCCAAAAGAAGACTCTTCTTCTACAGAACTTTCTGGATTAGGAATTTTTGACATCTCAGGACACGGAATTTCTAGCGGCATAATAACTCTTCTTGCAAAAAATATTATCCGGCAAGAATTTTACAACGGAAGGGAAAAAGCCCTCTGGGAAACTGTTCAAACTATTAACGACCGTTTTATACTGGAAAAAGGAGACATTTCCAATTACATAACGGGTGTTATAGTAAAGGTAAATGAACAAAATATAGAACTTGTAAACTCTGGTCATCAAAAACCGCTTTTATATACAAAAAAAACAGAAAGCTTCTCCTTTATAGAAAATTCTAAATATGCTTTTGGTGCAATTGGTCTTAACACTGTAGAGTCTTCTTACGACTCCCTTTTTATTAACATGGAAAGCGGAGATGAACTTATTCTTTACACAGACGGAATTTTAGACTGTACAAACCCGGAAGGCAATGCTTTTGGACAAGAGCTTCTTGTAGATTTCTTTAAGGCATACATAGAATATTCTCCGGAGTTTCAGGTAAAAGAATTATATGAAGACCTTTCTGATTTTATGAATAACAGTCCATTAAAAGACGACATGACTGTTGTCATATTAAAAAAGAAATAAGTGCAGCATATATATTGAAAAAAATCTGACTATAGTATACTTTACGAGCATTATGAAAAAAAAGATAAATCAGTCTCTTAATTACAAACTTGCCGTAACAGGTGTACTTGGTGCTTTAAGCATAGTCTTGGCTCTTACCCCGCTCGGATACATTCAGTTAGGCGGATTAATCGTCATTACAGTAATGCACATTCCGGCAATACTTTCTACCCTTACAGCGGGGCTTGTACCGGGTATTGCAGTAGGCACTATTTTTGGTCTTACCAGTCTTATTCGTGCAGTAATGACAGGTGGCGGAGGAAATCCGTTCTTTATGAATCCGCTTGTTTCTGTTTTACCGCGTATGCTTTTCCCAATTGCAGTTTACTACATAAATAAAGCATTCTGTTTAATTCCTCACTTTCCAAAAACAGTTGCAGCTTCTCTTTCTGCAGCTTTTGGAACATTGTGCCACACAATGCTCGTTATGCTTTCCATTTACATAATTTATGGCGAAGCTTTAATGCAGGGGCTTTCACAGACATTCCAGAAATTTGGTTTTGACATGGCTGGCTTTAACGCAGTAACAGGTTACTTTGCAATGATTAGCGTAATGGAATTAACAAACGGCTTGTGGGAAATTTTAGGTGCAGTCGTAATTGTTACAGCCGTAATGGGAAGCATGTACGCAGTTAGCGGCAGAAAATCCAAACTCTCAAAATTAGAAGAAGAAACAGAAAACAACGAAGAAGAAATTCGTTAAACCTACGCCCGATTGTAGCCGTTGCTTTAGCAAGCACGAAGTGCCGACAACGGCGAAAAGCGGGGAACTCGCCTTCTCATAAAATAAAATTGTGATGAAAGCGTAGTGACGGAAAATGGGGTGACGAATTTGTCAAAGATGTAATTAAAAGAACAATTTCAAGATTGTAGTCAATAATACTTTCTAAACTTAGAGTTTCTTTTACACCCTCGTGGGGTCCCCATTTTACGACACGTAAGCGAAATCACAATTTTATATTGTTTATAGTAATTCACAACCGCTTTGTAATTTAAGTTTTGTCCAAACTACTAAACAAAATAAAAAAATATGCTATACTTACAGTATGAAAATAGTGATTATAGGAGCAGGCTTTACCGGAATTCAGCTTGCAAAGCGCCTTATCAATGAAAAAAACGATGTAATCTTAATAGACAACGACGAAGACACCGTACGTCATGCCTCCAACCGATTAGACTGCACTGTTGTTCAGGCAGACGGAAACAACCTTAACAACTTAGAAGAAGCTGGCATTGCAAAAGCAGACGCTCTTGTTACCGTTACAGACAACGACGAAATCAACATGATTACATGTTCTTTAGTTGATGCAGTCTACCCTCATCTTTTAAAAATTGCCCGCGTAAGAAATTATGCTTACTACGTAAACACCGCTCAGGCTGCAAAACATCATGCAGAAACATTTGCAGGTAACCACAGACCTCTTTACGGTATAGACTTCATGATTCACCCGGACGTAGAAGCTGCCGACGCAATTGTAAGAGCTGTAGAACACGGAGCTTTAAGTGATGTTGTAAGTTTCGGAAATGATGAATTTGAACTTACAACTTTACAGGTAACTCGTGGTTCAAAAATAGATGGCATTGCAATAAAAAACATTAGGACACTTTCTTCTATTTCGTTCATTGTTGTTTACCTGGAAACAAAAAAAGGCTCTTCTCTTCCAAGTGGCGACACCATTATTCATGCAGGAGACTTTGTTGGAGTTCTTACAAAAAAAGAAAACATTTCTAACCTTGCAGAACTTTTTGGTTCCAAGATGGATACTCTAAAAAAAATTGCACTTGTTGGAGCCGGTCGCATTGGCGACATAGTTGCAGAACACTTAATAGAAAAAGGAAAGTCTTCTTTCTTTAAGAGATTATTTGGTTCCCAGCAAAACACTCTTGCACAAAACTTTGTAATTGTAGATGACAACGAAGAAAACTGCAAAGCCGCAAGCGAAAAATATCCTTCTGCAAAAATATTTAGGGCAGACATTACAGATGAAAACTTTGTAAGAGACGAAGGACTTGATAAATTTAATCTTGTAATCTGTGCAACACAAAATCATGAAATGAACATGGTTGTTTCTGCATACTTGGAATCTCTTGGTGTAGAAAAGACTGTTGCCCTCGTTGCTCACTCAGCATTTGCAGACATTGCAAGAAAAATTGGCGTAGATGTTGCAGTACCTTTGCGAGATGCCATTGTAGACAGTATTCTAAGTCACTTAAGAGGCAAAGCTGTTACAGGTGTTCATACAGTTTCTAACGGTCACTTTGAAATTGTAGAATGTGACTTACCTTCTACAAGCAAAGTTGTTGGAAAAGCTCTTAAAGACATTGCAAACCCCGGTGAATATCTTTTACTCTTAATCAGAAAGCCAGGAAGTCCTAACTACGAACTTCCAAGCGGTAACACAACTCTTTCTGCAGGAGACCACCTGGTTCTTATAGAAAAAACCGGTAACAGAAAAACTCTAAATCTTTTTAGCGGTGTAAACCTTTAGCGGAGGCAAAAAGATGTTTTTAACTATTTCAAAAATTGTCTCGGCTATTATGGCAATTGTTGGTACTACCTTTATTATTCCTCTTAGCGTAGCTCTAGTCTACAAAGAAACTCAGGCCTACATGCCATTTTTAATTCCAATGCTTTCTAGCTGGATTCTTTTTACATTCATTTTTGTTCTGGGCCGAAAGAAAAAAATTAAGCTCACTGCAAAAAGTTCTTTTGTTGTTGTAGCACTCGCCTGGATAGTGGCAAGCTTATTTGGAGCAATTCCCCTTTATGCAAGTGGTGCAATTAAAAGCATTACAGATGCTGTCTTTGAAAGCTTTTCAGGCTTTACCACTACCGGTTCTACAATACTTACAGAAGTAGAATCTTTACCGCGGTCAATAAACCTATGGAGGTGTCAGACACACTGGCTTGGAGGCATGGGTATTGTTGCGTTAACAGTTGCACTCCTCCCAATTTTAGGCGTCGGAGGCTTTCAGCTTATTAAGGCAGAAACAACAGGGCCGGAAAAAGGAAAGCTTACTCCAAAAATTGCAACAACTGCAAAGGTATTATGGTTTATATACATTGCACTTACCGTTACAGAAGCAATCCTCTTACGCATCTTCGGAATGGATACCGTAGATGCCATAAGCCACGCATTTTCAACGCTTGGAACAGGCGGACTTTCTACAAGAAATGCCAGCATAGGCTCTTATAATTCTTCTGCAATAGACATAATTGTAACAACCTTTATGTTTTTGGGCGGAATAAATTTTAGCATGTACTACTATCTGTTTACAAAAAAAACAGAAGACATTCGCAACAACTCAGAGTTAAAAGTTTACATCTCAATTGTTTTTATAGCTTGCCTTTCCATTACACTTTTAGAACTTAACCACTACGGCTCTTTTTTTAAGTCACTAAGATTTTCTTCATTTAATGCAATAAGCATAATGAGTACTACAGGCTTTTCAACAGATGATTTTACAACGTGGTGTCCGGCAAGCCAGGTTATAATTTTTATACTCTTCTTAATAGGAGGCTGTTCAGGTTCAACTTCTGGCGGCGTAAAAGTTATTCGCTGGGTAATTCTTTCTAAACAACTTCATAACGAAATTCAGCGCATGCTGCATCCTCAAGGAATTTTTACAATTCGCATAAATAAAAGAGCCGGCAGAAAAGATGTAGTATTTAATGTTGCAGCTTTCTTTTTTGTATGGGGAATTATAATCTTAGCTCTTACTTTCTTTGCCTGTTGTTTTGGATTAGATATTTTTACCTCATTTACAGGAGCTTTAAGTATGGTAGGAAACATTGGACCAGGCTTTGGAAGCTTAGGTCCCAGCTGCAATTTTTCCTTTTTAGCAGCACCTGTAAAATGGGTCTATTGTATTGCAATGCTTGCAGGTCGTTTAGAGTTTTTTACAATTATTGTATTTTTAAGCCCAGCTTTCTGGAAAAAATAAAAAGTGGACGTTTACTATAAAAAATATTATTATAAAAAAAGCCTAAAAGCTTTAGGTGAGGAGTAAAAATGTTTAACAGAAAATCTTACAAAGAAATTGCAAAAAAGCAATTAAAAGGTCGCTACACAACGCCTGTTCTAGTAACTCTAGTCATTGCCCTTATTACAGCAGTTTTAGGACTGCCAGGATTTATAGAAGCATTTAAGAGTGGTTCTTACAACGCAATCACAAGTCATAACGGGTTTTATTTTTCAAGCGAATACACTGCCCCAGAAACATATTCTTTATTAATTACACTAATAACACTTTTTATTACAGGTGTTTTAGAAATTGCAGAAACAAACCTATATGTAACACTCTCACGCACAACAGAAAAGATAAGCTTTAGTACATTTATAAAAGGCTTTTCTCTCTGGCTAAAAGGATTCCTTGGTTATCTTTGGATGGCATTGTGGATTTTTCTCTGGTCACTTCTCTTTTTTATTCCGGGAATTGTAAAATCTTTTTCTTATTCACAGATGTTTTTTATTCTTGTTGAGCATCCAAATGTCGGCGTAAGAAAAGCCATGAGGCTTAGTAAAGAAATGACACGAGGTTTTAAAGGCGACCTATTTGTAATGTACCTTAGCTTTATTGGCTGGAACATTCTTGCCTTATGCACTTGTGGAATACTTTTCCTATGGCTCATTCCATACCAGAACATGGCTTTTACAAACGCATATCACGCATTAAAGGCCAGGGCAATAAACACAAATGTTTTACATGCAGAAGATTTTGAAACAAATTAAAAGAGGACAAATAAATGGACGAAAACAAAACAAAAAAATCTAAAAGCGGGCTTATAGTCTTTATAATAATTATAGCACTAACTGTAGCTCTTACAGTTTTTCAGATTATTTCTTCTACAATTTCTCCAAAGCCCAAAGCAAACTTTAAAAAAGTTCCTACCCCAAAAACTCCATTAACTTGGAATTTCAACATGGGTAAGGATTTTAAAAAGCAAAAAAGACTCTCCCCTAACGAAGACTATATTGCAAAAATCTACATTGAGGGCGTCATAGAAGAGGGCAACGAAAGCTACAACCAGGAATGGCTTTTAGAAACAATTGATAGCCTCATGAACGACAAGAACAACGTAGCTGCAATTCTTTTTATAGATTCCCCTGGAGGAGCAGTTTACCAGGCAGACGAAGTTTACCTAAAACTTTTAGAATACAAAAAATCAAAACCACTCTACGCCTACATGGGCTCGCTTGCGGCTAGCGGAGGTTACTACATAGCCTGTGCAAGTGACTACATAATGGCAAACCGCAATACACTCACAGGTAGCATTGGTGTTATAGCAGGTCAAAACTTAGACCTTACAGGGCTTATGGAAAAAGTTGGAGTCAAAAGCACAACAATTCATGCAGGTGCAAACAAAAACATGGGAAGCTTTAATGAACCGCTTTCGCAAGAGCAGAAAGATATTTTGCAATCCATTGCAGACGAATGTTACGAGCAGTTTACAGACATTGTTGTAAAAAGCAGACCCCTTACAAAAGAAGAAGTTCTAAACCTTGCAGACGGCCGCATCTACACAGCAAAGCAGGCACAAACAAATGGGCTAATAGACTCAATCGGAAGTTTTGATGATGCTGTAAGCAGAATGCAAAATAAAGAATTTGACTACAAAGATTTAGAAGTAATAGACTACAAGTACGAACCGGAATTTAACTTTTACTCCATGCTCCGTGGTGTTGCAAGCGACATTACAAAAAAAGCTAACTCCTCTTCTTTAATGCCAGAAGCTGTAGAAAAAGCTATTACACCTAAAACTCCATATCCTGCATATTTCTACGATTCAGGAAAATAAAATGCCTTTTGAAAAGTCCTAAACGTATGCTTATTCGTAAGCGTGATTTAAGGGCCCCCTTAAATCACGCTTCGCTTCAAAAACAATTCCCACCGCAAGGCACTTCATCGCCCCGCATAGCCCGGCTTCTACTCAGAACTCACACTTAATTGGACTTATCAAAATTTTCATCAAGTACAGATTTTATAATTTTAGAAGGAAAACCTAATCTCATAAGGGAGGCATAAAGTTTTTTTTCATCAATATCTTTCTTAGACCGGGTTATTTTTCTATAAGCTCTCTCGCATAATGCTTTTTCGCTTTTATCTTCAAAAAACTCATTTAATGCTTTTTCGTACGAATCTTTTTTTATACCACGAGAAGAAAGCTCTGCCTCTAATTTACGGCGACCCTCAGCATGGTCAATAGAACGGCTTCTAAGCCAGGCACCTGCAAAACGCTCATCACTTAAATAGCCTGCTTCCTCTAAAAAATCAAGTGCAATACTAACTGCATTCTTATCCAGACCTTTTTTTAAAAGCTTTTGTGCAAGACCTGCCCTGCTCTGTTCTGCCCGAGCCAAATACGTCATTGCAGCACTTTCACAGGCATACACCAAAGCCGCATGCAAAATATCTTCGGTATCTCCTTCATCAAAAACACCCGCACTGCCTGGAAGAAGATTTTCACTTGGCAAAAAAAGACTATCTTCTTCAGAAAGCGAGCCATTCACACAAACAAGACGCTCTTCTTTAACACGAGTCAAATATTCTGCACGCAAAAAAAATGCAGACCCTGCATCCGGCGTAATTTTATATACACCTGGCAAAGTCTGCTTAATACCGCGAATAACCAAGTTATCTCAAAACCAAAAAGTTTAGCGCTTAGAGAACTGGAATCTGCGGCGAGCACCACGCTGACCGTACTTCTTGCGTTCAACCATGCGGCTGTCGCGAGTAAGGTAACCGTTAGCTTTAAGAGATGTGCGGTTATCAGGATCTACCTGTGTAAGGGCACGTGAAAGTCCATGTAAACAAGCAGCTGCCTGTCCGTTAAGACCACCACCAGTTACGTTAATAAGAATGTCAAACTTGTTGTCGCTTGATGTAACCAAAAGAGGCTGACGTACAAGACGAACCTGTTCTGCAGAAGCAAAGTAATCCTTTACATCTTTTCCGTTAACAACAATCTTTCCAGAGCCTTCGCGAAGGAAAACGCGAGCAGTGGAAGTCTTTCTTCTACCTGTACCAATTGCAATATTCTTAACCACGATAAACTCCTATTACACTTCTAAAGGCTTTGGATTCTGTGCAGCATGAGGATGTTCTGCACCTTCATAAATCTTTAAGTTACCAATCATCTTGCGGCCAAGGCGATTGTGGGGAAGCATACCTGCAATTGTGCGGCGTAAAGGTTCTGTAGGATGACGTTCGATAAGCTTGTTAAAAGAATATGAGCGAAGTCCGCCAACATAACCTGTGTAATGACGATAAAGCATATCATCAGCCTTATTGCCAGTAACCTGAATTTTGTCTGCGTTGATGATAACTACAAAATCTCCACATTCTGCATTTGGAGTATAAGTAGCCTTGTTCTTACCGCGGAGTACACTTGCGGCTTTTGCAGCAACACGGCCTAATGTCTTACCGTCTGCGTCAATAACGTACCAGTCCTGCTGGAAACCGTCTTCTTTTGTAAAAATAGTTTTCATGTATGTATACCTTCACATAAAGTTGCGTTCGCCACTTTGCATCTAGCTTTGAACGTATGCAAGTAATGAGCATTTACTTACACAATATACGGGGTAAGCGAATATATCACGTTTAAAGCTTTTTAGTCAATGGAACAAACACATTTTTACAGGAATCTGCAAAGAATTATGCCTTTTTAGAAGCTTCTTCAGCCTCTTTAGCTTCTTTTTCTTCTCGTTTAGCTTCTTTTTTATCCTTAATATCTGCAATGCCAATAAAAACGGCAATAAGACCAATAAATGCAGCTAATACAGGAGCACAACCTTTTAAGAAATTAACTACATCATAACCCCATGCAAGCCCTATTCCACTAGGGAGACATGCAAATACACAAAAACAAATTAAAAGAAGACCAACAATCAATGCTACCATTTTTTTCTCCGTTTATTTTTTTTACGGCAGTTTTTTTACCGCCAAAAAATTCTCTTATAAAAGAAGCACATAAGTCTTATTACGGCGTTTCGGGGTTCGCTTACGCTCATTGCTTAAGCAACAAGCCCCTCCATGCCGGCCTCATGCACTCATTTAATTAAACCACAGAACTAAATCTACATCAAGTAAGAAAGCAGCATAAAAATTGCAGTTCCACCAAAAATACTTATCATTGAATTCTTTATAAGAAGGTGCAGCAAAACAGTAGAAGCACAGGCTATAAAATACGGAAGCCCATAGGGCATGCAGGAAAAGCTTATGTCCTTTAAGCAATACATAATGAGTATTGCAATTACCATAGAAGGAATATACTGTTCTATAAAGCGTATAAGTGCAGGAGGTTCCCTGCGGCTGAACAGTGCAAACGGAAAAAGACGCTCTAAAAAAATTACAATCGCAATAAGAAAACTAAAAAACAATGCTGTACCAAGCGGTAATGCTTCAGTCATTTTCTGCCTCCCTCTTAAAGAAAAGTCTTCCCCTAACGAGAACAATGGCTGCAATAGCAAAAATTATTGCAACTAAGATTATATTTGAAGAAGGAAGCAGTCCAATTCTCCACAAAACAATTGCACAAAGACTTGTTAAAGCACCAATTAAAGGCGGTACAAAATCCTTTGTCTTTTTAATCTGTTCAATTAAGATTACAATAAAGAGGGCTGTAAGTGCAAAGTCTACACCATTAAGATACTGTGTAAGATTGTAATGCTCTAAAACATTATATGCCACAGCTCCTATAGTACACCCTAAAATCCAATATAAATGATCCAATAAAGCAATTGTACCTAAAAAAGGACCTCTAGAAGCTTCTTTAGGAACCTCTACACCTGTTAAAAGAGCATAAGTTTCATCAGTCAAAGAAAAAACCAGATACGGGTACCACTTACCACATCCCTTAAACTTAGAAATTAAAGAAAGTCCGTAAACAATGTGCCTTATGTTTACAAAAAACTCTGTAATTAAAATTTCTGGAAGCTTAGCCCCAGAAGCAAAAAGACCTGCCGCAATATACTGACCGGCCCCCGCATACATAAAAACGCTCATCAAAGGCGAAATCCACCAGGGATAACCGGCATTTACAATCATAAGCCCAAACGGTATTCCTATTGCTATATATCCAAAAAACACAGGCGTCGTAATTTTCAGAGCCTGTCTAAATAAATATTTATTCATTTGAACACAAATATATATAGAACAAATATTTTATGCAATTGCCACACTTAGCCTAAAAACCTATTGACAACATCGAAAAATAAAGACAAATTACACTTTACATACATTATTTTCAGGAGTTGTACAAGAGTGAACGGAAGTACAGTTTCTATTGACCATGTTTCCAAGCATTTTGGAAATTTTCACGCACTTGATGACATTAACATCACAATTAAGCCGGGTGAATTTTTTTCACTATTAGGTCCCTCTGGTTGCGGAAAAACAACTCTCCTTAGAATCATTGCCGGCTTTGAGTTTCCAGATGAAGGAGCTGTTCTTTTTGACGACAAAGATGTAATTCCACTACCTCCAAACAAGAGACACTCAAACACTGTATTCCAAAGTTA
Organism: uncultured Treponema sp.; assembly: GCA_937877515.1. GTDB lineage: Bacteria > Spirochaetota > Spirochaetia > Treponematales > Treponemataceae > Treponema_D. The sequence continues at coordinate 26,027 of CALFIX010000071.1, forward strand.
CGCTTTATTTCCTCACATGAGTGTATACGACAATGTTGCGTTTCCTCTAAAACTAAAAAAACTTCCAAAAGACGAAATTGACAAAAAAGTAAAGGAATATCTTCACCTTGTTCAGCTTGAACAGCACATGCAAAAAAAAACGAATCAGCTTTCAGGTGGGCAGAGGCAGCGTGTTGCAATTGCAAGGGCACTTATAAACGAACCTAAGGTTTTACTTTTAGACGAGCCGCTTTCCGCATTAGACGCAAAGTTACGCGCAAATCTTTTAATAGACCTGGACGCGCTTCATGACAAAATTGGAATTACATTTATTTACGTAACCCACGATCAGAGCGAAGCTCTTGCAGTTTCTGACAGAATTGCAGTAATGAATCAGGGGCACGTTCTTCAGGTAGGAACACCATTTGAAATTTACGAAAGCCCCGCAACTCAGTTTGTAGCACAGTTTATTGGCGACACAAATCTTTTTGAAAGCACAGTTGTAAAATGCGACCCGTACACAACCGCTTCTGGCGAAACTGAATATGCCGTAACATTAAACACTCCTCTCTTAGGAATGCAGGCCCAGCTTACAGGTGAAAGTGCTGCAATGAGGGAAGAAGATAAAAACATTCTTGTTACAGACTATGAGCACACTGATGAAGGTCAAAAAGTGGCCTTTACAATCCGACCTGAAAAAATACGCATTACAACGGAAGAACCTAAATTTGCCGGCCGCAAAGACATAAATGTTTTTAAGGGCATAGTAGAAGAACCTGTTTACACAGGTTTTCAGTCAAAGTTTTATGTCCGCCTGGAAAACGGTACAATTGTAAAAGTTTTTAAGCAGCACACAAACTACTTAGATGACGGACCAGAAATTCAGTGGAAAGACACTGTATACATTTCATGGGCTGCAAACGACGGTTACATTGTGGAGGACATAAACAAATGAAAGAAAACTCCACTCAAGAAGAACAACCACCAGCTAAAAAAAAGCTCTCGTGGGACTTAAAGATTGCAAAAGCTAGTAACGACTTAAAGCATAAAAAAAACAATCCTGGACCATTTTATTCCTGGCCTATGGGTTTGTGGTTTACAGTCTTTTTTATAGTTCCGTTATTCATAATCGTACTCTATTCATTTATGAAGCGTGATGTTTACGGTGGTGTAATACACGAATTTACATTAAAGGCTTACCGTCAGATGCTAGACAAGGCTTACGGTTTAATTTTTTTACGCACTCTCTGGATAACAGTAATTTCTACTGCCATTACAATTTTAATAGCCCTTCCCTGCGGTTACGCAATGGCAAGAAGCAAACACCAGACGCTTCTTTTAATTCTGGTTGTTATTCCTTTTTTAACAAACAGTTTAATCCGTATTTTTGCCTGGATTACAATTTTAGGAGATAACGGAATTTTAAATAAAATATGTGCTTTTTTCTTTCACATGTTTAATAAGACAAAAGAGTTTACACCTCATAAATTTATGTACACTCAGGGTGCCGTTATTCTGGTAAGCATTTACATGTACCTACCTTACGCAATTTTACCAATATTCACAGCAGTAGATCGCTTTGACTTTAGCTTACTGGAAGCTGCTCGCGACCTTGGAGCTACAAAGCCTCAATCCATGATTAAGGTACTTATTCCCGGCATAAGAAGCGGAATTATAAGTGCCTTAATATTTACTTTTATTCCGATTTTCGGAACATACACTGTTCCTCAGTTAGTTGGTGGCAAAGACAGCTATATGCTTGGAAACATAATTGTTGATCAGGTACAAAAGGTACGCAACTGGCCTTTAGCAAGCGCATTCAGTATGTTTATTACTGTTGTTTCCATGGTTGCAATTTTATGGATGCTTTCTTCCAACAAAAAAGACGCAAAGCTGAAGGAAGTTTCTAATAAGGAAGATCTGACACAGGGACCAATCATTGCTTCCGGAGGTGCAAAATGAAAAATCCATTTTCACTTTATGCAAAAAAGAAAAAGCCCTCAGAACCAGCAAGGCATGCAAAACGCAACTGGAAAAAACACAATCGCAAAATAAGTTTTTCTAACACTGCATTATGTCTAGCACTTTTATTTTTGTTCATTCCGCTTTTTGTAATAATCTTTTATTCATTCAACGAATCTAAAGACTCTACATTTACAGGATTCTCCCTCATTTGGTACGAAAAGCTTTTTCTTTCATCAGAAGACCTGTGGCATTCGCTTTTTAACAGTTTACTCGTTGCTTTTACATCAGCCTTAGTTGCAACCATCCTTGGCACACTTGCTTCCATAGGAATAAGCTGGTACAGATTTTTTGGAAAGTCTTACATTCAGTCTATAAGCTTCTTACCTATGGTTTTACCGGAAGTTATTATGGGCGTTTCCATGCTTATATTTTTCAGTGCCATAAAACTCTCTCTAGGACTCTTTACCATCTTTATTGCTCACGCAACTTTCTGTTTACCGTTTGTTTTTCTTATGGTAAGTGCCCGCATAGACGAATTTGACTACTCCATCATAGAAGCTAGTCACGACTTAGGTGCCAATGAAATTCAGACATTATTCCGTGTAATCATACCTGCTATAATGCCGGGAATTCTTTCTGGTTTTGTAATGAGCATTACAATGTCTTTAGAAGACTACGTAATTACTTCGTTAGTAAGCGGACCAGGAAGCACTACTCTCCCGCTTTATGTTTATTCCATGATTCGCTTTGGAGTAAGCCCGGTTATCAACTCGCTTTCTTTTGTGCTGATTATTGCAATCTGCATAATTACATTTGCACTCCGCAAAGGCTTAAAGTCATTTGCAAGTGCGCGCTAAAAACAGGAGACTTCTATATGAAAAAGACAGTCACAAAAATTGTAGTCGCAACATTAGCTTTTGTTGCAGCAACGGGTCTTTCTTCTTGTTCTAAAAAGAATGACAAGACTTTATACCTTTACAACTGGACGTACTACACGCCAGATGAAGTTATTAAACAGTTTGAACAGGAATTCGGAGTTACCGTAAAAGTAGACAGCTACGCTTCTAACGAAGAAATGTATGCAAAGCTAAAAGCCGGAGCTAAAGGTTACGACATTGTTGTTCCTTCACAGGACTACGTTTCCATAATGATAAATCAGGGAATGTTACGCGAACTGGACCAGTCAAAACTTACAAACCGTGCAAATATAAATCCTCTTGTTTTAGAAAAAGCAACTTATGACCCAGAAATGAAATATGCAGTTCCGTATTACTTTGGAGCAGCCGGAATTGCCGTAAACAAAACAAAGGCTTCTCAAGACTATGAAAGAAACTGGAACATTTTTGCAGACAAACAATTTAAAGGTCATGCAACAATGATGGACGACATGAGAGAAGTCATGGGAGACGCTCTTTCTCACTTAGGTTACAGTGTAAACTCTTTAGACGACTCAGAACTAAAGGAAGCTTCAGAACTTATTACAAAAAGCTGGAAGCCAAACCTTGTAAAATTTGACGCAGAAGGTTTTGGAAAATCTTTTGCATCAGGAGATTTCTGGCTTTGTCAGGGATACGCAGAAGTTGTTTATGGAGAAGTTCCAGAAGAAAAGTGGGACACCATAGACTTCTTTATTCCAGAAGAGGGCGGTCCAAGCTACTTAGACAGCATGTGCATTCTTAAGGATGCTCCTCATGCAGACCTTGCAAACGAATTTATAAACTTCATTCACAGACCAGAAGTTTATGCACAGTTCTTAGACGCATTTAACTTCCCATGCTTTGTAAACTTAAAAGCAGAAGAATTTATGACAAGCACACCTATGTACGAAGCAAGTCAGATGAACAACTGCACGTTAAAAACAGACTTGGGTGAAGGACTTGATAAGTACAATGAGCTCTGGCAAGGCATTCGCTTTACAGACTAAAAAAAATATCAATATTTTAAGAATAAAACAATAGTATCTAAAATTGGGTTCAAATTTATTTATTTGAACCCGTTTTTATTGTAAAAGTAAGCCTGATTTACAAAATTCACATCTAGATAAAATAAATTTGGTGACAAAATAACAGTTAGCCTTTATAATGTATTCATAATATAAAAAGCGAGTATAAAAATGTTAGATAATAAAGACTATAAAAGCATTTTAGAAACAATATCTTCTCCTATATTAGTTGCAAGTCCCATTTATAACAAAGAAGGCATAATTTACGATTTTGAGATGGAATTCGTAAACGATGCATTTAAATCCTTTTTAGGCACTCTTGTCCAAAATGCAGACCACTTTTCAGATTTTTCAGAAAAGCTTACACCTGAAGTTTCATGGACAGACATGGCTTATAACACAATAAAAACCCATCAGCCCGAATACAAAACATTTTACTCTCTTATCTGCAACAAATGGCTAAAAGCCGGCATGAATACTGTAGATGGAAAGTTTATACTTATCACACTCACAGACATAACAAAAGACAAAGAAAGCGAACAGCAGCTTATGAGGCAAAACTTGAGGCTTGCTTCTCTTACAGATGAATTAAGCTTAAGTCGCTCTAGCCTAAGAACTAAATTAGATAGCATTCAAACTTTAAACCAACAGCTTTTATTTGCAGCATACCACGACACTATGACAAACTTAAGCAACAGGGCAAGTTTTAACAAATCTGTTCAAACTGTAGAAGATGAATGCCAAAAGAATTCTAAAAAGTACAGCATAATTCTTCTAAACATAGATAACATGCGCGACATAAACGAAAGTAGAGGTCACCACGAAGGAGACTCTTTAATAAGACACTGTGCTACAATCCTTAGAAAATTTGAAGGTGGTAACGTTACTCCCTTTAGATTTGGCGGTGATGAATTTATAATCTTACATAGCGACATCGATGACAGAAAAGAAACAGAAAACCTTTCGCAAAAAATACACAATACATTCAACGATGCAAACATAGGAATTTCTGGAGGAATTGCTTTATACCCGGAAGACTCTACCAGCTACGAAGACCTCTTAAAGTTTGCAGACATGGCAAAAACAGAAGGAAAGAAAAATGGCAAAAACCAGATTTTCTTCTTCCACCAGGTAATGCAGGAAAAATTCTTGGCAAAATTAAACATAGAAACAAAGCTTTCAAAGGCCATGGCAGACGAAGTTTTCCAGCTTTACTTTCAGCCTCAGTTTGACATTGCAACTGGTGAACTCCGTGGTTTTGAGGCACTTCTAAGATGGCACGACGAGGAACTTGGCTGGATTAGCCCGGAGCAGTTTATTCCGCTTGCAGAAGAAACAAATCTTGTCATTCCTATTGGCGACTGGGTTATGGAAAACGCACTTTCAACTTTAGCAAAGTGGGAAAAAGACTTTGACTTTAAAGGACAGATATCTGTAAACGTTTCTCCAGTGCAATTTAAGCAGAGCGACTTTATGGAAAAACTTACAGAAAAAATTCACAGACACAACATAGACGTAGGCCACTTAGAAATAGAAATTACAGAAGGCATGTTAATAGACAACGTAGATGAAACAGTCAGAAAGCTTAACAAGATACGCGGTCTTGGAATAGGACTTTCTCTAGATGATTTTGGAACAGGATACTCTTCATTACGCTATTTACAAATCTTACCGCTTACAACTCTAAAAATAGACAAGTCTTTTATTTCTAACATAAACGATAAAGACGGCATAGAAGCAAACATTACAGAAAGCATAGTTTCTATGGTTTCCAAAATGGGCTTAGACACTATAGCAGAAGGCGTAGAAACTCCTGATCAGCTGAACATGCTAAAAAAATTCAACTGTCATACAGTACAGGGCTTCTTAAAAGGAAAGCCTATGCCACAAAACATTTGTGAGAAAGTTTTAGGCGGCGACAACTCTGCAATACTTACAATTGCAAACGATCAGTCCGGCAGCTGATACACAACATAGCGCACGGCTCCTCTTTCTACAGCTTTTTGAATTTCTTTTTCGCGAGGGCTAAGTGTGCTTTGACCGCTTTTTACCTCTATAAGCAGGACTTCTTTTATAGGCTCTCCTTTTGCACTGCCAGGGAAAGCCACATAATCTATGGGTTTACCGACAAAACGAACATCCCCCGGGTTACAGGGAAAGCCTGGTAAGTATGGGGCAAGCTGTTCCCCAAACTGCCCGCCCAAAACTGCACGGCTTCGTTTTACGGCATCTTCTCTTATAGCTTTTATATTTTTTTTATTTTTTACATTTTCTATTATTAAGCCTAGTATAATTCCAAAAAACAAAACTAAAACACAGAAAATTCCAAACAATAAAAAAGAAAGTTTTACATTCGCATTTATAAATTCCAGTAAAATCATAAAAAAAATTATGACAGATTTTTCTAAACCAGACAATCAATTTTACCGAAAATTTAAGAGAGGTTATGTCATGAAAAATAAAATACTCTTTTTTGTTTTTTTAGTATTAGCTCAAGCTTTACTACATTCACAGGAAGTTTACGACACAACAGGAGGTGCTGTAAAATTTGAGTTTAAATATCAAAAAGGCGACAAAGAACGTATTCTTTCTACCGTAAACGAAGACGTTTACTACAACATGGTTTTAAGCCACAGTTCTACAATCATAAACCGGGTAACATCCTGTGTAACAGAAACCTTTCCTGACGGAAGTGGCACTCTGGAATGCACTTTCATGACAAGCGAAAACTCAACCGGCTCATATACCGGAAAAACTTTTTCTTGGGGCGAGGAATACAAAAGCGTTTTTACGCGTAGTGCACTTGGCGTATACACAATAGATGAAAAATACTTTATGCCTACAGTCCGCGACGTACCGGTTTTTCCTGACAAAGAAGTAAAGCCAGGCGAAAGCTGGACAAGCAACGGACACGAAGCGCATGACCTGAGACACGGTTTTAACATTCAAACACCATACAAGGTTCCATTTACTGCAACTTACACTTATCTCGGAAAATTAGAAAACCTCCACGTCTTTAGCGTAAAATACACAATGAACTTTGACTCTCCTAGTCCGCAAGGTTCTGCCTTATACAATGAATATCCTGTTTCTACAATGGGCTTTAGCGACGAAACTGTTTATTGGGATGCAGAAAAGGGTGCTATAGACCACTACACAGAAAAGTTTAGAATAGTCATAGAAACCTCTTACGGAAACTTTTTTGAGTTTAAGGGAACAGCTCATGCAGAAGTAACAGAATTTGAAACTACAAACACTAAAGAAAAGATTGAAGAAGTTCAAAAACAGGTAGATGATTTAGGCCTTAAAAACGTAACTGTAAAGCAGGGTGAAAAAGGCTTAACACTTTCCATAGAAAACATAAAATTTAAGCCAGACAGTGCAGTTCTTGAAGAAAGCGAAAAATTAAAACTTGACTACATTGCAGAAATTTTAAAAGCTTACCCAAATAACGACATTCTGGTTTCTGGACACACAGCTTTAGCAGGAACAGCAAAAGAAAGGGACCGCCTTTCAAAAGAGAGAGCTGAATCTGTTGCAGCTTATTTAATAAATCTTGGCGTAAGAAATGCAAAACAAATTTTTACGCAGGGCTTTGGATCTACAAAGCCTATTGCACCAAACACAAGCGAAGCTGGCAAAGCAAAAAATCGTCGTGTAGAAATAACAATTATGGACAACTAAAAAAAGGCTGCCTAAAAAGACAGCCTAAATCTCGGGCAACCGGAATTCGAATCCGGGACCTCATGCCCCCCAGACATGCACGCTAACCAACTGCGCTATTGCCCGTAGCGAAGCTACAATATAAAAAACAATTAAATTCGTCAAGTAGGATTTCTTATAAGAAGTCAGTTTCTAAAATTTGACATTTGATATCTCATTTTAGCCGTGTTATAATTTGAGGTATGGATGACGAAGTAGCTTCTATTGCACTTTCTCAGGCAGAAATAGACAAAGTTTTAAATGCTGTAAGAAGTGACAACGAAGAAAATGCAGCTCAAGAAGACGAAGGCGTAGCAATTACTCAAGAAGAACTAGAACGCCTTTTTGCAGGTCCAAGTATTCCTTTTAAATTTCCTGGTGCAAAAAAAGAAGAAGACACTCCTGGTAAAACTCCTTCTACTCCACCAAAAGAACAAAATGACGACAGAGAAGCAAAAATTGCAGAACGCAAAGCCCGCATGCAGGAAATGCTGGACAAAGCAAATGCTTCTGCCCCCAAACGCATTTCTGTAACTTATGGCACAGTACTAAAAACAGGTGCAGACATAGAAAACGCAAAAGAAGGCACAGTAGTAGAATTAGACAGACTTTCGTCCGAACTAGCAGAAATCTACGTGGACGGAAATCTTTGGGCACGCGGAAAGCTTGGAAACAGTAAAAACGGCCACGCTGCCATAAAAATTACACAAATCTTATAAAAAAAACACTTAAAAATATCTCTTTACATTTGCGATATAAGTGCTATAATAACGATAGTAACACTATCAGCTTAAAAGTATAAGGAGTATTTTATGAAGTTGAACAAAATTCTTGCTGTTTTAGGAACTTTTGCTCTTTGTGTAAGCCCAATGATTGCACAGGAAGCAGATTTACCAGAAGATGCACAAGTAGAAGTTGTAGAAAATAACGCAGAAGAAGTATCAGTGGAAACAAAAAGCCCTCTTACATTCTCTGTAAACGTACAGACAGCTTACTACCCGAAAAGTGATTATGTAGCAGCCGCAGAAAAAGAAACTCACTACGCACCATTTACAGGCGCGTACTCAGGACTCGAGGGTGCAATTACACCGCAGATGGACTATGTAATTCCAACCCCTCTTGGAGATAACTGGCTTTTAAACAGCGCAAACTTAAAATTAAGCACATATTTACAGATAACACCTGTAACCGTAAAACCTGGCGTCAGTGCAACATGGACACCTCTTCCTTTCTTAGTATTCAGCACAGGCGGAGAAGCCGGTACAGGCTGGAACGTTGGAAACATCTTTACCGGCGGTATGGGTGCTTATGATGCAAGCTCAAACACATACAATGCAGACACACCATTTGCTAACTGGTTCTTAAAGACATGGTTCCAGGGAACATTCCAGTTTGACACAGGTGCCCTTATTCCTGGCGACTGGACACACATTCTTATGCAGTACTCATATCAGGCATACTACCAAAACTATACTGGTGCAGAAGCACAGCAGCTTTGGACATGGCAATGCTCAGGAAACCGCGTAGACGGCTGGTTCCAGTACATGAACGCAATCTTGGCTTATCAGTTACCAATTCCTGTACTTAAGCTTGTTGGTGTAATGTTTGAAAGCGACGGAGCTTACTCTGACGACGTATACTCAAATGAAAGCTACAAAGGAAGCTTTAAAGAACTTAGCCTTAGCCCGCTTATGCAGTTTAGCTTTGGAAAACACAGCTCCCTTACAGCACTCTTCCACTTTAAAAGTCGCCGTGCATACTCTTCAGACACATACAATAGCGACCTTCCAGACAGCTACAAAACAACAAATGGCCGAGAATGGTTCTTTAACCGCGTTGCTATAAGTTACACATACACATTCTAAGTCTACACTTAGAAAACAAAAATCCCCGACAAGCTATAAGATATTTAAGCTTTGCCGGGGATTTTTTTTGTTCGAAAGTTAAAAAGTTCTACCATAAAAATTAGGTAAAAAGACAAAAGTGCCTGTCTTTTACGGCGTTTCGAGGCTCCCTTACGGTCGTTGCCTTTGGCAATGGGCTAAAGCCCACCTCTCCATGCCGCTCTCATGCTTTACATTGCTGTATAACCACCATCTACAGGTAAATTAACACCTGTAACGTAGCTAGAAGCAGGACTTGCAAGGAATACAGCAGCACTATCTAATTCGCCTTCGTTTCCGTAGCGTTCCATAGGAATCATAGTCTTTGCATTCTGCTGGAAAAAGTCAGAGTCTAAAGTTTCTTTTGTAAGCGGAGTGTAGAAGTAACCTGGACAGATAGAGTTTACTGTAATGTTATACTTACCCCATTCGCTGGCTAAAGCACGGGTAAGGTTTACAACACCACCCTTTGCTGCATGGTAAGGAGAACTACCTGCAATTTTGTTTCCTACTAAACCATACATGGAAGCAATATTAATAATGCGACCATACTTTGCAGGGATCATAGCCTTTTTGGCTACGGCACGAGCTACACGGAATGTACCAAAAAGGTCTACATTCATTTCGCCGGCAAACTGATCATCTGTAATATCTTCTGCAGGAGCAACTGCACCAGTACCAGCATTGTTTATTACAATGTCAATGCGCTTAAACTTTGCCAATACTTCATCAATAGCTGCATCTACCTTTGCAGTATCAGTAATATCGCACTGAACAGCAAGAGTTTCTACACCATAAGTGTCTTTGATTTCTTTTGCAACTGAATCTATTAATTCTTTACGACGAGCCAGGGCAACTATGTTTGCACCTTGATTTGCAAGAGCTTTTGCCATCTGAACTCCAAGACCCGTTGAACAACCGGTTACCACTGCAACCTGACCTTTTAAATCGAAATATGATTTCATAAATACCCCTTTGTATTTGTATGATACTGACGAGTATACAACAAAAAAAGAATTTAAGCAAATGGGTTAGCTTAAGCTAACTGTAAAATTAAAAATTAAACCATAAATGAATTATTACAAAAATCCTTCATTTATGGTTTTTATAGTGACCCACGCGGGAATCGAACTCGCAACCTACAGCTTAGGAGGCTGTCACTCTATCCAATTGAGCTAGTGGATCGAATAAACTTACGCCCGGGCGGAAAGGCGCGAAGCGGTGCTTCGTTTAGAAGCACTAAAACCTTGCAGCACGGGGTGCGTGCAAACACATTCTGTTTAATGCAAAACATATTTACACGCTCATAAAAAAATACCGTCCAAAAGAAAAAACTATTTATCTTTTGCCCTTTCTACAAAGCTTCCGTCACGTGTGTCAATTACAATGCGGTCGTCTGTGTTACAGAACAACGGAACTTTTACTTCAAAACCTGTATCGAGAGTAGCAGGCTTTAAGCTCTTTCCAGAAGTATCACCCTTAACACCAGGCTCGCAATATGTAATTGTGCGTGTTACCTTAATTGGTGGCTTTACACCAACAGCTTTTCCTTCATAGAAAGTAATTGCTACGTCAAAGTCGTCATCTGGAGAAATATAACCTGCGTTGTCGCCGAGGTCTTCCTTCTCTAAAGCAACGTCATCATAAGTTTCCTGATCCATAAAGTGATAGGTGTCGCCGTCAATGTAAGAAAGCTTTACAACTTTTTCTACAAGGTCAACTTCGTCAAATTTTTCACCGGCATCAAGACCTAAATCCTGAGTACCACCTGTTACAATATTCTTTACACGAAGTTTTACAGTAATACCTGCACGACCAGACTTTTGTCCAAGCATGCGCTGTACGATAAAAGGTGCTCCTTCGTACATAAATGCGCTTCCAACTCTAATTTCGTTTGTTGATATCATAGTTTTCTTCCTATAACTAAAAAAGTTTGCGTACAGTATACATACATTTTTATGAATATTCAAGGGTGTTAACATACTGCCACAGGTGTTGTGCAAAGTCGCCGTTAAAAAATAAGAACTCAGAAAATTTTTTAAAGCCTTCTCTTAAAACTTCATTTTTATTTAGAAAAAGTAAAAATTCTTCCTTTACGTTACACGGCTCGTCCGTAGCACATTTTACATCTAAAACATCTCCACAAACTCCTAAGGCTTCCTCTCCAAGAGTTTTTTCTTTTGTGCGGTTGTATTTTAAGTAAAGCTTTCTTAAAAGCAAAAAATCTTCTTTTGAAAAAAACGGCTCCAGGCGTTTTAAAAATGCATCTATTTTTACAAGCTGAAACTCTTCGTCTTGAACATACGCATGCCATAAAAATGGAGTTCCAGAGAGGCACGCTCTGGAAAAAGAATCTTCGCCTCGAATGCAGTTTGCATCTGTAAGTGTTAAAAGAGAATCCCACTTTTCCTGGCTCAGGTAAGGTAATTCATATACGCTAAAAGGAAAGTCTTGTTTTTTACATTCTTCAATAAAGCTTTTCTTTCCTACTCCACCGGCAACAAATACTCTTACGCTAAAATTTTTATTTTCCTTTTTCTTTTTTGCTTCAAATTCTTTTATAGCTTCTACCACATCTGTAAAATTTCGTGGGTAAGAAAAAAGCAAAATGCAAAAGTCATCATTATTTTTAAGATAGCTAAAAAATTCTTTTGAAAGCTTACTCTCTTTTTGTAAAAGACTTAGTGAAACCTCTTTATCTTTTATACACTCAACAAAGGGACTGTCTAATAAAAGGCCTGCGGTTTTATTTGTAAAGCCCGGGAAAAAGTTTATTTTTTTTACATTTTTATCTCTTGTTCCGCTTTTTAAAAGATGAAAGTCGTCTGCCCACTCTTCTGCGGTAAGATATTCTACATTTATAATCTGTACTGTGTTTAAGTTTAATTGAGTGTAATTTTGTGGAAATAAAATTTCTTCTAACCAGACGGGGCGGCCACACTGAAAGCATTCTAAAATTATTGGCACATTCTGTTTACCGTGAGCTTCCTGTCTAAGAAAGGCAAAACGCTCCCTGCATAATTCGTTATTATTCCAGTCAATAATCTTTAGGCCTCTGACAGTCTGTTCACTTAGGGCAGGGTCTACAAGAGGTTCTATAAAGTTAAAGGAATGTAAATTACTTACAACTAAAAAAAGATTTACGCTTTTGTTTTCTCTAAAGGCAATTTTTTTTAATGACAATGCTAAGCGATAAACAAAACCTATGTCGCCAAAGTTATCTACTACCTTGCACAGGAAAACTATATCCATAAAGGTGATTTTAACAACACAGAATTTTTTTTTCAATAAAATTTTGTCATTTTTAAATTTAACAATAAATATTAAAGGGTAACTACAAAAAAATGGAGTGTGTATGAAGATTTTTAGTTTTTCTCCCTTTGGTTATGAAGGTGCCCTAGTCAGTGTAGAAGTTGACTTACGCCGTGGAATTCCTGCAGTAGACATGGTGGGGCTTGCGGACGGAGCTGTAAAAGAGTCTAGAGAAAGAATGAGGAGTGCAATCCGAAACAGCGGTTTTGACTTTCCGCCGGAGAGAGTTCTTATAAGTCTTTCTCCTGCTGACCTGAAAAAAGAAGGTGCGGGGTTTGACCTGGCCATAGCGCTTGCAGTTCTTTCTGCACAAAATGAAAACTCAGAAGAAAATAAACCTCTTATAGATGAAAAAATTCTTATTATGGGAGAACTTGAGCTTAGCGGAAAAATCAGGGCAGTCAGAGGGGTTCACGGAGCTGTAAGCACAGCTTTGGAAGCTGGCATAAGCATGTGCATTGTACCGGAAGACAACAGGGCAGAAGCCATGCAGGCTGATAGGATAAAAGTTTTTGGAGCCAGAAATCTTAAAGATGCCTACAGTGCACTTTTTAAAAGGGAGCTTTTTTTAGAAAATCAAGATTTTTCTTTAGAAGGGCTTAACGACAACGACGAATATGAAAACATAGACGGTGTGTTATTCCCCAAGGTGGAGCGCTCCCTTGATTTTATAGACATAGAGGGGCAAGAAAGGCTTACCAGGGCATTACAGATTGCCGCCGGCGGACATCATAACCTTATTACATACGGTTCTCCTGGCTGCGGAAAAACACTTTCTTTACAGCGCTACATTTCGCTTTTACCATGCCTTACGTTAGAAGAAGCTCAAAGCGTAACCCGCATTCATTCAATTGCAGGGCTGTTACCCCAAGGGAAAAGCCTTATAAGAAAGCCTCAGTTCAGGCAGCCTCATCAAACAGCAAGCATAGAAGGCATGTGCGGAGGAGGAGCCAGATGCATGCCAGGAGAAATTTCTCTTTCGCATAACGGAGTGCTGTTTTTAGATGAAGCCGCGGAGTTTAAAACCTCTGTTTTACAAATGCTTAGGGTACCTTTAGAAAGTGGAGCAATTACAATAAGCAGAGCTGGAAGAAGCACCTCATACCCTGCAAGATTCCAGTTGCTACTTGCAACAAACCCGTGTCCTTGTGGGTTTTATGGCTCTAAGGAAAAAATATGCTTATGTTCCGCGTCTTCTGTTGAGCAGTATTGGAAGAAGTTTTCCGGTCCTCTCTTAGACAGAATAGACATCAGAGTAAAGGCAGAAGAATTTAAAAGCAAAAGCGTAAGCTCTAGTGAACTAAGAAAAGACATTGCACGTGCCACAAGGGTTCAGAGAGAACGGCAAAATAAATACAATGCCTATTTAACACCAGAAGAAGTAGAAAAATATTGTATTTTAAGTGAAGAGGCAAGAAAACTTTTAAGCACAGAAACAATACGTCACACATTTTCTTCCCGTGCAGAAGCTGCATGTAAAAAACTTTCTCGCACCATAGCAGACATGAGGGGCTCTTCTGTAATAGAAAAAGAAGACATGCAGGAAGCTATAGAATTAAGAAAGGACGAGGGAGCTTTATATACAGATTTTTAATCTATAAAAAAAGGGAAACACCTGAACAGACATTTCCCTTAATTACCGGTTTTGAGACTTGAACTCAAACACGCTCGCGCGCAACAGATTTTGAGTCTGTCGTGTCTACCATTCCACCAAACCGGCAAACTAGAAGGATTATAATAAAAGATTATAAATCTTTCAAGAGGGCATAAGGAAGTTCATAAAATGGATGAGATAAGCTATAATCTTATTATGCAAAGTGTAAAAAAAATGGCAGAACAAACATCTCTTCTTTTTTGTGCAGAACCTGCATTGTCTGAAAAAGAAAGTCTTACTCCAGAAAAAATACTAAAAGAAGTCTTCGGCTATAAAAATTTCAGGCCTCTGCAAAAAGAAATCATTAAAAACATTTTAGACGGAAGAGACACTTTAGCAGTTTTACCTACAGGAGGAGGAAAGTCTCTCTGCTACCAAATTCCGGCTTTAATACTGGAAGGAATAACTATTGTAATAAGTCCGCTTATTTCTTTAATGCAGGACCAGGTAGAGCAGCTAAAGGAAAACGGTATAGATGCAGACTTCTTAAACTCATCTCTAGATTACACCTCCTATATTTTGACAAGCAACAAAATAAAAAGTGGAAAAACAAAAATACTTTTTCTTTCGCCGGAAGGCTTTCGTTCAAAACGTACTCAGGAACTACTTCATTCACAGAACGTAAAGGTTTCTCTTATTGCAATAGACGAGGCTCACTGCATAAGCGAATGGGGGCATGACTTTAGGCCTGACTACCTGGAAATTGCAACTATACGAAAACAGTTTCCAAAATCTGCGTGTCTGGCTTTAACAGCAAGTGCAACCGCGCAAGTAAGAAAAGACATTATAAAAAACTTAGGAATGGAAAGCCCTGCAATACTTATTTCCAGCTTTAACAGACCAAATATTTTTTTAACTGTAGAACAAAAAACATTTCCCTACGAGCAGGTTTTAAGCTTTATACAGAAGCACTGTTGCTTTACGCAAGAAAAGACATAAACCGAATAAAATATTTTTTTAAGGACACAGAAAACGCTCAAAACTCTGAGCGTCTTTTGAGTGCAATGATTTCGTTTTCAGAAAGCACAACCTGCAGAAGAAGAAATTTACTCTCTTACTTTGGGGAACAAAGTAATTTTACACACAACAAAAGCTGCTGTGACGTCTGCTCAAAGCCTGTAATGCAAAAAGCCATTTTAAGAAAAGCTCCGTCACAAAAGAAAATCATTCTAGACAAAAGTTCTTCCGCAATTTTTGAAAGTTTAAAAGCATGGCGAAAGAAAATTGCAGAAGAAGAAAATGTTCCGCCTTACATAATTTTTGGCGACAAAACCTTACTTGATGTTGCACAAAAAAAGCCCTCTTCAAAAAGAGAGCTTTTAGAATGTTACGGTATAGGAAACCAAAAAGCAGAGCGATTTGGTTTTTCTTTACTCAGAATAGTACGCAGTGACTAAAAAAGTTTTCTACATTCAAGATAGAAACGCTTTTCGCTAGCTTCACCCATGCTAAAACTTTTTCTAGGTAAAGGGCCCCGGCTTGCAATAGTAGCAAAAAAGGAGTCCTTTGCAATCGGAGGAAGAAGAATAGAAACTGCACTTTTCTTTTTACCAAGTCTAAATACTTCTTCTGTTCCATGAATGTAATCTATATCTACAGCAACACCGCTTTCCTTTTTAGAAGCAATAAATGCATCTAAGGCTGGCTGTAAGCGACTAACTAAAAGCTCTGTAACCGGAGTCTCCAAAAGAAGATATTTTTCTTTAGAATTTTCATCACAACTTACAAAACCAAAGCTCGCATTAGATTTTTTAACAGCATCTTCAAGTTCTTTAGGTGAAGAACATTCTCTTAAAGTTCCCCCCAGTTCATTTTTTACGCTTTCTGCTAAATCGTTTACATCTACGTTAAAGAGAACTCTATGAATTGGTTCAAAAGTTAAACCTGTATCATAAATATTTACAATTTCTACTAAAGCATAGCGAACAGGACTATCTTCCAAGCCGGACTCAGCCTTATATTCATCCCAGACAGCCTTTGCAGTTGCAAGAGAATGATTTCCATCGCCTACGGCAAACATAAAGACATTTCCGTCTTTATCTGTATTTTTTTCTCTTATTGAATTAAGGGCCTCGTAAACAGAATTTAACTCTTCTTCTTCAGAAACAGCCCAACCTGTTACGTGACCGCTTTTTAGCATAAGATCCCCATCATAAAGAGGTTTCTTTTGCTTTACGAGACTGCCTGTTTTTTCTACAAGGCATTTTTCGCTATCGTTTACCAAAAGCATTATGTGAGGACTTTCTACAGGTGCATTTTTTCTAATCTTTTTTCTAGGTGGAATACGCTCTACAATGGTAGCCTCCGTTGCTCTAATTAAAGCCTTACTCATAGGTTTCCATTCGTAAGTTTCTAAATCAATAGCAACCACCAAACCTTTTCTTACGCGACCATAACCTGTGGTACGTTCAACGTACACTAATTCTTTTTGTTCTTTAGAGAATACATCGCTAGAAAGATAAGCTTTCATGTTTGAGCGGATATTCTCTATTCGTTTATCACAATCAGGAGAAGACAAATAAACTTCTGGTAAAATCATGTTTAGTGTAGAAGGCTTTGAACCGACGGCCTCTGAAACACTTTTCCAATATTCTTCATCCTGTGTATACTGGTCGCAGGCTATTACAGACCAGGAAGAAACATCAATATTTTTAGGAAGTAAAATTTCTGGTACATCAATACCAAATTCTCTTAAATTTTTCATGGCTAGAGTATATCGGTAAAATATTTTTTATGCTATAGTAATTACATGGCAGGCTTTGACCTTTCTCAAACTCAAACACAAACTCAGACTCAAATATTCAGTCAAAAGCAGATTCAGTCATTGGAAATCCTTTCCTATGGTACAGAAGATTTAAGGGAAGCCATCTACAAAGCCTCTGAAGAAAACCCTGCCTTAGTTATTTCTAAAGATATAACAGGGCCCAGGGGCACAGGGCCAAAAGATTACACACGCCTTTCCAGTCACATAACAGCGTCTCAAAAAGAAGCCAGCGACAACTTTGCTTCGGTGCTGGAAGCTCAAGCCGACGAAAGAGAGTCTTTACAGGAGCACCTTCTCAAGCAATTTAGAGTTTTAAAACTTCCAGAAAACACTCTTTCAATAGGTGAAAAACTAATAAGAAATCTAGATGACCATGGCTTTCATATTTTAGCTCCGTTTTCTCTAATAGAAAAAAACTCTAAAAAAGAAACAGAAGCTTTAGAAGATGCAATAAAAATCATTCAAAGTTTAGACCCTATTGGAACCTGTACTACAAACACAAAAGAAAGTTTATACATACAAGCTCTCTTAAACGAAAACGCATCAGAACTGACTCTTTTTATCCTTAACGGTCATCTTGATTTTCTTAATCCGCCACAAAGCGAAAAAGTTTTAAAAAAAATAGAAAACTACCTAAGAGAGCAGTCTCAACTTTTTGCACAATCAGAAATAAAACACAAACCTTCTAGAGAAGAATTAACAGAAGAAAACATTACATCTGCAATAAATTTTATAAAAACTTTAGACCCTTTTCCTGCTAGAAACTTTGGCACAAGTGGCACTCACTACATTACACCGGATGTTTATGTAGAAAAAAGAGAAGAGCCGTTAGACGAAAACGACAAAGAAAGTATTTGGAATATTCGTCTGTCAAAAGAGCGGCTTCCATCCCTGCAGCTGGACTCTTCATTTGAGAAGTTCTCAGAAAAAAGCACAGAACAGAATAAGCTTGTAAATTCCAGCATAAAAAAAGCAGAAGATTTTTTGACGGCGTTAAAATTTAGAGAAGACACGCTTTTACGTTCTACCCGTCTTATTGTAAAGCACCAAAGAGATTTTTTTCTAAATGGACCAGGTCATTTACACCCTCTAAAGCAAGCAGACTTAGCTAGAGAACTTGGAGTTCACGAAACAACAGTTTCCAGAATGGCAAACAGTAAGTTTATTCAATGCGAATGGGGACTTTTTGAGTTTAAATATTTCTTTACAAATGCAGTAAGTCGCACAAAAGAAGAAAGCGTAAAAAACACATTTGCAGCATCTTCTACAGATTTAAGTCGCGACAACGTTTTACACATTTTAAAAGAGATTTTGGAAGAACATAAAAATGACAAAAAAAAGCTAAGCGACCAAAAACTAAGCGACATGCTTGCAGAGCAAGGAATAAAAGTTGCCCGACGTACAGTTGCAAAATACAGAGACATGCTAAACATAGAGTCATCTTACAACAGATAAACTTTAAAAATAAAAATCCCCCAAAAAACTTCGGGGGTAACACAAGCTATTATAGCCTGCGATTAAAAGCTATTTCTTTTCCTGAATTTTGTCCTTTTCCTTTTTAACTTTCTGGTCAAGAACATCCATCAGTTTGTTTACGCCGGCAGCAAAATCAAAGTCATCACTTGCAACGTGGGCATTTGCTCCCCAGCGGAAGTTTAATGTACAATCAAAATAAAATTTTTTATCTTCCTTAACGCGAAGAATTAAGTCTACAATTAAGTCCTCTGCGTAAGAAATACGCTTAAGTTTTTCATTAATAAGATCAGACTGATCCTTTTCAAAACTAAATCCAATAGCTGTAATTGATTTTGTCATAGTGATTTTCCCCTTAGAAGATTAAATATTTTTTGAGCAATTGCTCCAAGCTATCAGTAACAAACTGTTACCTAAAAGAAAACGCTATTAGAAATCGCCCCCCTTTATAGGCTAAAAAAAAGTGTATACTCACAAAGAGTAAGTTTTTTTACCTACTCTTTAAGTATACACCCATTTTGGTCAAAAATCAAATAAATTAATTATTTTCCTGCAAGAACTATTGTACCAAATGCCGGAACTGTAATTGTACCACCTTTTACAGAACCTGTTGCACCATCAGAAATAAACACGGCATTTAAAGACTCATAACCAGAAGGTATTTTTGCACTTACAGCTTTACCAGTTACATTGCATACTACAAAGGCTGTTTCTTCATCACACTTCATGGCCCAGGAAGCAAGTCCTGCCACTCCTGTATCTACAGCACTTAAGCGGCCTCGGAATAAAGCAGGATGGCTTGTTCGCACACGAATAAGACGCTTGTAATAATTTAAAAGTGAAGACGGATCTTTTTCCATTTCTGCAACAGAAAGTGTTTTCTTGTTATAAATGCAGTCTGCAGCACTAGACCAGGTTGTCTGGTACTTGTCGCGAGGTTTTCCTGCTGAAGAAGTTTTGTTCCACAACATTGGAGTACGCTTTGTTTCGTCTTTTGTACCACTCATCATGGCAATTTCTTCGCCGTAGTACATGAATGGAACACCCTCTGCAAGTAAATACATTGCAGCAGCACACTTTAGCTTTTCTGTCTTGTTAGAAAGAAGACCTGCTGCACGTGGCTGGTCATGATTTGTTAAAAAAGGAGCATCTATATAATTGGGATTACTCTGTGCATAGCGACCTAAATCTGAAGCAAGCATATTTGCATAAGTATTTTTTCCTGCATCTTCATACTTTAACTGTTCAACAATATACTTGTCGCCCATATCAAAATGAAAGTCACTTCCAAGTCCTGCTATATATTGAGCACGAATAGAATTTATGTCCCATACTTCACCAACGTTATAAGTGTCAGGATTTACACTTCTGTTAAAGTCAGTTATTTCTTTCCACCATTTTACAGCGTTCCCTGTTGAATCAGTTCCTGCAGGATACTTTATGCTGTCATAAACGTGACCTGCTGCATCATAGCGGAAGCCTGCAACACCCTTATCCATCCAAAACTTCATAACTTTCTTAAACTCTTCTCGTAAGCCTTTGTCTTCTAAGTTAAAGTCTGGCATGTGGCGACCGAATTCTCCGGCATAGTAATCTTCCTTATGCTGAAAGTCCTGATTCCATAAATTGTGTCCCCAGATTTTTGCACCAAAATTGTATCCAGGTGTCGTTTCATTTATCCAGTGGTACCATGTGCGATGAGGATCTGATGCATTACGACTGGCGGTAAACCATTCATTATATGTAGAAGAGTGATTGCATGTCATATCAATAATTACGCTGATTCCACGTTTTTTACACTCAGAAAGAAGGCGTTCAAAATCTTCCATTGTGCCATAGTCAGGGTTAACGTCATAATAATCATCAACGTCATAACCATGGTAAGAAGGACTTGGAAAAATCGGCAAAAGCCAAATACCTGTAATTCCCAAGTCAGACGTTGTAGCATCATCCCCGTCATTTAAGTAATCTAACTTTGCTATAATGCCGTTAAAGTCTCCAATGCCGTCTCCATTGCTGTCTGCAAAGGAACGAACAAACAGGCTGTAATAAACTCCTTCATAAGGCTTTTCTGCCTGCCGAACGACGGGAGCAAGTTCTGTTACGGCACGGTTTGGATCAATACCGGCACTTGCTTTTGAAGTTGTACCGCAAGACGTTAATAACAAGGCACAAGTCACCAGTGAAAGTGATTGTATAAAAATAGATTTTGAAAATTTCATAAAACACACCTCATAAAAATGCACATAAAAAAAAATATGGTTCAAACGAAAACCTCATACGAAAAAAAGGTTTTCAAAATAAAAAAAAAGCGGGTCCCAGTCACGAAAAAAAATAAAGGAATTTCCCAGAGGTTCCCCCTTTATTTTTTTTCTACGTCCCACTTTTTTTTTATTCTAACCGTTCATTTTTCATATAAATTTTAAAGAACTAAAGTACTACTCTTTCCCACCTGTTCCGGCAAGAGACTGTAAGAGAGTCTTCTGACCGGATACGAAAAGAATTGTAAATGGAACAGCTACCAAAAGTGCTCCGGCTGCAAACATCGTAAACTTATCTGCTGAACGTCCAGAAATCATTTCGTAAAGACCGACTGCAAGAGTTTTCTTGTCATCACTACGCAAAACAAGCTTAGGGAAGATAAAGTCCATCCAGGGGCCTGTAAAGCTTGTTAAAGCTAAGAAAACAATCTGAGGCTTTGCACTTGGAACAATTACCTTATAGAAAGCCTGGAAAGGTGTTGCACCGTCTATGTAGGCAGCCTCCGCAATATCCTTTGGAATAGTGTCAAAGTAACCTTTCATAAGCCAGGAGTTAAACGGAATGCTTCCTGTTGCATAAACTAAAACTAAGCCCCACAAAGTGTTTAAGGCGTGCAGCTTATTCAAAATTGCGTAAGTTGCAATCATTCCAATAAAACTTGGGAACATCTGCAAAACAATCATGCTTCCCATTATTGTTTTTCTGAATGGAAACGAAAAGCGACTAAAAATGTATCCTGCAAAAGTACAAACAATTACAGTAAGAACTGTATTCATGCATGCAATAAGCAAAGTATTTTTGTACCAGTGCAGATAGTTTGTTTCTGTAAAAAGTCTTTTATACTGATACAATGACGGAGCTACAGTGTTACCGTCTTTATCAATATAATGGAACGGCATTAAAGCGGAAGAAGACAAACTGTTACTTCTGTTAAACGAAGAAGAAACTGTAAATGCAATCGGGTAAATTACCAAAAGCACCTGAATAATAAGTATAAGTGTTAAAAGCCATACTACAGGGGAATTGCTTCCGGTTCTGTTAGATCTCATATTTCACTCTCCTTAAATGACTTTGTACGCATAAAGTTATACAAACCAAATGGAACTAATACAACAAATACAAGTATGGAAAGAACAGAAGCAATACAGTATTGCTGGCTGTTCATTGTAAGCTTGTAAATCCAAGAAATTAAAATGTCTGTTGAACCGGCCTGAGTTGCAATAGAAAGGTTATCGCCACCAACCATAAGGCTTGGACCGCCTCCAGTAAGGAAGAATACCGCACCAAAGTTATTTATGTTTCCAGCAAACTGCATAATCAATGTAGGCTTTAACTGGTACATAACAAGAGGGAATGTAATGCTCTTAAACTGCTGCCACTTGCTGGCTCCGTCTATTTCTGCAGCTTCATACATTGAAGAAGAAACTGCCGTCATAGAGCTTGTAATAAGAATCATTGAATAAGGAAAACCTATCCAAATGTTTACAAGTATAAGAGTTACCTTTGCCATTGTAGGGTCGCTCATCCATGGGATAGCTTTAGAAATAATTCCAAAGTACTGCAAAGTTCTGTTAACTGGTCCGAGCGTTCCATTTAAGAGGTTTGCCCAAACAAAAAGTGAGAGCATCTGAGGAATGGCATACGGAAGAATAAAAATCGTTCTGTAAAACTTCGGTATTGCAATTCTCTTATCCTGTAAGATTACTGCAAAGAAGAAACCTACAAAGAAACAAGAGAATGTTGCAAAGATTGCCCAAATAACAGTCCAAAGAGCAACATGACCAAAAGCCTTAAACCAACCAGAGCCTGCTCCAAGACCATTTTTTGTAAACATTGTTCTAAAGTTTTCTAAACCAACCCAGTCAACAGTATTTGCCTGAGGCATATGATCAGGTGAAGAATAGTTTGTGAACGCTACCAATGCAGAGAACACAAGCGGTATCACCGTAAAAATCGCAATCAATAAAACAATAGGAGTAACACCAATAATTGGGAAAGCATTCTGAGAAAGGTCATTATGAGTTTCTGCCCAAGACGGGAACTTTCCGTTAGAAACAATTTTTTCTGCTTCTTTTTTTGCATTCTTAATTTGAGTAATATAAACAAAAATAAAAATGGCACAAATGACAAGCATAAAAATGCCGTCAATCATCATAAAAATAGAATGATCCCTAAGCTTTACAGGAAGCTCTGGATGAGGGGTTCCAAGCGTAACCAAGCCCCATAAAGATTTAGGAACACCAAACTCAAAAACTGGGGTGCACCCTAAAATCATAAGTACTTCAAAAATCATAAGAAAGGCACCGCGCACATACTCTTTTAGAAAGAGCACCTGCCCTAGTCCCATGAAACATGCAGAAGAAATCGTAGCTTTTTTTACAAGCGAAGGACTTACTTTTGCGTGTGTTTGGACACTCGTGTTAGCCATCTAAGAACTCCTTTTTTTATTTAAATAGAAGCAGCAATTTTTTGACACAACAGGGGACACGTAGAAAAATCTCCATGTCCCCTATAAAATGCTAATTACTGCAGATTTTTTTTAGCGAGCAGACTCCATTGCCTGAGCTGCTGCATTAAGGTCTGCCTTAACATCATCGCCATCCCAAATACCAGCGTATGCACTGCCCATAGCTGACCAATATGTATTCATCTGTGGGATTGTTGGCATTGGAACTGCATACTGAGTCTGAGCCAAGATTCCATTAGAAAGAGGATCGTTTGTTGTAATGTCCTTGCGTGGTGGAAGCTGCTTTGTAATTGCAAAGCGTTTTTCAAGATTTTCTTTCTGTGTAAGGAAAGCAGCAAATTCTGCAGCTTCTTCCGGGTGTTCTGAGTAAGCGCTTACAAATGCAAGACGTACACCAGAGAAACTTGTTGCAGGTTTACCCTGTCCAGGGAATTCTGGGATTGTTGTAATTCCAAAGTTTACACCAGCTGTTGTAAAGT
>CALFIX010000072.1 GCA_937877515.1 uncultured Treponema sp.
GTTCCGGCTGGTAGTGTTTATAGTGTAGGCGATATTTCAAGCTTTACGAGCGGCGAGGTTATCGTAAAAGTAAACAGCGTTCAGTCGCTCAACAACGTAAACTCTGACAGCGCAAGCGGAAGCTACACCACAACCACTTTAAGCACCACTGGCGACAGCTCAGTTTACGCAAACTACTATAACCGCCAGCCAAACGGCGACAGTAATAACCTCTTAACCGATGACGTTGTGCTTGATGTGTGGGCGATAAATAGCACGGCAGGTAAACCTATAAGTGGTGTTGCCAGCCAGCCAGTTATGAGTATTAACCCAGTTACTGAGCAAGTTGGATTTGCATTTGTAGATGGTTCTATGTTCTTCTCTATGGGTGGTGCTGTAGGTAGCTCAAGTGATAACTATTCTTACTACTATTGGAACGGTGGAATAGACTTCTGGACAAGTATAGGCTTTACTTTTGACTCTGCAGGTCATTCTTACGGAACTGCCGCTGGTGGAGATATTGGTGGTATTTCAACTGGTTCTACAAGCTTGGATGCAACAGCAGTTTCTATTGATAGATTCAGATTATTCTCAGATCGTTGGGGTATTGGTTACCATGGGGCTGGTGGTTACTATGGCAGATACAATTCTTCTCGTATTGAAGCAATTGGTCAGCTTGAAAAGAGTGATGGAACATCATCTGGAACAACAACGCTTGCGGTTAATAAAGAGCGTATTCAGTCTCCTAGTCTTGCAACGTCAGTTCTTAGTGATGGTAGTACTAATGTGTATCTCGCATATTATGATCAGGTAAATGATGAAATCCGCTTTAAGTGGGGAAATATGTCTGGTACAAGCTACGGGACTTCTGGAACTTCTAATGCAAGCAATACAGGCTTATTCATTGATGAATACGGACCTTCAAATTCTGTTCGTAATTCTGATATGGCAAAATATGGTCAATATTATGAGCTTGGTTGTACATCGCTTATTGCTGGTAATACAACGGGAGTCTATGCAAATACAAATACCTATGACCAATTAACGGCGCAAAACTATTCTACCTATTTTGATAGCCAAAGTTATAAAACTGGTTATTATGCAGGTGAATATGTAAGCATTGCCGCTTGGCCTAAAGTTGTTTCAGGCAATAGCGATGATATTGTAGTTGCAGTATGGTGGGATGCAACAAATCAAAAACTGATGTACGCATATAATACTGCACCAACTTCAATAACTGGTGGAACATACGGAACTGGTGCAGGCTGGACATATTCATCATCAGATATTTTTGATTCTGGAATTGGTGAATATTGTAAAGTTGCGATTGATGTAAATGGTGGCGTGCATATTGCAGCTTATGATGGTACAAATGGTGATGTGTACTATGCTTATGCTTCAAGTTACAAGGGAACCTTTACTTCTGTCTGTGTAGATTCTTATGGAATTATCGGTACAGAATTAAATCTTGATGTTGCACTTGATTCAAGCAGTCGCCCAATTCCATACATAAGTTACTATGCAGGAAGTTCTGTAAAGCCAAAGGTTGCGTATAGATACTATGCATCTACTTCTACATCTGCAAGTGTTACTTCTGGTGCAAGTGATGATGCATTTACAGGAGCTTGGGAAGTTAGCTTAGTTCCAACTTCAAGCAAGGTTACCGAAGACCATGTAAATGTTGGTGTTTGGAAGGGATATAACTCAACTACATATCAGTCTACGGGTGTTATAACTAAGCCGACAACGACAAGTTCTTCAAACTCGCAGACTAACACCAATAGTGGTTATCAGTCAGATAATTATGCAAAAATCTACGGTAACGGAACTGCAAATCCGTTTTTGGGCTACGCAATAACAAGCGGCTCTTCCGGCTACATCGAAACCGCGCAGATGCAGTAAGTGCGTCAAAAACGACATCCGTGTCGTTTTTGACGTGCGAGAATAACCATGAGGTTATTCTCGCCGTGCAATACTGTTCACCGCGTCCATGCGTTGCAAGCGACATCCTTGTCGCTTGCAAGTGCACAATCGGCAACGCGAATGCTAAAATCAATTTATTCGTTAAAACCACATTATTTAAATACTATTGTCATATATTTTATTTCTTTAATTACAAAAAGCTATTTTAAAGCCTTTTTAATTAGCGTTTAATTTCTCGTTAAAAAATATTAGTTCGGTAAAATTACTTTTAATTTTTTTAAGAAAAATATAATATTTGTACGATATGTATAACAAAAGTTTTCTATTTTCTAAATTTAATAAAACTATTTATACATAAATCAATAAAGTTTAAAAGTGATTACAATAACATTTTATTATAAATACAACAAAATTCGCCAAGAATATAGCATTTTTTGCACAAATTACACTTTAATACAATTATTTTATTGATTTTCTTGACAGTTTACGCCTCGCAAATTTAATATTGGTTTATGGTCAAAAATACTAGACGTTGTGTCTGGTATGATCAAAGAAAAAATTGGAGGAAAAGATGAAAAAGATTATTGCTTTCATCTCTTGTTTACTGTTAGCTTCTGCAGCAATTTTTGCAGATGTTTCAGTAAAAAAGCTCGACAATGGTCAGATAGAGGTAACATTCTTCTATCCAAACCCAAGAGCAACAGAAGTCCTCTTGGCTGGTGATTTCACCAACTGGCAGGACGGTGCAGAGCCTATGACAAAAGGCGAAAAAGGCTTTACACTTGTTAAAGTTGTTCCAGCAGGAACAGTTATGAAGTATAAGTTCATTTCCGACGGAAACTGGACAGAAGACATGCACGAACCAGATAAAGTGGACGACGGATTCGGTGGTCATAACGGACTGGTTGACGTAGACGAACTTATTGCAGCTCAAGGTGGAGATGCCCCTGCTAGTGGAAACACAGCAAGTTTGGGAACAGCTGGAAAAGCTAATGTTAAGTTTAATTCATGGACACACGCTGGCGGACAGGTTAAGTTTAACAACACAGAAGATGCAGCAAACGAGCTTGACAGTGCAGGTATTAACTTAAAGAGCTACTTAAAGCTTTCTGGCGAAATTGAACCACATGTTCCTATTTATGTAGAACTTGCACTTGCAGAACAGGATGGTTTTGATAATCTTTACAAGAAAGGTACAACAGAAGATGCATCTGGTCTTATGAACGCTCTTGTAGATACAGTATTTGACCCAATGTACTTCTACGGTGGTCAGTCTAGTGCTGCAACATACCTTGGACACTTAAAGTATGGCTTAAACAGCCCTGTAGTTGACTGGGAAACAGGTTACAAGTATGCAAAACTTCCACCACACACAAACGTAAACTGGAACACTATTGACAAAGAATGGGAAGCAGGTTACAGCTCTGTTGGTGGTTACAGTCAGTTTGACTTTAGCCCGGCATTCCGCCTTATTCCTTTCTTAGCAGATAACGGTATTCAGATTGAAGCAGTAGCAGCACCTAACCGCGCAGCAGACCGTGCTGGTAACCGCTATGGTTTCTACGGTTATGTAGACGGAAAGTTTAGCACAGGTGATTTTAACCACTATGTAGACTTCCAGTACAACGGTGCTTACGGAACAACATTTGATACAATTTTTGACACAATTTACGAAGCAGACTTAATTGCAGGTTACTCTCTTATTGCTCCATTTGACTTTGGTGCTATTACACTTAAGGCAAACTACCTCTTAAACGGCTATGGTTCTACGGACAATGGCGATGGAACAAAGTCATACTTTGTACCTGCTTCTAGCGATGTTGGAACTGTAAAAGATACTTACGGTCTTGGTCTTGAAAACATGGCAGCAAATGCAAATGTTACATTCTCTAACGACTTACTTACAGCAACAGCAGGTTACCGCTTCCGTGGTTTACAGGCTAACATGATGTATGTAGAAGAAGGTTCAGACGACCACACAGATATTTCTGACCAGTTAGGTGACATAAACAGCCAGAGAGCATTCTTAAACGTAGACGTAACTCCTATAGAAGGTGTTACAGCCGGCGTTTCTGCTTATGGAGAACTTGCTCTTAACAAAGACGAAAAACTTCCAAACAGCTGGACAAATACAGACACAATTCAGATTTACGCACGTCCTAACGCAAGTGTAAGTCTTGGAGAACTCTTAGACATTGATGCAACTGTAGAACTTTACGGAAAAGTTGTTTACAACATTTCTAATGATGACAAGTTTACTCGTGGAACAGAGTCTTCTAACTTCCTCTTTAAGGATGCAGGTCTTAAGTTTAGCATGAACTTAGACAATGATTACGTACCAAACTTTGCAGTTATCTACAACTTTGATAACCGCGACGAAAGCTACCTCTTTAACACACTTGTAGCAACAGCAGAAGTTCCATTTGGAATTAACGTACAGGCTGGTGCAGGTCTTAGAACAGCCAACACAGGTATAACAACTGCTCCAACAAACCCTGTAGGATTCTTTGTTGGTGGCTTTAAGAAGCTTTCCAACAAGGTTCTTTGGGGCGCAACAGTATACTGCCAGTACATGTATGCAATGGATCCATACAAGTCATTCAATGACGGACCACAGGTATTTGACTACGATGATGACAGCTTTGCATTTGGCAGCACAAGCGATGCCACATTTGGTCAGAGTACTTATGCAACAAACTCTGCAATCCGCATAGGTCTTGGTTGGGACTTATAAGGTACAGGGAGGAAAACGAATATGAAAAAATTAAACATTTTTGCAAGCACTCTTGCATTACTAGCTGCTCTTGTTGGGTTTACAGGATGTCCTAGTGTTAATGCTGACCAAGAAGCTCTTATTGACTTAAGTTCCTACTATGTACGCGGTAGTTGTGGCTCTTGGGATGCAAATTCTGATAGCGATAACCTTCTTACTACAAATGATGACGGAACTTACGAATACACATTCCTTGCTGCAGCAGAAAGTGTAAACTTTGCAATTGATGATGGAAACTGGACTGTTACTTATCGCAAAGATTCAAGTGGAAACCTTTTAACTTGGGCTTTAGATGAAGAAATATTAGCTTATGCTGGTAACGATGCTAACTGTCCAGAACTTTCAGGTCTTACAATTGGAACTTACTACACTGTAACAGTAACTCCTTATTCAAGCTACATTTCTGTAAAAATTACAGAAGGTGAAAGTACAGCAAAGAAGTTCTATATACTTGCAGATGATGCTATAGAAAGTCTTACTTATAATGGAACTAACTATACCTACAGTTTTACATCTAGTGGTGATACAGAATCTCTTGTAATCTATTCTGGAGATACATTCTATTATGGAACTGCTGCTCTAAACGCTACTGATGTAGCATTAACAGCTACCACATATAGAAAAGATTCTGAAAGTAAAGAAAATAATGTTGTAACTTTAACAGGTCTTACTACAAACACAAATTATGTTGCAACTTTTAGCTATAATTCTACTGAAAAAGTATTAAGTGTAGCTAAGATAGCAAAGGATTTTGTTCTTGCAAAAGCTGATATTATTGGAGATTTAAGTTCTGTTGGCGAAGTAATGACCGTGGATGATTCTGGCGTTGCAAGTTACACATTTACATATTCTAATAGCATGACTGCATGGGGTGGCGGAACCGGTACTATGCATTTTAAGATCAGAAAGATTGCAGGTGCTTGGTCTGGAGACTGGGGATACGATGGAATAACAACAAGCGGAGATCTTCCTTCTGGTGTAACTTATGTTAAAGATGATGATAACCCATGTCTTAAAGGTCTTGTAGATGGAACAAGTTATACTCTTACATTCACTGCATCAGAAGATGAATCTTCTCTTACAGATCGGAAGAGCACACGTCTGAACTCCAGTCACTA
>CALFIX010000073.1 GCA_937877515.1 uncultured Treponema sp.
GCAGTTCTTTCAGTTTCATTTTCTCAAAAAGCAAGGCGGTATCGCTACCGCCCGCTATGCTAGTTCTTTTTGGCTTCGGGAACTTCTTTGTTACGAACTTCTTTAAGAAGCTCGACAACTTCTTCTACCTGCCCTTTTTCGAGCATGGTGATTATAAGCCCCATCAAAAGGTCAAATTCTTTGCTAGACATATTCAACTCCTTATCTTTAAGATGGTTACAGTATACCACGCTAAAATGTGGTATGTCAAGAGGGTTTTAAAAAAAATTACAAGAGGATGCGCAGCATGAAAAACAAGGATTATTCAAAATGGCTTAAACTGTTAATTGTGGTGGTTGCCACTATTGCAAGTGTGCTTAAGTGGTTTGGTGTTTTGGGAGAGGCTACTATTCCGGAAATATGGGAAGTAGCAGCTTTTGCTTATGGCATTTCCTTAGGCACTATGGATTTTAACATTATAGCGGACACTCTGAAAGAAAAAGGAAAGGCAGGAAATGAAAAAGCAGAAAGGGAGAGTGAAAGATAAAAATGAATGATGAAGATAAGCTGACACAAATATTCCAGGTGTTATCAGAATTAAAAGTTGAAGTTTCTCATTTAAGCCAAAGGCTTGAAAGCAAGAGCAACGATATAAAACATCTTGATGAGCGAATGAGCGAGGTTGCGACTTTAAAGGCTGAACTAAATCACCTTTTGCAGCTTAACGCAGAGCAAGAAAGAATTATGACAGAGTTGCAAAAAAGAATTTCTAACATTGAAGTGAAACTTGCATTGAATGACCAGACAACAAACAAGTTTGATTATTGGTCTAAGATTGTTATCGGCGGGGTTATAACACTGCTTTTGGGTTTTATTGCGGTAAAACTTGGACTAAGATAAAAAGATTAAAAATTTAAATAGCAAAGTTTCTCTTTTGCCTTTATCCTTGCTTTAACAGGGGATAAAAATGATTAAGTTTTTTTTGATTTTCGCTTTGTCAGAAACCATTGTAACAGGTGCACTAATTCTTTTGTGGCGGAAAGCCAGCTCTAAAATAAAAAAGCAAAAGGACACTATTGAAGACCTTGCTAAGCAGCTGACAGATGCCTGGACCGATAACAATACTCTTAGGGAAATGATTGATATTTTAAAAAGAAACAGGAAGGAAGCAGATGAAAAGATTAACGAGCTGCATAACGGGGATAGCGTTGATAATGCTATTGACCTCTTGCAACAGCACAAAGATTAAGTACGTTGAAAAACCCTTTGTTCCTGAAGTTGACTTTCCTTCTTTTCCGGTTTTAACAGAGGCTGAAAGAAATGAAGATGGAAGCGTAAACGTAAAGGAAGAATGGCTTGTACGGCTTGCAGAGTACAGGATAAGGATTGAAGAGACAGAAAAAAATTACAAGGATTTAAAAGCCTTGTATGAAAAATAAAAACTTCGCTCAAGCGAAGTTGAAGAAAAGAGGTGCTTTATGAGCAAAAAAGTTTTTAATTTGGTTGTAGGGATTAGTGGCGGTGTCGCTGCTATTGCAAGTGCAGTTGTAACTTATTTAAACCCGGCGTATGCAACAGCTATTGTAGGTTCCATTGGCATTGCAGAAACTGCGGTTGTAGAAATTTGCAGCTTATTTCGGAAGGACTAAAAAATGGATATAAAGGCAAAATATTCAGGCTTACAAACTGCATTAAAAGTAAACACGGAAGCTATAAGTCACATAGGGGATTACGGCTGTCTTTTTCTGGCACTTTGTTCTATAGCTGAAGAGTTTAACGAATCGTATCATACCGGAAAAAGGCTTGATATTATTGCCTTTTATCTTAAATGTAAAAAGAATGGCTGGGTTAATGAAGAATTCTTTTGTAAGGACCAAACTTCTATTTTAAAAGAAGCAACGGGAAAGAACTGGAAGAAAGAAATCCAGAAAAAATTGCCTGCAATTATACCAGATGAAATGTATACGATTGAAAAGTGGTATAACCCAAAGACGACTTTTACACACTTTAAAAGGCGGGGCTTTGATACTCTTGAATCAAGTAATACTGTAAAGAATGGTAGACTTGAAGGTTATTACTGTTACACATGCGATATAAAATCTTTTTGAAAAATATTTTTTTTTAAATAGATAAAATATTTTTTATAAGGGATAATGTAGAACATGAAAGAGATTTTTATAAGTGGTCAAATCATGCCGGAACATTGGTTGGGTGAAAATGAAGTTACTGAACAAGATGTAACTTCACAGCTTGCCAATGTTGCAGCTGGTGAGGACTGTGAAATTATAATTAATTCCCCAGGCGGAGACGTTTTTACAGCTGTTGCGATTTTTAATCATATTAGAAAATTTGCTGCTAATCACACCTGTACTGTTGTTATGCAGGGGATTGTGGGAAGTGCTGCAAGTTATATTGCATTGGCTGCAAAAGTGGGGAATGCAGAAACAAAAATAAGGGCTTATGATAATTCCATTTTCTTTATTCATAATGCACAGGCGGCAGTGTATGGGGATTATAACGAGCTTGAAAAAATGGCAGAGCTTACAAAGTCTATAAGCAACATGATTTGCGATTCTGCTTATGCAAAGGTTAGTAGTGATAGCGCAAGTGATATTCATAAGGCTATGGATGCAGAAACCTATTATTTTGGAAACGAAATAAAAGAACACGGCTATGCAGATGTAGTTGAAGGGCTTTCAGAAAGTGAAGAAACGGTAAACCTGGATAAAAATATTTTTGTTGCAAAGGCAAAAAGCGAATATAAGAATTGCATAAATCACATTCAGCAGTGGCTTGATAAATCAGAGGATAATAAAAAACTTGTAGCCAAAATGTCTGATTGTGTTATGGCAAGTTTGATGCACAGGGCATCAGAAAATAATAAAAACAATTTAGCTGAAGGCACAAACCAAAGGCTAGAGACTATGGAGGATGACAAAATGGATGTTGCGGAATTAAAGGCAAAAAATCCTGATGTTTACAATGCAGTTTTTGAAGCTGGAGTAAAAGAGGAGCGGTCACGTGTTTCTGCTCATTTGAAAATGGCAGGAGATAGTGGGGATGTTTCTGCTGCTGTTGATTTTATTGCAAATGGTACACCTGTTGCAGCTAACGAAGTAACTGCAAAGTACCACGAAGTTTTCTGCAAGACACAGCTAAAGAACGCACGCCTTTCAGATAACGCACCAAGCGTAAACACACCCGCTCCTGATAAAACAGATGTTCAGGCAGAAGCTATGAGTGAATACAAAAAACTTATGATGGGAGGAAGAAGATAATGGCTAATATTACTTCTGTAGATTATAAGAACCCGCCTTTTGCTTTAGGTGATAACTTTTATGAAGAGGCAACAGTTACTGTTCCTTCTGGTGGACTTGAACGTGGTACTATTCTTGTCCGTGATACAAGCACTAACAAGTTTGCGGCTGCAACCGCTTTAAGTCTGGTAAACGGGGCAGGTATTGCAATCTTAAGGGAAGATGTTGAAAACACCACTGATAGTGCAGCTGATGTCCATATCCGTGTTATGATTTCTGGACACGTAAACCGTGGCCTGCTTGCAAAGATTGGAAACACAGCCCTTACAGATGTCCAAGCTGATATTTTACGCAGTCAAAGTTTTATTGTCGAGAAAGTAGCTGAAGTTTAAGTAAGAATAGAAAGAGGAGAAAATAGAAGATGAACATTCCTGAATTTAAAGAAACCATGCTTGAAGTCTTCCTTAGTCAGCCTGACATAGGAAGAATGGGCTTTTTGTCCAGCTTTTTTAAGACTAAGCCTGAATATTTTACCAACGGCGAAAAAATTGACATTGACGTTGTAAAGCGCACTATCAAAGTAGCCCCTGTTGTAACACCTAAGAATACCGGCGCTGTAAATATTTCACAGGAAGGCTTTACAAGCAAACAGGTTACACCGCCTCTTTATGCAATGACTGCACCCGTAGAAGTTGCACAACTTATGAAGAGGAAGCCTGGCGAAACTGTTTTTGACAAGAACTATGCAAGCTGGACTGCCGAAATGCAGAAAACCTTAATGCCTAGCTTTGAGCTTATGCAGAGCATGATCCGTGTTTCTATTGAAAATCAGGCTAGCCAGATGTTACAGACTGGTAAGGTTGATTTGACAGACAAAGACGGTAATACAGCTTACGAGCTTGATTATGGCATGGCAGCAAGCCATAAGATTACTCCTACTACAAAGTGGGATCAGAGCGGAGCAGATCCTATTGCAGACCTTAAGGGCGCAATGAAACAAGTTCGCGATGATGGCTATGTTGATGTCACTACTGCTATTTTTGGTGCTAAGGCCTGGGAATCATTTATTGCTAATGAAAATGTTTTAAAGCTCTTCCAGAAAGACGTTCTTAACATTGCAGCTTTGAATCCTTCTTTGCAGAACAAAGGCGCTGAATACATGGGTTACATTATGATTGGTGCTTATAAACTGAACCTTCTTTGCTATAGTGCTACATGGGAACCCTTTAACACATCCAACCGCAGACCTTTCATTGACGATGATAAGGTTATTTTACTTCCTGATGTTGACAGCCTGGATTTCCGCCTTGTTTATGCAAATACACCCGTTATTTCTACCGGAAGCATTTTCGATGATATTATCCCGAACGATATTATTGTTGAAAACAGAATCCGCTATGGTCAGAGGGTATGGCATGACCAGAGAGCAGACGCTTTCTTTGCTGAAGTAAAGAGTCGTCCACTTTGTCTGCCGGTAAGCATTGACCGCTTTGCCGTTCTTTCTGGTACAGTTACCGTTTAATAAAAGAGGTGTGTAATGGAATACGTAGTTGGTGAAAGCTGCTCTTTTATCAATAAGGGTAAACTTTATAAGGCTGGGGATAAAATAGATGGCTCTATCTTTTCAAATGATAAAGATTTTGCTGCTATGGTAAAAGCCGGCTTTATAAAAGAAGTCAAGGCAGAAGAAGCTAAGACTGAAGAAGCTAAGACTGAAGAAACGGAAAAGAAAACAAAGAAAAAGGAAGAAAAGAAATGAATTTGAACGTGCTGGCCGAACAGGATTTATCTTGTACTCTTGAAGATATTGACAATGGCTTTGCACGTGAATTCACTTTGTATGATACCAAGAATGCTTCTTATGAGCTTTGCGGTATTATAAACGATATTTCTTTGGTTTTTGATACTGAAGGGAATGCGATAAGCGGCAGGGCAATTACTATTTCTTACCGCTTATCAAAACTTGTTGATAGTAGCGGGAATTATATAAGGCCCGCTACTGGCTGGCAAGCTGCATGGCTAGACATGAGCGGAAATGAAGTAAAGGCTTTTGTCAGGGATTTTAATCCGGATAGGCGGCTTGGAATAGGGCTTCTTGTTTTAGATTTGGAGTTTGGTAAAAGTGGAGATTAACAGGCTTTTAAGTGACCCTGACAATGTTGAGATTGTGCGGGACCAAGTGGCAGGGATTCTTGCTTTAGAATTAGAAAACCAATACAACCTTGCTCTTGAAGATGAAGATTTAAAGAAGCCTGAAGATTACAAGGTTAAGGTTTATATTGAGAACGATGAGCCGTGGGCCGTTCAAGATGAAGAAAATCCTTTTCCTGCCATTAATGTATCTTTTGACCATTATACAATTGATACAGATGATGGTTCTAAAGACAGGATTATTAATGCTCTGTATTACATTGATTGTTATACATCCGGAAACTATGACGGGGAAGGACTTGCGGGCCGTGTTGCAAAAATAAAAAGCATGAAGGTTGCCAGACTTGTAAGGAACATTTTGCAGGCTGCGAACTACCGTTATTTAAAGTTGAGGGGAATTGTAAATAGTCAAAGTATTACCGAGTGTAATAGCGGGGTTATTAAGGACCCTGCGGGAGCTGTAAAAGTTGGCGTACAGAGGATAAAACTTGAAGTTGAACTTTTTGAGGATAGCCCCCAGATAGAAAGGGATAACTTAGAAATAATGGACTTTACCTGCAGGACCACCACAGGGGAAGTTCTTTTGAATATAGACGAAGAGTACGAGGAGGAATAAAAATGGGTCTTAGTCAAAGTGCTATTTCGCGTGTTGTTGGCGTTGAAATGACTTATAAGAGTTTTAGTAAAAACGGAGCACAGCTTTTACCCCAACGCCTTGCCGTTTTTGGTCAGGCAAGTGAAGGGGTAACTTATCCTGATGAAAAATATGAGGGTGAAGGAAGTGCTGCCGCTGTTGCAAATAGATTCGGCTGGGGCAGCCCTTTACATCTTGCAGCTTTACAGCTTTATCCAGAAAACGGAACAGGGGCCTCTTTCCCTGTTGATTTTATTCCAGTTGAGGCAGGCGCAGGTGCAGCTGCAGCTGCAGGTGGAATTATAATTAATGGAGATGCTAGCGCAAACGGAAGCGGTAAGATTTATATTGGCGGAAAGAAGTGTGAGTTTTCCGTTAGCAAAGGGGACAGTGCAGCTGTTATAATGGGCAATATTGCAGCTGCTATAAACAGTGTGCTTGAAATGCCTGCTACTGCTAAAGTTGAAACTAAAGAAACAGGAGGTTCTACAGTTACACAGGTTACGTTGACTGCAAAATGGAAAGGCGAAAGCGGTAACGGTATTAAAATTGTAATAGACGCAAACTTAACAGGCGCGACCGTTACTCTTATAACTTTTTCCGGCGGTGCCACTGACCCTTCAACAACTCTTTCTTCTGCTTTTGCAAAAATGGGCGGAGTTTGGTATACGTGCCTTCTTAACACCTGGAACTATAATAATACCGGAATTCTTGACCTCTTTAAGGCAGAGGGTGAAAGAAGATGGGGAGTTATGGTTAAGCAGCCTTGCTTTAGTATTGTTGGTTGTACTGACAATTTTGCTGCTAGAACAGCTACTACAGATGTTAGGAAAGACGATTATATTAACGCTTTAGGTGTTTCTGTAGGTTCGCCAGAACTTCCTTTAAGCATTGCGGCCCGTTATGCCTTTTTTGCTCTTGAAACTTTTGACAAGAACCCGGCACAAGATGTTAAGGACACTCTTACAGGATTGCTTGCAGGAAGCGAGGAAGAGCAAGAAGAGTATACAGTGCGTAATAACGCCCAGAACAAAGGAAGCTCAACAAACGTTCGGCTTGCTGGTAAAAACGGCTGCGCGGTAATGAATGACTTTATTACCATGTATCACCCGGACACTGAGGGAAAGTATCCCAGCAAGAAGTACGTGGTTGATATTGTTAAGCTGCAAAATATTTGCTACAACGTGCGCCTGATCATGGAACAGGACGATTTGAAAGGAGCCCCTCTTGTAGCAGATGGCGATGTTGTAACTAATCCTAAGGCGGTACAGCCAAAGGTTATTGTGGGGTATTTCTACAACCTTGCAGACAGTCTTGTTAAAAATGCAATTATTACCGACGCTGCTTATACAAAGAAAAACATGACTGTTGCAATCGATGACGAAAACCCAAAAAGATTAAACACTACGTTCCCTGTAAAACTTTCTGGAAACATAGAAGTTAGCAGTAATGATATTTATTTTGCTTTTAACACTGGAAGTGCGGCATAAGGGGGTAAATTATGGCAAGCGGTGCATGGGAAAGCATAGTTTTAAACGGCAGGCGTTTTACTTGCAAAAGCGACGATAGCGTAAAAACAAAGCTGCCTGGTTATGAAAACGAAACTATTGTTGGCGGGGATGGAACTATGTATATAAAAAAGACCCGCCACGCAGGAAGCATTTCTGATATAAATGTTATTTGTAACCCTGTAAACGACGACTTTGAGTTCTTGCAGGGCTTGCAGGATAGTATGGATTTTTTTCCTGTTTCTGGTACTAAACTTGATGGCACTGTTTATAGTGGCAGTATGCAGCTTACAGACGCTATTGAGCATGACGACGGGGAAAACACAGTTTCACTCTCTCTTGAGGGAACTCTTGAAAAGCAGGGGTAATGTATGAGCGATGAAATAAAAGCTTCTGTGTCTATTACTAAAGAACAAGCCGAAATCGAGTTTGAGAACTGGAAAGAGGCTTGTGATATTGATATAGAAGGAAGTGAGCTTACAGATGAACAGTTAAACCTTGTAAATAGTGCAAAAAGGCGATTTGTAAAAGCTATGATTGCAGGCCGGCTTACAGTGGACGGAGAAAAGATTCTGTATACCATAAGTGATAAAAGCCCTGAAGGTTTTGCAAATAAAGAGATTGTTATAAAGAATCCTGGTGCAAAACTAAGGTTTGCAATGGACGGTTTTAAAGACAATCAACAGGCAGAAAAAGAAATTGCTGGTATGAGTGCTTTAACTGGTCAAGACGTAGGTTTTTTTAGAAAACTTTCTTTACCTGATTTCAACTTAATTGAAGCTGTTATGTTGCTTTTTATGCTTTCCTGACGGTAGAGTTAGCACTTGACGGCAGGCGCCAAAAGGTGCACGGTGTTGAATATCTGGGGGTTATGATACGGCAGATTTATTCCGATTATAAGCTCCCGGTGCTACCGCAGGATTTATCCATGAGCGATTTGCACTTCTGGTATGATGCGCTTATACCAGGGCTTATTGAATTACAAAAACAAGAAAAAGAAAATAAGAGAAACGCCAGTAAAAAAAGGCGTTAAGGCTGCCTTACAAGCAGCCTTTTTTTATAGGAGTGTAATATGGCTACAAAGTACGCAATTGAGACAGTTTTTAAAATGGTTGACCAGTTTTCTTCTCCACTTAGTAAAATGGGACTTCAAGGAAAAACTGTTTCTAACATGTTGAAAAATCAATTTAGAGCTGCAGAAAAATCAGTTGACGCCATGAAGTCTAAGATGACTGAATTAGGAAAGAATGCACTTTCAAAAGGAATATCTGCGGTTTCTGATTACATGAAAAGCGCTATTAATGATTATATTGACTTTGATGCAGCATTACATACAGCAGGTGCAGCTTTTACTGATATAAATGGCACTGGTGCTGCTTTTGAGGAACAACTTGAAGGTATTTCAAAAACTATTCAAAAAGTTGCAGGCACAACAGAGTTTAATGCTACAGAAGCAACAAATGCTATGCTAGTTTTTGCTCAGGCAGGTGTAAAATCTTCTAATGCAATGAAATTGCTACCTAAAGTTGCAGACATGGCAACAGCAGCAGGGTATAGCCTTGATGAAGCTACAGGAGTAGCTTTAACATCGCTTAATGCAATGGGGATGGTAACTGAAGAAGTTTTAAATAACCCTGAATTGTATGCAGAAAAATTAGAGCATTTAAGTGATATTATGGTATATACTGCAAATAGTGCTAAAATGACATTTGGAAATGTAGGAGATGTAATAGCAACAGCTGGGTCATCTTTTGCAAAGTTAAAGGGGGGAGAATATCAATTAAGCGCTATGACAACCGCACTTGCGAACCTTGGGCTTACAGGTAGCGAAGCAGGAACAGCTATAAACGCTATGATGAATCGCCTTACGAATAACGCGGGACAAACTAACCTAAAAAAAATAGGAATTAACCCCTCTGATCTTATAGATACAAACGGGGATATGAAGTCTATAGATCAAGTTGTAGATTTGATTAACTCAAAACTTGAAGGAGAAGGTTCTTTTGAAAAATTAAGTTATTTAAACGCAATATTCGGTACAAACGGAATGAAAGCTGCAGAGAAACTTCTTGCAACCGGAGGAGATTCGTTAAGAGAGTTTATGAATGCAGCAGAAAACGCAGGAGGAAGTGTTGTAACTCAAGCTGATCAAAT
The DNA here is from genome assembly GCA_937877515.1 of uncultured Treponema sp. Classification (GTDB taxonomy): domain Bacteria; phylum Spirochaetota; class Spirochaetia; order Treponematales; family Treponemataceae; genus Treponema_D. The sequence goes on from CALFIX010000073.1 coordinate 9,684, forward strand.
ACGCGGAAGTATTGGCAACATGATAAAACTTCTTCAAAGTGGAATTTCAGCTGTTGCTTTTCAAGTTATAGAAGGGTTAAAAAGCCGAGGTATTGACCTTGTAAAAAGTTTGCAAAGTTTTGTAGAAAATTTTAATCCTAAACCAATAGTGGATGGCTTGATTTTGATATGGGATACAATTTCAGGCCTTGCTAAGGTTGTATGGACTTTAAGGGTACCGATAATGATAGTGGTTAGTGCGATACTTTTATTTAAAGGGGCAATGATTGCGGCTTTAATTGTAACACAAATATACTGTTCGATAATGACAACGTGGAAATTTTTAGCAGGAGTTGTAAAAGGAATCCAACTGGCTTATAACGCTACTTTATGGGGAACTACTGCTGCTATAGAAGGCAATAATGCTGCCAGTGTTGGCGGAAGAATAGGAATGTTTTTATATGCCGCCGCCACAAAAGTAGCAGCAGCCGCTCAATTTTTATTCGGCAAAGCTGTAAGTGGAATAAAATGGATGAAGTACGTTGCAGGGCTTGTAGCTGCAAAGGCAGCACTTATAGCTCATGTTATAGCAATGGGGGTTGCTAAAGTTGCTATGGTTGCTTTTACAGTTGCCACAACAGCCGCAACAGCCGCAACAGGTTTTCTTAACGCTGTGTTTATAGCTTCCCCTATAGGTTGGATTGTATTAGCAATAGCAGCTGCTATTGCGCTTGTTGTTGCCGGTATAATTCTTCTTGTGAAACATTGGGACACTGTAACTGCCGCTTTTAAGGTTGCGTGGGAAGCGATAAAAGGTTTCTTTGCCAGTATGTGGGAATATATAACAGGATTTTTTTCTATGGCTCGGGAAGGAATTCTTAGTTTTGTTGAGATGATAAAAAATGCCATTCAGCCACTTGCAGATTTCTTTTTAGGTTTTATAGGGAACGTTATAAACTACTGGCAAGCTCTTGTCGCAGTCTTTCAAGATCAAGGCTTGATTGGAGCTTTGGCAATGATTGGTAAGTCTATAATTTCTTTTATACTTTTGCCTATAGAATCTGTTTTAAACCTGCTGTCAAATATTCCCGTTATAGGGGACACTTTTGCACAGTGGCGAGATTCTGTTGCTGCCTTTAGGGACGAACTGTCTTATAGTGGTTTAGATTCAGCAGGACCAATAACAGAGCGCGACGCCCAAAGGATAAACACAGAAACCTTTATAAGCGAAAGTAACAGTAACGCAAATGTTACCATAGGCCTTGAACGCGGTCTTGTTGCTCAAGTTTCAGGGCCTGCCCCTGGCATTACAATTGAACAGTATCATTCAGGCGGGTTTTAATTAAACATTGACTTTTCTATTGTACTATTGTACAATAGAAGGCATGGAGATAATTATAGATGCTTCTTGCATTATTGCCGTATTACTGGGGGAAGAAAAAGCTATTGAGGTTAAAGAAAAAACAAAAGGAACAACACTTGTTTCACCCTTTTGTTTACCATACGAAATAGGTAATTCTTTAACAGCTTGTCTGAAGAGATGTCGTATAAACAACGAGCAAGCAATTTTCGCTTATAAACAATTTGAAATGATTCCTATACGTTTTATTGAGCCTGATATAAAAACAGCTATTCAAATTGCAGCAGAAGAAAATTGCTATGCTTATGATATGTTTTATGTAACATGTGCTTTAGATACAGGATTATCGTTATATTCACTTGATAACGGTTTAGTTAATATAGCAAAAAAGAGAGGTGTAAAATGCTTGTGATGACATATTCTGATGCAAGGGCAAATTTTTCAACGTTATTAAACAAAGTAAAAGTTGAAGGAGCTGCAATAATAAAACGGGCAGATGGAACTTCTTTTCGCATTACAAATGAAATATCCGAAGAAGGTATTTCTCCTTTTGAAAAAATTAAACCTGTTGCAAATCTTTCCTCAGGAGAAATTATTGATATTATTCATGCTTCACATGAGCGTATATAATTTTAATTAAACCTTTTTATTTTCAATTTTATTCATTTGAGAGTTAAAGATTGTCTGGCAGTCTTCGGCGGGTTTTTGACCTGCCGGCTCTAACCAGGGCTTGGCTTCTACTTTTGTGCCAGAGTGTTTTAAGTTTCTTATTAGCGTTTTATCAAATGAAATATTGTCACCTGATTTATGAAAGCTGTCTATTGTAAAAACATCTTTGCCGTAATGAACAACAAAATTTAATTTTTGCGCTACATAGGCACGAGCCACAGCTCTTGCTTTTTGAGAGGAAAATGCTTTTTTATAAGGGCCTTTTACTTTTCTTCTTTTTATTCCCTTTACAGTGTTTATGCTTGAAACCTTACCGGCAAAAGTTCCGCCTTCACGGGCACTGTCAGTGGGAATATTTACAAGGCCCCCTTTGCGTGGAGAGTGAACGCCTCCCTTTTCTTGTAATTCCATATAAGAAGCGCGGTCTGAAATGCCAACTTCAGATTGCACTTGATTTAATGAAGTTACAGTCTTAGGGCATGGCGTGTATTTTAAATTCCTTAAAGTAAAATTATTGCGCAGGTTAAAAGAATCTTTTATATTTTCTATTGCGTTTTTTCGTGTTAAAGCTGCCTGTACATTTACAGTTGCAATAGAAGCCTGTATAAACCTTTTCTTTAAATCGTCACCCAAGAGATCTATTTTTGATGGGTCGTCTATAACCATTGCATAGCCTGAAAACATAAATGCCTCCTTTTTGTATAGTATATCATAAAAAGTTCGCTTGAGCGAAGTTGATAAAAAACTTTTTTTTAAATAGCTAAAAGAAAAGTATAAAATTAAAATGACAGTATGGCATGGACTGATGATTTATTAGAAGCTCAATATACCTCTCCTTCTGGAAAAAAGTTTTATTTTAGGTGGGGGGATGTTTCAAAGGAAACTGACTTAAAAACTTCTTCATATACATTCCCTTCTAAAGACGGGGCTTTAATCCAGTCACTAGGAAGGGGTGGCAGGCGCTTTCCCCTTAGCTGTGTGTTTTCTGGTGAAAACTGTATAAGCGAGGCTGATTCTTTTGAAGAAGGTCTTGAAGAAAGCGGGATAGGAGAATTACAACATCCTGTTTATGGTGTTAGAAAAGTTGTCCCTACAGGCAGCATAAAAAGGACTGATAACATTGTTTCTGGAAGCAATGTTTCTACTGTGGAAGTTACTTTTGCAGAAACGATAACAGGAAGCGTTATGCCAGATAGCAAGACCTCTAAAGACGATGTTATTGCAGAATCTTTTGAAGTTGTTGAAGATATGGCGTGTGATGATTTTGCAAATAGTATTACGACTGACAATGCCAGTGAAGAAATAAAGTTAAAAGAGACTGCAAAAAAAAGTTTTATTACGTCTTTTAATGGTATGGAAGATAGTGCGCAATCTTTATCCGCAAATGAAAGTTTATACCAGACTTACCAAGCCTTAAAAAAACAGGGGCTTGATTTTGTGAATAAAATTGGACAAGATTTGAATGCACCGCTTAACTTTGCAAGAACGCTTTTCAATGTGGTAAAACTGCCTTCTAAAATTGTTACTTCGCTTGCAAAAACTATTGAAGGTTATACCGGTTTATACGCTTCCCTTTTAACAGCTTTTATAACAGACCCCGTTGGCATTAATAATGTTATAAACCAGTTTAATTCTACCAAACTTTCTCTTTTGACAACTCTTACAAGTTTTGCTTCAGCTCTTACAGGGGTTGCTTCTTCTACTGGTGAAAAAGTTTCTAGTACAGAAAATGAAAGTGAGAGTGCAGGAGAAAGCGTAGGCTTTAAAAACAGAGAAGAAGCTATTGATGCAATAAGCAGCCTTGATGAAATTTATGACAATTACATTGAATATGTTGATAAGTACACGGGACAAGACCTTTTTATTGATACTTCGGAAATTGCCTATGAGATAGAAAAATTAATTGAAGAAACAGAGCGTTATGTTCTTGAAATTGCTTTTGACTTGCCGACAAAAAGAATTATTATATTAGGGAGGGACAGACAGCTTCTTGAATTATTAACAGAGCTTTACGGAAACTTAGATCACATAGACGAGTTTATTCAGGATAACAATCTAAATGCCGACGAACTAGAAGTGCTTCCGATGGGCAGGGAGGTTGTCTATTATGTCAGTTAGCTACACTGTAAAATCAGGAGATACGCTAGGAGCTATAAGTATAAAATATTTAGGCTTATGGGATAAGTGGCGAAAAATTGAAGAAGCAAACCCACAGCTTATAGGAAGAGAAACAGCCGTTGATGGATCCCCACTTATTTTTCCTGGGGACGTTTTAATCATTCCTGTAGATGATAAAAAAAATAAAGGCACGATAAAGAATGAAAAAAGCACAAAGGTATTAGATAAAAAAGGGGATAAAGAATTTTCTTTGCTTTTAAACGGAATTGAGTTTTTAGGCTTTACCGCTTTTAAGCTGATTCTAAATGATGATGCCCCCGATGCTTTTAGCCTTTCTGCTCCTTTTGATCCCAAAGAAGAAGTTTTTAAAAAGTCTTTTGCACCTCTTACTTTTATGGATTGTATTCTTTATTACAAAAAGAAGATAATTTTTAAAGGAAAGCTGTCTGTTACAAGTCCAAAGATTGAAGCCGATTCCAGGACTATAGATTTACAAGGGAACGCAAGCTACGGAATTTTATCCTGTGCAATACCAGACTCAAAGTTTCCGCCCTCTTATGCAGGACTTAAACTTTCTGAAATAGCAGCGGATGCAGCTACTCCTTTTGGGATTAGCGTCTCTATGGAAGGGGATGAGGGAGAGGCTCTTGAAAAGGTTTCTTACGATGTGGGTGAAAAGATTTTAGATTTTTTAAGCAAGCTGGCTAAGCAAAAAGGGCTTATTATTACTAATACCCCCATGGGAAACTTAAAGTTTTGGAACAATAAACCTGGCAAAAGTTGCGGAACTTTTATTGAAGGCGAATACCGCTTTATAAGCTGTACAGCTTCTTTTTCTGAAAGTGATTTTTATTCGCATATTACAGGTTACACGAAAGTGAATGAAAAAAAAGGTAAAGCTCCGCAAAAATACACTTTTGAAAATAAGTATTTGACAAAAAGGGGCGTGTTAAAACCCTTTGCGTATACAGTGGAAGATAGCGAAAAAGATGATTTAGAAACCGCCGTAAAAGCAAAGGCTGCTGCAATGTTGTGTGCTTGCGTTTCTTATGAGCTTACTGTTTTAGGGGTAACTGATAAGAATGGCAATTTATTCAAGAAGGGGTGTTGCGTTATTGTAAAAGCTCCGTCTGCACAAATTTATTCTGAATTTAAGTTTCAGGCAAAGAGCATAGAGATAAACAGAGATGATACAAACGGTTTGACCACAAAGTTAAAACTTGTATTGCCTGGCCTTAGGAATAATCAAATTCCTGTAAAATGGCCGTGGGAGTAAGACATGGGAAGAATTGGAAGGCTGATTAAAAACACGATTGAAGATTTTATTATAAGCACCGTGGAAACGAGATTGAACTTTAATGAAGAAGCAAAGCTTTATGGACCGGCAGGGCTTCTTGCAGTTCCATTAAAAGAAGACAGGCTTTTACTTGTTAAAATTGACGGGGCAGGGAGGACTGCTTGCGCTGGTGTGCTTAACGAAATACAAGATGATTTAGGCAGCATAAAAGAAGGGGACTTATGGCTTTACAGTAGAGACAGTAACGGAACGCCTTCTGCTTATGTAAAGCTGAATAATGACGGGAGTCTTGAAGTGAATACCGAAAAGGGCAAGTTTGATATAAAGGGGGACAAGGTAACTATTGAAGGAGACATAGAGGTTACAGGCGGTTCTTTTACCTGTGGCGGAAGTGTTTCACCAACGGGACAAGGGGCTTTATGTGCTATTCCCAGCTGCCCTTTTACCGGCACCCCGCATACAGGAGATAAGGCGATTGGAACATAAGGAGGTTTTTACATGGCATTGAATGCTGCAAAGACTGGAAAAAAGATTGCTGATTTAATAATAGATTCACGGGCCAGTGAAGAAAGCAAGGCTAAAATTATTCAGTTATGGACTGAAATAATGAGCGCAATTTATACAGATGTTAAAAGTGATATGGAAATAACAGTTCCAAACGGTCAAGTGGTTGTAGCTGTTGCAGGGTCTGCCACCGCCACTATGAATGTAAGCCCTATCCCCTGTGGCATTGATGAGGAATGAGTGAATGGAAAGAGGAAACGCGGTTTTTGAAGGCGATTTGCTTTTAGACTTAACAAATGACGGTGCAGAGATTTGTGTAAAAGACAATCTTTTTGTTTGTGACAGGGAGTTTAACAATGCCATTCTTCTTTCTCTTTTTGGGGGAAACAGTGAGGATGACGGTACTGTTGATAACAATAAAGGCTGGTGGGGAAATTACACAAAAGAAAATGTTTTTGAGAGAAAAATGACCAGCAGGTTTCAATACGCAAGCTACGGAAGGGCTTTAACTTCTAGCAGCGCAAAAGACGCCGTTCAAGCCGCTAAGTTAGATTTAGCATGGCTTATTGATAACGGTATAGCAGACAATATTGAGTTTGCAGGAAGTATAGAAAACAATAAAACTTTTTCTTTAAGTATTACTATACAAAAGAATAGTAATGATATTTATAAAAACACTTATGCGTTTAACTGGGAGGCTATACAATGGCATGGGAAAACAAGACAGTAGACGATGTATACAATATTTTGTATAACGGACTTTGTACTAAGTTTAACCAGACTTTTAGACTATTGCCTAAAAGTTTTATTCATATTTTTTGCAAAGTGATTGCAGGGCTTTTTACTATATGTTACAGAAGTATTGGCTGGTGGGGGTTGCAACAGTATCCAAAGACAGCCTATTACGGCGAAGTTTCATGTTTAGGGAATAGCATAAACCCCCTGGTTATGCTAGGGAACTTATACGGAGCTGGAGACCCGAAGCCTGCGACTGCATGGGAAGGGGTTATAAGCATTGATGTTGAAAATGAAGGGTCTTACCTTTCTAGCGGGACACAGTTAAAAAGCGAGAATACCGGCAAAATCTATTTAACAGAGGAAGCTGTGTTGCTTAGCGGTGAAAGCGCGAGTGTAAATGTAAAATGTTCTTCTAGTGGCAGTGAAGGAAACCTTGATGAAGGGGACACTTTGAATTTTGTAAACCCGCTTTCTAATGTAAAGCAAGTTGCCACTGTAAGTTCTGTTACAAAAGATGGAGCGGATGCGGAAACAGAAACGGAATATAGAAGGCGTGTTGATGTGCGCTTTAGCACAAAACCCCACGGCGGCTCTTATGCTGATTACAGGGAAAACGCAAGTAGTGTAAGCGGTGTTTTGCAGACTTACATTTATGGTGATTGCTATGAAATATCTGGAGAAAACTGGTCTAGTACAGGTGTTATAATTTACGTGGCGGGCAACCCTGATGTTTATGCGGACAGGATTCCAGACAGTGCCTTGTTAAAAGCTGTGGGGCAGGCTTGTACTTATGATCCAGATACAGGGCTTATGCGGAAAATGGTAGGACAGGTTATTGACCCCAGGGGGGATGAAAGTTATGCAAATGTAAAGCCGGTGAGCGTGCGAGCTTTTGATGTTTATTTAACAGGGCTTTCCGGCGTGAATGTTGCAGACTTTGCAGAGGGGGCAAAAAGTGCGCTTATAACCTACCTGGAAGGAAGAGAGCCTTATATAAAGGGTTTGAGCAATGAAAGTGAAGTATTAAACAAGGTTTCTTTGAATAATATTTCCAGTGTGTTGAATGAATACGCGGTGAGCTTAAAAGCTGAATTTGAAGGGGTGAGAGTTGTAAGCAATGCAACGGTTATTAGTTCTTATACACTGACCTTTGGAGAGCTTGCAAAGTTAGGAACTTTCTATATTGACGGGGTGGCGGTATGAGGTTTTTTGAAAGCATAAAAATGCTTTTTCCCCGTTCAAGAATTTTTAACTTTAAGAAAGGCGGGAATAGTGAAAAGTTCATGGAGGCTTTAAGTCTTTTGCCTGAAGATGTAAGAAGTGAAGCCGAAAAGAACTTTATGAATATTTTTCCGCAAAATACAAGTAACATTGAAGAATGGGAAAAGGCTTTTCAGATTCAGTTTACAAGCTTGCTTACAGAAGAGCAGAGAAGAAACATCCTTTCTTCTTTGTGGCAAATGAGATACGGTTTGTCTACTACTGATTTTTTACAAGGTTTACTGCAAAACTTCTTACCAGAGATTCAGGTTGTAGAAAATGTTCCTTTAGGGAATCCCCGTATGTCAAACTTTGCTTACAAAGCTGTAGACGGAAATAAAAGAATGTGCGACGGAAACAAACAGGCTTGTGACGGTTACAGGGTAGGCGCTTCCAGTTTTGTTCCTTCTGTTTTAAGAAACGGAACTGAAGGGGTGTATGACATACCGGTAAACAGGAGAGCCTGGGAAACTTGCTTTTATGTTTGCGGCGGAGTTGAACGAAACAGGTACGGGCAGATTGTTTATGCAAATATTTTGCAGCTGAATAAAAAATGGAAGGATTTTATTGAGTATATAATCCTTTCTGTAAAGCCGGTGCACACAACGGCTATTGTTTTTATAAAATGGATTGATGAGGAGGAATAAAAAAATGTTTCATTTGAATATTGAATACAGTGATTATACTGATATGACAGATGTTGAAAACTATCCAAATGGAAAAGCTATTGACGCTTCAACAGATGAAGCTGTTGACGGCACACCTTATACTGCTGCATGGAGAAATCAAATCCAAGGAATGATGGAAGCTCTATGGTATGCAGCTTTTGGAACACATAGTGGTATTACAAATAGGAGCGATACTGTTTTTGATTCCGATGTATTGCGGGCTATCAAAAAATTAATTGATAATGATTTGCGGTATACGGTAAAGCAGGCAAAGATTACAGGATATGAAACTGTAATTGACTGGGGAGACTTAGGGATAAATTATGATAGTACAAAAAAGTATGCCGCTATGGCTTCTTTAGGTGAAGTTTTTGAAGGTTTTTTGCCAATTCAAAGCACTGTAGAAAGTGACGGCGTGCACCTTTTCGCAACTTATCTTGATAACGGAAAAATAAAAAGGGGTACTAAATACCTTTCATGGGGCAGCGCAAATTGGGGAGAGTTTAACTGGGGTGAAAATACAGCAATGACTGTAAATTTTATAATAAGAGAGGTAGACTAAAAATGCTAGGTAAACCTACAATTTTAAATTCGGCTGCAGATTATCAAAATGCAGTTGACTATTACAAGGTTCATAAGAGCGAAAAGGCTGTTATGATTAAAAAACTTGAAAACCTGCGGGATAATATTTACATTCTGGTGTTAAAGGAATCTAGCAAAGGGAAAGAGCCTGAAGAGCAGACAGCAGACGACTTTGAAAAGGTTTTAAACCCTAACCCTTTAAAGAAAAAGCTAGGGATTTCGGATGCACAAATTAATACCTGGATAGAGGAGTTATAGTATGAGCGCAATTACAATTTCAGCGGGAAAGGTTTGGGGAGACGCAATAACAGAGCCAGCTTTAGTTTCTGTTATCCCTGAAAATGTTACAGTAAAGGCCCCAGGGGGGTACTATCTTGAAAAGAAAGACCCTTTTGCCTATACGGAAAATGTTCTTATTTTTAAGAAGAACTTTTGCTGCGATTTTTACAACGGCAGTACCTGGCTTATGTTTGCAAACAGAGAAGATATGGAGTTTACCCCTGCAGAATGCCTTGATACAGGGGATACTTTGCAGTACGGCAAGGATTACTATATTTATTTAGTTTTGGACAACCTGAACTTTAAGCTGATTGTTTCTCTTAATTCTACTTACCCTGACGGGTATAACGCTAACAATTCAAGGAAGATTGGAGGTTTTCATTATGGGGCTATACGAAAAGTTAGCGATGACGGGGAATGGGTTCCAGTTGATAGCAACGGTGTAAAGTTTGGTTCTTCCGGTACAAAATGGCAAGACAATGTTACAAGCGGAATTATTCCCAATTCTGTATGGGATTTAAAGAATAAGCCTAAAAACTTTATGCCGGGAATGGCAAAGGTTAAGGATTTTTGGGTGAGTATTTACCAGATGTCTGTAGATGAGGCTGTTACTTTTATGGGTGGCACAAACGGTTTAAGTGTTGCAGATGGTCTTTTAAAAAGTGCCTATGGGGAGTTGCCTGCAACAGGAACAGAAGGGTTAAACCAGTTTAATTTTAATGAGCTTGCAAGAAGACAAGGGATGAGACTTACATATTACAACGAATGGCTTTTAGCAGCTTATGGAAGCCCCCAGGGGACAGACAGTGGCAGCAATTATGGCTGGACTGCTACAGGGAATACTGCAAGAACCAGGACGGGTTGCAGTGTAAATACTTCTACAGGAGAGTATTCTATAGGAGGAGTTAAGCCTTATGCGGTAAGTGCGTATAATATATGCGATTGTACAGGAAATGTTTATGAATGGCAAGCCGATTATACTATAAGGCAAGATAACACTTCCTGGAACTATCAGAATGTGCTAGGGGCAAATATGGGGCAGGCTTATTTACCTAATGCCATTGGCGTGTCTGCCCTGATCTGCGGCGGTTGCTATAACGATGGTGTGCATTGTGGCCCTCGGTGCGTGTGCCTGAGCCACGACCCATGGTGCGTGTCCGCTAGCACTGGTTGCCGTTTCGCCTGCGACTGCGCCGCGTAAGCGGCCCTGGTATCTGATGAGCTGTGATTCTGTTTTGCCCGCTAACACAGCAAAGGGGCGGGGTAATGTAGAAAACCTTATCTTGTATCAAAAGTTTGTTGATTTTGTGATGTGGTATGAACCTATAGTAGAACGCTTTCCTGCCTGCCAAAAACCTGCTTTATGTGCTGCTACAAAGAATACCTGTTATAGAATCATGCGAATGATAATTATGACTAATAAAAGGCGAGATAAAAGAAGCGGGCTTTATGAAATAGACTGCGAGCTTGAAGTTTTGCGCTTTTACGTAAGGCACGCTTACAAGCGCCGCTATCTTTCTAAGGGAAGCTACGAGACAGCTGTAATAAAACTTGGAGAGGTAGGAAAGATATTAGGAGGGCTTTTAAAGTCCGAAAATAAGTAGTTAATTAGCAAGATTGTGCCAATGGCATGTCTGCCCTGATATGCGGCGGTTACTATAACAATGGTGTGCATTGTGGCCCTCGGTGCGTGAACCTGAACAACAACCCATGGAACGTGAACACTAACACTGGTTGCCGTTTCGCCTGCGACAAAAACATACTGCTTTTGATTACGGTCTGGCAGTAACGACTTTTAGTCGGTTTAACTACTTGATTGCTGGGGCAGGGCCTTTACGAAGACCCTGCCTTTTTTATAAGGATTTATAATGAACGAAGTTTTGTATAAAGACGTCTACGATTTTAAAAACTTATTAGAATCGTATGAAGAGTGCATAAAAAGCATAAGCGTAAAGAAACGGTACAGAAGACAGGTTGCAGCTTTTTCTGTGAATGTAGAAGAAAATATTATTGAGTTACAAAATGATTTAATCTGGAAGAGCTACGAAATGGGAGACTATTCTAAGTTTTGTGTTTACGAACCAAAGAAAAGGGATATAGCCGCCCCAACTTTCAGGGACAGGGTTTTGCAGACTGCCCTTTGCAGACTTTTAGAACCCTATATTGAAAGGCAGTTTATTTATGATTCTTATGCTTGCAGAAAAGGGAAGGGGACGCTAAAAGCTGCAAGAAGAGCGGCTTATTTTACAGAGAAAAATAAAAGCGGATATTATTGTAAATGCGACGTTCACAAGTTTTTCTTTAGTATCAATATCAATATTCTACTTTGTCTTTTCAGGCGGTATGTAAAAGATGCGGACGTCATCTGGCTTATAGAAAAGATTTTAAGAAAGGATTGCAACGGCAAAGGGTTAAAAATTGGAAACAGGTTAAGTCAGCTTTCTGCAAACGTTTATTTGCATGAGCTGGATTTTTATGTAAAGCAGAATTTGCACATAAAACATTATGTACGCTATGCAGATGATTTTATTTTCTGGGGAAAGAAAAAGAGCGAGCTTGAAAGAGAGCTAGGTAAAATCTGTAGCTTTTTAAGCACTATTGAATTAAAAGAAAACCCTGAAAAGACACACATTGAAGAATGTAAAAAGGGCCTAGATTTTGTCGGTTATATGATTTACCCTAACAAAGTGATAATACTAAAAAGATGTATAGTAAAAACAAAAAGGCTTTTAAGGCAGTGGAAGAAGAGGAAGATTTCAAACGTTGCTTTTGTCGCTTCTATTGCTTCCAGATGTGGACACGCAAAAGGAACTGTCTCTTATAAGTTTTACAATGATATTTTGCTTAAGGCACTGATGTTTGTTGTAAATAATTAAAAATATTTGACAATTGCCAAAGAAAATAAAAAAAGCCTGCTGAATACCGCGATATTCAACAGGCTTAAGAAAAAAAATATGGAATTTTTTTTGGAAAATAAATCTATAATTATGTATAGCATAAAGTAAATTAAAAGTCAAGTTCCAGTTGTTTATATTCCAAAAGAGTAAAGGGTTTTAATTTTCGTTTTAAACCCCTGTTGTTATATGCCCAGTTTTTTACAAGATTGCCTGCAGCTTCTAAAGCTTTTGAAGGAGTGTTAAAAAATAAGGTGTTTGTGTGCGGGTAAAAGGATTTTATAAAAAGACCAGCTTTTAAGTTTACAGAAAAAAGATAGCCCTGGTCTGTTTTGTAAAGGCTTATACAAAGCAGGTCTTTGCCGTGAGTTTCTTTATATTCTTTTTCTGGTGACAGGGCAAGCCTTCCTGATTCAGTGAAACATTGCATTAATAAATATCAATTTCCTCCTCGTTATCAAAGGGGTCTTCTTCTTTTGGTTCTTCTTCAAAAGGTATTTCAGGGCTTTCTGAAGTTACAGGCTTTTCTTCTTTTTCTGTGTTTTCAGGAATATTTTTTAGTACGCAGTTCAAGACTATCTGGTCGGGGACTACGTGGCCAGGGTATTTTTTTTGACCGATAATTACTTCGTTATAGTCACCCTTGAAGTAGCGGGTGAACTTTGTTTGCGTCCATACGTCTTTACCAACAGGTTTTCCTTCACTGTCAAGTTCTGCTCCAACAAACTGCAGGTAGGCGTTGTAAATGTCTTTTAAGCGTACATATTTTTCATCGTCTTTTACGAATTCTATACAGGTGTCTACAAAGCGGCTAAGGTCTGTTGCCTGGTTTTGTACATAATCACCTTTGTATCTGTCAGCTTCTTTTGAGATTTGTATTTTTCCGTTAAGCTCTGTTTTAAAATAAATATATTTTTCCGCATAGTATTTTACTATTGCCGGAAACTCCGGGGTTAGTTTTTCTATAAAATAGTCTTCTGATTTTGTATTTTTGCCGTCAGGTTCGTGCACTATGGAAAAAGGAACTATTACCATGCGGTTTATAACGGCTTGGTCGCTGGAATCAAACTTTGGGGAATAGTTTGTAGAGATTATAATTTGTGCGGTGGGTTCATAGTTTACAGGCTTTTTGTACATATCGCGTACTGTCAGGGCACCGCCACCGGTATAGGCTTTAAATATTGAAGAATCTATCTTGTCGTTTTTGTCTGTTTCATCACAAACTGCAGCACCTGCTCCTATTAGCTGGGCTATAAAAGGGTCGGGGCCGTTGGCTGCACGTCCAAAACGCCCGCGGATCATTATTTTATCAGCCGGAAGAGGGATAAGCATACTTTCTTTTTCTCCGGCGTCATCTTCTCCTTGTTGATAGGAATAGACTTTTCTTATTATGTTTAGCGTTGTGGTTTTTCCTGTATGAGACTTTCCTACAAAAATACCCGCAAACTTATATTTCGCGCATCTGGAGGGAATTGTGGATATAAATTGATTAAACATTTCCAATGTATCTGCGTTTTTAAAGTTCCCCTTCATAAATTTAAAGAACTCTTTTGGGTCCTCTGCATTTCTTACATCGTCTATTTTATAAGGCAGCATTTTCATTCTGAATTCTTCCGGCTTACTGTTCCTGTAGTGCACCTTCTTGCTTTTCTTTCCGGAAAAATCTACAACACCGTCAAGTAATGTTAATGTTTCTTTTACTAATACGCCGTCAAATAATATTTTTTTATGCCAGATTGCGGGAAGTACTTTTAAGTCTTTTACAACGTCATTTCTAAATGAACGGCGTTCTACTGTGAACACAGCTTTATACAGTAATTCAGGGTCAAATTTCCCGTCTGTATTGTGAGAGATAAAATAGTTTAGTATTGTTGCAAGTATGTTATAAACTACACCCCAAGGATCAGGCTCTCTTTCCCAGACGTGGCCGTTGAAGCGGTAAAAGCAGTCCGCGTCTTCTGAATAAGCAAGGCGGTTACTTAAGATAAAGGCGCAAAGGTTTGCGGCTGCCTTGTTTCCGTTTTTGTTTATGTAGTTTATAAAATCTTTGTTATGCCTTACTGTATCAAAGTTTATGGGGATTAAAAGATTGTCCGGGCTTGCTCTAAGCTCGTACAATTCTTCATTTGTAAAGACAGCGTGCTTTATTTTGTTTACAAAATAGTATGAAAGCCCATAGCGTTCTGCCATTGTTACAAGAAAAGAAGGCTTTGTGTTTTTTGGTTTATTGAGCAGAGAAACAGGTGCGCCCCAGCATTGCATTATATGCCGTATTTCGTCAGTGTATTCAGAAACGGCATTTATACAGGCGCTTATAAAAGGGGTTACGTCTTTTTTGTCTAGCTTGGCAAGAGAAAATTTTTCTTGTTTTAAAAGCTGCTTTAATTCCTTTTTGGTCATCTTACCACGGTTAAAGGTTTCAAGAGTGTTTAGCTCCATGGAATTTTCCACTTCTATTTCTTTTTCAATTTCTTCTTTTGCGGGCTTTTTATATTCTTGAGCAGAATCCAGGGCTTTTTGAATAAGCTCTGGATGGCCCATACGGATACATTCGTCAGGGTCTTTGTATTCTTCCAAAAGGGCAATTTTAATGATTCCCGTGTAGCCGTTTTTTATAAGTTTATCTGGAACTGTTGCTGCAACTTTCCCTCTCGCGGTTGTTGAGTGAGTAAACCCCATTGCAGATTTTCCTGCATCATCATTATCATACATGAAAATTATTTCTTTAGCCTGTAAAAGGTGAGTTTTTATCATTTCTGCTGTAAGGCCTGAAACGCTTCCTGTAGAATAGACGTTGGTAAATCCTGCAGCTTGAGAGATTATGGCGTCAAGCTCGCCTTCTACTAAAATCACTGGTTTTGTAATATCCAAAGATACGGGAAGAGGAAAGACTTTTGCAGCGCGTGAGTTGAATTTATTGCATTTGTCACCGGTACAATAATGGAGCTTAAAGCCAGTTGCCAAAGGAATAACTATTCCAGAATGTCCCCAAGAGCAAAAGCCGGTTGCAGGGTTTGGTGCGTAAGGAATACCGGCACCTCGTAAGGTCTTCAAAGACAAAGCAGAGCGGGCTATATCTGATCCTGGCCAGTAAAGAAGCTGACTTGTAACTTTCTCTACAATTTCTTCTGGATAAGAACCGCCCTTTATTTTTTCGCGGGAAGTAAAAAAATCTTTGACAATTTCTTTTATTCTGGGATTGCCTGACATGTATTTTTTTACCGTTTCTAAAGCAAGAGGATCTAATTCTGTGGTTTTGCGCTTCTTTTCTGTCTCTGGAACTTCTATTTTTGATGTCTCAATTTTTCCGCCAAAGAGACCTGCTAAATAGTTGTATTGGTCTTTTGTTTTTTCTATACCTTCAAACCATTGCACCGCATCATAGATATCACCATGTTGTTTACAAGCATGGCAGAAAGTGTAATCAGCGTTTACCGTGCAGCTAAAATTAGAGTCGTCTTTTCCTGTTATAGCAGAATGTCCCGGGATAAAACATCTTGCATTTTGTCCCTCTGTACATTCAATTCCTTTTATATGCAAATAGTCTACAAGGCGGTTCTTATAGACTGAATAATTTATCCCCATTATACTTTATCCCCTGCAGCAACAATAGTTCCGTTGAATTCTTTTTTAAGGATATGAAGGGGCAGGGAAACCCCTCCCCCTTGGCGCAAAATGTCAACTTCTTCTTTTGAGTATTTTGTGCCGTCCTCGCAATAAGCCCAGCCCGTTTTTTTGCTGACTGCCACAATCTGTTTTAATTCCGCGGAATCAACATAAACAAAGCTAGGTTTCATTTTTGATTTTTCCATTTATTACCCACAGTATGCGTTCATTAATTTTTCTATAAGTTTGTTGCAAGTGTGAATTATGTTATTTGCTTTAGGGGTGAGCGATACGCTTTCCCAGCCATAACGATAATTTGCAATGTGAGCTATAACTTCACCCAGTTCCACATCTATATCTTTTCCAAAGTCATAGGCATCTTCGGGGTGTTCGTTTAGCGATTTTTCTTTTACAGAGGGTTGCATTTCAAAGTTGTCAAAAGAAGGGGCTTGCTGTTCTTTATAATCTTCAACTGCTTTTTTAACAGCTGCAGCGGTTCCGCCTTCTTCTTTTGCACTTTCTATAACCTGTTCCAGTCCTTTCTTAGGAATGCCCCTGGCAACTGAAAGGGCTTTTGTTGAAATGCCTTCTGTGTTTACACCCAGGCTTTTTGCTTCTTCTCTAACTTTTGTTCCTGCAAAAAGGTCAGAAACCCAGGATTCACTTTTGCCTAAAACACGGGCTATGTCTTTTCTAGGCATTATCTTTTCCAGTTCACGCAAGGCGGCTTCTTTTTCTTCAAAAGAAAGGTCTGTGCGCTGGACGTTTTCTATCAGCTGTAAAACAAGAGTATTTCCGGTAACAATAACGGCTTTTATCTGTGTGTATGGCTTGCCGTTTTGCATCAGGTACTGGAAGGCGCGGAAACGGCGGTGTCCAAAGACAAGTTCATACTTGCCATCCAATTCCATGGGTTTTACACCTATTGGCTGAAGCTGACCGTGCTGTTCTATAGATTCTGACAAGAGCTTTATATCTTCTTTATCGTATTCTTTACGGACGTTTCCAGTTTCTTTTATAAGGTCAAGCGAAAGCATGATTGCTACCGCGTTATTCTGATTATTTAATGCTGGCATATTTCTACCTCTTTGTTTTTTGTAAGATCAAAGCCTGTCATGTCGCTGACAAACTTTATTAAACGGGCCTGCACTGTTGGGTGCAATTGCGTTGAAGGGTCTGCTGTTAAACGGCGTAAGCTGCGCATTTCTGGAACTGGTGTTTCATACAAAAATTCTTTGAACTCGCTTTTATACTTTTCAATTATGCCGTCTAAGTTTACCCTTGAATTCCACCTAGTAACTACTACCCAAACATCAGCCTGGACCATGCAGTTTTTAAGCTGATTAAAGCAGCTGACTGTAGCAATAAAATCCAGGGCAGAGCAGGCACCGCACACCACCAGTTTGTCAGCTGCAAATATAGCGTTGCGGGTATGGCTGCACCAGGAACCAGGGGGATCTATTATGCAAAGGTCGTACTCTTTTGCATATTCATTTTTTACTATTTGGTTTTTCAGCATTGTGTCAAAGCAGTTTGAAACAAGGTTTAAGTCTACGTCGGCAGGGATTATGTCTATACTTCCCCCTGCTTCTGTGTCTTTTACGTGGTAGGGCTTGACCTTGTTTCCAAAAAGAAGCTGCTTGGAGTTTTCGTCTCTTAAGGCATAACCGTAGGCCTCACTAGTTGAGCAGTTGGGGTCTATGTCTATGATTAAAACCTTATAACCATGCCTTGCGCATGTTTCAGCTGTCATTATTCCTAGCGTTGTTTTGCTGGTGCCACCTTTCCAGCTGATAAAAGACAGCGTTTTCATTTTCCTTATATTTTCCATATTTACTAACCTCAAACTTTTATATACATCTATATAGATTTATATATTGACTATGAAAAAAAACAGCTTTATAATTTTCTATATGGAGTTTATAGAAAATTCCTCTTTTACAAAGTGGATTTGCGAGAATATTACAGATAGCTCTTATAACCAACTTCAGATTTTTCTTTTTGAAAATCCAGAAGCAGGAAAGGTTATAAAAGGTTGTAATGGTCTTCGCAAAATTAGATGGAAACTTGCTAATCAAGGAAAAAGAGGAAGTATCCGTATTATTTATTACTACAAATCTGCTACTAGTCAAATCTTCTTTATTTTTGCGTATTCTAAAAAAGAGCAAGGGGATCTTACTAGCCAACAGCGCAAAGTGCTTAGTGTTCTTTGCAAGGAGCTTTAAATGAAAGAATCTGCATTCAATGAACTTCTTGAAAGTGTTAAAGAAACTATTGCTATTAGTCATAACGAAATTGAACCAAGTCGGGTTTGGTCTGTTACTCAAAACAATAGAACTGAAGTCCAAAAAGTAACTAATAGTATTACTTCTGACACTAAAGAAGTTAAAGAAATTGTTTTTGCTTAGATGCAATTTATTTTCCATATTTACTAACCTCAAATCATTCAAAAGGGATTTCGTCTTCTGCTTCAGCGGCTGCCGGGGCAGAGGGTGCTTCTGGTGCAGGTTCTGGGACTGACTGATAGTTACCGCTGTTTCCGTTGGGCGTGCGCTGGGGTTCCACATTGTCTGCTACTATGTTGACACGACTGTGCTGGTGACCGTTTTCGTCGCTCCACCGTTCTTGTTTCAGGCGACCAGAAATAGTTACTTCACGGCCCCTGGTTAAGTATGGTTGCATTGCTTTGCCATAGTTACCAAAGACTACAATATCAAAGAAGTTGGGGCGGTTTTCAAACTCGTTTTCAGTACCCTTCTTTTTAATGCGCTCGTTTACTGCTACCGTAAAAGAACAGATCGCAAAGCCGTTTGCAGCATATTTGAGCTCTGCTGCTTTTGTACACCTTCCTGTTAAAACTACTACGTTTGTATTCATGTAAAACTCCTATAAATAAAAAGTTCGCTTGAGCGAAGTGTTCAAATTAAATATTCTGGGTGGGATAAAATCCAACTTTCGGAAACTACAACAGAATAGCCTATTGTTACCGGTGCCCCTTTTGATTCCTTTAGCTTTAAGCTCATGGAAACATAAGAAACATCACTTTCTATGCCAGCTTCAAACAAAGACCTGTACCTGATTCCATCTACATAGACAGGGCAGGTGTATCTGTCTTTTTTAGAGCCGTTGTTTTTTCTGCGTACCAGCTGTTTTGCAATTCCCTGTTGGACTGTGTTCATTCTTTTATTTTTACCCCCCACCGTGACACATATTCAGATAGCATATCATCTGAAATTGTCAGCCATTCAATTACATCTTGCCGTCTCCATGCCTTTCTGCCGCCAACCCTTCTAAAGTTCACGCCTCCGCAGGGTTGCAACCAGGGATGCTGGCGATAAGTTGCTAAAGCACAGCCCCCCTTTCTTTTTATGGCCAGGTTTAACGTTACCCATTCCGGCAGGTCGTCTGAAAGCTCTTTGATGTCAGATTTTTTTTCTTGCAGCTTAATGGCTTTCATTACCTCGTCAAGTTTTACATCTAGTGTTGCAAGTGCTAACTGTTCCCTTGTCATTTACCCCTCCTTACCTTTAAAGAATTCTAAAAGACCACCTTTTTTTTCTTCTGTTCCTTTAGCAATTTTTCCTTGTAAAGGAGTTACGATAGAAAATTCAATTTTTTTTTCTGCATCATGATTTGGTCCAATTTCTGCATAATTTTTTGTTGTTGATGAAATTGATTGATATTCTTGCATATTTAAACCAGGTTGGGATTGAAATTCTGTATTGGCTGTTAAAGCGTTGATATCAAAAGAAGGAATAGCACTGGAATTGTTTTCTAAATTAGTAATAGAAGTTGTATCAGCCATATTAGTAACATTAGCTGTTACTTGTAATGGAGTTGAATCAAATATATTATTAGTTTCAATATTAGTATCAGAACCTATATCAATCTTAGTATCAATATTATTATTAGCGTTTAAGAAAGCATTAACATCAAAATCATTTGAAGTAGTTGTTGTTTGTAAAGCAGAGGTTGCATCTATAATATTAACATTGTTTGTTTGATATTCAGAATTTGTGGTTTCAAAGGCTTTAATATCAAAATCTTCATTAGTTTGCAAAGCTGAGGTTGTATCTATAACATTGGTCATATCAGTATTAATATTATTTTGCTCATAATTTTTAGGTTCTAAATTAGTAATATTTGCTTCGTTAATGTTTAGAGTATTAATATCAAAAGAAGGAGTGGATTCAATACCTTTTTCTAAAGGAGTGTTAGTTACAAGTTCGGAAGGTTGGATATTATTTATATCAAAAGTTTCAGTATTTTCTGTATTTGTGAAAGCATTTAGATCTATATTTTCTGAAGTGACATTTTCTGCAGTTTGGAAAGCATTAGTATCCATATTTGTTGTTTCTTGTAAAGCATTAATATCAAAAGATGGAGTAGCTTCTGCTTCTATATTTGTTTTAGGAAAAGTATTTAAATCAATATTATCATTAGTAGTAGTTGCAGTTGTATCAATAATTGGTTCATTAGTTTCTAAATTATTTATATCAATATTTGTGTTAATTTCTGAACCAAAAGTATTTGTAGTAGTAGTTGTTTGTATATCCATAATAGGTTCAGAAGATTGATAAGTATTTGTTTCTATATTTGTTGTTTCTTGTAAAACATTAGTTTCAAAAGATGGGGTTGATTCTGTTGTTTGAAAAGCAGAAGCATCATATGTTTGTGCTGTTTCAACATTTGTTGTCGTTAACTCATTAGTTATTGGTAAGGAATTTAAATCTAAATTAGTCTCAACAATATTTTCATTACTTTGTAAATTATTTTCAATATTTTGCATAGAATCTAAAGTAGGTGTAGGCTTTAAATCAAAATTTTCAGTGGTGTTAAAATTTTTCATGTCAAAATTTATCCCGCTTTGAATTTTACTGAATTCTTCATTGCTTATAGTTGGTAAAACTTTAACAGGTAAAATTTTGCTGAATTTAATTGAGGTATCTTCAGTATTATTGGATGTATTGATTTCAGATGAATAAATTTCTGATTTAAATCCCTTGGATTTAGTAGCTTTATATTCTCCATATGATATTGATTGAGCATTCGAGATCGGAAGAGCGTCGTGTAGGGAAA
>CALFIX010000074.1 GCA_937877515.1 uncultured Treponema sp.
TACATTATGGGGATTGCTCATACAGAAGATGATTTGAGAGCATTGGTTGCACGTGCAGACAAAAATTTGTATGAAGCTAAACGCAATGGAAAAAATAGAGTTATAGGTTGAGGTAATAAGATGGAAAACGCTACAGGAAAACGAGAAGATTATATTTCTTGGGATGAGTATTTTATGGGTGTTGCCCGCCTTGCAAGTTTTAGGTCTAAAGATCCTAATTCACAGGTGGGGGCTTGTATTGTTAGTGAAGATAATAAAATTTTATCTATGGGGTACAATGGTTTTCCCCGAGGCTGTTCTGATGATGAGTTTCCGTGGGCACGCGAAGGAGATACTTTAAGTGTTAAGTATAGTTACGTTACTCACAGTGAACTAAATGCAATTCTAAACTTTAGAGGAGGAAGTTTGGAGGGAAGTAAAATGTTTGTTACACTTTTCCCCTGTAATGAATGTGCAAAAGCAATAATTCAAGCAGGAATTAAAACTGTCGTATATGAAGAGAATAAATATGATGGGACGCCTAGTGTGGAAGCTTCTAAGCGCCTGATGAATGCTGCTGGTGTAAGGTATTACCAGTATCAGCATACTGGCCGTAAGATAGAGATAGATGTTTGATTTTAAGAAATTCTATAAAAGGTGTGTTAAAATAGATATATGAACAAGCTAATGGCATTTAACATTTGCGCATTACCTATTTTCCTCATAATTATATTTACGACTTTTGTACGCAAGACTACAAAAGGAATTACGAATAAATTATACTTGTCTGTAATTTTAATTTCTTTTGCAACTCTTTTAGTAGATTTTGTTGCAGATGGTTATGGACCTTTTTTGCCATTATCCGATAAACAGATTTTAGTTGTAAGCATTGCAAATTATGTATATTTTATTCTACGTAACATAGTTGCTCTTTTTTACCTTATATTTTTGCTTTCTTACACACGAACCGGGTTTCATTTTAGAACTTTAGCATCTAGACTTCTTATGCTTGTACCGTATTTTATTGTCCTGGTAATAATCTTAACAAATCCAATTCATCATAAGGCATTTACCATTACATCAGCAGACGGTTATGTAAGAGGTCCTTTGCTTTCTGTCTTTTATATAGTTTCTGTTTTCTATTCTTTAGTTGGAGTCGGGTATTTATTATACTGTTATAGATTCCTGCGTTTTAATAAATGGATTTCCTTAATGTCGCTGTATTTTCTTTCGTTCGCAGGAATTTTAATTCAGTTTTTATTCCCAAATCTATTAGTAGAAATATTTGCAACTTCAATAGCTTTCCTATTAATTATTTTGTTAGTTTTACGTCCAGAAGAAATTACAGATATAAATGTTGGGCTTCCAAGTTACAAGGCATTCAAGGAAGACCTTTATAAGATTACGCAGATTCATCTGCCGGTGCAAATAAATGTTGTTCATTATGAAAATGCTTCTCAGGTTCGTGAGTACTTAGGAGAAGAACGTTTTAATGACTACATTATGCAAATTGCAAATTTTTTAGAGCAGCATAAACGAAAATCTAAAGTTATTTGTGATATGTATTACGAGGCTCCTGGAACACTCTATTTTATTTTAGAAAATCGTTCGTTAACAGAGAATATTATAAATCAGTTTACTAGCATAACTGACGAAATAAGAGCTAGCACTCAAGAAATAGAAAAGCTTGGTATTTATTTAAAACCAAAGCTTTGTACAATGTTTTATCCTGATGATGTTACATCCGAAGAAGAAATTTTAAATCTTTCTCATTCGTTTTATTTTTTGATGAAAGGAGAAAATGAAGCTGTAAAGGCATCGGAGCTTATTGGAACATATAGTTATGATATAGAAACTCATTTGGCTTCTGTTTTAAAGAAAGCCATTACAAATAATACATTTAAAATATTTTATCAGCCTATATACAACATAAAGGAAAATTCTTTTCATTCTGCAGAGGCACTAATACGCTTAAACGACAGCTCTTATGGTGCAATTTCGCCTGCAATATTTATTCCAGCTGCAGAAAAAAGTGGGCTTATTTTAAAAATAGGTAATTTTGTTTTGGAAGAAGTTTTTAAGTTTATAGGAAGCCATGATTTTTTAGAACTAAAATTAGACTATATAGAAATAAATCTTTCGGTTGCTCAGTGTTTGCAAACAGATTTAGCAAAAATAGTTTTTAACTTACAGGATAAATATAAGGTTAATCCTAAAAATGTAAATTTTGAAATTACGGAAACTGCTTATAGTGACATTGGTCTCTTAAATAATAAAAATATAGAAACGCTTATAAATGCAGGTTATACCTTCTCTTTAGACGACTATGGAACTGGTTATTCAAATATTCAGAGAATCGTAAAGCTTCCTCTTTCTATTATAAAAATCGACAAAAGCCTTGTAGATGAAATAGAAACTCCGGCAGGGGCTTCTTTAGTACGAAATAGCATTAAGATGATGAAGGATATAGATAAAAAGGTTTTAGCAGAAGGAGTAGAAACAGAATCTCAATTACAACTATTAACACAAATGGGCTGCGATTATATACAGGGATTCCATTTTTCGCGTGCAATACCAGAAACAGATTTTATAGATTTCTTAAAGATGTGGGGCAGTAAGAAAAACTGAGGTATTAACATAAATTTTATGTTTGTGCTATATTGTTCCAATGAATATGCTGTATCTTATAGTTGGCTCCATAATTTTTATAGTTGTAGGTATTGTTTTTTTAGTAGTTGCAGTTCTTTTAGGACGTCCTTCATCTGTAGAAAAAGCAAGTACAAGTAAACCTGCAAGTATAATTTTTTATGCACTGGGTGCTCTTACTTTAGCAAGTGGAATTTTTGCTTTGGCATGTAAAGAATACATAACAAGGAGTATGGTTCAGCTTTTTGCAATTATCTACCTTGCGATTGTTACACTCCTGTTTGGAGCATTTACTCTTATATTAAAGCCTGTTAATTTAAATGGTACTGCTGACGTTAGAGAAGAAAAATGAAAGAAAATTTTCATCATGTAAAAGCTAGTACTCAGTTTAAAAGAGAACACAAAAGCGATTACGGAAAAGAGAGAATACAGATTCTCTATGAAGATAAAGATATAGTTGTAATAAATAAACCTACAGGTCTTCTGTCTGTTCCGTATCCAGGAAGCAAGTCTCGTACTGCTTATGAGCTTTTAGAAAAAATAATGCGTAGTAAAGGAGAACTTTCCCGCTTTCACAAGCCCTGTGTAGTGCACAGATTGGATCGTGACACAAGTGGCGTTATGATGTTTGCCTTAAACGAAAATGTTCAAAAAAAAGTGATGGCTTCCTGGCATACCATGGTAACAGAGCGACTTTATAGAGCTCTTGCAGAAAATCCGCTGGATAAAACAAAATATTTAGAGCCTTCAGGCATTATAGATGAACCTCTTGCGCAGAATGCCTATCATGTTGGGTATGTTCCCAGAGATTTACATGTAAAAACTGTAGAAGCCCGTACTCATTATAAAATAATAGAGCAGGGAGAGACACACACCCTTTTTGAACTTTCACTGGACACAGGAAAGAAAAATCAGATAAGGGCACATCTTTCTTTTAAACATTACCCTCTTGCAGGAGATGAAAACTACAGGTCTCGTACAGACCCCTTTTACAGACTTTGCTTACATGCACGTACTTTAGAATTTGTTCATCCTGTGACCAGAGAGAAAATGCATTTTGAAATTCCAGAGCCAGAAGAGTGGCTTAGCTACGTAAAAAATGGTGATAAAAATCCGCGGGTGCCAGTATGGTGCCAGAGCGTGGAAAATTATAAGAGAGGCAAAAGATATGAGTGAAGAAAAGAAAAAGTACAATGTAGACAGTTTTAATTTGGATCACACAAAGGTAACGGCTCCTTTTGTTCGGCTTGCTTCTAAAAAGAAAGGAAAACATGGTGATGTTGTAACAAAGTTTGACATTCGCTTTTGTCAGCCAAATAAAGATTTTATGGCAACTGGAGAAATTCATACTCTGGAACATCTTGTGGCAGAATACATAAGAGATGAAATTCCAGATGATGTAATAGATTTTAGTCCTATGGGGTGTCGTACAGGTTTTTATTTTACTCTTTGGGGAGAGCACACAGAAGAAGAAATTGCTGAACACTTAGTTAATGTCTTAAAGAAGGTAAGTGTTTGGGACAAAGAAGTTCCTGCTGCAACAGAAGTTGAATGCGGTAACTACAAAGACCACGACTTAGAGGGAGCAAAAAAAAGAGCAGCACTTTGGGTTAATGGAATTACAGAAAAAGGCTGCTCCTGCTACAAAAACTAAGATAAGGCTTTATGCATTAATCTGATTTAGTACTTCACCAATTTTTGCGTGAATTACTAAATCTGCAATGTTATCGCTTGTTGTTGGGTCACGGTTGATTAAAACTAAATGTTCACCTCTGTATGCTCTTATAAATCCAGCAGCCGGATACACTGTGAGCGAAGTTCCGCCAATTATTAATAAATCAGCTTCACTTAATGCTTTTATTGTTTTGCTTATGACGTCTTCATCCAGGCTTTCTTCGTACAGAACAACATCAGGTTTAATGATTCCATTGCAGCCGGGAGTAGTACAGTAAGCTATGCCGTCCTTTTTGTTGTTATTTGTAACGTCTTCTGCAGAATAAAATGCATTGCACTTAACACAGTGATTTCGTAAAACGCTTCCATGTAATTCTAAAACATTCTTGCTACCGGCAGCCTGGTGTAAGCCGTCAATGTTTTGTGTAATGACTGCAGTAAGCTTTCCTTTTTGCTCTAGTTCTGCAAGCTTTAAATGAGCTGCATTTGGTTTTGCTCCGCTTATTAAAATTTTTTCACGATAAAAACGGTAAAATTCTTTTGGGTTGTTATGGAAGAATGATGCACTTAAAATTTCTTCTGGCGGATAATCCCATTTCTGATTGTAAAGACCGTCAACGCTTCTAAAGTCTGGAATGCCGCTTTCTGTAGAGACCCCGGCTCCTCCAAAAAATACAATCCTGCGACTTTTGTTAATATATTCTTGTAGAGTTTTTATTTTTGTATTTAATTCATCCATAGCATTCTCCTTGTTTTTAGTATATCTGTTATAGTTGATAATTTAAAGATTTCTATTTTTTAACCGAAAATTTAACTTGTAAAGTTGTTTTATCGGTGGTTGCTTTAATTATACTTAAAAAAATGCAGTTTTATAAAATTGAATCTTAAATTGCTCTTGAATAGATTTTTTTTTGTGTCTAAATGACAGCTCATGTAGCGTAAAATAGGCTTTAAAATGAAAAAAAATTATATTCAAGAAAAAACATGGAGTATATAATAGTAAATTAGGATAGTAGAATTTTAGAGAAAACTAAAAATCTGCTTTTCTTATTACAAATAGTGAGAAAAAGTATGAAAAAAATTTTTAAAAACTTCATTTTGGTGGCTGTGGCTCTTAGTGTGTCTTTTGAAGCTTTTGCTAAAAAAGACGTAGAAGAAAAATCGCTTGGTCCAGAAAATAGCTGGCAGGAATCTTTTGATATTAACGAAAAAAAGCCAGGCAAGTATAACGTACTTGTTACTGCAGAAGACAAGGCCGGTAACCAGAGCGTGGAAGGTCCTTTTAATATTTGGATAGATCCTGAGTCTGACCTTCCTGTAGTAAGCATTACAAACCCTGTAGAAAACATGAGGGTACCTGGTAACTTAAACATTGTTGGTACTTGTATTGATGATGATGCAGTTGAGTCTGTATGTCTTATTTTGGACGGCGATGAAGATAATTTAAAAATTGCAGAAGGCAAAGATTTCTGGTCTTTTTATATAGATACCAATAACATGCTGGAAGGACCTCATACAATAGAAGTTTTTGGTACAGATATAAACGGTCTGAGTGGTCATCATGCACGTGTTATGTGGCAGTTGGACAGACGTGCTCCTGTTACAACAGTTCAGAATTATAGCATGGGAGAACTTGTTGCAGGTAAAATAAAACTGGAAGGCAATGTTACAGACGGTAACGGTATAAAATCTTTAGAGTATTCTTTAGATGGTGGAAAGCATTACACAAAGGCAAGCATTAAAGAACATAAGTTTAAGGAGCCTGATTCTGAAGGTCATACAAGTGAATGGCTTTTTTCTGTTCCGATTGATACAAAGAAGTTTCCTGACGGAGCTGCAACTTGTTGGCTTAAGGCAACTGATAACATGGGCTCAATAGGACGTTATGCATTTTTGTATTTTATAGATAATACAAATCCAGATGTAAAGATTGTAACACCTTTGGAAAACGAAGTTAAAAATGGTGTGTTTACTGTAGCAGGTTATGCAAAAGATGCTATCGGTATAGAAAGCTTAAGCTGGCAGTGGGGTAACGAAAGCGGAACCTTTGATTTAATTCCAGGAAATGCTTATTGGGTAAAGGAAGTAAGCGCAATTGGAAAAACAAAAAGCGAAACCTTTAGTGTAACGGCTGTAGACACAATGGGTAACACTGTTACAGTTAAGAGAGTAATTTCTTTAGATCCGGAAAGCGATAAGCCTGTTGTTCATATTATTTCTCCAGAAAAAAATCTTGTTACAGACATGTCAGGTATTTTCTTAAGAGGAAACGTAACTGATGATGACGGTGTTGTTTCTGTTCATTACACTGTAGATGGTTCAGAAGAAGTAGAAATTTTAACGGATGGAATTTTTAGCGCAGAACTGGAGGGAGAATTTGCTTACGGAAAGCATAATATTTCTGTATATGCAATAGATAAATACGGCATAAAGGGTAACACTGTCACAACAACTTTCTTTTCTAAGGGAAATGCTCCTGCTTTTGAAGGTGCAAATATAAAGACAGGTAAAGAAACTGTTGCTTTTAGTGACGGTATGAGTATAAACCCGGAGTCAGATAGCACTTATGAAATAAAAGCAAAATCTGATGGCGGACTTAGCTCTCTTGAATGGAATCTTACCTGGGGAACGGCAGGTTCTTTAAAAGGCAGTGCATCTTTAGCAGGTGGAGAAAAATCTGCATCAGTAAGTGTTCCTCTTTATGGAGAAGAGCTTCCATGGGGTGTCTGCGTTTTACATGTTACTGCAACAGATATTTATGGACGTTCTTCAACAGAACATTCGCTTATAAATATTCTGAATCTTACAAAGGTAAATACCTCAGAGCTGGGAGTTTTCTTTGATGACAGTACTGTGTCTGCTCAAGGTGCAGTTCTTTATGAAAGTGATACGGCTTTAACAGGTTATTTCTTAGGCGGAAACATTGGAAGTGTCAGCATTGTTCCCTCAACAAGGGGAGTAAGCGTTACTAACGAGGGCAATGTAATTATTGTCCGTGCATCAGGAGCTACAGAAAAGTTCCATGTTCAGGTAACTGCATCAACTGGAAAAGTATTTAACTCTCGCGATATGTATTTCTTTGCAAACGAAAAGCCTCCTGTTTTAACACTGGACTCTTCTACTAACTATAACACTGATAACGGTAGGGCTTTTGAATTTTCCGGTACGGGAAATTCTCTTACTATAAGCGGTACTGCAACTGCAGAAACTGATGTAACTTTACAGTATCGAATCTTAGGTGTAAAGGCAGAGTTTACAGAAGGAATACTTACTTCTTCCAGTGAAATTGCTGCAACGGATTTTGTAAATGTAGATGTAGGCCGCCGTGGTGCGTTTACAATCAGCAATTTAAATTTTGAAAGTTTTGAAGACGGCGTTTCTGTTGTAGAGCTGGTTGCAACAAGTGCAAGCGGTAAGCAGACTGTTGATGCCGTTGTTGTGCGTAAGATAAATGCAGCTCCTCTAGAAGCTAAGATTGGTGCAGACGGTAAAGAAATTAAAAAAGCTCAGCCAAAGCTTTATTGGCTTAAGGGTGTAGACTATTATGGTGTTTGCGTTTACCAGGGTACAGTAGACAAGGCGTTTGTTAGAGTTCATTCAAAAGATATTCGTGTAGACCAGAAGACGCTTAGTTATTCTGCAACTCCTACAGATATTGAACCTCCGAAGAATGGTAAGGTTCCGGTTTATTCTGCAGAACCTTTTGCTGTAAGTACTGCAAGTGTAATTGAACCCCGGTTCTTTAGAGTAGATGGAGTAGATTACAAGAGCGGCATGCAAATTGTCATTAACCGAGGGACTACTCAGGATGAAGGTCATAAGGCAACTATTTCAATAAAAACAAATTCTCCAATTTCTGCTGTAACCTATACCATTTCGGGTGACGATGTTCCTGGTGGAGAAGTTACTCAAACAGGAAATGCAGCCTTGCGCACGATACAAGAAGGCGAACTTTATGAAGCAGATATTCCGCTTTATAACATGCCTAGCCGTGTTGCAAAAATTTCTGCATTGGTAAAAGACGTTTCTGGAAATTCAAAAAATATAAGCGGAACAATTTGTATATTGCGTACACATGCAATTATAGATGACAGCTCTAAGGTTTATTGGACTAGCGGAGAAAATGCTCGTTACGACGAAAGACTGAATGCCTATGTTTTAACTACCGGTGCTTCTCTTTATGGCTTTGGTAATTTTAGAAGTCCATTGGAAGTTTCTGTGCCTTCCAGTGCAGATGGACTTTTAGTTTCTAGTGCGGGGCGTGGAATAAAATTGACTGCAGTAAAAGAAGGCCTTTATAGAAACGTTGCTGTCCGTGTTTCTGCTGGTGACGGAGGAACTTATGTTGCTCCAGAAGTAAATGTTTATGTAGATGATGCAGGTCCTTCCATAACTATGCAGACACCTGGCTTAATGGCATGGACAAAAGAAAGTTATGTTTTAAGCGGTACTGTTACAGACTTAAATGGAATAGCTGCTCTTGAATATTCTTTAGATGATATTCATGCAGCATATCTTCCTGAATCGGAGGCAAAGAAAAAAGCTGAGCTTCAGAAATGGGTTCCTCAGTCAGACTTTACATGGAAAACTTTAACTGTAAACCGCAGTGGTGCATTTAGCGAAACAGTTTCTCTTTCTGAATTAGAAGATGGATACGTTCCTTTAACTTTAAAAGCTACGGATACAGTCGGAAACGTAAGCTATTTGCATACGGCAGTGTTTAAGGATACAACAGCTCCGGAAGTAAAAGTAATTCTTCCTGAAGATGGTGCAATTGTAAACGGTGAAAATACATTAGTGTTCAGTGTAAAAGACAATGGTCGGGTAGAAAATATTGTATACACAGGACCAAATGGTCGCGAAACAGAAGATTATAAGATTTATCAGAAGAGTTCAGATGTAATTGATTTATCTAGAGAAGAAAATGTAAATCTTATAAGCATGAATAATGAATTAAGCAATCTTGTTATTGGTGGAACAAAACATACATTAGATAACAAGATGAGCTTTAAGTTTACAGATGCAATTGGAAACAGTACAACAATAAATGAATGGGCATTTACTGTAGACGAAGAAAGCGATAAGCCTAGAGCAGAAATTCACTTGCCGGAAGACAATCAGGTTATTACAACAAACTTTACAATCTCTGGAATTATTTATGATGATGACGGACCATGTAAAGTGTTCTATAAGATTGATGATGGTGCTTATCGTCAGGTTTCTGAACAGCTTGCTTCCAGTTATAAAATAAATGTTCCTCTTCTTGCCATGAAAGATAATGAGCACACTGTTACAGTATATGCAGTAGACATAAACGGCGTTAAGGGGGAAGAAACTGTTGGCCGCTTCCGCATTTCTTTGCAAGAACCTAAAGGCTCCGTTACGGAACCTCCAATTAGCAAAACTGTTAAAGATAGTGTAACGCTTAAAGGATGGGCAACGGATAAAAACGGAATAAGTCGCGTTCAAATTTCTATAGACAATGGTGCAAGCTATAATGAAGCTGTTTTAATTCCAACCTCTGCTAAAGAACGTGTTGAATGGACATATACATTTGACACACACGTTGTTCAGGACGGGACTCACGTTGTGTTCTTAAAGATTTGGGACGGCTATGAAATTACAGGTTTGTTCTCTTCTCTTATAAATATTGATAATACACCACCTGACTTAAAGTTGGAGCTTCCTTTAGATGACTCAAAGACAAGCCATAACATTTTCTTTGCAGGACAGACAACAGATAACATTGGTCTTACAGATTTGTATTTAACAATTAAGAGTCTGGAAAATAAGAACGTTCCAGAAAGTCTTGCAAAACGCACTCTTGTTCCTGATGAAATTATTTCTCAAGTTGTAGATATAAGTTCATTGTCTGATGGATTCTATAATGTTGAATTAACAGGTGTAGATGCCGCAGGAAATATCTCTCGTGTAAGCCGCAATATCCAGTTAGATAAGACTCGTCCTCTTGTTAAAGCAGATTTACTTTATCCGCTTAACGGGGAATATTTAACAGGCGAGTTTAACATTTACGGTAGTGCTTCTAGTGAAAAAGAAGACCCTATAGAAAAAGTAGAACTCTTCTTAGATGGACAAAAGTTTAATGCACTAGCACCTGTAGAAGTTTCTCCTGCAGGCTACTTTATGTTCCACATGGCTGGAAATATGCACCGCGATGCAGTAAAAGCTAATGGAGAAGAAGACGATGTAACTGTTACACCTGCTGTGGACTTTGAGCTTACAGATGGAAGTCATACTTATAAAGTAATTGCAACTACAAAAGCTGGTAAGAGTGTAACAAGTTTAGAGCAAAACTTTATCTATAAAAAGTATGGTCCTTGGGTAACATTAGACAACTTTGCTTACGGAGACTTTGCAGTAAATCGCCCTCTTATTAAGGGTAAAGCAGGCTATACAATTTCTGAAGAAGATAAGGCTATCTTAAAAGATAAAGATGCTCCTAGTGAAGATAAAGAGAGAGTTGAAGGTATGAAGGTAAAGCAGATTTCGCTTAGCCTTGATAATGGAAAAACTTATGAACCTGTTGCAAAATCTGGTAAGGGGGACTGGCAGTACCGTGTAGAAAATTTGGATATTCCTGCAGGTTACCATTTCTTACTTGTGAGAGCAGAGATGCAAAATGGTGAAGTTGCCATAACTCGTACAATAGTTCAGGTTGACCGAACTTTACCAAGTATTAAACTTATTTCTCCTGGTGTAGGTGGTCGTTATAATCAGAACTTAGAGTTTGACGGTCTTTCTAGTGATGATGTAGACTTAAAAGATGTTCGCATAACTTTAAGAAAAGGCGACAAAACTGCCTATGAAGTACCGGCTGGTTTACAGGGGCTTTACTTTGACGCATCTGTCTGGGGAGCTTCGCTTTATAACTTAGGTATAGGTCTTACGGCATTTGATGGTGCTGTAAAGATACAGGCAAACTTTGGACAGTTTACACAGAATCAAAGAGACTTTGTAAGTGATCTCTTAGGACAGGAGAGGACTAACTTACGCTTTGGAGGTAACATTATTGGCGGTAAGATTATTGCACAAATATTCTATCTTCCATTCCGTTACTTCTGGGGTAGAGACTTTGACTGGCTTACAGCAACTGTTGCTATTGGTGCAAACTTCTCTTACTTTACAGAGACAGGTGCTTCTATTACAACTGGAGAACCTGTACCACAAACTCTTAGTGCTGTCTTAATGCAAGTGGAATTCCCACGAATGACTTTTGCAAATAATAAGCTCTTTAAGACATGGGCTGTTTATTACGAACCTCAGTTGTGGTTTATTCCATCTGATATTGCAAGTGATGATGTAAGTAAGTATGTATTTACTTATAGCATTGGTTTACGAATGAATGTATTTTAATCGTTAGATTTTAAAATACCTAAGTCTTCTTCTAGCTTAAACTGTTATTGTCTTATGGCGAGGAGGCTTAGTGTTTTAAAATTTTTATTAAAAAAGTTAGAGGGAAAAAATGAAAAGTGTTGTAAAAAAAATAGTATTGGGCGTACTATGCGCTTTTGCATTTATTGTTACATCGTTAACGCTTTCCTGCCAGATAGGTCTTGGAAATGCTGTAGATACGCAGAGACCTATTCTTACCATATCTTCACCAGGTGATGATGACGTTACAAGCGGTTCTATTACGGTAACGGGTGCATATACAGATGATCTTGGTCTTAAAACACTTACTTTTAAGCTCTTAAGAATTTCTAATGATTCTTCTTCAACTGTACAGACTGTAACTGTTAGCCAGTCCGCAGCGTCTAGTGCCGGAAGTATAAGTTCTGCAGAAAGTACAGACACTGGCGTAAAAGGTACATGGTCTGTAAATTTAGATACAACTGATTTTTTAGATGGAACCTATAAAATTGTAGTAACCGGTAACGATGGTTACTTTGATAGTCAGGAAACTACCAGAACTTTTGATATAGATAACACAGAGCCTGTTGTTCTTATGACAAAGCCAAATTCTGTAAGCATGAGTGACCCTGCAAGTTACGGTAGCGTAGTAACTGTAAGTTGTACAATTGCAGATGACCATGACATTAAGCAGATGAAGGTTCATGTTTACAACACAGATTCAGACGGTAACATTACAGATGAAATTTCTCTTGCAAAAGATACGTTTACAGGATTTGATGTTTCTGGTGGAACAAGCGTAGTTATTGCAAGTTCTTCAAGTACTGATGAAGATTTAGCTAACAACTATTCAGCAATTTATGAAAATAAAGATTCCTCAGGAGATTGTCTTTTAGGTTTTGCTTTAGAGGTAACCGATAAAGCTGGCAACACGAGTGAATGGTCTTACATCAGTTCAGATTTAATAAGTGCAATAGAGGATGCAACTGGAGAAACTGTAGATTCAAGTACAATAAAAAAGATTTACAACGAAACTTATGATGGAATGAGCTCTAAAAATTTAAGCAGGGCTCTTGCCATAATGAAAAATGAAGATTACCAGTGCGGTATAATTTCTGATGATAGCGTAGAGAATGCACTTGCATTAAATGTAAACTCGGATGCAAGCCCAAAGTATGAGTTTTTAGGTTCCAGTGTTTCCTCTGATGATGAAGGAAATCTTAGCTGGACACAAAATAGTTATAGCAACAACAAAATAACAGTTCAATTAAAAGTTTCTGCAGGTTTGGACGGTACGTTGATTCGTCCTTCTTATAGTGAAGATGATGGACTTGGTATAAAGGCAGTTCATGTTTATTCATGTGAAGGTGGAACTTCCACAACAGTTACAGACGATGATGAAGTTACAGGCTTAGATATTGAAATAACTTATGGCGAAACACCTATTTCTGAACTTAATACATCTGTAGACTATCAATTTTATACAGTAACAATAGGGACTGGCTTAAAAGGAGCAAAGTACTATATTCTTACTCTGGAAGGAACAGATTTAGCCGGAAGAGAGTTTACAGCTCAAGATAATAACGCTTATGGTTTTCAGGTAAGTTCTAATTATGTTGTTCCAACAGTAAGCTCTAGTTTTGTAGATGAAAAAATATATCGTCATGAAGAATTCTATGACATACGGTATGACTTATGTGGAATTATAGACACTGACAGCTATATAGATACAAGTAACACAACCTTTGGTTTAACAGTTTCCAATAAAGAAGATTCTTCAGAAGCTTCTGCAAGCTGGACAGGTTTGCCATTTACATTCTATAAAAGCGTATCTGAATTAATATCTGCAGAAAGTATAACTGATGAATCTATCAAAACAAAGTTAACTGAAAAGTTTGGTTCAATTAGCAATAAAGGCATAGCTGCTACCGAAGACGGGGCTTCCGGAGAATATATTTGGATGCTTCCAACAAAGTCAAAATTGCTAGAACTAGCAAGCGATGCTTCTACTGTACTCGCTAATATTCGTAGTGACCATTCAGATTCTGCAACAAGCTCTGACTACAGCATAACTTCTTCTTTGAACGAAAACGGAGGAGCAACGTATCGTATTGCTTTCTCAGGTTCTTTCTATAATCAAAGTACTAGTGGTCATCAGACATTAAACTATTCTCTTACTGTAGACACACACAGTCCAACTGTTGCAATAAAGAATATAAGTCCTATTGTAAGTTCTGAGAGTAATTATTTAAACGGTAAAGTAACTTTAACTGCAACAGCATCAGATAAAAACTTAAGTGATGTAAATCTAGTTGTTTTTGGAACAATAGACGGTTCAGATTCAGAAAAAATAAAAATCACTAACACTGGGGACATTTATAGCTTTACATCTGATTCAATAGATACAACAAAGTTTGATGAAAATACTAATTTTTACTTTGCATTTACAGGAATAGATGAAGCCGGAAACAAGTGGACTGTAACAAACAGTAGTATTTATGCTGCAGAAATAAATGATTCAGACGAAAATAGGGCATCAGGTTGGGGTGCTACCGATGTATCAAGTAGTTATGTTTATGTTGTAGATCAAAGTACTGATGCCCCAGTTATCTCATTAACCAATGCAGACTCTAGCATTACTGATGTAGATGAGATAAATACAGAAGTTAACTTGTTTGGTACGACATCTAATAATAAACTGCTTGGAACTATTACAGATGATGATGGAGTAGAAAGTGTAACAGTAAAATACAGAAAAGCAGGTTCTACAGGTAGTTATACAACGCTTCTTTCAAAATCAGGATTAAGTACAACAAGTTATCCTTTGAGCGTAACATTACCAAGTGATGAAGGTGAGTATGAAATTCAAATTTCAGTTCAGGACACTGCAGACGAAACTGGTGACAATGACAATTCTACAAGTGCATTTGTTATTGCAGTTGATGCAGGAAGCCCTGTAATTGGAACGGCTTCCTTCAAGTTAGGAGATGAAAGCTTTACCAACAACGGCTCTATGGGAGCAGGTCAGACTTTAACTCTAGAAGCTGCAGTAAAAGAAGCTTCCAGTGTAGATGAAGATGATATAACCTGCTCTGTTACTGGAACAGATACAAACGGCGACGAAATAACTGTAGGTGAAACTATTACACTTTCTAAAGCTTTAAGTGGTTCTGCTCCTGCTTATACATTTACGGGAACTGTTGTAACCGGCGAAACGCTTTCAGACGGAACGTATACCGCAACATTTACTTTAAAAGATAAGTATGAACAGGAAAGTTCTACAAGTGTTGCCTTTGTAGTAGATGCAACAAGGCCAGAGTTTGAGCTTTTAACTTTAGACAGCACTCCCATAGATAGCGTAAATACATATCTGCAGCAGGATTCTACATTTACATTTGCAGGAAATGCAAGTGATGAAGGTAGTGGTCTAAGTGCAATTCAATATTGGTTTGACACAGAAACCGCTCCTTCAGAAGTGCAAACTGGTAACGTAAAAACAGGTAACACATGGAACGCTGTAGTAACGCTAAAAGAAACTTCTGATTCAGACGAACTTCTTAGTGCAGGAAGCCATACAATTTACTTTAGAGCAGTGGACGCCGCTGGTAACTCTAGCTCTATTTCTAGCTTTACATTTACTGTAGATGCAGATACTCCATCTTCTACACTTAATGTAACTGTTTCTGATGACGGAGAACTTTACTCTTATTCAAGTTCAAATAGTGGAACATTTACAGAAGTAAGTCTTACGGATAGTGTTACACAATTAGAAACTGGCAGCACTTACTACACGACACAAAACTTTATTTTAAGTGGTGTTATTTCAGAAGAAAATATAGATGCTATTACTGCAACATTAATTGTTGATGGTGATGTTCAGGATGAAAGTGGCTTTACACTTACAGATAGTGCATGGACTTTTGAAACAACAGATGGAGATGCAGAATATCTTTATCGTATAGTTATAGTAGATAAATCTGGTAGACAAGTAAGCTATTATGTAACAGTTGTTGTAGATACCGTTGCTCCTTCAATCAGCATTTCTACTCCGTCTTCAAGCGACTCATTTACCACAAACTCAATAACCATTCGCGGTACACACGAAGACGAGGGTAGCGGAATTAAGTCAATCCAGTACAGCCTTGACTGTGGTGCAAATTACACAGACGTAACTACAATTGGTGGAAGTACTTGGAGTGCAACAGGTGTAAGCCTCGGAAGTACACAGGGCTCACTCACTTTACTCATTAAGGCAACAGATAAGATTGGACACACAACAACCTCAGACTCTATAACATTCTACTATGATGAAGCAAACCCAGAGCTTTCAATTACTACTCCGACAAGTACGACTGGAACTGTTACAAATAAAACATTTACAATAGCAGGTACTGCATCAGATACAAATGCTCTTTACAATAGCGGAAGCGGTGCCGTTGTAATTGTTGCAACAGATACATCTGACTCAACTAATACAAAGACATTCACTCTCGATGTAGAAGACGGAAGCTGGTCAGTAGATATTCCGGTTGGAAGTTCTTCTTCCGACGAAGAAAATTACTTAAGCGATGCAGAATACCTGTTTGCAGTTACCGTAACAGATGCAGCAGAAAAAACAACATCTAAGCAGGTTTATGCAACACTAGACACAACCTCTCCAACTGCAAGTGCAGGCATAGTTTCTAAAGCAGAAGACAGCACAAGCGGAGTAGACTCTGTAACGGTAGGCGAAGAAATTTGGTACGGAAGCTCAAGTATTCCTGTACGAGTAACAGCAAGCGACACGCTTTCTGGCCTTAAGGGAATAACTTATTCAACTGTAAATAGTGAAGAAACAGTTTCTAGTGGTTCGCTTACAAATGGTTCAAGCTACTGGACGGGAAATGTTGGAGTTTCCAGCGGAACAAACGTAATTACATTTTGCGCAACAGATAACGCAGGTAACTCTGTTACTACAACACTTTCTGTAAACGTAGACGTTTCAGCTCCTGAAACGGTGGAGCTTGTAACGGTTGACGGTGTTTCTGACGTAACGTCAAAGCTTGTTAACGGTAAAAATAGCATCACGGTTGCCTTAAAAGTAAGTGATGCAAACACTGGTGTTTCCGGTGTTTCATTTACTAAGATTGGAAGCACTGCTGTAACAGAAGCTCAAGGCTCTTATGATGACGATGAAGAAAGCGGCACTTATGGTTACTGGGTTGTAACAATTCCATCTGCCAGTTTAACGGCAAGCGGTTCTGCAACATTTACCGCAACTGATGGTGTTGGTAACAGCCAGGATTATGCACTCTTCACTTTAACAGTAGACTCAACTCCTCCGACTGTAACCGTAACCAGTCCGACAGATGCAGACAGCACTACAGATGTTGTTGATGTAAACGGAACAATCAGTTTAAGTGGAACTGCACAAGACGACAATTCACTTAGTTCTGTAGATGCACTTTACTACACAACAAGCATCCACGTGGCAAGTGCTCTTAAAACAGCAATCTCTTCCGACACAGCATCGGTTACTGCTGGAAGTGACGCTGCAACCGGCTGGGTTTTAGTTAGCACAGCAAGTTTAACAGGAACTACAAGCTGGACTGCAAGTGGTATTGTAACAAGTGTCTTAGACGGAACAAATTCTGTTTCTGACAGTACAACGGTTTATGTAACTGCAAAGGCAACGGACAGTGCAGGTAACTCAGGCTATGCAAGTCCAATTACGTTAAGAGTTGACCAAAATACAGATAGACCAAAAGTTGTTGTAACGACAGCAACACTTTTAAATAATTCAACAGTAATGTCTTCTAGTAACCGTATTTGGGTAACAAGCAGCACGCTCTCATTTACAACAATCGATGATGACGGAACGGTAAGTTCTGTGCGCTACTCATTTGATAATTCAGAGTGGGTAACGCCATCTCTTGTTAATGGTTCTGGAACAGTAAGTTTTTCTAGCGATGGAGAGACAGAAATATACTTTGAGGTAACAGATTCTGCTTCAAAGAAATTTACAAGTTCTTCTACAAATTCTACAAGTGCCATTTACCTTACAGACGGAACAAACTCTTACGGTAACAGTACAAATGTAAGCTCTATAGCTTATCTTACGGTAGATACAAATGCTCCTACGGTAGGAAATTTGCACGTGTGGGATGAGTCATTAACAACTCCTGCATGGTCATCAGATACTACTGGATACACATTTGGTGGTGACTATGACACAATAGATTTGTACGTTACTGCAACAGATACAAACGGAATTGCAAGCGTAACTGCAACTTATTCAGGTTTAAAAGATTCTTCAAATAATGCAATAACAGGAACTGTTGTTACAAGAGATCCTGTAACAGATACAGAAAATGCCGCTTATGGAGAAGGAAGTAATTACTTATTAAGCGGTATTCCTTGTGATACAGGAACAGGTACTATAAGCATTGTCATTACCGCTAAAGATAATGCAGGAAAAACAGGTTCTGTTACCTACGGCTTTGCAGTAGATAATACAAGTCCTGTAATATACTTCTCAAGTCCTTCAAGTACTCAAACTTCTAGTGGAAGCATAACTGCAACAGGTACAGTAGATTCAACTTCTACAGTGTACTATGCACTTTCTCCAAGTAGTACAGTAAGTCCTGATACAAGCACGACTCTTACAAGTTGGACTTCTTACGACAGTTCTAGCACAACTACAATTTCTGTAACAAATGGGCCAAGCGGAACTGTTAAGTACACAGAACTTGAAGATGCAAGTCTTTCATGGACAGTTTACTTTGATGGTGACACTTCAAACGAA
Organism: uncultured Treponema sp.; assembly: GCA_937877515.1. Lineage (GTDB taxonomy): Bacteria > Spirochaetota > Spirochaetia > Treponematales > Treponemataceae > Treponema_D. Next base: position 18,455 of record CALFIX010000074.1, read on the forward strand.
AGTGGAACGCACTCTGTAACAATGAACACGTATCTTGTAAACTGGGGAATAACAACAGAGACGGCTTTAAGTGCAAACGATTCAACTCAGTTTAGTACAATTGTAGAAATGTACCTTTGGATAAAGAGTGTAGATGAGGTTGGAAACTCTAGTGAAAGCTGCCACTTAATCTTACTTGACCCGCAAGGAGACCGCCCTAACCTTACTTACAGTTACCCTGAAAGTAACGGTACGAGTTTAGGTGGAACTGTGCGTGTTGCAGGAAGTGCAAGTGATAACGGAACTGTTAAGCGCGTATGGCTTCAGTTAATTTCTGATACCCACGAGTATGATTCAGGTACTGTTACTGATTGGTCCAAATATAAATTTGGAACATATACAGTTTCCTCTAGTGATGTTTCTACATTCAGTCTGACTGAAGATGATTTAGATTATCTTGCAAATGCAGGATACTCTATTTACAACAGAAAGACTTATGCAAGTGAAACCACTCCTCTTTCATGGACTTGTGGTAGCTCTGTAAGTGGTTGGGACGACCCTGACTCATCATATACAGCAAGCATAGATGACTTTGCAATCCTTACAACGCTTTCTTCAGACGGAAGCACATGGTATCAGAAGATAAACCAAAAGAGTGAGTTTAACCCTGCATCCGGAAAAACAAATACAATAGTTCTCTGTGCTTATGCAGAAGATAATGACGGAAAGTTTAGCACTCCTCAGTATCGCTATGGAACGTTAGATAGTGATAATCCGATTATCTCTGATTTGTATTTAGTACAGGCTTCTTCAATCGGTGGAACTGTAACAGCAAGCGTTCAGTATTCTGCTGATATGTACGTTAAGGGAGAGTGGTATTTAACTGGTACGGTTACAGATAGTGATGCAATTCAGTCTCTTACAATAAACGGCGACACACTTGTAAATAAAGAGGCTATGACAAATACAGATTCTGCTAAGGCTATAGGAAATGGTAGTACTTCATCTAAAACAATTTCTGATGGGTCTTATAATTTATACAGTTCAGTTTCATTCTGGTATAAGTTAGACACAGATTCAGGACTGGGAACTCTTTCATTTAGCATAGAGGCAGAAGACGCTGTAGACGGAACAACTCATACTGGAACTCAAGCAATTGTAATTAACTATGACAATACTCCTCCTTGCCTTGTAACTCCAGATTCAAGCAGCTACAACTTGAGCCCTAACGTACAGCAGGATGATGGCTTTTACACATTTGGCTCTGTGATTACGGAAAACACAATAAATAGTGTAGACCAAAGTGGAGTAGACTACGTTGCATTCTACTTTATGAGGCGCGATACCGTATCTAGCACAAAGTCAAACAAACTGTTTAACCCAATGTATTCAACTTCAAGTACATATAACTCTGTATCAATCCCTGCAAGTACTGGCGTTAGTGCACTTGGTTCAGAAACGACTACTACAGATAACACCATAGTTTACGATAGAGGTATGTATTGGCTTAGAAAAGCGGTTACACGTAGTAGCGATGAACTTAATGTTTTAGGCATGAATGATACAAGTCAGGTTGCAGTCGGCTCTTTGATAAATATTGGTGGTGCAATTTATACAGTAGATTCTTACATCTCAAATAGCACAGTTACAATAAGCGGTAGTCCTATGTATTCATCTGAAAGTGATATTGCTTATGTTGCTCTTGCAATGGTAGTAAACAACACTACGACAGAAAGTTCTGGTGGATCTCTGCAAACAAGTTCTACATATGCTTCGTCTTATGGCTACGGATACTATTCTTCTCCAACAAATGATGACGGCGACCTTATGGTAGAAAAACTAAAGGCCTCCGGCACCTCATACACATGGGAAGCAAACATCTTTAGTCGCAATATAACGGACGGTCCTATAGAGCTTCACTACATTGCATTCGATAGAGCTGGAAACTACAGTATTGGTGTTGTAGGTAATGCTTCATTCAGTGACTACATGTCATTCACAGGTACAAACCTTACAAGTGACATTGTAGATGTAAAATCTATCAACGCTTCTAGTGCTTCAGAAGTTTCTCTTCTTTATGTAGACAGTTCATCTGCATACAGTTACGTTTCTGATGGTTCAAATATAACATATTCAACTGTATCTTCTAGTGACTACAATGATTCAACCCACGCAAAGAAAGCCTTTGTTTCCAATAATGCACCCCGTCTTGCAAATATTAGTGTTGGAACAGACTTAGATGGTAACGGAGCCGTTTCTGCTACTGAAACAAGCACCGCTTACGAAACAAGTTACACCTGGTCTAGCAAGAAGACCTCTCTTGACGCAGGCTCAAGCACAGAAGGCTTTATTACGGCAAAGGGAATGACGGTAATTACACCGGAAATCTTAGGTGGTAACGGAAGTCTTTACTACAGTTACGCAATTTCTAACTCTAGTGGAACAAGCCTTGCTACAGGAGAAAACTCAACGGCGTTTATTACAGGCACTGCGGATGGTGAAGATGGTGAAAGCAGAAAAGGCACAATAACAATGCAACTTGGAGACTTCTTAAACCTCGGCACAAGTGGCATTGCAGATACTGCTTCTTCAAGTCCTCATCTTGCAAAGTTTACAGTCTGGGATTCAACAGAAGGAACTACCGCATTAAGTACAAGCCAAAGCGCCGATGTTAACGTTTACATGGGAGTAAGCTTACGCGATGGCACAGAACCTGAAGCATACATTACTCCGTTCTACTGGAATTCTATAAACGACAACTCTATTTATGGTTCTTCTTCGTTAAAGAGTAGTGCAACAGTTTCTAGTCTTTCAGGTCACATAGAACTTGAAGCTGACATAGCTTCTGCTTCAAGCGGAATGTTTAGTTCTTCTAACAGCGACGAATGGGACTTAGACCCTAAAGTTTCTGGTGGCATCGTAATAAGCGGAACCATTAGCGACAACATCCGTCTTGGTTCAGTTTACGTAAGCATTCCTGGTATGGAATCACTGTTTAGTTCTGCAGGCTTAACAAAAACTCTTAGTGTAAGCAATACAACCTTCTATCAGATGGCAACATTTGACTCAAGTACAAGTACATGGTCTTATAATGGAACTACAGCAGTAAATAAAGACTCATCTTACTCAACTTACGGCTTTAAGTTTGTAATGGGAGAAGACTCCTTCTCTTCTAGCGGACACATTGCTGAATGGACTTTGAGCTGGAACACGGCACTTATTTCTGGTGTTGCAGAAAAAGATGTTATAGTTCAGATTGTTGCAGTTGACCAGGGAACTCCAAGCGTTGTAACAGGTTCTGCTTACACAAGCGTAAACGGAAGCACTCAGTATGCAGTCGCAACCTATGCAAGTGCAAAGAATAGTTCTTTAGGTTCTACTAACACTACAACAAGTACTCAAACACCATACTACAAGATGGACGTTGTGCCGTATATAACAGGCATTTCAACAACAATAAGAAAGAGCTCCGGCCTTAAAGATAACAACATAAGGGCTGCAAGTGGTAAGTACTCTGTAATAGCAGGCGGAAAAGGCTCTGTTAGTGAAACAAAAGACTTTATAACTGTTTCTGGCTTTAACTTAAACCCGTCGTCGGTTGCATTAGTAAACAGCAAAAGCGTAACAAGCACTTCTGCAAGCGGTCAGAGCATGACAATAAGCACTGCAGCAACAAGTGGAGTTTACACAAGCTTTACGTTAACTAACGCATCAAGTTATTCAGGTTACTTAGAAGTTTATGTAAACGGTATGAGATGTCTTAACAACGTAAACAACAATGACTCATGCGGTTCATATACAGAAGCAGAAGGTAACTCTTACACAGACGACGATTACGCTTACTGTTATAACCGCGAGCCAGACACCACAACCACAAAGAACGTCCTCTTAACCGACGACCGCTACCTCCGCTTCTTTAGCATGAAAGACACAGGAGTTGAAAATGGATATTATCCAGTAATGGTTATGAATGGTGATAATCCTGTATTCGGCTATGTTGATAATAACGGCGGTCCATCTACTGCGGTAGGAACTGCTGCTGGTACAGGTGCTGGCTATTATTATTATTCAAATGCTCATGCACAGCGTGCTGAATTTAATGGTTCAACGGCTGCTGAGGTATACACAGAATATCTTGTTAAACAACTTGCAACTGAGCAAATGGGAATGGCGGTTGATAAGGGAGGACGCTATTATAATGTCACTTTATTTAATTATGCGGATGGTGCATTAGGATTATACTATGATCGCTATCAAGAATTGTCTGCCGGAACCGCACAGCAATATGGACCTAATGCTTATGTAACAGGAGATTTGTGGGGGCCTGGTACAACTTATTCAAATTACAATGGTAGTTTTGCATATACATCTGGTAATAATGCTATAACTTTGGAAAGAGTTGATTATAATGATAATCTTAAACTAAACCGCTACGAATATCCTAAGCTTGTCACTACAGGAAATTCTAAAACAGGAACCGCAGTTGTTTATATGTCATACTTTGACAACAAAACAAATGAAATCTTGTTCCGAAATTTCCAAATTGGCCAAACTGTAAGCGGTACAGCAACTGCACTCAATTCCTCTGGTGAAGATAGTAGCGGAATTACGTATGCACAGAAGTACAATTTTACAGAAAATACAAGTAATTCATCTAAATATTCAACAGGACGTCTTTCTGTAGTTTCAACTGGCTCAAAATACTTTGACATGGGCGTTACAAGCGACAATCATGTCGTAATCGTATATGTAGACAGTTCAACAAATAAACTTGTGCTTAAGTACTCTACAAATGCTGTAGACGGGTCTTCTCCAACAAACACAGTTGCATGGACAACTTCTAGCGTTTCATTCCCGGAAAATATTACAGCTTATGTTTCTATGGCATTAAACGGCGATGAAGTTCATATCGCAGCATTTGACAGTTACGATTCTAACCTTGTGTATATGTACCTGCCGTCATATAGCAGCACGTCTCTTCAATCTGTAACTGTTGACCAAGCTTCTTCTGTTGGTAACTGGACTCAGATAAAGGTTCAGAACAATATCCCATACATTGCATATTACAATGCAACGGAAACCGGTGGACGAGATGCTATTAAACTTGCTTATGCAGCAAGTTCAATAACAGGTTCTGATATAACTGTTCCATTTGGTGTAGATGTGAAACCTGGAACTGCATACGGTTCAGATGGTTCAACTAAGGCCACAGGTTACACTACAGGCTCATGGGAATACATGACCGTTCCTGCCATAGAACCACCTCAAGGCGGAGACCCGAAATTCCAAAATGTCTGCCTCGACTTTGATTCAAGCGGAATCCCTGTTGTCGGCTATCTTGGTACAAACATAGAATTCGGTAGTCCGCTTTCCGAGCAGTAAATTAAAAAATAAACCGTTAACCCGCACTTCGCTTTATACATCATAAAGCCCTGCGGGTATTTTTTTTCATTGCACTAATTTATTCTTTTTCGTATACTTTAAATATGGAAGATTTTAATAAGTGGACGCTGGAAAGAGAAGTTGGCGAAAAATTAAAAGAAAACAATCTTACTATTTCATGTGCAGAGTCTTGTACAGGAGGACTTTTAACTAGTCGTCTTACAGACATTGCAGGTAGTTCAGAATATGTTAAAGGTTCAATTGTCTGTTATTCAAACGAAGTAAAAAATAAGTTTTTAGAAATTCCAGAAGAACTTTTTAATGAAGCGCCCGATGCGGTTTCTCAAAAAATTGCAATTGCACTTGCAAAAAATATTCGCGAAAAATTTGGAACAGATTTAGGCGTTGGTATTACAGGTCTGGCCGGTCCTGCAGGTGGAACACAGGAAAAACCTGTCGGTTTAGTTTTTATTTCTTTAAGCGGTGCAAAAGGAACTGTCGTAACAAAAAATGTTTTTGTTGGCACAAGAACTCAAATAAAATATGAGGCAACAGAAAAAGCTCTTAATATGATAAAAGAATACATTTAATGTTTTATTTTATAAAAATCTTTTGCAAAAACAAAAGACTGGACGTAAAATAAAAGAATGGATATTTCATATTTATTGGCATTACAAAATCTTAGGGAAGCTTGTGGTTCAGTCGTAGAAAAAATTGTTTCTGCTCTGACTGATATTCCGTTTAATCCGCTTACAATTCTTTTAATTTGTACTCTTTATTGGTGTATAGATAAAAGAATGGGCTTTTTTATTTTGTTTTCACAAAGCTTTGGAACATTTGTAAATAATGTCATAAAACTTTGCGTTTGTGCGTATCGGCCGTGGATTCGAGACACTCGCATAAATCCGCCTCTAAAAGCAAAAGCCGGGGCAACAGGTTATTCGTTTCCAAGCGGTCATACCCAGTCTGTTGTTGGAGAGTACGGAACTTTAGGCTATGCTCTCATAAAAAAAGACAAAGAAAACAAAAATCATAAATGGCTTTGGGCAATAATTGTTTGTGCGGTTTTAATTTTAATCGTTGCATTTTCAAGAAACTTTTTAAGTGTCCACACTCCTCAAGATGTATTGGTTGGCCTTTGCGTAGGTTTAATTATCGTTTGGTTAACTGACATAATTCTTAGGGTTGAACAAAGGGATGAAGAAAATAAAAAGAATGTAGATCTATGGATTGTTATAGGAGGAAGCGTTTTAATTGTTTTAGCAACGCTTTTAGTTCTTTTAAAAAAATATCCAATGGACTATGCAGATGGAGTTTTAATTGTAGACCCTGCTGTTATGAAAAATGATTTTTTTTCTGGTGCAGGTTCATTTTTAGCACTCCTCTGGGGGTGGTTTATAGAAAAGCGTTTTGTAAAATTTGACACAGAGTGTACGGTGCTTCAAAAAATTCTAAGGGTTCTGACTGGTGGAATAGTTATAGGTTTTATTTTTATACTAACTTCTTTGTGTCTTAAGCCTTTAATTCATTCAATGTATGTTTATTATTCCTTAAAGTATTTTTTACTTTACTTTGTTGTTACATTTGTTCATCCGGCCTGCTTTATGGCTGTTCATAAAAAATTATCTAAAGTTAGTAATAGCTAACTGATTGAATATTTTTTTGTTTTCTGATAGCGTTGCGGCATGAAAAAATTTTTTACTCTTATAACAGTCGCAGCGCTATTTGCGTTTACAGTTCCATTATTTGCAGAAGAATCACAGATGGATTTTCCAAAAGATAAGTTTTCACTTGGCTCGTATGCACTTGTTCAAAGCCGTAAAAGCGGCGGTGGTATAGGTTTGGGTATTCCGCTTTTTCAGAAAAATGCTTTCTGTATTAAAGATGAAGTAAACCTAAACTTATATCTTGCAAATTCTTCTCAGGCAGCCAGTGCAAAAGCCATTACTTTAGGTGACAAAATTCAGTTTGGTTCACTAAAAGAGCATAATGGTTTTGCATTCAGAACTTATGGTTATGCAAAAGTTGAATTTGGTATTACTAGTGACGCTTCTTATGGCTTTTTTACAGCCCCGATGATTTTAGAAACAGGCGGAGCAGGCGGATTTGAATTTTTATTTAATCAGACGAAAGGCTTCTTTGTAGAATTTGGAGGAGGGGCTGTAATAAAAGGTTTTGGAAGTGTTTCTAAAGTAGACGTAGCAGCTGGCTCGTTTGACGGAAGCTATGTCTGCATTACGACAGGCATTAAACGTTACTTTTAAAATTTTCCGTCCTTAAGTAAAAGCCTTCTGTCGCACAGGGCATTTTGGCACCTTATGTCGTGAGTAATGCTTATTACAGTGGTGCCTTCTTCTCTGTGCACGTCATTTATTGTCTGCATTAAAAGTTCCAGAGTGTGATAGTCCTGACCTACCGTTGGTTCATCTAATAAAAGGAGTTTGGGCCTTTGTGCTAAAATTGCAGCAACGGTTACGCGTCGTTTTTGTCCTTCAGAAAGAGACTGCGGGTGTCTATTAAGCAAGCTTTCTAATTCTAAACGTTTTGCAATTTCCAAAGCATAAAGTTTACCTTCATCTGTTTTTTCAGCACCAAATAAAATTTCATCTTTAACGCTGCTCATAAAAAGCTGATAATTTGGATTTTGATAAACTAAGCCACACATCTTAAACCAGGCACTGCTTGCTTTTTTGTTTTTAAGTCTTTTATCAAAATGCTGAATTACTTTTCCGCTATCTTGTTTTGTAAGACGTGCGATTATGTTCATTAAAGTAGATTTTCCACTACCGTTTTCGCCAGTAAGCAAAATGCGTTCTCCTTTATAAATGGTTTCGTTAAGAGAACATAAAATATTTCTTTTACCAAAAGATTTTGTAATGTCGCAAAGTTGTAGTGCAATATCGCTTGTAGTAATACAGTTTTCTTTTGTATCTTTAAAAATTTCTGTCTGGCTTTTTAAGTATTCTTTTTTATTTTCTACAAGAGAAGCTTTTTTGTTTTCAATTTTGTAGATTTTATCTACGTAAGGTAAAACTATGTCTAAACGGTGTTCTACAAGAACAATTGCTTTTCCTTTAAAACATAAATCTTTTAAGAGGTCTAAAAGAATTTTTGCTCCGGTTACGTCTAAATTTGCAAGAGGCTCATCAAAAATAAAAATATCAGGCTTCATGCAAAGAGTGCTGGCTGTAACGACACGTTGCTTCTGACCGCCGCTTAAGGTTCTTGTCTTCCATTGAGGTTCCAGCTTCATGAGAGAACAGCTTTCGTTAACATTTTTTGCTATGTCGCTTGCACTAAAGCCTAAATTTTCTGCACCAAATGCAATCTCGTCTTCTACAATCTGATTTATTATCTGACTTTCCGCATTCTGTAAAACGCTGCCAACTTTTAAGGAAATACTGCTCATGCTTTTTTCTGAAGCATCTTCACCGTCTATAAAAATTTTACCGTTAAACACTCCGGGCACAACCCGTGGAATAACGCCGTTTATAAGGGAAATTAAAGTAGACTTCCCACTCCCGGAAGCTCCAGAAATTAAAGTTACTTCGCCATAATTTATGTCTAAAGAAAAATTTTCTAAAACAGTGTTTTTAGGAGTTGACTCATTTTCAGAATCTGCATTTCCATAAAAAAAGTTATTGCATTCAATATGAACAGCAGTTTTCATTTTTTTATCACCAAAAAGAGACCCAGACATAAAACAAAAATTAAACAAAACAAAACAGAAAATAAAATGTCACGGGCTTTTATTTTTATAGGCTTATAAATGCCGGGTTTTATTTCTTCTGCAACAAAGGCTCTGGTTTCTACAGAAAGTGCAAGTGTATCAGAAATATTTACAAGGCGCACAATAAGGGGAATTAAAAAAGCTCTGTATAAAACTTTTGGCCTCCACAAAGAGACAGCGCCTCTAGTTTTCATGGCATTTCGTATCTGCTTTATTTCGCTAGAGAGAACAGGAATAAAGGTTAAAGTTATAAGCATTCCAAGGGTAACAAGTCTTGGACAGCCTAGTTGTGTTAGGTTTCGTACTAGATTTACTGGTGGTAAAGAAAGTCCCGGAATAAATGCAAAAACAACACCAGTTAGTCTAATTGCCATTTGAACGGTAAAGTTTATATTGCGGCTGCTTGCAAAATAGAATATGCATGAGAGTAGTGTAAGATAAATAATTAAAAACGGAATAAGATTAAGGCAGGTTTTAGTGTAGCCAAAGAAGCAAAGTAAAATAAATATGGTGCACAAAAACAGAATGCCAAAAATACTTTTTGCAAGTAAGAGTGCACCAATAAAAATTAAAAGAGAAGTTATTATAGAGACTAACGGATATAACGGATTTTTTATTTCAAATAAATCCATCATTTTAAAACGCCAGCTTTGGAAAGTTCTTTAGAAATCTTTATTCCTAAAAAAGAACCCACGCAGCTTACTAGAATAGAAGATAGTACAAAAACTAAAGCTAAAATCTGAAAACCGTCAGCAAAGAAAAGGTCAAACATTTCTTTAGAAAACAACCTGTAGTAGAGTGCGTTAAAAGGCAGGGTTGCCGGTATAAATAAAGCTGCACTTAAAAAGATTGCCAGGTTATTTTTGTAGCCCTTAAAAATCAAAAGCATGAATGTTTCTAAAATAAGACCTGTAAGAACGCTAGAAACAAACATTACAGGAGCCATAAAAAGTTCAAAAAGTCCTGTAAAAAGAGCAAAAAATAGGAGAGTACCAGGTTTTCTTACCTTGTAAAGGGCTACAGCGGGGAAAAGAGAAAACTGCAGTGCGGTTACAAGCTGAGCCAGGCCAAAAATGTAAATATGGCTTACAATTGCCATAACTGCAGCAGAGCAAAGGGCTACCGCAGAAATAATTGCTAAAAAAACAATGTCTTTTACTGTAAATTTCTGAAAAATCTCGTTCATGCGGGTTAGTTTACAGTAACTTTAAACTTTTTGCAAATTTTTGTAAAAAAAAGCTAAAGTAAAAAAATGGTACTCCGACAATCTTATTGTAGGGTGGAAAACCCGGGGGACAGCAAACATAGTATGTGTTTGCTCGAAATCCTTAAATTGATTAGAGGAGATACACTATGGTTATCAATCACAACATGAGTGCTATGTTTGCACAGCGTTCTGAAGGAATTACCGAAGTAAGCCATCAGAAAAACATGGAAAAACTTTCTAGTGGTATGAAGATTAACCGTGCAGGCGACGACGCTTCTGGTCTTGCAGTATCAGAAAAAATGCGTTCTCAGATTCGCGGTTTAAATCAGGCTTCAACAAACGCTAAGAATGGTATTTCTTTCATCCAGACAACTGAAGGATATCTTCAGGAAACAGAAGATATCGTACAGCGCATTCGTGAACTTGCAATCCAGTCATCTAACGGAATTTACTCTGATGAAGACCGCGAAATGATTCAGGTTGAAGTTTCTTCACTTATTGCAGAAGTAGACCGCATTGCATCTGCTGCACAGTTCAACGGTATGAACATGCTTACAGGACGCTTTGCTCGCCCAACAGGTGAAAACAATGTTACTGCTTCTATGTGGCTCCACATTGGTGCAAACATGGACCAAAGAACACAGGTTTACATCGGAACAATGAGTGCTTCTGCTCTTGGTCTCCGCAGCGTTGGAACAGAAGAGATTATGACTCTTGGTACTCCAGACGAAGCAAACCGTGCAATCGGTACACTCGACGAAGCTATCAAGAAGATTAACAAACAGCGTGCAGACCTTGGTGCATACCAGAACCGTCTTGAAAAGACAGTTGAAGGTCTTGATGTTGGTGCTGAAAACCTTCAGGCTTCTGAAAGCCGCATCCGTGATACAGATATGGCTAAGGAAATTGTTGAAAGCACAAAGAATCAGGTTCTTGAACAGGCCGGAACAGCAATGCTCGCTCAGGCTAACCAGCAGAGCCAGACAGTACTTTCTCTTCTTCAGTAGAAGAAAGCCTTATAAACTCCCGCAGTGCGGGTAAAGTAAAAGAGCTGCCCACTTTTGGACAGCTCTCTTTTTTTTAAAGCAGACAATTAAAGTTTTAGAATATATTCTTTAAAAAGCTCTGCCCAAAGCTGCTTTTCTTTTTGAGTTGTAAATACCGCATCTGGTAACGGTGTTAGAGGAACAGAAGAAGCTGCAACCCAGAATCGTGCGTCATCAGACTGTCTGTCCGGAGTTTTTGCATTTGCACTCAGCGGGGCAAGTCCTGTGCTGCGAGACATGGCTTCCTGATAAATATTTTGTGTTAAAGCTTCTGTTGCACTTAAGGCAGCACTGTTTTTAGAAACTGCAACTGCGCATATTACAGGAGCTGTTAAAGCCCTGCCGCTTAGAGTTTTGAATGCAGGAAAGAAAGGTGACTTCTGCTTATTTGCTCCGGGGAGCGTTTCGTAGAGTGCCCTGGTTGTAGAATCTATGTCTTGCTCTCTATGCTCTGTTAAAGTCATAAAAACTATACCTGTCTGTTTTGTAGTCATAAAGCCGTCTAAGTCTTCTTTTGTAAAATTAAAAACTTCACGTGTTATAAGTCCTTCCCTAAGCCAGCGAGAAAGAATATGTGTCGCAGCATACATCGGAGCTTCCGGACTTTCACAAAGCTTTTTTATTGTCTGGCTTGTGTCCTCATTTTGTTCAATAGAATCTTGAATAATTTTATAAGCTTTTAAAACACTTTCAGAACCGTTGTAGCTTTCTGTTAATGCACCTAGTAAAGTTAAAAAAGAGTCTGAGTCTTTACCTGCAAAAGTTATAGGTATTGAAACGAAAGCTTCTTTTATTGACTTTGCAAACTCTTCCAAATCCTTCCATGTAGTAGGTTCTTCAATTTTTACAGTTTTCAATAGTTTTGTATTTATGTCTATTTCGTAACTGTCCAGTAAAATCGGTAGTTGAATAATGTTTCTGTTAGAATCTGTAACTGCTTTTCCACGCATGGAAGAAATATAGTTACTTAAATCGGCAGAAGGAAAACTATAGTTTTTAAATTTTCCCTCGCATAAAGAATCTGCATTTTTACCCATTCTGGTAAAAACAATATCTGTTTTTTTAGGAAGTGCTTTTAAGAGAGCTTCTTCGTTAGAAAGCGAAACAGAAGATATTTTTGCATCCGGGCTTGCCTTTTGTAAAGCTTCTAAAATAGCTGTTTCCTGTTTACCTGTTAAGTCATAAAAGGCAACAGTAAAACTTTGAGCTCTTTTTTTAGGAAGGCATAAAAGTACAATAAACAAAGCTGTAATGGCACATGCAATTATAATAACCGTGGTAAGTGTAATTTTTTTTGTTTTAGTCATACTTAAACTCTAACACATTAACATTGAAATCTTCAATAACTTTATGGTATATTCTTTTATATGCAAGATATGGATAGTGGTCTTTCTGAGATGACCACAGACCTTAAGTCTACCTTTACAGATTTAATTTCTGGCTTTTCTTTGGGAGACGGTTCTGCAGATTTTAAGAAGCTTATTGTTATAGCAGTTCTCATACTTTTAGTTTTACTGGTTCTTTTTATTGTGCATTTAATTATTCAGGGCGTGAATAACAGAAAAATCAACAAAATGCAGAATGAGCATTTTAAAGAAACGTTAAATCTTATAAGCCGCTTTCAAAATTCAAATTACAAAAATAACACAGAAAATAAAGACCATGTTCTGCAGGGAGAATTTAATTTAAGTCAAAATCAAATTGAAGAACTTTCGCATAAATGTCAAAAGCTTGGCGAACGCATAGACGAATACACTGACCGTCCAAATAACTCAAAAAACATAAGCGAACTTGTTTATAAGGTTTCGCTGGCATTGGGGCTTGATTCTTCAGTGGCTTCCCTTTACTTCTGTATTTCCTTGGTTTATGACGCAGGATTTTTAGATTTACCAGAAGACTTGTTCCGCATAGAAATTCTAAACGCAAAAGAAAAAAAACTTATTAAAACGCATGTCTTACGCGGCATGGGTTACTACGATTTTGTCCCAGAAGAATGTAAAGAACTTTTTACACTAGCTTCCATGCTTCACCACGAAAACATAAATGGCACTGGCTACCCGGAAGGCCTTAGAGGCGAAAGCATTCCTCAGATAGCCCGCATCTTACACGTTGTAGAAAGTTATGTCTCCCTTGTAAGTCATAGACGTTACCATCCTTTACGCGACAAAATAAGTGCAGTAAAAGAACTCCGAATGCAGCCGGGCATTTACGACATGGACATAATAGATGCCCTAGAAAGTGTAATGTAAAACTTATTGTTATAAAACCACTTGTCAACTCTTTTACAATTTGCTACACTCCGCTCACATAGATAGTATGTTTGCGATGAACGGCGGCAGAATGAGGTGTCAGTCTCTAAAATAACACGCACTGCCTAATGGGCTTACGATGTCCCAAATGACCACATCACCAAATACGTCAATCCCCAATTACATTTTTATTTTTCTCTTGGAGGAACGTATGAACAAGTACGTTAAGCGTTATTTAATTGACGCTCTCGGTGGAATGGCTCAGGGACTTTTTGCCTCTCTGCTGGTTGGAACAATTGTAAAGACTTTAGGTCAGCTTTTGTTAAAGATTAATGTAAATCCGGTTTTTCAGTTTTTTGTAGACGCCGGAAACTTTGCAGGCGACGCTCATGTTGTTGGAGCAGCAATGGCTGTTGCCATAGGACACGCAATGGGTGCTCCTGCCTTAGTTCTCTTTTCTCTTGCAGCTGTAGGTTCAGCATGTAACGTATTAGGAAAAGCAGGTGGTCCTCTTGCGGTTTTAGTTATTGCAATTATTGCCTGTGAACTTGGAAACCTGGTTTCTAAAAAAACAAAAGTAGATATTTTAGTAACACCTCTTGTAACACTTTTAAGCGGAGCCCTGCTTGCCGTGTTGACTGCAAAGTGGATAGGACTTGCTGCAAGCTCAATAGGAAGCTTTATTGTCTGGTCAACAAAGTTACATCCATTTGTAATGGGTATAATCGTAAGCGTAGTAATGGGAATGGTTTTAACACTTCCAATCAGCTCTGCAGCAATTTGTGCTGCCTTCGGACTTGTTGGTCTGGCAGGTGGAGCTGCTGTTGCAGGTTGCAGTGCAAACATGATTGGATTTGCTGTAATGAGCTTTTATGAAAACCGCTGGGGTGGTCTTGTTTCTCAGGGACTAGGAACAAGTATGCTTCAGATGCCAAACATTGTAAAAAATCCACGTATATGGCTTCCTGTTATTTTAACTTCTGCAATTACCGGCCCGATTTCTACCTGCCTGTTTAAGCTGGAAATGAATGGTGCTGCAGTCAGTTCTGGAATGGGAACATGCGGCTTTGTAGGCCAGATTGGAATGATAACCGGCTGGTACGATCCAAGTGAAGCAGCACTTTTGCATGGAGCTGCGGCAATTACTCCAGGCGTTCGCGAATGGGTTGGACTAATTTTAATAAGCTTTGTTTTGCCTGCTGTCTTAAGCTGGGCTTTCGGGCTTTTGTTTAGAAAGCTTGGCTGGATAAAAGAAGGAGATTTAACTTTAGAGTAGAATTATCTTTTTTTGGGGGGTGGACGGCACCTTCTTTGATTGTGGGGTAAAGTTTAAACAATTCTACTTTATGCACTTACACACCCTGCTGCTACGGGTTCCGCTTTCGCTCCAATGCTTCACCTGCAAAAGCAGCTGAAGCATCAGGTCCTCCGCATCAGGCGTAGTTTTTTGTTTTTAGTCTTCTAAAGCCTTGTATGCATCAAATTCTTCAAGCATCTGTGGATTTTTATTTTTATCTAAAAGACTTACAACTACTGCAAACAAAAGGCAAAGAATAAATCCCGGTAAAATTTCGTATAGCCCAAATATTGGAGCAATACTTGCCGGAATGTTATGCCATATAACTACAGTAAGACCTCCTGCAATAATTCCTGCAACGGCACCTTTTGCGGTAGCATTTCTCCAGAACAAAGCTAAGAAAATTAAAGGACCAAATGTTGCACCAAAGCCTGCCCATGCGTAGCTTACTAAACTAAAAATAGAAGAGTTTTCATCTAAAGAAATTACAAAAGCAATAAGAGCAATACATAAAACTGTAATGCGGCTTACTAAAACCATAGTCTTTGGTTCAAACTTACGCTTAAGAATATTCTGGCAAAAATCTTCGCTAAATGCACTTGCAGCAACTAAAAGCTGGCTGTCCGCTGTGCTCATAGCTGCTGCTAAAATGGCGCAAAGAAAAACTCCTGCAATAAAAGGCTGGTAAGTTTGTAATAGTGTAGAAATAATAACAGTTTCCTGTTTGCCATCTTCAAGAGGTGCTAGAAGATAAGCTTTTGCAAGTGCCCCAATTATAATTGCACTAAACATTGCAATTGTTACCCAAACCATTGCAATGCGTCTACTGACTTTTATTTCTTTATTGCTTCTAATACCCATAAAGCGTACTAAAATGTGTGGCATTCCGGAGTATCCTAAGCCCCATGCAAGAGAAGAAATTATACTCATTGCGCCAAAGCTTTTGTCGCCTTCTGCAGAGAATGGGTTTAAAAACTGGCTTCCAAATGCACTTACTTTTTCTGCCGCACCATTTGGGCCACCCAATGTAACAGTCATAATACAAACTGTAATAATGAGAGCTACAAACATTAAAGAGCCTTGTATGGAGTCTGTCGTACAAACTGCACTGAATCCGCCAAGCAAAGTATATAAAAGTATTACAACTACACCTATTAAAAGACCGCAAATATACGGCAGGTTAAAAACACTATTTAAAAGCTTTGCACAGGCTACAAAACCACTTGCAGTATAAACAATAAAGAAAAGAACAATAAATAATGCACTAATAGAACTTATAATATTTTTTTCATCCTTAAAGCGGTTAGTTAAAAACTCAGGAATTGTAATGGAGTTGTTACAAAGAACAGAATATTTTCTTAATCTTTTTGCAATAATAAGCCAGTTAAGGTAAGTACCAATTTCTAACCCTACAGCAGTCCAAAAGGCTTCCTTCATTCCGGTTAAATATGCAACTCCCGGGAGTCCCATTAAAAGCCAGCCACTCATGTCGCTTGCTTCTGCACTTAAGGCAGTTGTCCATGGGCTAAGATTTCTACCTCCTAAGAAAAAATCTTCTGAGTTGTTATTTTTACCCATAAAACGAATTCCAATATAAATCATTATGCCAAGATATAGAACAAAGGCTATGATTTCTTGAATCATTGCTGATGACATTTTATCCCTCCGATGTTGTATAGTTAAAAATCCCTGCTATTGTAAGAAAACTTCTAGAATTATGCAATGAATCTTAATCCTTAAATAAAAGAATTTGCGTTATTAAAAATCCTCCCATATAATAGAAGAATAGGCTGTAAATTAACGGAGGATACCATGCCAGGTCAGTTTAAATCTGTTGTTCCACCACATCAGGGGGATAAAAATCCAAGTCCAAAGATTATTGCTTTAGGTAAAAAAATTACGGACGTTGCAGGTCATATTTTAGGAAAAGTTACTGCAGACGACCCGGAATACTGGGGCTTAGCAGAAATCATAACAGAGGAAATGGCAGACGTGGGTCTTTCCATGAAAAAGCGTACGCCATACACTTTTGATGAACTTTGTAAGCTTAATGCTGAATATGTAGAAAAAAACGGAAAAGAAAAATTCCAAAAGCTCTTAGATGAAATGAGTTACATAGGTCTTTTGGAGTACGATTATGGATACCACTATGACCACAACGGACGCACTGCTCCACAAAGCGAGAGGCGTTACATTCTTCCAATGTTTGTTCCTGGAAGTGCAGAACTCTTTAAC
This sequence comes from uncultured Treponema sp., assembly GCA_937877515.1. Lineage (GTDB taxonomy): Bacteria > Spirochaetota > Spirochaetia > Treponematales > Treponemataceae > Treponema_D. Next base: position 35,580 of record CALFIX010000074.1, read on the forward strand.
ATGGAAGAAAAGCCAGACGGTTCAAATCCTCGTTTGGAACAGCACCCTGCAGTTGCATCTTTCTTTGAACGAATGACATTCATTCCGCTTGACGGCATTACACAAATGGTTCCGGGTGGTGGCAGTGGCGTTGGCATGCACGTAATTCCTGTAGAAGAAGCCATTAAAACTCAGAATGAATCTATAGACATAGAAAAGCTTTCTTACTGGCTTAAAAAGTATGAAGGTCATATTGGAGTAGGTCGCTGTTCATGTAGAGCAAGCCGTAAAGCGCTAGACGAAGGTTGTGCAGATGACGACTGGGGCTGGTGCATTGGCGTTGGAGACTTTGCAGATTACTGCCGCGAAACCGGCAAAGGTCACGACATTACCGCTGACGAAGCAATTAAGATTTTAAAGATAGCGGAAGCAAACGGATTTGTTCACCAGATTACGAACATTGACGGCGAAAACAAAATCTTTGGTATTTGTAACTGTAACGTTAACATTTGTAACGCATTAAGAACAAGCCAGCTTTTTAACACGCCAAACTTAAGCCGTTCTGCATACACTGCTCACGTAGACAAAGATAAGTGCGTTGCCTGTGGCCGTTGTGTTGAGTACTGCCCGGCAGGCGCTTGTAAGCTTGGACAGAAACTTAAAAAGGCAGATGGAAGCAAAGTTAAGTATCCAAAAATCATGCTTCCAGATAACCATAAATGGAGCAAGGCAAAATATGATGAAAACTACCGCGACTCTAACCGCATAAACTGTCACGAAACAGGAACTTCTCCTTGTAAGACCGCGTGTCCTGCACATATTGCAGTTCAGGGCTACATTAACATGGCAAACCGCGGCGAGTATGATAAGGCTTTAGCCCTGATCAAAAAGAAGAATCCTTTCCCTGCAGTCTGTGGACGCGTTTGTAATAAACGCTGTGAAGAAGCCTGTACTCGTGCAAAATTAGATGAAGCAGTTTCCATTGATGCTGTAAAAAAATTCTTAGCAGAAAGAGACTTAAACGCTTCTACTCGTTATGTTCCACCAGTAGTAATTGCTTCCAGCCGCTATGAGCGTTGGCCAGAAAAAGTTGCAATCATTGGAGCAGGTCCTGCAGGCTTAAGCTGTGCATTCTACCTTGCAGAACGTGGGTATAAACCCGTTGTCTTTGAAAAAAATAAGGAAGCTGGCGGTATGCTTCGTTATGGTATTCCTTCATATAAACTTGGAAAAGAAGTTTTAAAAGCAGAAATTGATATTATGAAGGAAATGGGGGTTGAAATTCGCACTGGTGTAGAAGTTGGAAAAGATATTTCATTAAATGAATTAAGAGCTCAAGGTTTTAAAGCCTTCTATATTGCAATTGGTTGTTCTGCAGGTCGTAGACCTGGCGTTACAGGAGACGATGCAGAAGAAACCTTTACTGCAATTGACTATCTTGAAAAGGCAAACTGCGGTAGCTTTGAGTTTACAGGAAATGTTGTAGTAGTAGGTGGCGGAAACGTTGCCATAGATGCTTCCCGCTGCAGTGCAAGAAACGGTGCTGCAAAGGTTACACAGCTTTGTCTTGAAAGCGAAAAGGAAATGCCTGCAAAACCGGAAGAAGTAAAAGAAGCAAATGAAGACGGAGTTGAAATTAAGTGCGGCTGGGGGCCTAAAGAAGTTTTAACAGAAAACGGAAAAGTTACAGGAATCATCTTTAAGAAGTGCCTCAGTGTATTTGACGAAAACCACAGGTTCAGTCCTAAGTACGATGAAAACGACACGATAGAAATAAAGTGTGACCGCGTAATTTTTGCAGTAGGGCAAAGAAGTGTCTGGGGTGACCTCTTAAAAGATGAAAAGGTAGAGTTTAAAGGTCCTGCTCTTTTGGCAGACGGTTTAACTTACCAGGTAAAAGGCGCACCGGATTTATTTGTTGGAGGAGATGTATTTACAGGTCCTAAGTTTGCAATTGATGCTATTGCTGCGGGGCAGTTTGCAAGCGAGTCCATTCACCGTTATGTACACAATGCAAGCATGACAATAGGCCGCAACCGTAACGAGTTTATAGAATTGGACAAGGGCGACATCTTGGTAGAAAGCTATGACAGAACTCCACGCCAAATGCCCGAAGCCGACACAAGCCTTGACTCAAAGAGTTTTAAAGAAGCCCGTGTTATGCTTACAGAAGAGCAGATTAAAAAAGAAACAAACCGCTGCTTAAAATGCGGTATGAATGTTGTAGACTCCAACAAGTGTATTGGCTGCGGTGTTTGTACAACAAAGTGCGAGTTTGACGCCATTCACTTAGAGCGCGACTTCCCGTCCGGTTCTGATATGCGCACTGCAGAAGATAAGTTTAAGGGCATTTTACCTTACCAGTTAAAGCGTGTTGGAAACATGATTGTTCATAAGAGTGATAAGGCTTCTGCAATCGTAAAGTCTGATGCCGACGATCACTACTTTGTCCACCCAGAAAATTATCCGCGTGCGAAGGCTTAAGCGAATTAAACTTTAAGGGGTGATTTAGCATGTCTAAATTACCCCTTATTTTTATTATCAAGTAGCAAAACTGAGCGAAAACAAATATGAAGAAGAATCATGTTTGTGTTAAGCGGTGTAAAGCTTCGATTTTTATTGACAAATGCTTAAAGCATGGTATACAGTGGTACTATCCGTTAAAAACGGAGGCTTTGATGGATAAAAAAGAAAAAACTGGAGTTTTAAAAGCAAAAGATATTATTGGTTATGCAATAGGTGATACGGGTGGTGTACTTGCATTTGGAACGATAGGTTCTTTCTTGCAAATGTTTTATACAGACTCGCTTCATATTTCGTTTGCAAAGATTACAATTCTTATGCTTATAGCCCGCATTTGGGATGCTATAAATGACCCTCTTTGCGGAATGATTATAGACCGCTTAAAGCCTACAAAGCATGGACGCTTTAGACCTTATATTTTTTGGTTTAGCTTACCAATGGCTCTGGCGTTTGTGTTAATGTTTTGGAAAATTTCAGGCCTTAGTGAAAATCAATATTTAGTTTTTGCGTACATAACCTACATCTTGTATGGAATGCTTTACACAGTTGTAAACGTTCCTTATGGTTCTTTAGCAGCTGTTATGACTGACGACAGACATGAACGCTCTACACTTTCTGTAGCTCGTTCTTTAGGCAGCGGAATCGGTTCTGTTCCAGGACGTATTCTTCTTCCTATGTTTGTTTATGCAACTGCAGAAAACGGTGCAAAATATTTGGACTCAAATAAGCTTTTTTATGCCGTACTTGTTCTTGCATGCTTTATGGTTGTAATTTATTTCTTAAGTTACAAGATGACAAAAGAAAATTTTGTTCCTCTTCCTCAGGAAAATGTTCATGTTGGAAAAACATTAAAGCAACTTTTAAAAAACAGACCATTTGTTACTTTAAGCATAGCTGCCCTTCTTTTGCTTGCTGGCGACATGTATGTTTTAAATGTAATGAATTATCTATTTAAAAATTATTTTGAAAAGCCAGGTCTTTACGGAATTATTACAGTGGCAAATTATTTACCAATGCTTTTAATTATTCCTTTTAGCGGAAAACTTGTTATGAAGTTTGGTAAAAAAGCCTTGTGTTCTTTTGGAAGTATATTTGCTTCTCTAGCCTATCTAATAATGTTCTTGCTTCACACAAAAAATCCTTACTTGTTCCTTGCATTAAATATTATTAGTGGATTTGGAGTTTCGTTCTTTACTTTAGAAGTTTGGGCTATGGTAAACGATGTAATTGACTGGCAGGAAAAACTTAGTGGTCGTCGCGAAGAAGCTACTACTTTTGCAAGCTTTACTTTCTTTAGAAAACTAGGTCAAACTTTAGCAGGTATTTGTGCTCCTATGGCAATGGCAGCAATTGGATACTCTGTTAAGGCCGGTGTTATTGAACAGAGCGAAAGCGTAAACACAGGTCTTTACAATATTGCTACCCTTGTTCCCTGCATTATGTATATTGTGATGTTCTTGCTTTTGCAGTTTGGCTATACACTTGGAAAAGATCAGGTAGAAGCCTTAAAAGTTGAACTTCACGAACAAAGGGCAAGTAAGCAGTAGATTAAATAACTGTAACGTAGTGTAAATGTTATATTTTGGGGTATGTTAAAAAAATAAATTGAGGTTTTCTCTTGTCAGAAATATTATTTTTGATATAGTCTTCCATCAGTATGAAAACTGAATGCACTAAATACATTTTAATCCTCAAAATGATTATGTGTGGTTTTCATTTTTATTTGTGATTTCTAAGGCGATTTCCTTTTTAGGTAATCGCCTTTTTTTTTCGTTCAAGCTGACACAAGGGTAAGCTTGTGAGTTTAGCAAGGCTGGCGTTCTGGATAACGAATTTTTTGGGCGTTTTCCTCACAGGTGCTACATACCCTAACGCTTTTCTTCCTAAATAATTCACAAAAAATCTGATTCTGTGGTATAATAAGCACATCTTCATAAACGGAGGTAGAATTATGCTAGCAGTAGCATTAAGGCAGAGGGCAATACGGAGCATTGACCTTGTTGACACCAATATTCTTCCATGCAGCACGGCTCGGCACTTTCCGCCGATGTAGATTACATAATAACCCGAGACACTGACGATTTTAAGAATTGTGCTGTTCCAGCAATAACCCCAGAACAGTTTCTTTTGATTGCACATGAAAACTGG
>CALFIX010000075.1 GCA_937877515.1 uncultured Treponema sp.
CTTCTAATACACGCATTGCTTATTCTGTTTTTATGATTTTATACGCAGGCTATCTTATTACATTTGTTTCCCGAATGACTGTTTATACAATGAATGGCAAAAGCATAGCAACGGCTTACCTGGCTTCATTTTTGCTTATGGTATTCTTATGTGACAGCATTGCATGGTTCTTTGGTGTTTTACTGGGAAAAAACAATAAAGGCTTTATTGCAGCAAGTCCAAACAAAAGCATAATGGGCTTTATTGGAGGCTTTGTTGGTTCTATAGGGGCAGCAATTCTTTCTTGGTTTATATGGCCGGAAATCTTTCATGGAAGCATTTTAAAAATGATTGTCTTAGGAGCAGTTATGGCATTTTCTTCAATTCTTGGAGATTTAGCCGAATCAATATTTAAAAGATCCAGCGATGTAAAAGATTCTGGACACATAATTCCAGGCCGAGGTGGAGCACTAGACTGCTTAGATTCAATTGTAATGTCTGCTCCTGTTTTTTACATACTGACATATCTATTTTACCATCCAGAGCTTTTTTAGAAGAGACTTCTGTCCACTAAAAAAAACTTTGATTCTAGTGGAGATTCTATGAAGAAAAAAATTCTTGTTCTAGGTTGCACAGGTTCTATTGGAAGCCAGACACTTGATATTGCCCGCAACATGAAAGACAGCTTTGAAGTTGTAGGAATTTCTGCAGGGCATAACGAAAAATCTGTACAAGAGCTTTGCAAAGAGTTTAATTGCAGAGGAACAGTATTTTCTCGTGACGGCATAGATGGCTTAGAAAAGTTAATAAAAGAATGTAATGCAGACATAGCAGTAAACGGCATTGCAGGCAGTGCAGGTTTAATTCCTTCTACTTTGATTATTGAAAACGGAACAGATTTAGCTTTGGCAAATAAAGAAACTGTTGTCATGGCGTGGCCCGTTATAAAAGCCCTTGCAGAAAAACACAATGCAAATATTGTTCCTGTAGATTCAGAACATTCGGCAATATTTAATTTAACTCAAAAAATTGGATGTAAAAATATAAGCGAAATTGTTATAACAGCAAGTGGTGGTCCATTTAGAGAATACACAAAAGAAGAGCTAAAAAAAGTAACTTTAAAAGATGCGTTAAAGCACCCTACATGGAACATGGGACCTAAGATTACTGTAGACAGTGCTAGTCTTGCAAACAAAGGTTTGGAAGTAATAGAAGCTGTACGCCTATTTAATACTCCTGCAGAAAATGTAAAAGTTGTAATTCACCCTCAAAGTTTAATTCACTCTCTTGTAAGAACAAAAGACGGAATGCTATACGCTCAAATTTCAAATCCAGATATGCGTCACCCTATTTTCGGTGCACTCGTGTGGCCTGAATACAAAGAAAATTATCTGGAGCCATTTAATTTATTTGATAACTCCATGACATTTTTTAAACCGCGTATGGAAGCCTTTCCTCTACTTTCTTATGCTTATGAGTGTGCAAGAAAAGGAACATCTTATACCATAGCTTTTAATGCAGCAAATGAAGTTGCAGTAGATGCCTTTATGAAAGACAGAATCGGTTTTACAGAGATTTTTGATGTTGTAAATAACACTCTTCAATCTGATTGGACTTTTTTACCCGAAGACATTGATTCCGTTATGAAGATGGATTTAAAAGCCAGAAAAACAGCCGAATGCTTTGTGGAGAAAATTTTAAAATGACAATAATCTACGGTCTAGTAGGACTTGGATTTTTAGTATTTTTTCACGAAATGGGGCATTTTATTGCAGCCAGGACATGTGGCGTAAAGGTGGAAGCTTTTAGCATTGGTATGGGGCCTGTAATCTTTCATCATAAAACTTCAGAAAAAAAAGGCGGAACGGACTGGCGGCTTTCTTTAATACCTTTTGGCGGCTACTGTGCCATGAAAGGCGAAAAAGACTATCAGGCTGCTTTAGAACTGGGCCTAAAAGAAATAAACGGTTCAAAGGACTCTTTTTATGGAATTTCTCCCTGGAAGCGTCTTATAATTGCGTTTGCAGGTCCCTTTGCAAATTTTGTTTTTGGACTTTTTGCTTTTACAATTGTTGCCCTAGTCGGATATACCTATTACAGTGCAGGAACCGTTGTAAGCATGGCAGATGAAGTTTACGAGGAGCTTAATTCTCCATGTCATGAAGCCGGAATGCAAACAGGAGATAAAATTCTTTTTATAGATGATGTGGAGATGAAAGATTTTTCTGACATTGTAAGCTATGTAAGCTGCCATCCGGAAGAAGATTTAGTATTTACTGTTGAAAGGGATAAGATTTACAATTTTACAGTCCATAGCTCTTTAGATAAAGAAAGCGGTTCTGGAAAAGTTGGAATTGTTTCTGACCCGAACTCTGTAGTAAAAAGAGAATATGGCCCATATGAATTCTTTAGTGCAATAAAAGAAGGAACAAGACAAACCTTACAGCTTCTTTCTTTAACATTTAAAAGCGTTGAAATTCTTTTTAAGGGTGTCAAAGTAACAAATGCAGTAGCAGGACCTGCTAAAATAACAAGCATGCTTGGTAAAACCGTAAAAGCAGGTTTCTCAGAAGGTTTTAGGACAGGACTAGCCAGCACGCTACAGTTTTTAGCATTAATAAGCCTTTCGCTCTTTATAACAAATCTGTTACCTGTTCCAGTTTTAGACGGAGGTATTATTTTATTTTCTTTAATCGAATGGATCACTCATAAAAAGCTTAATCCTAAATTTTTATATTACATCCAATTTGCAGGAATTGCATTTATATCGATTCTTGCACTTCTTGCCATAACAAGCGACATAATGTATTTTATAAAAAGGTAGCAGATTGCTATTTAGCTCAAAAAAAAGGAAACTATATGAAACTTATAAAAACAATTTCATCATTTATTCTTAGCTTAGCTTTTATTTTTCCAGTTTACAGTCAGGCTTACACCTCTACACAGGCTCATGAAGAAAGAGTAAATGCTATTTTTCCTTTTGAAGCATCTTCAAATTCTGACGATTCATTTTATTCAGCAGGGAACGATGGATTTATCATAAAGTGGTCATCAGACGGAATGGGCGAACACTATCAGATTAGTGACCTTCAGATAAAGAACATCGTACGTAATCCGCAGACAGGAGACATTGCAGTTTATGAGACAGACGGAAGCTCTACGCATAGAGTCTTAGTTGTAGACAGCAAGAGTTTTGCTAAACGCTATGCAAAACGCTTTAATGACACGGTTACGTCTCTTTCATTTTCGGAAAAAGGAACTTATCTTATAGTGGGAACAGCAGCTGTAAACGGAACTTACATAATAAACGCAAAAACAGGAACAATTACAAAAAGGACTACAGATGTTTCTGGCGTTATTACAATGAGCCGCACGGGAGCGTCAGAAAAGACTGCAGTGTTCTATTCTTCTACAGGCTCCTTAATATACTATAACCTACAAACATTCAAAATGATAAAAAAGTTTCCAACAGAAAGCCTCTTAGAGCAACCAATTTTATTTGGTTCAGGAAACATGAAAAACAGATTTTTTGCAGGTATAAAAGATAATGTCATTTATTTAATTGACGCAACAAATGGCAAAATTCTGGCTCAATATCAGGCAAAAGAGCCTTACATTATTGCAGGCCGCTCTGAATACGAAGACGGATTTTATTTTGTTACAAACAACGGAAAAAACTATTCTCTAAAAACTGTTACAAATGACATGCTTCTTAAACAGATAAATGCCACAGGAAGTCAAACAATAAATCCGCCTTCCCCTCTTGTTGTTAAAAATTTTACAGGATTAAAAAGTAGAGACTCTTTTACATGTGCTTCAAAAAATTCAAGTACAGTCATCTTAGGAACTCAAAGTGGAAACATTTACACTATGACATCTGTACCAGAGTCAGAAACATACACACTCTTTGCAATAACAGAAAAAATGTACGAACGAATCTATGACATAGAAGCAGATGATTCAGGATTCTACTTACTTACTTCTTCAACGGTTTATCATTCTTCATTTGAAAGTCGACAGGTAGATTTAATTGCAAAAAATCAAGCTCAGACAAATTTAATTCCTTACAATGAGAACATAATACTCTGGTCAAAAGGATCAAGAAAATCTGTTCAAAAATTAAACATAAGCAGTGGAACAGCAGAAACTTTATTTACACCGATTAACTATATACAAAACGTAAGAATATTTGGAGAAAACTTAGTTTATATTCAAGGAAATTCTTCTGTGGGTCTTTATAATCTTTCTACTGGAGAAAACAAAGAAATCTATACGGGAACATCCATTCAGGATGCAATAATGTATGATGAAGAATATTTATACGTAGCAAAGACAAGCACCCAAAGTTCTGACTCTCCGTTGATTTCTGTAAATATTCAGACAAAAGAAACAGTTCCAATAAAAATTCCGGGAAATGTTGTATTCTCTCTAAGCTATGATTATGATTCAAACCGAAAAAACGTTTACGGTATTGTAATAAAATCTCAAAGTCAGTCAGACACAAACGTGACAGAAGTTTTCTCATACAATCCGTCTACAAAAACATTAACAACACTTTTAAGGCTTTCTGATGAAGATTCTTCTGCATTCACTGCCCTTCACTATCCACGTGTCTATACAAACCTTGGAAAGAATCAAGTTTATTCTTGCAATGTAGAAACAAAAAAGAATATGGTATACCGCCGTTCCGCTTCAATGCCAATGAAAATGGTTCAGAATGGCTCTAGAATTGCTATATTAAATAGAAATGGAAGCATTTCCTGGTATACAACAAACAGCCAAGCCATCACAGCCGATTGGTACCTGACAGTAAATGGAGAATGGTTTGAATTATAAGTATTTCGCCATTTAAACGAGTCGCGGTAACTAAAAAAGATGGGGAGAAAATCTTTCCCATCTAAAAAAAATAAGATAAAAATTTAAATACCGCAACCCCTTTTAAGGGCTTCCTTATAAACTTGTAAGTAGCCTTCTGCCGCTTTATCCCAACCGAACGTCTTTTTCATGCCTGTTAGCTGCATTTTCTTTATATGCTCTTTTTTATTGTAATAAGCCCAGACAGCCCAGCCTACAGTGTCGTAAACAGCCTGAGGTGTTAAAGCATCAAAAACAAAACCCGTTCCATCTCCTGTTTTCTGATTATAATTTTCTACAGTATCAGCTAAGCCGCCTGTGCGTCTGACAATTGGAAGAGTTCCATAAAGCATAGAGTAAATTTGATTTAGCCCGCACGGTTCATATTTACTCGGCATAAGGAAGAAGTCGCTGCCAGCCTCTATTAAATGACTTAGTTTATCGTCATAACCTATGTAAGCCTTCATATTTGGAAGCTTGGACTCCAAAGCTCTAATTTCATTTTCACACCAGGCCTCACCGCTTCCTAAAACAGCAAACTGAACATTCATAGTTGTACAAATATGGTACAAAGCTCCGTAACTTGGAGCAAAAACTTCTGCAATTCCCTTTTGTTCTACAAGGCGTGTTACAATTCCAATAAGAGGAATGTCTGCATTTACTTCCAAGCCCATGCACTTTTGAAGTTCTTCTTTACATTTAGCTTTGCCGCTTAAATCTTTAACACTATAATTACAAGGAATTTTTTTATCTACTTCGGGATTCCACTGACTTACATCCGCACCATTTAAAATACCTTTTATAACATCACTTCTGACACGCAAGAGACCGTCCATTCCAAAGCCACCTTCCTGTGTCTGAATTTCATGCGCATAAGTTTGAGAAACAGTTGTTATCATGTCTGCACTGGAAACTCCAGCCTGTAAGAAGTTAATGGCCCCCTGATGCTCAAAACCGGCTCCATAATAAAGCCCCCAGTCAATTCCTAAAGCAGGAAACTGTTCTTTGCCATATTGTCCCTGATAACCTTGATTATGAATTGTTAAGACGCTAGCAGTTTTTTCAAAGCCGCAATAACGGCACACATGCTTTAAAAGTACAGGAGCCAGACATCCAGACCAGTCATGGGCATGAACAATGTCTGGATACCAGCCTAATTTTCTGCAAAGCTGAAAAGCTCCGTGTGCAAGAACTGCAAATCTATAAGGGTTATCATGGAAATCTGTTTCAGCGGGAACGCCGTAAATTCCATCGCGACCAAAGCAAGCCTCATGATCTATAAAATAAACAGGTAAATCTTCACAACCGGGCATTTTTGTTGTGTAAACAGCACTCCAAGTTTCTTCCCGACCTGCTGCAATTGCCATTGGACCTGAGAGCTGATTAAGTTTTTTTCTGTCTATTTTATAATAGCGTGGAAGCACAATCCTTACATCGTGTCCCATTTTTGTAAGCTGAATTGCAAGTGCGCTTACCATATCTGCAAGCCCACCTGTTTTTGCAAAAGGTACGGCTTCCGCAGTTACCATTAAGATTTTCATATTTCCCCCTTTAAAAATCGCAGTGCAATGATTCTTTATTCTTTTACAAATCTTTCATTGCTTCTACAAAAGCTTTTTTTGAGTCAACAATACTCTTTTCACTTACGCAGTATGCAAGGCGGAAGTATCCTTTGCCACCAAAACCGCTGCCAGGAGCTGCAAGAATGAGATGTTTTTTCAGATGCTCACAGAAAGCCATATCATCATCACCAAACTTATCCGGAACTTTACACCAAAGGTAAAAAGCTCCCTCTGGTTTAGTATATTCAATACCCGCGGCATCAAGATTTTCCATAAGCTCGTTGCGTCTTTTTTCATAAAGAGAATAATCAACCGGACTTGCCCATGTTTTTGCAACAACCCTCTGCATTAAAGCAGGAGCATTTACGTACCCTAAAACACGGGTCGTAAAAATGCAGGCGGCAATAAGCTCGTCCTTATCCGGGCACCTGGGATTTACGGCAACATAACCGATTCTTTCTCCAGGAAGGCTTAAATTCTTTGCAAAGCTTGTAACTACAACAGAACTATCGTACTCGGCAAAAGAAGAAGCAACTTTTACATTATCATAAACAATGGCTCTGTATGGTTCATCACAAATAAGATAAGGTTCTCTTCCGCACTTCTTGGAATGTTCCTTTAAAATAAAAGAAAGATTCTTTATTTCTTCCTGAGAATAAACACGCCCTGTCGGATTATTCGGGCTATTTATAAGAACTGCAGCCGTTTTTTCTGTCAAAGCTGATTTTATTGCCTCTAAATCTAAAGAAAAATCTTTTTTGCAGGGAACTTCAATTAATTTTCCGCCATAATTATGAACATAATGCCTGTATTCCACAAAAAATGGTGCAGGAACAATAACCTCATCCCCGTCGTTAAGTATAGCCTTAAAAAGTGAATTTAAAGCCCCTGCAGCTCCTACTGACATTACAACGCAACTAAAATCCATGGAGCCTTCAGGTAAGGACTGTTCAGATTCTGTTTTACGGGCCATGGCTTCTCGTGCATCTGTAAAACCGGCATTAGGCATGTAACCGTGAAAATTCTTTTCTCTACTGCCAGCAATACGGGCAAATTCTTCAGAAACTTCTTCTGGCGGATCTAAATCTGGATTTCCCAGACTAAAATCAAAAACCTTATCTTCTCCATATTGTTTTTTAAGCCTGATGCCTTCCTCAAACATCTTACGAATAACGCCGGCTCCAGGACTGGTCATTGTTTCTTTTATGTACTTACTAATTGGCATAATTTTCTCCCGTTTATTTTTTTATGTTACACATTATAGCACAAATTTGTTATATGTAAAAGTAAAAGCCATTAGTTCATTTGACAAAACATATATAAAAACCTATAATAAACTTAAATCTTCTAGAGGGGAAAATGTTGCAAAGAAGTAAAATAACAAAAAAGTGGAGTATAATACTTTGACACTTACTCAATTCTTTTCCCAAATTGCAAGCTTCTTTGTAGAACACTCTCTTGTATGGATTTGTGCCATAATTTCATTCACACTTTCAGCTTCTTTAATTCCAGTCGTAATATGGTTATGCAGGAAATATCATTGGTATGATACGGTTGATGAGAGAAAAGTTCATAAAGGAAACATACCCCGCTTAGGAAGCGTAGGCTTTGTTACAGCGTACTCCATTGTCAGCATACTTTATATTTTTATTGCAAAAGACGCCTCAAAAACAATGATCAGCTTTGTTATAGCGGGCTTTATAATCTTTTTATTTGGCGTAATAGATGACTTCCTGAACATGAGGGCAATTTTTAAGCTCCTGGTTCAGATAGTCGCAGCATTAATCATTGTATGCTCCGGTTTTAGATTCAGAAATATTTGGCTATGGCAGCTGCCTGTCTGGTTTAGCTACATACTTACATTCGGCTGGATTATCGGCATAATAAATGCATACAATCTTATAGACGGAGTTGACGCACTTTGCGGCTCTCTTTCTGCCCTGGTAATTTTAACATTGGGAATAATCTATGCACAGAATGCAATACACTCTGCTGCAAGCTGCTTTATTCTTGTTGGTGCAATATGCGGATTTTTACTTTACAATAAGCCCAAGGCAAAAATCTTTATGGGCGACGGAGGAAGCCAGTTCTTAGGATTCATGATTGCTGCCCTGCCTCTATACCAGACAACAGTTCATTTTGAAAACAATAAATTCCTGATTATGCTAAACCTTGTTGCCATTCCAATGATAGACACAATAGCTGCAATATGGAGACGCATAAGGGAACACAGGGGAATAATGAGCCCTGACCGCTACCATCTTCATCACAAGTTAATGAACCAAGGCTTTAACGTAAAACAGATATTACTCATTTTAGACTCCTTACAGCTTGTTTTATGCATTGCTTCTGGAGTTTCCATGAATGTTTCCAAATGGCCTTCGTTCTTTATATTAATTATAAGCTACTGTTTTATACTTTCTTTCTTCACGTTAATGCACTTTAAAAACAAGACATGGAAAAAAGAACAGGGACTTCTCTAACTTAAAAAATGCCACTTGTTAGCTAATAGAAAAATCATTATAATAGCCCCACTATGAACAGAAGACTTATTACATCAGCATTACCTTATGTAAATAACATTCCTCACCTGGGAAACCTCATACAGATGCTTTCTGCAGACGTATTTGCACGCTTTTGCAGAAGCCGTGGCTATGACACAATGTACATTTGCGGTACAGACGAATACGGAACTGCAACAGAGACTCGTGCCCTGGAAGACGGAAAAACTCCTCGAGAACTCTGCGACTACTACTATGCGGAACACACAAAAATTTACGACTGGTTCCACATAAACTTTGACAAATTCGGACGCACTTCAAATGAAGAATGTACCGAAATCACTCAGGGGCTTTTTAAGGACCTGGAGAAAAACGGCCTTATAACGGAGCATGTTAACAAGCAGCTTTTCTGCCCCAAGTGCAACCGTTTTTTGGCAGATCGCTACGTACACGGAACCTGTCCAAAGTGTGGCGATGAAGATGCCCGCGGAGACCAGTGCGACAGTTGCGGCTCTCTTTTAGACCCCATTGAGCTTCTAAAGCCACGTTGTGCAACCTGCGGTTCAACCCCGGAAGTCAGGGAAACAAAGCACCTTTACATAAACCTGCCTGCCCTTTCTGAAAAATTAGATGAATGGGTTTCAAAGACAAGCGTAAGCGGTAAATGGAGCGACAACGCCATTAACATGACGCGTGCATGGATTCGTGACGGCTTAAACGAAAGAGCCATCACGCGCGACTTAAAGTGGGGAATTCCTGTTCCCCGAGAAGGATACGAAAACAAGGTATTCTATGTCTGGTTTAACGCGCCTATCGGGTACATGTCCATTACAAAGCAGCTTGCTGATGAACTTATTGCTCAAAGTAAGCCAAGCTTTGACTGGAAAAGCTGGTGGCTCCCGGAAGAAAGTGAAGAAGGAAAGGCAAAACCTCCTGTAGAACTCTTCCAGTTTATCGGTAAGGACAACATTCCATTCCACACTGTAATCTTCCCGTGCACACTCCTTGGAAGCGGAAAAAACTGGACAAAACTGTACCACATGAGTTCAACGGAATATTTAAACTACGAAAGCGGAAAATTCTCTAAGAGCCGTGGAGTCGGTGTCTTTGGAACAGATGCAATAGAAACCGGCATTAAAGCGGATGCATGGAGATTCTACATCTTCTACAACAGACCTGAAAAACAGGACTACCAGTTTACCTGGAAGGAATTCCGAGAAAAATACAACGGAGAACTTTTAGGTAATCTCGGAAACCTGGTAAACCGCACCCTGCTCTTTGTAACAAAATACTATGACGGTCTCATTCCAGACGCCCCCGTTGACGAAGAATTCTGGAAGACAATCCGCGAAAAAGAAGCTTCCGTTACAGAAAACCTTGAGTGGGCAAATTTAAAAGATGCCTTCCGCGAAATCTTTAGCATTTCTGACATTGGAAACAAGGCTTTCCAAGACGGAGAACCTTGGAAAACACGCACAACAGATCCTGAAAAAGCTGCCAGTTTAATTCATAACCTCTGCTATTTAATAAAAGACTTAATGATTATGGTTCATCCTTACATGCCGCAGTTCTCAGAAAAGATTCTTTCTTATTTTGGAAAAGAAATTTCTGAGCCAAAGTTCGGAGAGTCACCTGTAGATGGAGGACTTAACTGGAACAACCTGGGCGAAACCGTAGGATTAAGTTCTGTAGGACAGACAGAAGTTTTCTTTACTCCGCTTGATCAGAAGACGGCAGATGCCTTCCGCGAAAAATATTCAGGAAGTCAGAAAGAAAGAAAAGAAGGAAAAGTTGAGAACAAAAAAGCAAAGAAAGAAAAGAAGGAAAAGGCTCTTCCTAACCTTGCAGGCGACCAGGTTGCTCACTTTAACGAAAAAATTGAGCTTAAAGTTGCAAAAATCATAAGGGTAGAAAATAATCCTGAGGGCGAAAAACTTTATGTAGAAACCCTGGACGACGGAACAGGAATTCCCCGCGTCATTCAGAGCGGACTTCGCGACTACTTAAAACCCGAAGAGCTTTTAGGTAAGAACATAATTCTGGCTTCAAACCTCGCTCCGCGAAAAATGCGTGGAATAGAAAGCCACGGAATGCTTTTAGCCGCAGACTACAGGGACGAAAACGGAAAAGACTGTGTAGAACCTTTGGAAGCTCCCTGGGCAGAACCTGGAACCCGTGTAATTTTAGAGGGTGCAGATGTAAATGCCGTAAAGCCTGAAGAAATTAGTGCTGATGACTTTTTTGCAGTAGAAATAAAAGTAAACGATAAAAACGTTTGCATTAGCGGTAAAAAACTCCTTGCAGACGGAAAAGAGCTTACCACAGTTCATACCGTAAACGGAGACGTACACTAAAAGTTTAGAAAATGTTTTCTAAGAAAATAAAAACTTTTATACTTTTTATTTTTATTTCCGTTAATATTTTGCAGGCCTCGGTTTCTCAGGAACAGGATGAGGCTTACAAAATAATTTCAGTTTCCTACATTTCTCAAAACGGGAACTCAAAGGATTTTGCATTAGAAAGAGAATTAAAACCTGATACAGAAAAAATTTTTAATTCAAAAGAAGAACTAGATTTTTATATTCTTTCTTTGAAACAGAAATTAGAAAACTTAAGGCTTTTCTCAAACATAAATATAGACTGTGAAGAACTTTCTTCTCCTGAAGAAAATCAGGTAACTTTTGTAGACTTAAAAATTTATTTTTACGAAACAAAACACATTCTTCTCTTACCCAAACCTGGTTACAACTCAAATTCTGGAGCAGAGCTAAAATTAAAACTAAAAGACACAAATTTTTTAGGACTTCTGGAGCCTTTAAATTCGGACATAAATATAAAACTCGGAACAGAAGAAGAGCCTGATAATTTTTCAAAAGTTACATTGGGCTTTAATTTAGATTACGATGCTCCTTTTAATTTATTTTTTACAGAAAACACCTGGAGCAATGATTTTTCCTTTTCCTGGCAAATATGCGAAGATAAGCCTGAATTTTCTTACGAAACCGGATTATTAACGGAAATTCCTCTTTCCAGAAATTTTAATCTGGATTTTTCCTTCTTACAAGGAATTGCACGTGACACAGATTACGAAGAATTTGGAGATGAATTTTACTTTACGGAAAATTTTAAAACCTTACTTCCAATAAATTTATGCTATATAAATAACATAGCTCCCTTAACCTACACTCCTTCCTTAGAATTTTTATCTTATTGGGATACAGATAAAATAAATTTAGAAGACGAAGACTTAAGCTATTCGCTCCTTTCTTTTGCAAACTCTCTTGAAACAGATTTAACGCAATGGAAAGGAAATTCAAGAGAAGGCTTTTATGCTTTAATAAACGAGAGCTTCGGCTGGAATTTCTTACAAAATAATGCTGTTCTTTCTGCATCTGCCTTAGTTCAATATTTTTTATCCATAAAAAGAATTTCTCCGTCATTTCAAGTTTATGCTTTTTACAAAATAAATCAGAAAACAAACATCGGAAGCTTTCTTAGAGGGACTTTGGACAATCAGATTTACACTTCTTCCTCTGACTGTGCTTTAAAAACCACAAGTGCCTTAATATTTAACATTGACGTACCAGTAAGCGTATTAAAACTGAAGTTTAAAAATTCAAAACTCAGTATCTTTAATTTTGAACTAAAAATAAGTCCCTTTATGGATATTGCACTTACAAAAAATTTATATACCTCAACTCTCTTTTCTCTAAAAGACGGCTTTTACGACGCAGGCTTTGAGATTTTAGTTTTTCCTGAAAAATGGAAAAGTTTTGTGCTTAGACTTAGCGTAGGCTTTGATCTTTCAAGACTTTTACTAGGCAGCTACGTAAATACAAATTGGAGAAACTCAAATGTAAAGGCTTACGAAATTTCTTTTGGTTTGGGCCTGAACTATTAAAACTCTTGAATGAAGAAGCTTTATGCAGTACTCTATGTGCAATTATGGAACAAAGATTTTTACAGACACGCTTTTGGGCAGAATTTAAATCCTTACACGGGTGGAAAGCTCTGTATTTTGCAGTAAACAGGAATGATTATTCAATAAAAAAATTGGCTAACGAACGTTTGTTAGCTAATAAAACTACCGAACATTCGGAAGACAGAAATTTTAACGACCAAACGTTCGTTATTTCCGTGCTTGTTCGCTCTTTTTCTGTCGCAAAAATAAAGAAATTTTCTCTGGCTTACATTCCGATGATTCCAGAGATGCCTGCTACAGACAATGCTGAAATTACCGAAATTCAAAATGAACTAAACACTTCCATTTGCAAAATATCAGAAAGCATAAAACAGTATCTTCCTGAAAACACCTTATTTATTCGCTTTGACCCTGCTATAGATTTTTTTAGCCCGGAAGAAAGAGATTTCTTTAATAAAAAAACAGAAAAATATCTAAAAGAAATAAAATCGAAACTTGTAAAGGCTCCTGTAGCAATTCAGCCTGCAGATACAACAATATTAGATCTTTCAAAATCAGAAGACGAACTTCTTTCAGGCATGAAAAATAAATGGAGGTACAACATTCGGCTTGCTTCAAAAAAAGATGTTCAAATAACCAAACACTTTGGAAGCGACGAAGATTTTGAAGAAAACTTTTTGCAGTTTTATAATCTTTTTATGCAGACAAGTGAAAGGGATGGAGTAAGCTTTCATAATAAAGAATACTATATAGACCTTTTAAAAAAAGGCTCTCAATCTAAAAAGGAAGAGGAACCTCTTATAACTCTTTATTTGGCCCACCACGAAAAAGACTATCTGGCAGGAATAATTACTCTTTTTAGTAAAAAAGAAGCAGTTTATCTATACGGTGCAAGCGGTAATGTAAAAAGAAATCTCATGCCGGCTTATCTTCTTCAATGGACTGCCATAAAAGATGCTAAGGCTTATGGTTCAGAATGCTACGATTTTTACGGAATGCCGCCTACAGGTAACGAGAACCACCCTATGCATGGTCTTTATCTGTTTAAGACCGGTTTCGGAGGGAAAAACACACATAGACCGGGAAGTTTTGATTATCCCCTAAAAAAAGATTATGCCTTTTATGTTCTGGCAGAAAAACTTAGGGCCTGGTGGTTTAAGAAAGCTGTTAAGAAAATTCGCAGAAGATAAAAAAAAGCTGTAATTGCTCTAAATCCCTATATTCACTATAATAAATTCAACATTAACTAAAAGAGGGAATATTATGCCATTCACTTTTACAAAATGTCCTATCGAAGGATTATACGAGATTCAACCAAAAGTTTTTGGAGATTCCCGAGGTTATTTTTTTGAAGTCTACTCTGAAAAAGATTTTTTTGAAGCTGGCTTAAAAATGAAATTCGTACAAGATAACCAGTCATCTTCTACAAGAGGCGTCCTGAGAGGACTTCACTTTCAGACAAAACATCCTCAGGGAAAACTTGTAAGAGCTGTAAGCGGAAAAGTTTACGACGTTGCAGTTGATTTAAGATGTGGCTCTCCAACATTCGGTAAATGGCATGGAGTTCTATTAGACGCAGAAAAACAGAATCAGTTTTACATTCCAGAAGGCTTTGCGCATGGATTCTATGTTCTTTCTGATACGGCAGTCTTTGCGTATAAGTGTACTGATTTTTATCATCCAGAAGACGAAGGCGGTCTAATGTGGAATGATTCTTCAATTGGCATAGATTGGAAAAATATTGCCCCCGGTCTTACTCCACTTTTAAGTGAAAAAGACACAAAACATAAAGCATTTTCTAAAACAGAAAAATATTTTGACATGAACGCAGTTTGGATTGGCGAATAAAAAAAGAGGTAAAAATATGGTTTGGCTAATTGGTTGTAATGGAATGCTAGGAAATGAAATCAGTAGAGAACTTACTAAAGCTGGTATAAAATGGGTTGGGAGCGACAGAGATGTAGACATAACAGATTATGTTGCATTGGAAAACTTTGCAGACAGTCATGACAGCTCTGCAGGCACTACGGGTGCTACTGTAGAAAAGCGCAAATCTATAGAAAAAATTACATGGATTATAAATTGTGCAGCTTACACTGCAGTTGATAAGGCCGAAAGTGATGCAGAACTTGCAAAAAAATTAAATGAAGAAGGCCCCAGAAATATTTCTCGTGTTGCTCGTCATGTTGGAGCAAAGCTGATACATATTTCTACAGACTATGTGTTTGACGGAACAGGAAATACACCATATACAGAAGAAATGAACAAAAAACCAATTGGAGTTTATGGAGTTACAAAAGCTAACGGAGAAGATGCCGTCCAGAAAGAAATGACACAGTACTACATTATACGAACAGCATGGCTTTATGGCTTTGAAGGCAAAAACTTTGTTTACACAATGACAAATGCAATGAATACACACGAAAGCGTAAAAGTTGTTGCCGATCAGAAAGGAAGCCCGACTTGTGCCTTAGATTTAGCGGAAGTGGTAGTAAAAATTATAAATTCAAGTCAAAAAGCTCACGCTCTGTTCGGTAAGAAAGCAGCCCTTCCCTATGGCATTTATCACTTTACAAACGAAGGCGAAACAACCTGGTATGAGTTTACACAAAAAATTTATGAACTTGGAAAAAAATACAAGAGAATTACAAATAATTGTGAAATCAATTCATGCACAACAGAAGAGTATCCAACAGCGGCAAAGAGACCTGCTTACAGTGTTTTAAGCAAGGAAAAAATTCAAAGGGGCTTAAAAATAAAAATTCCACAATGGGAAGAGAGCCTTGAAAAGTTTATAAAAAATGAACGCTTCAAGATAAAGTAAGGGCACTGAAAAGCCGAAAAATAAAGGGATATTTTAAAAGAGGTGCTTATGTCACGAAAATTAACTAATGTGCTTGTTACAGGTGGTTGCGGCTTTATAGGCAGCAACTTTATTAACTACCTTTTTGGAAAAAGTGCAGGAAAAGGATTTGGAGGAAACGATGCCTTTACAGATGCAGCATTTGAAGGGAAAGTTATAAACGTAGATTCTTTAACCTATGCCGGAAATCCTGAAAATCTTTCTGAAGTAGAAAAAGATTTTTCAGGCACTCGTTATTTTTTTGAAAAAGTAGACATTACGGACAGAGCAGAAATTGAGCGAATTTTTAAGCAGTATGACATAGATACAGTTGTTCACTTTGCAGCTGAAAGCCATGTAGACCGCTCAATTCTAGGACCAGAGGCCTTTGTAAAAACAAACATTTTAGGAACATACACTCTCCTT
Source organism: uncultured Treponema sp. (assembly GCA_937877515.1). GTDB lineage: Bacteria > Spirochaetota > Spirochaetia > Treponematales > Treponemataceae > Treponema_D. Next base: position 16,087 of record CALFIX010000075.1, read on the forward strand.
GATGTTGCAAGAAACTATTGGAAAGTAAGTCTTGACAACCAGAGGGATGACGTTTTATTCCACCACATTTCAACAGATGAAGTTTACGGTTCTCTTGGAGAAGCTGGATACTTTACAGAAACAACTCCTTATGATCCAAGAAGTCCTTATTCAGCAAGCAAAGCCTCTAGCGACCATCTTGTAATGGCCTACTACCATACTTACGGACTGCCTATCACACTTTCTAACTGTACAAACAATTATGGACCTTATCAGTTTCCGGAAAAACTTATTCCCTTAATGGTTTTAAACATGACAGAAGGAAAGCCTCTGCCTGTTTATGGTGAAGGTAAAAATATTCGTGACTGGATATACGTAGAAGATCATAATAGAGCTGTATACCTTATTCTAAAAGATGGTGTAACTGGTCAGAAGTACAACATTGGTGGCGAAAACGAATGGCAGAATATAAAGCTTCTGGAAAAACTCATTGATCTTACTTCTGATGAAGCAAAACTTGATTCAGATAAAATAAGAGAGACCATTACACACGTAAAAGACAGACCTGGCCATGACGCCCGCTATGCAATAGATTGTACAAAAATAAAAAAAGAACTTGGCTGGCAGAGGAAAATGACATTCGAAGAAGGCTTACGAATGACTGTAAAATGGTACCTTGCAAACACCTCCTGGGTTGACCACATAAAAAGCGGTGACTACCTAAAATGGATAGATAAGAATTACAGTAACCGTACAGGAAAAAACTAAAGTAAAAAAACATATTGCCTTAAACTTCTATTTTAAATAAACTATGAGCCATGAAAACTAAAAAAATTTTTGCAGGATTTTTATTCATGGCACTTTTTTTTGCTTCAGGTTGCTCAACAAATTCAAGGCTCTACCCTTCTTATACAAACGAGACAGAAGTCATTAACGTAAAGCAAGGCTCTTTACAGGGCATAAAATTAACTTCACGTCAAGTTGAACTTTTTGCAGGAATTCCTTATGCAGAGCCACCTGTAGGAAGCCTTCGCTGGAAGGAACCTGTACCAAAAGCATCATGGCAGGGAACATTAAAAGCTGATCATTTTGCACCAATCGCCTGGCAGTCACGGGACAGTAAATTTGTCCAGTGGATTTATAGGACCTTTATATACCACAATAATGGAGACAGACAAGACTTTGCAGAATGCAGCGAAGACTGCCTTTACCTAAATATCTGGAGACCAGAAAATATAAAAGAAGACGAAAAGCTTCCTGTTTTATTTTACATTCACGGCGGTTCTCTCATGACAGGAAGCAGCATGTACGAAAGTTATGACGGAGCAACAATGGCAGAAAATAATGTCATTATGGTTACGGTAGCATACAGGCTTGGCGTTTTTGGATACCTTGCATTGGACGAGCTTCAAAAAGAAAGTCCTAACAACACGACAGGTAACTATGGTCTTTTAGACCAGATTGAAGCCTTAAGATGGGTTCACGAAAACATAGAAGCATTTGGTGGCGACAGCAATAATATAACAATAGCAGGAGAAAGTGCAGGTGCAACAAGCGTAAGTGCACTCTGCGTAAGTCCTTTAGCAAAAGGTTTATTTAAAAGGGCTATTGCAGAAAGCTCTGGGGCTGTAGTAAAGAGACCTCCTCATACATATCGCGAAATGTCAAAAGCAAAAGAAACCGGTAAAGCCATTATGCAAGAATATAAGGTTTCAACTTTAGAAGAACTGCGTTCCCTAAGTGCAAAGAAACTTATAAAAACAAAATACAGAAACGACAGCATTACTGTTGACGGATATGCAATAAAGGAACGTCCTTATGACACATATAAAAAAGGACTAAACAACGAAGAAGCAATTTTAGGGGGCTTTAATGCAAACGAAGCCTACTTCTTTAATTTCTTTGGTGAAAAAATTACTCTAAAAAATTATGAAATGCGTCTTACAGCATATTTTGGTGATTACGCAAAAGAAATAATAGAGCTTTATCCTGCAGCAAATGACGATGAAGCCAGAAAAAATTGGGATCAAATTTGCGGAGCCTTATGGTTTAGTAATAGCCATCACGTATGGAGTAATCTTCTTACAGAACAAGGTAAAGATGCCTATGAATACTATTTTACTAAAGAAAATGGCGGTATAGGAACAAACCATTCTGGAGAAATTATATATGCTTATGGAAACGTTCCACTTTCAAAGTATTACACAAAAGAGGATCACGACTTAGAAAAAGCAATGGTAAGCTATTTGATAAACTTTGTAACCAAAGGAAATCCGAATGGAACCAATGTGTTTACAAAAGAAGAACTTCCTTTGTGGCCTCGCTACAATGACAGGCCAGGCATGGTTCAGGAGCTTGGCGAAAAAATTCAAAACGTAAAAGATCCTCACCTTGGATTCTATGATGTGCTGGATAGGTTTATGGGGGAATAGAAAAATCTATTTTATAAGGCGACGCTCAGAAAGAAGTCTCCAATAATTATCAGGAAGATATTGTGACAGGATTTTAAAAAGTCCTGTTGCAAAATTTAATTTTTGATTTTTAGAACTTGTATCTCCCAGTAAATAAAAGAGTTTCCAGATTTCGTTTTTATTTCCCCATTCAACAATATCTTCGTACTCAGCTAAGCTTTTTAAGGTATACCTAAAATCAATGTAGGAATAATCATTTATCCTTTCCTGCAAAGTCTGCTCAATTAAAGTCAAAGCACACAGAGACCCCAATGCAGCACATTCTAAAGCTTCTTCCTGCTTTTCAGGAATTGAATTATAAAATTCACAGAGAGAAACAAAAGCTTTTAAGCTAAAGCTATACTGGCTTCTATAAAGCAAAAAGAATTTTTCAACGGACTCTAACGTATCTCTAGAAATTACACTCATGACTGCATTTTTTAAGCTTGTGTTTTTATAATCCTCATTATCATTTAAAACTACAAGCATATATTTTTCAAAATTATCAGTGTCTCCAACGTCATAATATAAATCTGCTAAATCATAAATAATATTATATTTTTCTTCTGGAACATTTAATATTTCTATTGAGTTATACGCTGACTGCATATACTGAATGGCTAAAGGAAACTCCCCTTCCATCTTGTAAATATTTGCAATTAAATGATCTACTTCAGGGTAATTCATTAAAACTTCTTCATAAGAAATAATACCATTAATAGAATTATTATAATGAGACGCACTTCTTACAGATAAATGAATACGAATAATATTTGCTGCATCATTTAAATGCTTATCATCTAAAACTTTTAAAAGTTCATCAAAGTTTCCATCTGCCCGACGAACAGAAGCATACCTAAGCGTCCTCTCTAAAGTAAAAATCTCCCACTTACATCTCTGCTTTCGGCTTTCTCTAGCTTTTTCAGCCTCTTCGATTGCATCACCGTAATTCCCCTTGTTGAAAGAATTCTTAGCCTTTTCTAAGTACCTCCAGTCTTCCTCTCCAAACTCAACAGGAGCAAGATAGGTTTCAGAGAATGCATTTACACAGGAAAAGAAAAAAAGTGTAAAAAAAATCGTACAGTGTAAGATTTTACTTTTCATTAAGACGGCTCCAAAAAGAGAATTCACCCAGTAAATTTTCGGAACAAAGTTAAAGCTTCATAAGTTCTTTTTCAAACTCAATATCAGCATCTTTTTCGTCAATGGTTTTTAAAATTTTTCCATGCCTAAATAAAATGGCTTTTCCGCCACCACCAGCAATTCCTAAATCAGCATGTTTTCCTTCGCCAGGACCATTAACAACACAGCCCATAACTGCAACAGTAATCTCTTTATCTAAAGACAAAAGTTTATTTTGCCATCTATTCATAAATCCATGAACATCAAACCCCATTCTTCCACAACGAGGACAGCTAACCAAACTTACTCCTCCTTTACGAAGTCCGCATTCATGAAGAATTTCTCTAGCTGTTATAACTTCATTTTCTGGACTGCTAGAAAGGCTAACTCTTATTGTGCTGCCGATACCTTCTTTTAAAAGATGACTGAAAGCCAGTGTACTTTTTACTACGCCTGTAATTAAAGGACCCGCCTCTGTAACACCAATATGAAGTGGTATGTCACTGACCAAAGCAAAAGCTTCATTTGATTTTATAGTTTCTTCTACGCTAGAAGCTTTCATGCTAACTACAACATTAGAAAAATTTAATTCATTAAAAATCTCAACCTCTCTAAGAGCTGCCTCACATAAAGCATCTGAACGACTAAGAGAGCCATCTAAAACCTTCTCCTCTAAATCGTGAGGAATACTACCAGAGTTTACACCAATACGAATTAACGCATTGTGTGCCTCACAGGCATTTACAACAGCTTCAACTCTTTCACGAGAGCCTATATTGCCCGGATTAATTCGGATTGCAGCTACAGCTGTTCCGGGAAGGCTTTCATCTAAGCAGGTTAAAGCTAAACGATAATCAAAATGAATATCTGCAACAAGAGGAACATCTGTATGACTCTGAATAATGCGTAAAGACTTTGCACTTTCTGCATCAGGCACAGCAAATCTAATAATGTCGCATCCTAAAGCTTTTAAATTATTTATATCTTTTAAGATTTTCTCTAAATGTTCAGAGTTTTCATTTACATCTGAAATCTCTTCCTTCCACATGGTTTGCAAAGTTAGAGGATTATTACCACCAATGAGTATTTTTCTTATACCGCTATGACCACCATGCCGGAAGCAATTGCTTCGGACGATGCCGCTGCAGCGCAATGGTGCCCGATAAATGACCTGCCTAAGTTGGCTTTCGACCACGCTAAGATTTTGGCAGACGCCAACCGAATCCTGGAGATTGACATGTGCCGATAAAAAGTTGTATCGTCGGACATCTGCCTGTCGCCTTTGGCGACATTCCCCCGAAAATACGTCCGCATTTTTATTAAAATATGCCCAAAAGTGCCATTTTCCGTGCTGTGCACTCCTATAGTCTCTAATGAGGCTATATATGAGCGAGCTCACTATAACCCCATTAGAGCCTATATATTTGTAAAATTACAAAAAAAATGGCACTTTTATTTGCATATTCCAAAAATTTGTTGTATCTTTGCAGCGAATTTGAAATTCAAAGCCGCAAATTTGCGTATAAATGACTGAAAATGTGGTATTTGTGTCGTATGTGTGTTGTATAAAGTCTAGGACTTACTGCTAACCGACCTTATTTAGGTCTTATTTAGGGTCTTATTTAGAGAACAAAACTATGTCTGTGCACTTGAAAACAAAGGTAATAAACCGCTTGAAGTCTTCTGGATATGAGTTTGTCTCACTTCCGGCGGGAAGTACGCCTCATAAACGGGGTGTACACTAT
>CALFIX010000076.1 GCA_937877515.1 uncultured Treponema sp.
ATATCTTCGAAAACGAACATTCGCTTTTTGATTTCTTCTGCAAGTTCCGGATCGTCTTCTTCCAAAGTTTCAATAATTGCCTTCTCAGAAGAACGGTCTACAAGGTTAAGAATCTCAACAATAGAATCAACACCACCAGCTGCCGTGTAGTCTTCACTAGAAAGGGTACTGAGCTTCTTTTCAAGAACACGTTCAACTTCGCGTAAAACATCAGGAGAAGTACGGTCCATAGTTGCCAAACGCTTTGAAACTTCAGGCTGAATTTCTGCCGGAAGATTCTGCAAAATTGTAGCAGCTTTTAAAGGCTCCAGATATGCCAGAATAAGAGCTATTGTCTGAGGATATTCCTGCTGAACAAAGTTTAAAAGATGAGCAGGGTCTGTACGACGAATAAAGTCAAACGGTCTAACCTGCAGACTACTTGTCAAGCGGTTAATAATATCTATAGCTTTCTGGCTTCCCAATGATTTTTCCAAAAGCTCACGGGCATAATCTATACCACCTGTAGTGATAAAGTTCTGTGCCTGCATAAGTTCCTGAAATTCTTCCAGAACCTGATCTTTAAAATCTGCATCAATAGTTTCTAAACGTGCAATCTCAAAAGTAAGGGTTTCTACTTCGTCTTCTCGCAAATGCTTCATTATTTCTGAAGAAACATCACTACCTAAAGAAACTAAAAATATAGCAGCCTTCTGCCTGCCAGTTAAACTTTTATAATCTTTTGCTAAACCGCCTTTTTTATGACCACCGCCACCACCGGCCTGTTTAATAGGTTGTTTAATTTGTGATGCTGCTGAGGGTTTTGCTTCGTCTGACATCTCCTATTCCTCCATAAGCCATGTACGGATAAGCATGGCAACATCTTCTGGATGCTCTTTTGCAAGTGCAATAGCATTTTCCTGCAGTTCTGCACGTTTTCTTTCTTCGACAGACATTGTAACTTCCATTCCCTGTTCCTTTGCATCCCAGAGTGCCTGTTCGCGTTCTGCCTGCTGCTTTCGTAAAAGCTCCTCTTCTCTAAGGCGTCTCTTACGCTCAATTTCACGGCTAATAAGACGGAATGCAACAAATGCAACAAGAACAACCGCGACACCTAAAAGTATAAACAGAATTGTTTTCTTTGTCTGCTGAGCTTTTATATATGCAAGATCTTCGGCATCATGTTCTGCCTGACGGTCAAAAGGAATATTAGTAACGGTTACACTGTCTCCTCTAGATTTATTATACCCGACCGCATTCTGAACAAGTAACTCAACTTTCTTTAATTCTTCTTCACTTATTGGAACATACTCCCTCTTAATATGACCTTTTTCTACAATCATATTGCCATTATCATCATTAACCTTATGCCAGGTTCCGTCAATGTTAACACTTACTGTTACGCGGTCTATCTGAGGCTTGGTTTCCACAACAAGATTTTCTTCATTAAGGGCATTATTTACCTTTACGCTGCTTTCTTTTGACTGCCCCACAACATTACTCATATCTGAATAAACAGGGGGATTCTGTCCCTCTACACCTGCAGGTCCCTCCGGATTATAACCTGTACCAGTAAAGGTCTTATTTATTTCTTCTTTTGATAGAACCAGGTTATCCCTAATTTCACTGTCGTCATAAGGAGTATCAGGATTATCAGGCTTAATAGTTACACCAGTGTAGATTCTTTTTGTAGAAGATTTAGTAGACATATCCATATCAATCTTCATATTTGCAATACGAACACGATTTTCACCATAGGTACCTTTTAAAGCCCCAAGAACTTGTGCTGCATATTCTGTTTCTAAGCCAAGAATTATTTTTTGAGATTTTTCTACGTTTGAAAGCCTGTCAGTTTCTTCCATGCCTTCAAAATCATTTATCTGCTTGTTTGTAACTCCGTTTACAATTGCAACATTATCTTCCGTTAAGCCTTCTACACTGCGAACAATAAGACGCTGTATTCCCTGGACCTGACGCTTATCATCCAAAACATTGCTGCCACCACGCGGCCAGAGGATAACGCTGGCTTCAACAGGTCTTTGAGTGCTTGCAAAAAGACTTTCATCCGGCAAAGTAAGCATAACACTTGCCCTCTGAATTCCATCTAAATCTGTAAGATGCTGTTCAAGAGCAGTTTCCATGGAACGCTTCCAGTTTACCTTATCATCAAAGTCATTACGGCTCCAGCGGGTTACATCAAACAGACTGTATGCGTCTGCACCACTAGGAGCAAGACCTTCTGCAATAAGCTTAGACCTGTACCTTCTTGCAACAGAATCATTTTCTACAGAAATATAACCATCTGCATTAACATAAGCTTTTACATTGTCCTGATCCAATCTAAAAAGAATGGCTTCCCTTTCATTTTCATCTGTTACAGGAGAATTAAACAAATAAACTGTAGTAGGTTTTGAAGAGACGACAGACAGAATTACAATAGCTGCTATAATAACTACAGCAATTCCTATTACAATTCCTTTTTGAATTAGAGTCCACTTGGACCACTTTTCTTTTATGGTTGAAACAAACTTTTTAAACCATTCGTTCATCTTCCCCTCCCGTGAACGAATTAAATAAAATACAAATTACACATGTATCCCACCTCATGTGTAAAAAGCATAATCCCAATATGCCTAATTTAAATTATTATAACATATATATATAAATTTGGAAAGAAGTTATTTAATTTTTTACACTAATTTTAATGAATAAAACCGCAAAAAAGCCCAAAAATCTTACAAAATTTAGGCTTTTTTTAGAAAATTAGCGATTTTGAGAAAGTTCTGTCCAGCCATTTACAAGACGACTTATCACGGTTTGTGCTAAATCTAAACTCATCTGAGCCTTAGCCATTGCAATCGTAACGTCTTGAGGATCAACACTTTCCGGATCAACTAAAACCTGTTCTTCAAGCTTTGCCACATTCAGCTGCTGATTATTCATAGCATTTACGGCATCTAAAAGATAGGTTTCAAATGTACTTTTTTTCTTAGGTTCATCATTTGCACCTAATTTTATACTTTGTTCTAAATTAGATTTTAACTCACCTGCTAAAGGTTTATTTCCTATGTGTGCAGGATGAGTTCTATTCATCTGAAAATCACTTGTTATCTGCATATTGTTCTCCCACACCTATAGTCTAACATTAGCGGCCTATTATGTCCATTGCAGAAGAAAACATTTCTTTACTGCCTTGAATTACAGACGCATTTGCTTCATAAGCACGGTTAGCACTTATCATGTCTACCATTTCGTTTACAATATTTACATTTGGATATTCTACATAACCTTTATTTGGACCGCTTTTTATAGCATCTGGATGCTCCGGGTCGTAAACCATTCTACCCTGAGTCGTATCAGAAACGATTTCTCTTACCCTTACTCCCTTACCAGGTCCATTGTCCATGTCACTATCAATAAAAGGGAATCTCCATGTCGGATTATCAGAAGCAATCGGCTCTAAGATTACACTTTGCTTTCTGTACACACCGCCGTCTTGAGTACGTGTCGTTGTGGCATTAGCTATATTATTTGCAATTACATCTGTTCTTAAGCGTTCTGCTGCCATTCCTGTTGATGCAATATTTATGCTGGTAAAAAGTCCCATTTCATACCCCCTGATAATTATAAAAATTACTCAACCCTTTTACAGCTTTTGAATTGCAGTCTTTACCTGACTAAACTCAAAACTTGTAAGCTGACTTAAAAGTCTATACTGCATCTGAAGCTTTGTAATATTCATGGCTTCTTCTTCTGCGTCTACATTATTACCATTTGCCTTACTGGTTGTTACATAATCTGTAACACGGCGAGGCTCTACACTGCGCCAGTCACGCGGAACCTCGCTCTCTAAATGGGAAGGATCCGATGTTTGCATCCTGAACGCAGAGCCCTGGGTATCTCTTGAAATAAAGGCTCTCTTTAACTCGCTTTCAAAATTTACAGTCTGCTTTTTATAGTTTGGAACTTCACTCATAGAAATATTATTTGCACTGACCTGATATCGTAAAGTTGCAACATCCAAACCGCGATGTAATAAATCTACTGAATCTACAAAACTATTCATTCCCATAACTTCTTTATCGGTGGTGTAAAAATTTACTTAAGCATTTTCTTTAAAAGACAAGGCAAAAATACCGTACAAACAACAAGGGAAGATATCAATCCCCACAGCATAAAAAATGACAGCCTATACGACAAACCACCTTCCGCCATAAACAAAACCGGCAAGGCTCCAACAATACTGGTCAATGAGGAAGAAAATACGGAAGACAAATGTTTTTTCAGTTTTAAAATCGCATTTTTCTCATTATCAGATGCAATATAAATTGCATTATTAACAGTAATGCCGGAAAGCAGCACCATACCAATTACATCCCCGGTTTCAAACACACCTCCTGAAATAAACCGTATAAAAACAGGTAAAAAAAATGAAAGCGGAATAGTAATAAAAACGCAAAATGAAGTCTTAAAGTTTTCAAAAAGGAAAACCAAAAGTAGGTATAAAAATAAGATGGAAAATATAAGAGATTTAAATAACGTTATATAAGTTTTAGAAAGATTTTGAATTTTTCTTGAAAAACAGACTGAATAGCCTGAATCAAATGAAAATTCATCAAGAAAACACTTTACATCACCTGCAAATTTACTGTAACTGTTGCAGTTTGATTCAACAAGCACAGAAGCGACATGCCTAGAATTCAGTCTATAGACAGTACCGATTGAATCCTTTTTCTCTATTGAGCCAAGTGCTTCTAACGGAATAAAAGAATTTTCTGAAGGAAGTTTTATACTTTTTAGGCTTTCTGAATTTATTTTATACGAATCAGAACGAAGCCTTATGTCCATTTCGTTTTTATCAGTAATCCACTTGTCTACCACAGGACCAAACAAATAACAGCGCAGAAAGCTTTCTGCTTCTAGACTTGTAAGACCATTTTTTAAAAGCTTCAGTCTATCAGGAATAAAAACAATTTCTTCTGGAGGTCTCTTAAAATTATAAATGACAGACCAGTTCTTTTTCTGATTAAATGTAGCTTCCGAAAAATCAAAAGCATTCTTTTTACATTTTAATAATTCATCTCCTAAAAAATTTATTGTTATGGATTTAGTATTTTTTTCTTCGACGGGAATGTACAAAAAGCCTCCGCCTAATAAATTCTCCATTTGCTTCATAGTTTTTGAAACTCTTGAATAATATTTAGCACTTAAAAGAGAGATTTCAAAATCTGCCCTGCCCTGTGAATAATTAGAAAGAATAAAAGAAATCTCATTTAAATTAAGAAGTTCAGTTTCAAAGTCCCTTAAAATATTACATACGGCATCTACACTTAAATTACCATCATATTCTACGGAAGCATTTATGACATCATAATTATTTTCCTGAGTAAAGTTCTTCCCAGAAAACAACAGGACTATTCCAACAGTAATGGTAAGAAAAACAACTAAGATTAAACAGATTTTTTCTTTTTTTACAAACTTTTCTGAAAGAAATAAAAGTTTATTTTCAAATACAGCATGCATATTCTTTATAACACATTCATTAAAAACAGAGTTTCCAAAAGATGCTTCATAAATAAAAAAAGGATAAAAGAAAACTGATAAAACAAAAGAAGCGGTAACCATAATCCCACATAAAAAGGCAATAACTTTAACTCCCTTAACCAGGTACTCTAAAAAACAAAGTGGTATAAGAACCAAAATTGTTGTGATGGTTGAAGAAAAAATTGATGGTACTGATTTTTTAACTTTACAAAAAAAATCTAATTCAGAATTAGAAGAGAACGCATTTTCATTAACAACAAACAAGCTATCAGCAGCCAGCCCCAGCGAAATAGAAAGACCAGAAAGAGTTTCTGAATTCAAACTTATCTTAAACACGGACATAATTCCTAAAGTCCACACAACATTTATAAAAAGGAAAACCAAATCTAAAAAAACAACTTCTATTTTGTTAAAGAACAAAGGTACGACAATAACTACACAAACAAAGCTTAAAAGCAAGGCAAATGCCATCTTTTTTATCAGGCTCAAATCTCTATTACCCTCATCTCTTAAAACCTCATATTCTATCTGTAAGTCTTCACATATATTCTTTATTTCCGTCTTACACTCATTACATAATTTTATCTTAGAGCCACCTGAAGAAAGAAGAACTCCTAGACTAACGCAGGGACGGCCAGAAAGCAGAACAATTTCTTCTTCATCACGAAAATCTTCTTTTATACAGGCTAAATCATTTAAATAAGTAAGAGATTTTTCAAAAAACAGAGGGACGTCAGAAAGAGTATTTAAATCTTTTACTCTAGTTGAAAAATTTATTAAATTTTTATTTTCTTTACAGCCGGCAGCCGGGAGAACAAAATTTGAATCTTGTATAACAGTTGCAATCTGTAAAGGCGTTTTAGAAGTTTTAAGCAATTTTTCATTATTAAAGCTTACATGTATTTCTTTTACAGCCCCTCCGTTTAATACAACGTCTGCAACATCTTCAAAAGCAAGAATTTTAGGTTTTATCATATTCTGAACGAGACTTCTTAACTCTTCTAGCTTATATTCGTCAGTACACGGAAAGGCAACCTCAAAACACGGTCTAGAGTCTGAGGAAGTATTATAGAAGCGCGGACGCTGAACGTCAGATGGAAAAGACTCATAGACAGAATCAACTGCACTTCTTAAGCTTAAATAAGTTTTTGTTTTATCGACAGAGCTTTCAAAATAAATGGAAGTTGTAGACTTATTCTTTTGGATACATGAAAAAATTTCTAAAACATTAGAAAGTTTTCTAAGCTCATTTTCTAAAGGTATGGTTATAAGCTCTTCTATTTTTTGTTCATCAGAACCATAATATTCTATTTCGACGGAACAAACATACTCTAAACTGCCAGACTCCTTAAAAGATAAATGAAAGGCAGAAAATAAAAACACAACTGTAAAAGCAGATAGAATAAATAATGCTGTAAGTCTTTCTTTTCTTAAATTCAAAAACTGCCTCTCTTATTTAAAAACGGAGGAAAAATCAACACAGTTACGATAAAGGAAATTAAAAGACCGCCTATAGTTGCTACAGAAAACGAAGATGAACCCGAGTTTTTTATAAATACAAACGGAAACAATGAAAAAACACTTGTTAATGTTGTCATTAAAATTACATTGAGCTTATTTTTACAGGCTATAATTTTTTCTTTAAGAGAAAGCTTTATTAACGAAGCTTCATAAAATACGATTGCATTATTAACGGAAGTTCCAGAAAGGACAATAAGAGAAAGCATACTATAAACATCTAAGCCCATACCAAAAATAAATAAAAACAGAAGAGCTCCCAAAATTGATGGAATTATAAAAATTAAAATAAATATCGGCATAAAAACATTCGAAAATTCTGCTCCCAATATGCAATATAAAAGAAGCAGTTCAACTAAAAGAATCTTTATACACTCATAAGCTATATCTTTTAATTCACTTTGATTTATAGATTCAATTGGAACCTTAAATGGAGGAGTTAAAACCTTGGAATCTTTTTTATTAAATCTATAAAATACTTTCTCAGATTTTTTCTTTGAAATATCGCCTAATGATGAGAGTTTAATTTTTCTAGAATCAGATAATATGTAAAGAGAATCCATTTTATCTAATGTCAGAAGATTTGAATCATCATAACAAACTTTAACAGGAATCTTTTTACCATTTTCAAAAAAATCGGAACACTCAAGTCCATCAAACGATGTTTTTATACAACTAGAGACATCAAATGAGGTAAAACCATAATTAGAACATTTTACTTTATCAGGTGTAAAAATGTTTTCAACAGAAAATCTATAAGGAATTATTTGTTCTGAATTAAAAACAAAATCTCTGGCTTTAGCAGAAGCTTCATTAGAAGACTCTGCTGAAATGATGGCATTTTTAGAAGTCGAGTCAATTAAAAAACAAAAAGGTGAAAAATAATCTTTTTCTGTAAAAAGAATTTTATTTTCGCTAAAAATATTTTCTATCAAATCCTTTTCTTCCTGATTTTTTATGCCAGAAAATAAAACTTTTACGGAAGAAACAGATGCTGTTATTTTTGATAAGGACATAAAATCATCATCTTCTATTCCGCCAGAAACAAGAAATCTAACATTTGGAAGTTCATTTCTTAATGTAGAAAACATAAGAGTTGTTTTATTTTGAATACTGCTTAAAGACTCGTCTTCTGAAAATAAAAGTTCATAAGAGATATTTTTTCTGTTTTTTTCCGAAGAAATTAAAGATTTTTTTACAACGAATGCTATAAAAACACTCGCCATAATCATCAGAAAAAACATCAAAATGTACGTTACACGTGTAAAAGATACATTCGATAAATAATTAAAGTAAATCTTATTTAACTTTTTACAGCAGGCCTTTCGCTCATAAATAAAATTTCTTTCTTTCATAAGCAATGTAAACACAGCTGGAATATAAGTAAAAACAATGATAACGGACGTAACCACTGACGCAATAACCGTTATGGAAACATCTAAAAAAAGTTCTGCAACAAGCCCCTTTACAAAGAACATAGGAATGAATGCTGCTAAAGTGGTAATTGCACCACAGACAGAAGAAATTTTTATTTCTTGTATAGAATTAACTATACAGTCGTTTAAATTTTTACTCTTAGAATAATGATTAAAAATATTTTCTGAAGCAATTAAAGGTGCATCAACAACAATCCCAGTTGCAGTTGCTATTCCTAAAAAAGAAAAAACATTTAATGTTCTTCCAAACACATACAAGGCCACAAATGATGAAAAAGAACATAACGGAACAACAAAAGAAACTGCTGTTGAAATTACAAGATTATGTAAAAAGACATATATAACAAAAAAAGTAATCAAGGCTCCAAAAACTAAAGCTAAAATCAAATCTAAAAAAGATTTTTTTAAATCACAAGACATATCAAAAAATATATAGCATTTACTTTTTAATAAATTCTTTCCGTTCCACTCCTTTATAATTTTCCTAACATCAGCTGATAAACGGATGGGATTTCCCTTATCCTTACAAAATATTTCAAAATATACACATTCACCGTAATCAGAAAATGCAAAAGACTTTTTTCGCTGCACAGAACGAGTTACAGAAGCTATATCTCTTACAAAAATAATATTACCATCTTCTGTAGAAACTGCAAGATTTGAAATCTCATCTAAAGATAAAAACAGAGACTCTGTTTTGCAGGAATAAATTTTAGAGCCTTCTATTACAGAGCCAAAGGGTCCCTCTACATTAAATGATGCGATTTGATTTGATAAATTAAACAAAGAAATATTTTTTGTATAGGAAGAAAGTCTATCTACACAAACACAAATTTCTTCTTTTTCCCCTCCATAAACATTAATTTTTCCTGCATCAGAGCACCTTTGCAAATATTCAATGCCAACGGTTTCAGATAAATATCGGCATTCAATTAAAGATAAATCTTTTGGAACTACACAAAGTAAAACGGAAGGAGTTTTTTCATTCATAGAAAATTCAACAACTGGCTTTTCACATTCAGACGGAAGAGAGGCATAACAAATATCCATAAAATCTTTTACAGAAAGCAAAGAAAGTTCACTATCCGTACCCCATTGAAGTTCAACAGTAACGGAAGAAACTCCATCTCTGGAAACAGAATGAATATTTTTTAAGCCTTGCAGAGGAGAAACAGCATTTTCTACAGGAATTGTCACCAAACTTCTTATTTCGTCGGCAGGAAGCCCTGAATATACCGTAGTAATTATAATCTTTCTATTTTTTATTTGCGGAAGATAATTTAGCGGAACAGAAAAAAAACTAAGAACTCCTAAAATAAATAAAGACAGATATATCATTAAAACGGAAAGAGAATGCTTAATGCTGAAGGTTGTTAAAAAACTATTCATATTTTTGTAAAAGTAAACTCCATTGCTTCATCAATAAGATTTCCAAGATTATCACTAAGAGAAGCATCTATTGAAAGTTTTAAAAGACCTTTGCTTTCTGTATTTTTTACTTCCAAAAGACAGGAAATTTCACCATTTTTAATATCTAAACTTATAAAATAAATATTCATGCAACTTTGAGTTACAGAAAAAGAAATATTTTTTAAGGCTGAAAGATAATTTATACACGAAGCCTTTTCTGAAAGGTCAAAATACAATTTAACAGTTGCATAAAAAGTCTCATTAGGAACAAAAACTATTGGATCTAAGACAAGAACATCATAATTTTCTTCAGTTGTAAAGGAATACAACAATATGTCATCACAAATAATTTCGCCATACAAAAAAGACGGAGGTCTTTCTTCTTCTCTTGAAAAATCTAGAATATAAACATATTCTTCCTTAGTATAATTTTCCGACTCATCTAAAACCCCCTGAGCAATTCTAAACTCGTAACTTTTTCCCCAGTTTACTTCATCAGAAAATTCTATAATTGAATACAGATTTTCTTTTTCATCATTAGTAAAAGTAAATGAAAGAGAAGGCGTAACAGAACATAAAGATGAAAATGATGATGTACTTATTTTTTTACTAAATAAAATTTTTAAATAAGATTTAGTGCTCAGAATATTATTTTTATTTCTTTCAAGATAAAAAATGCTTTCATCTTCATCTACACCAAGAACCTCAAAAACAGGCAAGGTGTTATCAATTAAATAATCAAAATAAGAAGAGAACTCTTTTTTTAAATAATTTCCGTCAGAATCCTTTAATTCCGTTGAGAGCTTACAGGTATACCTTTTATTAATAGCTAAGGGCTCATCAAAGCAAACTTTTACCTGCTTTTTTTGTTCATCAAAAAACACTCTAAAGTTACATGACGGAGAAATGGAAAATGCTTCATAAAAAGATTTTTCATCTATAGATTTAGAAAACTCCAGAAAAATATAGCTAAGCTCTTCAGTCACATTTTCAAAATTCGACGGATCAATATTTTGAACAAAGGGTGAAGAAGAAGATTTTTTAAGTTCAAATTCTTTTACGTAATCACTTAACATTGAAAAGCCATCCCTTGACTCAAGTGCTTTACACAATTTTAATGTATAGTTATTTTCAGGCGTAAAGTTTTCTTCTGGAAAAAAATAGACAATATTACCTTCTGCACGAATAATGCCCTTAACAGTACTTTCTTCAGAATAAAGATTAAAATTTTTATTTAAGGAATCATACGAAATATCTTTATTAAAAGTAATTGTAATATTCTTATTCATCTCCACAGATAAGACTTCCAGAGGACTAAAAAAGAAACTGTCACAAGACATTAATAAAGTAGAACTAAGAGCAATAAAGAATTTTCTTACATTGCTATAAATGTTATGCATACATCATCCTCCATATAATTTCCACTTCCGTTTACAAATCCGTTTTTCCCGCCAGAAACAAATACTTCATAAACAACATTAAAATCCTCACTGCTAGATAAATTTGTCCAAAGTACATTTGCTATGCTTCCTGATTCATTCCACCAGATTGCAGATAAAGAAGGAGCATTTGAAACACTTGGAAAAATTAGATTACAACTAAGTGCTTCTTCAAATACTGTTTTACTTTCTGCATCAATTTCTTCTGAAAAATAAAATTCGACATATAAATTTTCATCTTCTAAGTAAACTTCCGTTAAATCAGAATCACCGGTAACTTGAACACCGTTAAACCAAATTTCTTTTACTTCCAAATAATATTCAGATGTAGAAATAAAAAAATCATAATTAGTATATGTAGGCATTCCATCTAAATCCGTTGCAGAATTACTAATTGTAAAATGATACTCTGTATTCAATGCATAATTTTCCTCCGGAACAAAGAAAAACGTAGTACACAAAGAGTCTTGAGGAAGTAAATAATAAGAAATGGAAGGCTTTACAGTTAAACAGGAAAAAACGCTGTCCTTGTCCATACTTTCGGAAAAGACAATTGCAAATGGTATGTCATAGAGTAATTTTTCAACACATGTTCCATTTAGAGCATAAAGCTTTCCTTCCTCATAAAATGCTGAGCAAATTTCTTTAATTCCCGGAATGTCAGTATTTTTTAATGTAAACAAAGTTAAAGTATAATCTTTATCCAGAAGATATCCGTCTAAGCTTTTTACACCTTTAGAGATTTTCCAGCAGACAATAGAATTGTATTTCCATTCAGACTTTGGAATAACTTTTACAGTTTTAAAATCCTCCGAAAACTCTGTGTCAGTTTCATAATATGGAGACAGAGAAAAATTTTCTAAAAAAGAGTTTCGCTCTATAGGTTTTGAAAAAGTAAAAATTAACGCTTCATCTTTTTCTTCTAAATCACAGGAAGGAAAATTCTCCAGTCTTGGACATTCTTCAAATCTGCCATAATAAAAAAACTTATATTCACTAACAGTAAATTCCTTTTGTTCTATGTTTTTTATATTACCGGAAAAAGTTAAAGAATAAAAACCACCTGAATTCCACCCCTCTTTTGGAATAACAAGCAAAGAATTTTCATTCCAAAAAAATTCACATTCAATTGTGCTGCCATTTTTTTGTAAGACAAAAACCTCTTCAACAGAAAGTTCATCTAAAAAAAGTGAAAATTTAAGCTTTAACGGTTCTAAAATAAAATTATAACCATTACAGGAGCTGATATTATATTCAATATCAAGGGTTTCAAAACTTATAAGATTACAGGAGGCCAGTATAAATACAATAAAAATGACAAGACAAAACTTTAATTTACCAGGAAACATTCTGTCCCTCCATTAAAAACTCTGATGGAGCATCTACAAGAATTTCTCCTTCCATAATTTCCCCGTCCTGATTAAAAAAAGCAAATCCATTTTCAAAGACACAGGGAAAAATCTTCTTTTTTACAATTCTATTCTCAATAACACTATAAACTTCATTTCTGGCTTTTTTATCAATAAAAACACTTTCCGGAATTCTTAATAAAGGATTGTCCAAATTATGTAAAACTTTACATATAAAAAACATTCCGGGTTTAATTACATTTTCTTTATTTAAAAACTTTGCTCTGACAGTAAAATTACCACTGGCAGAATCCGCATAAGGAGAAATTTCTGAAACAATAGAATTAATTGTCTTTTCTATAGAAGGAATAAAAATTTCTACATCAGTTCCAACAGCGATCTTACCTAAATCTTTTTCCTGAACACAAAAATCTGCATACAATGAAGAAACATCAAGAATAACGGCAATTGTTTCGTTTTCTGCAACATATTCGCCTACTTCAAACTTTTTCACACCAAGCACTCCGTCTATGGGAGAGTAAACTTTTAATTGCTCAACCAGGTTCCTATAAACACTTAATGAGGACAGGGCATTTTGAACTTCAACTTCTGCAGCATCAAGTTTTGTTCTAACAGAAGATGTATTTATTTGTTTTAAAATTTTTCTTCTTTCTTTTTCATCTTTCGGAACAACAAATCCATAACATAAAATATCTTCATCCCTATATCCTAATGACTCAATTTCATATTCCTTTTCTAGAAGTCTTATATCTGTTAAACCAGATTTAATTTCTATTTCCAGCTCATTAAGCTCATACTCAGTTACCCCACCTAACTCAAAAAGCTCCTTTTTAGACTCATAAATATTTTCCAGTAGATCTTGTTCTATTTGCTTTTGCTCCAAAGAAAGCTCTAATTTTGAAAGGCTTAAAAATGTATTTTCAACATAAAGCTCGGAATCTCTAAGTTCATTTTTAAGAACCTCCAAGGAGGCCTCTGCTGTCTTTACAGCATTTTTTGCCATCTCATATTGAATTTCCAATTGACTGTTTCTTAAAACCGCAACACAGTCCCCCTTATGAACTAAATCTCCTTCAGAAAAATTTATTTTTTCTAAAACACCAGAACACACACTTGTTAAAGCATTTTTCTGAAAGTAATTTATACTTCCAAAACTTTCGTAATAAACTTTTGTATTAACAGATTCTGTTTTTACAACCTGAACTCTTTCTACACTTTTTTTATCAGGACTAAAGTCATTCTTCTTATTACATTCACAGGAACAGAAAATAAAACAGAATAAAACAAGTCTATTCAAAAGCATTCTTACATTCATTTTCTAAACCTCCTTTTTTAAAACCCGACAGCATATTTAAATAAAGACTTAGAGCTTCCAAAGAACATGAAGTCTGCAGAAGCTCTATTTTTTTTAAGGCAAAATCCTGCATTTCATCTAAAAAATCTAAATGGCTAAGAATTCCTGCGTTAACCCTATACACATCTATTGCAAGCTGCTTTTCCATCAAGGAAATTGTTTTTTCTAAAAGACCTATTTTTTCTAGACAAGCATCATGTTCTTCTATTGTTTTTAAAAGCTGCTCATAAAATTCATATTCATCATTTTTTACTGTGCAGCATGAGCTTAAGTAAGAAAGCTTAGTTACATTAAAATTATTTCTTGCATTTACATTTAATGTTGGACTTGCCGCAGCTGTTGCAGAACTGGAATTATTCTTTTTACTTTCAAAACCAGACGCAAAAGAAAAATTTACCGGCAAAAAGGAAGCGTCAGGAAAAGACATTTGTAATTTTATAATAAAAGACGGATTTGTTAATGGGTAACACGAAGAAGAGGCACTTAAACTACAGCCCAAACTTAAAAGAGGAACATATGTTTTACTAGAAAATTCCAAAGCCTTCTTTTCGTAAAAAAGATTTCCTTTTTTTTGCTTTAAGGTTATATTCTTTTCTTTCATTAATTGCCAGATCGTTTTACAAAATGGCTCAAAATATATGTAAAATTCTTTACTATACTGCGGTTCAAAGCAAAGTTCAAAGCCTTCATTTTCGTCTAAAGATAAAGCAAATTCTAAGCTTCGTTTTTGTCTTCTTAAATTACGTTCTTCTTCTTTTAAAGACTCTTCTAATTCTATTATATGAATAGAATACTCCAAAACTTCCGTTTCTAACGCTAAACCTTTCTCGTATGAAGCTTTTAAGATTTCATACTGCTTCTTTGCAGAACACAACAATTCATTTTTTACTTCAAGTGTTTTTTGTATAGAAAAATATTCATAAACGTTCCGCATTATATTTATTTTTTCATTTTCTAAACTCTGACAAAAATTTTCATACTCGCAATAAGCTTCATAACAATTTTTTTTATAGAGAAAAACATTTTTCCCGCCATAAAACAAAGGCTGCAGAAATGAAAGCTCAATGGATTTACTATAAGAATCTGCTGAGTTTACTAAAACTTTCTCAGACTGTCCCCAAGAAAAAGAGAATTCTGGCAAGAAGCTTGAAATTTGCATTCTCGCATTTTTCAATGAAAGCAAGAGGATTCCTTTTTGTGACATATAAAACTCAGAATGCTCTATGGCATAATCACAAACTTCTTCTACGGAATTAAACTTTACACTCAAAGAAAAAGCGAGAGAACCGGCAAATAATTCAAAAATTACAAGAAAAAGCTTTTTATTCCTCATTTTTTTTCTCTCATTAATACATTTTTTAAATTTATTTTTCTTAAAATTTTTCTTACAAGTTTCTTTTGTTCTAAACCAGAAACTATTGTTGAAGAACTTTCATAAGAAATAAACTCTCCAGAAGAAACAAGTGCTGTTATAGATTTTTTTGGCATACAGTCTTTATAAATACTTCGTTCAACAATATAAACAGAACATTCGCTTTTATCTGAATTAAATGAAAAAGAATTTTCTAACAAAAATAAGATTTGCCTCTCGCTTTCCTTATCGTTAACACCGTCTCGATAAACATTCACCTCACAAAAATTATACTTAGGTAATGAAACACAGGATGAAATCATTAAACAAAAAGCTAGCAGTAAAAAAATAAAATCATGCTTCATTTTTCTTCCTCCATTCTGTCAAATAAAAATGCATATTTTACGCTGTACTCCATAGCCTTTTTTTCAGAGCCCAGGCCATTTAAAACAAAAGCCATATCTCTATAAACAGAAGAGCTTTCACAAAGAACACTTTCTGCAATTTTTAAATACAAAAGCTGTAGAGAAAGATTATTTTTCTTTGCTTCCACAAGAGAAAAAAGATAATAAACCCTCCAGTCTTTAGAATTAAAAAATTTCTGCTCATTTAAAATTAACTCTGCTTCTTCTATTTTGTTCAATTGAATACATGTTCTGATTTTCCACATAAGTGCATCTGTAAATTCAGGGTATTTTTTATAAAGCACGGAAAATTTTTTATAAGCCTCTTCGTACTCACATGAAAAAAAATCAATTTTTGAAATAAGAAATTTTGCCTTGTAAAAGTTTTTATCTTCTGACAAAATTTCCTGAGCGATTTTTTTTGCCTCACTAAGATTTTCTTTTGAATATAAATCTAATGCATACAAATATTTTTCTTCTAAACTTTTAGAACTCTTTTCAAAGCTGCATCCTGAAAAAATTAAACAGAACAGAATTAGCCTATAAAACATTTTTTTCATACACACTCCAAACACTTTGCTATAATGTTTAAAGTCATATTCAAAAATGTAAAAAAAATTTAAAAAATTATTTTTATTTTGACGGTATTTTAAAGTAGGGGCAAAAAAAAATCCGCCCCATACAGAGCGGATTTATAATCACTTTTGCACAAAAACATGCAAAGTATATTTTTTATCTAGCGTAGGTGGCAATAAACACACCTGCGGCAATGGCAGTTCCAATTACGCCGGAAACATTTGGTCCCATGGCGTTCATGAGAAGGAAGTTTGTTGGGTCACATTCCTGTCCGACTTTCATGCTCACACGGGCTGCCATTGGAACGGCAGAAACACCTGCACTACCGATAAGCGGATTGATTTTTTTGCCATTTGGTAAGAAGAGGTTCATCAGCTTTGCCATTAAAATTCCACCGGCTGTTGCAACACTGAATGCCACAAGACCTAAGATAATGATTCCGATTGAGTTTGCATTTATAATCTTTTCCGGAGTCATCTGGCTTCCTACACCAAGAGAAAGGAGAATTGAAACAATGTTCATCATTTCGTTTTCCATAGTTTTTGAGAGGCGTTCTACAACACCGCAGTTCTTTACGAAGTTACCGAATGCAAGCATACCGATGAGAGGAGCTGCAGGCGGTAAAAGCAGAATCGTTAAAACTAAAAGCATAAGCGGAAAAAGCACGCGTTCTGTCTTGCTTACTTCGCGAAGTTGATCCATGTGGATAAGGCGTTCCTTCTTTGTGGTAAGGGCCTTCATAATGGGAGGCTGAATCATTGGCACAAGAGCCATGTAAGAATACGCGGCAACAGCAATTACAGCCATGAGTTCTGGAGCCAGCTTTCCTGAAACATAAATGGAAGTAGGACCGTCTGCGCCACCAATAATACTGATTGCGGCAGCCTGAACAATGGTGTAGTCCACGCCTGGAATAAAGTTCATCAGGGCAACGCCGAACATGGTAAAGAAAACACCCAGCTGGGCGGCTCCTCCAAGAAGGGCCATCTTTGGGTTTGCAATAAGGGGACCGAAGTCTGTCATTGCACCGATTCCCATAAAAATCAGCATGGGGAAGAATTCGTTTCCCACACCGGCACTGTAGATGATGTGGAGCATACCGTCGGGGGCATTACCCATTCCTGCACCGGGGATGTTAACCAAAATTGTTCCGAATCCAATTGGAATAAGGAGCAAGGGTTCAAAACCTTTAGCGGCACCAAGATACACAATCAGAAAACCGATTGCAATCATAAGCACATACTGCCAGCCAGGAACCTGCTTACCTGCAAAGGGGTCAACCTTAGCGGCAGCTTCTTTTGCTTCCTCGGCAAGCTTTTCAGCCTCAATTTCCTCTGCAGTCTTTTTGTGAATCATTTTGTAGATTCCAGTAGATCTGCCGATGTTCTGGATGAAAGTTTTTACGGAGATGTCGTATTCTCCTTCCTTCCAGTTTTCTGTTCCCTTAATAATAGTGTCAAAACCAGTGGTATTGTGAACCACAGGATTTCCGTTTTCCACAAGAGTTGTTGTGTTTACCCCTGAATCACTTTCATTCTGGGCAAACACATTTGTTGCAAAGCCCACGATACCTGCACAAAGCATAATAGAAAGCATCACAAGGGCAATTTTCTTATTGTTTTTTGTCTTATCTATTGGCATACGTTCTTCCTTAGTTAAGTTCTGCAACAACCTGACCGTTTGCAATCTGTGCGCCTGGTGTTACAAGGAAGTGAACCTTTCCGCTGGCACCAGCCTTCACTTCGAGTTCCATCTTCATGCTTTCAAGAACGATGATTGTATCGTTTGCAGAAACAGATGCTCCTTCTGCAACAGCTGTGCGAAGCAGAACGCCTGCAACAGGAGCCTTAACTGGTTTTCCTCCGGCACTGGGAGCGGGGCTTGCTGAAGGAGCGGGGGCTGCTTTAGGTGCCACTGGCTGTGGTACAGGAGCTGCTTTTACAACCCCTCCGATTGTTGCCACAACCTGACCTGCTGTCACCTGAGTTCCAGTTGCTACAGTGTAAGTAATAGTTCCATCCTCTGGAGCCTTTACTTCAAGTTCCATCTTCATGCTCTCAAGGGTAAGAACAGTCTGACCCTTTGTAACTTTTGTTCCGTTTGCAAAGCACTGCTTAAAGAGAGTGCCTGCAACAGGAGCTTTAACGTCAGCACCGCCTGTTACACTTGCAACAGGAGCACTTGCCTGAGCAGGAGCTGTAGCCTCACCGAATGTTACGCTGTATGGAGTTCCGTTAACGGTAACATCCATCTTGTCTCCGGCAGGACCGCTTGTTACGTTGTAGCTTGTTCCATTAACAGTAACTGTATATGAGCCACCCTTTCCTCCGTTAGATGAAGCTGGAGCGGCTTCCTTTTTAAGACCAAATGTGCTTGCGGCATCCACAGGACCATTTGCACGGTTCTTAAAGAAGTTTGAAGCTACCTTGGGGAACATAGCGTAAGTAAGGGTGTCTTCCACAGAACCGTTTCCACCATTTTCTGCAGCTTCCTTTACCATCTTGTCCCATTCAGGTTCAATCTTGTCTGCAGGACGGCAGGTAAGAGGCTCTTCCATCTTGTTAAGTTCAAGAGCTTTCTTTACAAGGTCTGCAGGTGGGTTTGCAGGAAGTTTACCGTACTTACCTGTAAGAAGGTCACGGAATTCCTGAGTCATGTTGTTGTAGCGTCCCATAAGAACGTTCATTACAGCCTGGGTTCCAACAATCTGGCTTGTAGGTGTTACCAGAGGAACATATCCTGCATCCTTGTGAACAAGGGCAATCTCTTTAAGCACGTCGTCAATCTTGTCACTGGCACCCTGCTGCTTAAGCTGGCTCTCCAGGTTAGAGAGCATACCGCCTGGAACCTGTGAAACAAGAATACGTGTGTCTGCCCCAAGGAACTTTGATTCAAGGGAAGCGTAGTGAGTGCGAACTTCGCGGAAATACTTTGCAATCTCAAGAAGTGCCTTTGTGTCAAGGCCGGTGTCAAACTCTGTGCCCTTGAGCATCTCTACGATTGTTTCTGTTGGAGAGTGTGAAGTTCCCATTGCCATTGAGCTGATTGCGGTGTCAAGAACATCAGCACCAGCTTCAGAAGCCTTAAGAAGTGTGGCCACAGAAAGACCGGTTGTTGAGTGGGTGTGAATTTCTACAGGAAGGTCACAGGCCTTTTTTACAGCCTTAACAAGTTCGTAGGCATCATAAGGCTTTAAGAGACCAGACATATCTTTGATACAGATTGAATCTGCGCCGAACTCAGCATAGGTCTTTGCAAGTTCAGCATATTTTTCGATTGTGTGATAAGGAGTTACGGCATAGCTTATTGCCATCTGTACATGCTTGCCTGTTTTCTTTGCAGCTTTAGTTGCACGCTCCAGGTTGCGTGGGTCGTTACATGCGTCAAAAATGCGGAAAACATCAATTCCGTTCTTTGCAGCAGTCTCAACGAACTTGTCTACAACATCATCAGCATAGTGGCGGTAACCAAGAAGGTTCTGACCACGAAGCAGCATCATAATCTTATTGTTGGGAAGTGCTGCATGAAGTTTTCTCAGGCGTTCCCATGGGTCTTCATTCAAAAAGCGGATACAGCTGTCATAAGTAGCTCCACCCCATCCTTCCACGGCCCAGTAGCCGATTTTATCAATCATCTCACAAGCGGGAAGCATATCCGCTGTAGTCATACGTGTTGCGTGAAGCGACTGATGTGCATCACGGAGAACCAGTTCAGAAATTCCAACCTTAGACATAGTAAAACCTCTTAATATATGTGTTATGAAAAATTATTTGTTAGATTCATGGAGAGCAGCTGCAATAGCGGCAACTACAGCACCTTCATCGGCTGAGGGCGTAATAGCAGTAGAGGCAGGAGCTACTGATGCTGATTTTTTCTCATCAGCTTTATCCAACTTAAGGGCATGAATTACTGCATGAAGCAGATACATGCAAAGAATTAATATAATGAGGAAGCTGAAAACTACCCCCATACCCAGCAGAGTAAGGATTCCGCTCTGCCCAAGCATCTGTCCGATTGTCATACCGGTTGTCATAAGACCTCCAAAAAACGCAAAAACTGCGGTACCTAGGAGTATAAATGATTTTTGGAAACATTACAAGGAGCGGTTGTGGGGTGCAGATTTTAAGTTAGAATTGCATTCCTATGATACCAACGGAAATAAGGGCCTGGGCCAGAATATATGTGAGCATCACATAAAAATTATGATTTTTAAAACGGCACTTAAAGCGGGCATAGGCAATCATGCTGTCGGAAAGGATAAAGAGAGAAGAACCCACAGGCAAAAGAAAAGTATAGATAGAAAATCTGCTGATGGCACAAGAAAGACAAGAGACAAAAACAGTTCCCAAAAGCAGGGCATAAAGTGCCACAGCAAAAGCCATTATTACCCCGTGTTTTTTTACTTTCACAAAAAGAAAGCAAGCAAGAGAAAGAAGTATTCCATAAGAAAGGGCAAAATAAATCCAGTTCATATTGCCAAGTCCATCAGAAAAAATCGCTATATAGAAAATGTGCCCCACAAGAAATGAAATGAGTCCTCTAAGGAAAAACTTCATCGTAGGAAAGAGAAGGAGTATGTCTCCTCCAGTATGAAAAAGAAGAGCCACTACATAAAGCAAAATAGTCCAGGAAGGAGCAGAAGATATTAAAAGCCAGGAGAGGGTAAAAACTAGAAGAGTGGGCATTAAGTAAGGCTTTGTCATACGGGAAAGCTGTCTAGTTCCCATAAACTGTCCAATCAGATTCAATACAGAACACAAAAGAAACAAGATGGCTGCCAGAATGGAAAAAACTTTCATAGATTCTCCTTAACCGTGGAAGAGGGCGTAAGAATCAATTCCGTTTATAATCTTTCCCTTGGGGTAAGCTTTTAGAAGGTTTGCCCTTCCCTCCTCCAAATGGCTACTGGTAATTCCGTGCCGGATAGAAAGATCTGCTTCTAGAAGAGCCGAATAATGATCAGCAAGACGAACAATTTTTCCATCAACAGGATTAAATCTATCATCATTATAAACAGAATTTAATTCTTCAAATGTAACACTCTTTGCAGTATAATCCGGAAGCTCTATACGATTTTCAAACTCATCATTGGTAAAATAAAGTATTTCTTCACGGTAAAAATCGTCCATTAAAGGAACAAGTTCTGCATGTACTATTTGGTCTTCTATATTTTTTACTATTGCAGGAAGTCCATCTGTAGCCTGCTTTACTGGCGAAATTATGTCACGCGTAACACTTTCTGGCAGGTCATGAAAAAGTGCACTAAAAAAGTTATTGTACAACCTCTTTGGGCACATCTTTATGTTATTTTTTACAGAAGTTTCCTTGCAGAAAAGTAAAGTTAAAACAGCAACAAAAAAGCAGTGACCTAAAACACTTGTACGAGGCACACGAGGAGTTTGATTCCATCTTGTTTGAAACCTAAGCTGTTCCACACGCATTATAAAGTCAAAAGGTTTCTGATGCGTCATAAGCATTTGTAAACCTTTTAAATCTAAATAACCTTGCAAGTCGGCATTAAGCTCCCGCTTTATTTTTTCCAGGCGTCCTTCTTCATTTACAGGGAAAAGCATTTCTAACTCACGCATTGTAGAATATTTATGAGCTGCTCTGAACACACGTGCAGTCTGTTCCTGATTTTCTCCATAAGGAATTGAACCACTCATCTTTCCAATATAAAGCGTAAAACGAGAAAATAAATCTTTATCATCAATTATCGTGTGATACTGCTCTAAAACCCATTCATTCAGGCGAATAAATTCTTCCGGATACTGAGTTTTTATAAGACGCTGAACAGGACTTTTTATATCACATAAAGAAATTTTTCTTAATAAGTCAAATAGGGAAGCATAAATCATCCATTCCCAGTCAATTTTTACGCCTCTGGCTTCTTCATACTTACCGATTATGTATGCAACAACCATTTTTTCAGCATCTTTATCCATCTCTACAATGTCAAAAGGACGCACCAGGTCATTCCACCTCTCTATGGAAAAGCCTTCAAAAATTTTTAGAGCAAATTCTTTATTCATTCTATTTGCTTGCACCACTCTTTGCGTCAGCTTCCATTTTTTCTTTCCAAACGGCAGCCTTCTTCTTTATTTCTTCACTTTCTTCTTTGTCGCCTAAAATCATAGCAATTCTACGTAATGCTATAAGATAATTTATAGCAACTCTTATATCATCTAAACGACGAGTATTAAGCTCATACTTATCACGATACTCCGTTGCACTGTCATCAATCATTTTACGAACAAGGCGAACATACAAAACTGTATTATCGTAATCCGGGTCACGAGGATCATTCATAACTTTTGCAGCCTGCTTCATATCAAGCAAATTTTTTGCAACTACAGTAAAACGGCCTCTAATTTCTACAAACGTCCACTTCCATTTAGAATTGTCACCAAAAGCATCCGCCAAAAGCTCTATTACAAGACCTAATTTTTTTACAATGTAAAAGCGCTTTTCTAAAGGTGTATTACTAATACGGGCAAGACGGGGCTCCAAGTCTGCATAAGGACAGTCTACAATGTTAGATACAATCTCTTCTAAGTAAATAATAGCTTTGTAAATGGTTTTTCTGGCATCATTTAATGCATCATTATTCTTTGCTTCTATAATCTGAACGGAAATATTATTGATATTTATGTATAACGTTGCAACATAAATCATTTCCTCACAAAGAAGAAGCTTTTTATACTCTACACCTGCCGAGTCTTTTTTCATTAACTCAAGCATTTCTTTTTCTTTTTTGAGGTACCCTTCAATTTTGTCGCGCAAGGGCTTTTGTTTTAAAGCACATTCTTCACGACTTTCCGTTGAGATTGCCATTACTTAGCCTCCAAATTTCTCTAACATTGCCTGTGCATGCTCCAAAGATTCTTCACTTTCAGCATCGCCAGAAAGCATTCTGGCAATTTCTTTTACTCGTTCTGTACCTGTAACTGGGAACACAGAAGTTTGGGTAGAAGAACCTTCCACACCTTTTTGTATCTTTATCTGATTATCGGCATAAACTGCTATGCTCGCTAGATGTGTTATACATAAAATTTGTTTTTTACCGGCCAGGGCCTTCATGTGGCTGCCTACAGCAACGGCAACTTCACCGCCAATACCAGTATCAATTTCGTCAAACACAAGAGTGTCTACAGTATCTGCGGCACTTAGAATTGTCTTTAAGGCAAGCATTACCCTGCTAAGTTCACCGCCACTGGCTATGCGGGCCAATGGCAAGAGAGGAGAACCCGGATTTGCACTTATCAGGAATTCAATATTATCCATTCCATAAGGGCCACATTTCTGTTCAACCAGGGTACC
Source organism: uncultured Treponema sp. (assembly GCA_937877515.1). Taxonomy (GTDB): domain Bacteria; phylum Spirochaetota; class Spirochaetia; order Treponematales; family Treponemataceae; genus Treponema_D. The sequence continues at coordinate 23,702 of CALFIX010000076.1, forward strand.
TTCTTTTTCTGTAAGACTAACCCTAAAGCGGGTTTCTTTCATACCAAGCTTAGAAAGAATTTCTTCAACTGCACCAGCCATTTTTTCGCTGGAAGCTTTTCTTTTTTCGCTTAAAGCCTTTGCTTTTGTATAAACTAACTTTTCTAACGCAGCAATTTCTTCTTCTAGAGCTGTTTTATCGTTTCCTGCCCCTGTTAAAGTTTCTAATTCTTCAGAAGCTTTCTTTTCGTAGTCTAAAACCTCTTGAACAGGAGCATTCACAGAAGAAGCATACTTTTTCTTTAAGCGGTACATTAAATCTAGCCGTTCCTGAACAAAACTCAAGCGCTCCGGGTCAAACACCAGAGAAGATGCATACCTTCTAAACTCCTGAGCAATGTCATCTATTTCGTAGAATGAAGATTGCAGCCTTGAATCCAGCTCTTCCAAATTTTTGTCCATTGAAGAAGCTCTTAAAGAAACATTCGTAAGTTTTTTTAATAAAGCTATAACACCGGAACCAGAAGAATCGTCCCCTTCAAAAAGAGAAGTAATTTCTTCTATGTCGCCATAAAGCTTCTCAAATGAAGAAAGCTTAGACTCTTCTGCCATAAGTTCTTCATCTTCCTGAGCTTTTAACTTAGCGTCTTCAATTTCGCTGACTGCAAAATTAAGCATCTCTATGCGATTTTTACGTTCTGCTTCGTTTATGTTTAAGCTATCTAAAACACGCCTCTTTTCTACAAGCCTTGTATAAACTTCCGTAAAAGAATTTACTTCGTCTGTAAGTCCGGCATACATGTCTAAATAACGACGGTGCTCAGTCACTTTCATAAGAGACTGCTGTTCATGCTGACCATGAATATCAACTAAAAAAGAAGCAAATGAAGCTAAATCTGCTCTTGTAACAGGAGTTCCACCTATCCATGCACTAGACTTTCCCGTATCTCTAATTATCCGACGTAAAAGTATACGATTATCTTCTGCTTCAATTCCGTGTTCTTCAAGCCATGAAAAAGCATCTTTTTCTTTTAAAAGAAAAGTGCCACTTACCTGAGCTTCATGACAGCCTGTCCGAATTTGCTCAACACCAGCTTTACCGCCCAAAAGAAAGGCTACAGAACCTATAAGAATAGACTTACCTGCTCCTGTTTCACCGGAAAGCACAGAAAACCCTTTTCCAAATTCTACATGAGCGGAATCTATAAGTGCAAAATTCTGAATATGTAATTCTTCAAGCACGAGGGCCTCCTGACCAGTTAAGCTTACTTTGTAAAGCACTGTAAAAATTTTCTTGTGTTGCAGAAATAAGCTTTGCCTTATATTCTGGTATTTTTAAAATAACGACATCATTTTCTTCTAAATCAAAATTTACCTGCCCGTCTGCACTTAAAGCAATATTTATTCTAGAATTAAGCACAGTAATTGCAAGTTCTCCATGACTTTCAAAAACTAAAGGTCTTGCAGAAAGACTAAAAGAGCTTATTGGTGTAAGTAAAAGCGCATCTAAGCCCGGGTCAATAATTGGTCCGCCTGCAGCAGCAGAATACGCTGTACTTCCCGTTGCTGTAGAAACTATAAGACCATTTGCCTTAAAAGGTCCTAGTAAAGCGTGATTATAAGCAACCTTGAAATTTGCCAGACGGGAAGCACCTAACGAAGAAAGAACAACGTCGTTCATTCCGCTTGTAGAAAATACTGTTTTACCTCCCCGCAAAACTTCTGCACATACTAAGCTTCTCTGAGCTACAGGAGCTTTTTTATCTAAAAAACTCTCAAGACTTTTCTGCCACTCACGGGGAGAAACATTTGCAAGAAAACCAAATTCGCCTAAATTAATTGCAAAAACAGGTATTCCTAAAGGAGCACACCCCCTGCATGCAAACAATACAGTTCCATCACCACCCAGAGTAATTACAAAATCTCTGCCTTTAAAATCTGCGCCATAGGCTTTATCTGGAGATTTTGCTCCATCATAACAAAAGCGTTCAACATCTACTTCACGGCTTTTTAAATATGCCTCTATACATTGTGCAAGGTTTTCTGATTTTTCCTTAAAAGTGTTTAATACTAAAAGACATTTCGTACTCAAAGCTTACCACCACGATTTTTAAGGAAGAGAGGAAAGAACCTTAGCAATAACAGAAACGTCTTTTTTTCCAAGTCGAGGATACAAAGGGAAAAGTGCACAACGAAGCAGGAGAGATTTTGCACATATACAGCTCTGGGAAAGCTCTTCTGTTTTCATTGCAATTACAGAATCTTCATAAGCCTGACGGACTTCTATACCCTTCTTTTGAGCATAGGATTTTACATCCTTAAAACCTGAATTCAGAACTAACGGGAAAGAATAGACTGTAGAACCTTCATCAGAAGCCCTTACATAAGATCTGTGGCGTCCTGACATAATTGCTCTTGAATAAACTGTAAAAAGTTCCCTGCGTGTAATTTCGTTCCGGTTAAATTCCTTTAATTCTACAAAAGCTAAAGCCGCATTCATATCAGGAAGAATATCTATGCTTGGGGCTTCGTCTACTATCTTTTTTAAAACAATCCATTCACGACGGCTTGGTGCAAAAAGTAAAGCTCCGCCGCCTGAGGTTATTACATCGCGGTCTTCCATGGCCATAATTGTATAAACGCCATACATGCCGGCTCTACGACCAAGCTTTTTTTCAGGAGCAGCTTCCGTACCGTCTGCATTCACAGCAGGCTGCTTTACCTCTTCTTCTTTTTCTTCTGAAGGGTAATAAGAAAGAGCTGAATGAGAAATATCTTCTACAATAGGAATTCCCAATGACAAAAATGATTCAATATCAGGAAGGACACCCATAGTCTCTGAAAGAATCAAAAGTCGTCCGCCTTCCTTCATGCCTTTTTCACAAGCTTCTACAGTTACAAGTCCGGTATCTTCTGCTACATCCAAAACCAAGGGCTTATAACCCAAATTTTCCAACGTGATGTAAAGATAGCTTGGAGCCAAAGCACTTATCATTACCATACTTTCTTTAGGTAACTGCAGAGCTTCCATTACGTAACGAACTGCCAAAGAGGGACTTCTTAAAGCGACCCCACCATCATAACCAATAAGTTCTTTTGCAGTTTGAAGTAAGCGAACATTCATTTCGCCAGGGCCGATTTTTTCATCTACCATGCACGTAAGAACAGCTTCCATTTCTTTACGGCGAATTGTGGGACTATATGTCTGAATCATTTTTTTAATATCCTTTTTTACCTGATGTTAAAAAGCATTGCAGTGCACAAAGTATACACTACAAAGCTTTTTTTAACCTTATTCTGCATCAGGTTCTATAATTTTTTGCAATTCTTTTGCACTAAAGAGCTTTCGAGTATCTAAAATAATTAAATATGCTGGATCCTGACGAACAACTCCCTGAATATACTCTGTGCCAATGCCATTAAACATCTGTGGCGGAGGCTTAATCTCTGAAGTTTCTACAGGAACAACTCTTGCAACACGGTCTATGATAATGCCAATTTTATTTCCTTCAATATCAAGAATAATAAAGCCGCCTTCATCATCGTCCATGTCATTTTCTGCCTGACGAGCCATCTTTTGAATATGGAATCTTTTATGCAGGTTGATGATGGGAATTATCTCACTGCGAAGGTTTATAATACCTTCTACATAATATGGAGCGTTAGGAATGGGACGCACTGCCTGAACCTTTACTATTTCTTTAACGTCCATAATGTCTACGCCATATAACTCTTCTCCAAGTTGAAAAGTAACAAGCTGAAACTGTGTATTTTCCTGAGCCATGCCATATCTCCTTTAATTTATGCTATAGAGTACATGCAGAAACTTACAAATACCCTAGTAAGTCTTTAAAATTAACAAAAATTGTAAAAACACTACACATACTTATTTTACAACAACAAATCGTTCTAGTCCACTATAAAAAGGGAAAGAACTGTAATTTTTGAATTAGTCTTAGCTTTTAATAACGCAGAACAGCTTTCTACAGTAGCTCCTGTTGTTATGACATCATCAATTAAGACTATATTTTCAGGAAAATTTTCGGGCATTTTTCGTTTTAAGGCATAAGCAGAACCTGAAGTTTTAAGTCTCTCCGTGCGGTCCTTTTTCTTTTGCTGAGAATATGACAGGCGACATAAAAGGCTTTTCACCTTCCACTTGTATTGCATTTTTAAAATTTTACAAAGCTCATCTATTTGGTCCCACCCTGTTTTTCTTATTTTTCCGGGACGAGGAGGAACAGGCACTATAAGCACATCATCATGTCTAAAGCTTAAAATTTCATTTAATGCAAGATTTACAAAAGATGCGAACACTTGAGAAAGAGCTCTTTTAGAAGCCATTTTCCAGTCAAAGAGTAATTGTTTCTTCCACAACCTGTACGTAAACAACGGAACGACAGAATCTGCACTAAGCAAAACCGGAGTAAGCCTGCATGCCATGCACAAAGAAAACTCTTTATCTTCACTTATAAGAGGCTTTCCGCAAATCTTGCAATGAGGCTTAGTTTTCCAAAGAATTATCTGATTTTCCAGCTTTTTCTTGCACTCAGGACACAACGGTTCATACAAAACAGGAAGTGAACAGCAGATACATTTTTCCTCACCATGCAAAAGGGTTACAAGAACTGCAAAAAATCTTTTTATTAGCAAGAAGAACTTCATGCATATAAATTTATTGAGACATACAAAAATGTAAAAAATCAGATGAAATTTTATCTGCCGGAAAGAATTTTTTTCCAGCGGGCTACAGTTTGTAAGGCTGCAATGGGAGTCATGTTATCTGTATCCAAAGAAAGTATTTCGTCTAAAATCATTTCTTCGTCACTAAAAAGAGAACCCGTAAACGACTCTTTTACATTATTTTCCTCTTCAGCTTCTTCTTCTGCAAAATTCTCTGTCTGAGTTAAAACAGGCTTTTCAGAAGCTTCACCCTGAATGCGGTCTAGAATTGCAGAAGCTCTGTCTATTACAGGGCCCGGCACTCCAGCTAAGCGGGCTACGTGAATACCGTAAGAGTTTTCTGCCGACCCCAAAATAACCTTGCGTAAAAAGACTACATCCTTACCGCTTTCTTTTACATCCATACAAAGTTTTTTGCAGGCATCATGTTCTAGACGGGTCAATTCGTGATAATGTGTTGCAAAAAGTGTCTTGCATTTTATACGGCTAAGTAAATATTCGCTTACAGCCCATGCAATGGAAAGTCCGTCTTCTGTGCTTGTACCTCGTCCGACCTCGTCCATTATGACTAAAGACTTTTCCGTTGCACTTCTTAAGATGTGAGCCGTCTCCGTCATTTCTACCAAGAAAGTAGACTCTCCCCGTGCAAGATTGTCGCTTGCTCCGACACGGCAGAAGATGCGGTCAACCAAGCCGATGTGAGCATAACATGCAGGGACAAAACTTCCTGTCTGAGCTAAAAGCGCAATAAGGGCATTCTGTCTTAGGAAAGTAGATTTACCCGCCATATTAGGACCGGTTATCAATGCAAAGGTTTTGTTTTCATCTTCTGTACAGAGAGTTAAGTCATTTGGAACAAATTCTCCTGCGGGAAGGTGCTGCTCTACAACAGGATGACGAGCATCTTTAACTTCGTATATTAAACTTTCATCTAAGAAAGGTCTCACCCAGCCATGCGCGATTGCAGCTTCTGCAAAGCTGGAAGTTACATCTGTATAGGCAATTTCTCTGGAAGTCTGCTGCAGATATGGAACAAATGCTTTTAGCGATGTGCGAACTTCTATAAAAAGGTCATGCTCCAGTTCTATAATTTTAGAAGAGGACTCATTAAGATTAGACTCCAGTTCTCGAAGCTTTTCTGTTGTGTAGCGTTCTGCATTTACTAAAGCACGCTTCATTATAAAATGCTCCGGCACCTGAGAAAGCTTACCTTTGGTAACTTCTATGAAGTACCCCATATTACCGTTTTTTCTTATGCGAAGATTTTGAATACCTGTCTTTGTCTTTTCTTCTTCCAAGTATTCATCTAATATGCCATTAAAATTATTCTGAACCTTTCTCCAGTGGTCCAATTCCTCTGACCATCCGGATTTTATAATTCCGCCTTCTGTAAAAACCGTAGACGGATCATCTAAAATTGAAGACTGAATTAAATCTATAATTTTTTTAGCACTTTCAATTTCTAAAGATGCAAAATTTTTAGAGCCTAAAGTTTCCTGAACATTCAACCACAAAGAAAGACTTTGACGTAAAGCCTGCAAATCTTTTGCATGAGCCCTATCCATAGCAATACGGCCGGCTAAACGTTCTATATCTAAAATACCTTCCAGCTCAGAAAGAACAGTTCTTAGCAAGCTTGAATCTTGTGTAAAAAGCTCTACGTGATTCTGTCTTGAATTTATTTTAGAAAGCTCTGTAAGTGGGAACATAAGCCACTCTCGAAGAAGTCGGCTTCCCATTGCAGTCTTTGTGAAGTTTACACATTCAAGTAAAGTAAACTGAGTAGAGCCGTCTCTCAGATTTTGCGATATTTCCAAATTACGTCTAGAAGAGTCATCTATAATTACATACTGATTATCCGTATAAACGTTAATGGAACTTACATGAGGAGATTTTGTATTTGTTGTTTTTTCAAGATAATCTAAAAGAAACCCAGCAGGAGGTACCTCAGGAGAATCTTCTACGAGAGAAAACGAACGTAAATTTTGTGTACCGAACTGTTTTAAAAGACGAGCATAGCAAAGCTCAGTATTAAAATTCCAGTCACCATACCAGGAAAGTGTTATACCTTCCGCCTGCTCTAAAATTTGTTTTACACTCTCATTGTAGCGAAGGCTCTCTGGTAAAATTAGTTCTCTGGGATTAGAACGTCCAATTTCTTTTGGAAGATTTTCTGTTAAAGTTTTTTCATCAAAACTTGTTGCCCTAAATTCTCCAGTAGTTACATCAATATATGCAAACCCACACTTTCCGTGATGAACAAAAAAAGAAGCCAGAAAGTTATTTATTCCGCCTTCAAGATATTCACTTTCCACAGCAGTTCCTGGAGTAATTATTTCTATAACTTTACGTTCTGTAAGCCCTTTACCATGGGCAATTTCTCCAATCTGTTCTGCTATGGCAATCTTTTTCCCTAAACGCAGAAGACGTGCAATATAAATTTTTGCTGCGTGATAGGGAATGCCGCACATGGGATTATTCATTCTATGTGTGAGAGTAAGATTTAAAAGGCGGGAAACTTCTACAGCATCATCATTAAACATTTCGTAGAAGTCTCCAAGCCTGAAAAACAGAACCTCGTTAGGATGTACAGCTTTTATTCTGTTATACTGTTCAAAAAGAGGAGATGTTTCTGAAGAATTTTTAGACTGCATGCTATACCTTTAAGTTACATGCCGAGTTGTGTAATTACTTCGTCGGTAATATCTACAGAAGGGCTGTACCACAAAATAGAATTATCCTGCTGTAAACTTAAAATCATGCTGTAGCCACCACTCTCTGCAATTTTTTCCAGAGTATCATAAAGTTTTTTGTAAAAGCTGTCATTGTTTTGCAAAGACTTCTTTAATGACTCCAACTCTACATTTTTTGCGTTAGTATATTCCGTAAGAAATTCTGTTTTCTTTGTAATCTGAGCTTCTATTTTTAACGCCTGAGCATCATTGCCATTTTTTTTGTATTCCAGCTGCTTGTCATGTAAATCTTGAAGTTCCTGAACCATTGTATTAACTTCATTTTGAAATTCTTCTTTCTTGCTCTCATAGTTGCGGATAGCCGCAGTACTTCTGAAATATGCCTGATACACTTTTGCAGTATCTACTACGGCAAACTTTGTTATTTGCTGAGATGTAGCCTTTACAGTGCAAAAAAGCAAAACTAAAGAAAATATAATACACCCCTTCTTAAAAACTTTATTTGTCATGTCTAACTCCCCTTAAAAAAATACCCTGCAATTATAAATAAAATGCAGGGGTCTGTCATGCTACTTATTTGTTAAGTTAAATGAAAGTACGAAGTGCCAGCTTTTCCAGAAGTTTGTCCACTGACTGTCATTTGTTAACACGTCATCATCATCATCATACCAGCTTATTGAAGTTCCATTACCGTTATCACCAACTTTAAATGTACTTACAAACAAAAGTCTTAACGGGAACTGCTGTATACAGAAGCGCAAGCTTGGTCCAAAACTAAAGTACCAGTTATCCATATTGCTCATATCTGTAAAGAAGCCTTCTGCCGTATCGTTTATACAAATTGCATCACCAAACAAATCTACAGCAAGAACACCAGGAACCACCGGCATACGAAGTTCTAAGCTGTTGCTCCACAGAGCTTTTCCTCGTCCTGCATCAGTATTATAAATTGTCCATCCGCGGCCGTTAAACATACCGTCAATATAAAGCTGATTAGACTGCTTTATACTTGTATCCGGGAGAGGGAACTGGAAAGAAAGTCCTGAATAGCCCATGAGCACCAACTTAAATGCCCAGTTTTCTGACACCTGTTTATTAACAAGCGTAAAATATTTTTCCAGCTTAGTGTCGGTTCTTAAATAAAATTCTGTTTCACCAAATGTATCGTTGATAATTCCCTGTGGCAAAAGACCATACCATGCAACTCTCTGACTGAAAAACCATCCCGTAGAAGGGTCATAGTTAATGTTACGTCCGTCCATAGAGAAAGAAGACCATACAGAATTTTTTGGTTCCCAGTTATTATTATACTGAGTAATTGAATTATCGTATGGAACATAAATACTTGAATCGTAAATGTTATTTATAAGACTGCCAGAAATGCCGGCGGCTACAGTAAGAATTGCAAAGTCCGGAGTCCAGCGGCGGCCTAAGGATTCACTTAATGTAAACACATGGTCTTCGTACTGCATATAATAATATGTGTTATCTAAAGTTCCGTCAGGAAGCATTTGATTTACTAAAGCATACTCTGCGTTGTCATGACTGTAACTTAACGAAACGCTCAAACTAACGGGAAGTCCCCAAAGCCAGTTTTGACCGTAAGAAAGAGAAACTGACTGTTCATCTGTAGAAAGAGTTCCGGAAACGGAAGCAGAACGTCCCTCTCCAAAGAGATTAGAATCTTGAAGTTTTGCATACAGCGCAACAGGAAAGTCATCAGGGTCTGTTACACCGCTAAATGTAAAACCAAAGTCGAACGTTGTTGTACTCTGTTCTTCTACAGTAAACACTATATCTACGAGATTCTGTTCTGACCCTTGAGTTACCTGCGGGGATACCGCAGAAAAGTACTGCAAGTTATAAAGGTTTCTCATTGCATTTGTAATCTTTGTGTTAGAAAAAATATCTCCGGACTGAATGGGAATTTCTCGTCTTATAACGTATTCCTTTGTTTTTGAGTTACCCTTTATGATAATTTCTTCTATGTGGCTTCTTGGATTTTCTATGATGTTAAGAACATAGCTTATGGTTTTAGTATCCGTGTCTTTTGAAATAGAAGGTGTAAACGCATTTGCTGTATAACCATTTTCATAATAAAGATTTTCTACAGCCATTATGCTTTCCTGGAACTTGGTTTCGCTATAAACGCTGCCACTCTTAAGTTTTACAAGAGACTCTAGCTTTTCTGTTGTAAATACTTTGTTGCCGCTAAACTCAAGCCCGCCAAATGTATACTGAGTTCCTTCCAGGATTTCAAATGTTATGAAAAGCTCATCACGATTTTTTTCTTCGTTGTAAACAGTTTCCTGCTTTACATTTAAGACGCGTGCATCTACATAACCTCTATCCTGATAATATGTAACAATTGCTTTTTTATCTGCCTCAACAGATGCTTCCTGGAAAGAACCTGAGTTAAAAATACCGGTTTCCTTTAATGAAAGCTGTCTTTTTAGGGTCTTATCCGCAACAGTCTGATTTCCGCCAAATGTGATAGACTTAACAACAGTCTGCTTTCCTTCTGAGATTTTAAAAGTAACTTCGTACCCGCCTTCTGTTTCTTCATAACTTGAAGTAACAGTTGCCTTAGTGTACCCCTTGTCTATGTAATAATTTCTAAGAGCCCGCTCATCAATTAAAAGCTTACTCTGAATAAATACATCTTTTTCCTTTAAAGATATTGCATCCTTTAATTCGCTGTTATGAATCTGTTTATTTCCACTAAAAGAAATTTTTGTGATTACAGGTCGTTCTTTTACCACTAGAGTAAGTTTTACAGTCTTTCCGCCGTCATTTCCCTTAGAAGCCTTTACACTTACTTCATCAAAATAATCAAGAGCAAACATGCGGTCATAAAGGTCTATGATAACTTCATCCGTAAAATACTTTCCAACAAATGAAGACGTTACGCCTTCCAAATCACTCTTTTTTATGTTATTTAAGCCTTCAAAATCTACAGAACGAATCTGTTTATTATAATACCATGCACTTTCTTCTGAATCTTGAGCTGCCAACGGAAGAGCAAATAAAGAAATCAAAGAAAACAAAAATAAAAGTCCAGATAAAGGATGCTTACAACGCATAAAAATCCCCATTTTTAAAAAGTTAGTCTCCAGGAAAGCGTAAGAGATGTGTCTGGTATAAAAGATCTGTTTCCTATCTGACTTAAATCCAAATCAAACACAGAATCTAATCTTATGTTTGCAAAAGGAGCAGCAAGTTCAAAACCAATTTCTGGCTGGAACACAATATCTTTTCCATCAAACTCACTAATGCTTTGGTCACTACCACTGTACGACCAGTGCATAAGGGCCTCCGCATAGATTGTATCCCCGAAGTATTTTCCTATGTAAACAGTTGAATTGTCAAAGAAGTTACTAAAAACCTTGCCCAACACTTCATTATTGTTATCAAGGTTCAGACCGTTCTTGACAGTGTTCTGGAAAAATGAATTTCGTATGGAGAATATATCAAAATTACCTAAGTCTCGCAATGCACCTTCTATTTTTCTAAATACGGCAGCCTGAACCAAATAGTCTCCGGCAGCAACGGCAATTTCCCCTACACTTGACGAGTCTCCTGTTGCAATCTGACCTAAAATACTCATAATTTCATTTTCTGATTTTGCAGGCGTTGCATAAAGACTTGGATGAAAGTTTGCTACATTCTGTCTAATCGCTGACAAAGTAATAGTTACGGGGTTTCCTGCACTGTCGTGTTCGCGGGTTTCTGCCCTGAATGTTACCATTGGATTAAAAGAACCCTGATTTTCATTCATTATGATTCTACCTTCTTTTAAGTAGAAGTTGCGGCTTAAATAACTTACTTCTCCACCTCTTAAAACAACATCACCTTTTAAGGTCCATAAATCAGCTGAGCTGTCAAATGTAAAGGCTACATTTGTATTAGGTGCAATTATGCCCCTTAAAATAGGATTCAATTCAACTTGAACTTTCTGCCCGACCAAAAGATTTAAATCTATATTCATTCCCATTGGAACAGCCTGAGAATTTTGAGACCCAACACTTTCCTGTTCATTATTCAGCAGGCTTAAAAAATTATCTATCAAAATTATATCTGTATTATTAAGTCCAATATCTCCTGAGAGATCTAAAGAATTGTCCTGCATAAGAAGAGTTGCTTTTGCAGAAGCATTTCCTCTTATGCGTAAAAGAGGAATTCTAACATCAATTGGAATACCTTTTTTAGAAGATGTTTCCAGGTTTACTTCCATTACTCCAAAGGTTAGACGATCCAAAGAAAAGAAGGCAGAAGCAGCAAAGTTAGTATCCTGTATATTAAAAACGGTTTCCGGAATTTGAATTTCATTTTGAATCATCTCTACAAACAATTCTTTTGCCGTAATATGTTCCGGAACAAACGAAGGAAGATTTAAGTCTAAATCTGAAACAACTATAGCCCCATCTATGCCAGGGTCATTTGCAAGGCCCGTAATTTCTGCAGAGCCTGTAACAACACCGTTGTAAATGGTAAAGAAATCAGAGTTTATAATGTAAGCAAAACGGGATACATCCAAATACACGTTGTCTAAATGCAAATCCATCACGTTTCCGGAAAGTTTTCCGCCTAACTCAAAATGCAGGGGCTTAGAAGAATCTACTGTAAAATTCAGGGAACCGTCATCTAAAAGCTCTCCATACGCACCCAGGTTTTCATCTGTCATTATATCAAAACGTCCTGGAGAACGGATTACAGACGCAGAAATAGGAAAGTCCTCCGTAAAAATATTTCCTTCTAACTTTGGTATGGAAAGTTCCAGAGAATAAAATTCAGGGAAGCCGTTTGAAGAGCCTTCACCACTAAGGTTTGTGAGTAAAACATTAAATGGAGCTTCTAAAATTTTATCACCCATTGCAAAATTTAAATTTGCATTTGCACTTCCGTTAAAGCTGGCAATATCTATATCTGCATTTATTTTTTTTACTTCAAAACCGTTCCATAAAGCTCTAAAATCTGAAACACTTATCTTATTTTCCAGAATTGCAGCATCGCCACTGGCCAAAAGCGGCATACCTCCAGCCTGCATAGAAAAGGAGCTGATAGAAAGGCTTACATATGGGTTTTCTATTGTACCGCTTGCAGTAACTAAAGCAGTTAATGTGTCATCTGAATGTTGATTTTCTAAGACGTGAGAAAGCTCCAGCTGATTGACATTTACTTCTGCATTAAAAAAGAAATCTTCTGTCAAATGTTCTCCGGAAAAATCTTCTCCCATAGGGTTTGTTACAGATGCATTAACAGAAACAGACTCTGAGTTAAGAGGATTAGAAAGAATTAAATCTAAATTTGCAGAGTCAAATATGGAATTCTTTACATTCAGTAAGGCATATCCTGAACCACTTAAAGCTGAAACCGTATCCGAAAAAGAAACATCAGAAAGCAAAACACCCTCCGGGTCTACGGAGCCTTTGAGGGCAAATTTGGGTTTTGTTATGATCAAGCCTGATAATTCCTCAGCTTCAAAGTTTTTTATATCCACACTAAAATCCCTAAGGGATGAATATTTAAATGAGGAGTCAAAACTAAAGGAAAAAATATAGTCAGAAACAGAAACAGGGAAAGAAGAAAATTCTACAGAACCTTCTATAGTGTTTTCTAAATTAGCGGTAACATCAAATCCGTAATCACCCGTTAGGGAGAGCCATTTACCAATATTGTATACTCCATTAAGTTCATAAGGAATTTTGTTAACGTTTAACCTCATGTTGATTAAAGCCTGACCGTATTCGGGAGAATAGTCTGCTTCCAGGCTTGCACTTACGTTTTGTTTTCCGTAAAGCAAGTCAAACTGAGTAACCTGCAAAGACTGTTCTGTTCCGTCAAAAGAAAGAACCAGCATCTGGCGTTCCTCTTTTGTATTTGCAAAAACAGAATATGGAGAGTTGAACGTAACAGATTTGAAATCTGTAGAAAGATAAAATTCCATACTTGTAATAAAAGGCTGCAGGCTTGCAGCTAAGGAACCTAATGTTTTATTTTCTTCCGTATCAATAAAGCAAGAAGCAATATTTAAGACGCTGTCTAAAAACAGGCTGTCAATTTCTACTGAAGTTTGTAATTCTTGATTGGTTCCTAGACCAAAGCTTCCGTTTAAGTTTATTCTGCCCCCCACATCAAAATCTGAATGACTTAAATCCATGAGCGAAAAATCAAAATCTATATTATTTTTTTTAGGATAAAAATTTAATGCGATTTCTGAAAGCTTTTGCTCATTAAAAGAAACTTCCGGTATAAAACACATAAAGCCATTTTCTAATGGGTCTGCATAAAGTTCCCCGGATATTACGCCCCCATTCGGCATGGTAAAATGCTCTAAAAGAAGAACAGCATTTGGCTTTATAGATGGAATATTATATGAGCCATACAAAGAACCGCTTACAATTTGTCCGTCTGCCGTCAGGGAATCTACAAAAATATTTTCTGTATTCCCATGAGCATTAAGTCTTACATACTGACCTGAAGGAGTAATATTTTTTGAAAGATTACAGGAAACATCTCCTTTCCACGAATATTCTAAGCTTCTCAAATTTGCATCAAGCGAAATGTCGCAAGAAAGAAGAGTTCCGTCTAAATCTTTTAACAAAGAAGAATAACCTGGAGCCTTTATTAAACGCACAGGGTTTAATTCCCTCATAAGAACATTTAAGTTTAACTCTGCACTTCTGTTTCCTAATTCAAGGGAAATATTATATGGCAGAATACGCTGAATGGTCTGAAAAGTAAAAAGTTCATCTTCATATCTAAGTAAAAATTGAGTTTTATTTAGTGTTATATCTGCGAAAGGATATTCATCCAGGATTATCTTTAATGAACTGCCAGAAACAACGTTCAGCAAAGTACCGTCGATTTTATAGGCCGCACCTATTTTTTTATTATCAAAAGATGACATGCTAAAAACGACGTATCCCTCTATGCCGCTGGAAAGCGAAGAAGCTCTCTTTTTTTGAAAATTAATTTCTTTTACAAAAGTTTCCAGACTAAAAGCAGAAGAAGCAAAACCTACTCCAATATTTTTTACCTGAACATCAAACGGTAATGAAAAAAAAACCTGTTCTAATGTCTGCATTACATCTTTAGAAATAAGGAGTTCTTCATCAACACTATTTTCTTCCTGAGAAGGAGGAATTAGAGCAGATATTTTTTCGTTTATAAGGCGATACTTATCTATATTGTAATCAAAACGAACATCACTTATCTGAACATTTGTAAAGGTATGTTCTAAATCTCCATGCAACAGATTAAAGATGTTGTAGGAAACAGAAACTTTCTTAACAGAAAAAATTTCATCACCGGACTCCACATCTTTAACAACAACGCCCTTAAACCTAAGTCCAGTCAAAACAGACGGAGATAGAGATTCATATTGCAGGGTAAGTCCTGTTTTTTCTGTAAAAAGATTAAGATAATGATTTTCCAGGGACAGGAGAGAGCGGCTGACATATTTGTAAGCAGGTCGCACCACTATAAAAATGACGGCCATTAAAACGAGAAATATAAAAATGCTCAAGATTGTTTTAGAAACCCTAGATTTCATAATCATACGTCTAAGGGACTTGCAAAAGTCTCATAACTCTTATAAGCTCCTAGAAATTCCCTCTATCTTATCGGAAAATAAATGCTTGTAGAAGAAGGTTTTTATGACATTAAAAAATTTTATAGTATTTGAAGGCATAGACGGAGCAGGTACGACTACTCAAATAAGACTTTTAAGAGAAAAGGTTCAGAATCTTAATCTTAAGAAAAACTTTTTCTTTACTCAGGAACCAAGTTCTTCTCCTACAGGAATTTTCTTACGGAGCATGCTAAAGGGAGACGTAAAATGCACTAACGAAACAGCAGCTTACCTTTTTGCAGCAGACAGAAACGAACATGTAAAGGGTTCTCTAAAAACAGAAGAAAATAATCTTGTATCAGGCATACAAAAAGCTTGTGAAAATGGAAACATTGTAATAAGTGACCGATACTTCTTTTCCAGTCTCGCATACCAGAGCACGGACTGTCCACCAGAAGTACCACGCCTTTTAAACTCTCTATTTCCTCTGCCAGAACTTCTCTTTTATTTTGAAATTACTCCAGAAACAGCCTTAAAACGCGTAGACGGACGTGGAGAAAGAGAAATATACGAAAAGCAGGATTTTCTTACTAAAACAGTTGAACACTACCATCAGGTTTTAGATGAATATTCATGTAAAAAAGCTGAAGGCATGAAGATTGTAAAACTTGATGCAACAGAAAGCAAAGAAAAGATTGCAGTGAAAATTTGGCACGAAATTGAAGAATTGCTGTAAAAGCAAGCAAACATTTTTCCGATACTGTTAATGTGAAAAAGTCATTATTTACCTCAAAAATTTTAATTTTATTCGTCGTACTCTTATTTTTTACATCTCAGGGCGCATTTTCTTATGTATGTAAATACAAGGAAGATTATCTTAAGCTCTACCATGTTCATTACGCGCAGCTGCCTGACGACTGCATGGAAAACATTTATTGGCTGGAACATGCTGTGAATGCTGATTTTGCAAACCCGCTCTATGCTTACGCAAAAATAGAAAATGAAGAACAGTGGGAAAAATATAGATATCTTTTTCAGATGCACTTAAACTTAAAACTTGTAGAACAACACTTACGGTTAGGCCGCGTCTATGACAAAAAGGTAGCATATTTTTATGATGCACCATGGAAAGAAGAATATCTTAGAAACCTGGAAAAAACCCAAAGCTGTTATAACGCAGCATACTACTACTGGAACGAAGCAAAGCTTTGGGCAGAGAAGGCAAATGTAACAAAGTTTCGCTTTATGTACATAACGGATTTACAGGAATGGGAAGATGAACGAGAACGCATTGCAGAAGGCACTCTTAATTATGAAAAAACTTTAGACAGGGAAACAAAACGCGTTCAAAAAGTAATAGATGACCTCGTTGCAATGAAAGAAAAAAAATACTAAACTCCCTGCATGATTTCCAAAGAACATTACTTTGATTGGGCTGCAACAGCCCCACAAGATGAATCTATTATAAAAGAAGCTCTTCAGTGTTCATTAGAGCACTGGGGAAACCCTTCCAGCATTCACGAAGCTGGCTCTGATGCAAAAAAATTCTTAGAAGAAGCAAGAAAAAGAGCCGGCAAAGCATTAAATGTAAACCCTGAAAATATTTATTTTACTTCTGGCGGAACAGAAAGCGACCACATTCCTCTTTTATCAGTTCTTACGCGCCCTCAAAAAGGAAACATTATATTAAGTGCAATAGAACACCCCGCTCTTCGCGAAATGGCAAAGATGGTAGAAAACTGTGGTTGGAAAACGATTTTTGTATCCCCCAACAAAGATGGAGTTGTTGAACCGGAAGCCATAGAAGAAAAATTAAACGGAGACACTGCCTTTGTAAGCGTAATGGCGGTAAACAATGAAACGGGTGTAATTCAGCCCATATACAAAATTGCAGACATGCTTACAGACTGGGCAAAAAATAAAAGGCGTCCGTTATTTCATGTAGATTGCGTACAGGCTGGCGGAAAAATTCCATTAAACCTGAACTACAGGGGCATAGATGCAGCTTCTTTTAGTGCCCACAAAATTGGAGGACCAAGAGGCTCTGGTATTTTGTACCTTTCTAAAGAAATAAACTCTTTTTTACGCGGTGGCGGACAGGAAAAGGGCATCAGAAGCGGAACAGAAAATTTATTTGGAGCTACAGCAATTTCTCTCTGTCTTGAAAAGTATTTCATATCTGAACAAAATCAAACCGCATTTGAACGTTACAAAACTCAAGAAAATTGGACCAATGATTTTATAAACGGACTAAAGAAAATAAAAGGCTGCTCAATAATTCCTCACAAAAGAGGTTATTCAGATGCGCAGTGTGAAGCTTATTCACCCTGGATTGTTCAGGCGTCTTTTCCCGGCATACCGGGACAGGTTATGGAAAGGGCTTTAAGCAGCAAAGGCTTTTACATTTCTACAGGAAGTGCCTGCTCTGCAGGTAAACACTCACGCCCTATATTAGACACCATGCAGATAGCCGGTGAAGAAAAAGAAGCTGCCGTAAGATTTAGTTTTGGTTTTTCAACTTCTCAAAAATCAATGCAGGAGCTGTTAGAAGCTATAAAAGAGGTTACTGAGCAGTTTTTATAATTTTCCTAAAGGCTCTTGAATAACTTTTTCAAATTTTATATATTTCTCCTTACTCTAATTACGCAGGAGTCTCCTGCATGGAACAACAAAAATCAACTTTAGTATTAGGGAAGGAAAACATGGGTATTCGCGGAGAACTGTACACAACACAGGTAAACTTAGAAAACAGGTCTTACTTTTTTAACGTAAAAGAAAACCGCAATGGTGATGTATTTTTGCAGATTGTAGAAAGCAAAATTAAAGATGGTGTAGATGACAGAAGAGCAATTGTTGTTTTTGCAGAAGACATGCAGCGCTTTTTAAAGGGGATGACAGAATCTTTGGATTTTATTGAAAAAGACTCAAAGGAAAAGTCTAAGGCAAAAGCTGCTAAAAAAGCAGAAAAAGAGGCCAAGTATTCAAAATCTGCAAACAGCGGGGGTGCCTCAAAGAAGGTTTATCGCCGCAAGGGAGAAAGCCGCCTTGTTGCAGAACGAAAGAGAGAAAGGGAAGACGACGGCATTAAGAGAACAGGACGTATTCACGTTGCATCAAAACGCAATGTAGAAGACTAATAAGTAAACGAAAGCCTCTGTATAGGAGAAGGTCCTATACGGTGGCAAATTTCGCGATGAGCCTTTGTAGGATACCCCTTATGGCGTGCATAACCATATTCAGGGTAGTCCTTATCGTATTGAATCATAAGCTTGTCACGTTCAACCTTTGCAATAATGCTTGCAGCCATAACAGCAGGATATTTTGCATCTGCTTTAGGTTCACATCGCACGGCACAGGAAAGCTCCGGAACAGAAGTTCCATCAACTACTGCCCTTAAATTATCTTCCAGAATAAAAGGAAAATTATTTTTTTTACACCAGAACGGTAGTTTTTTTAACATCATTTTATAGGCCAGGCTCATTGCCTTCATGCTGGCCTGTAAAATATTTATTCTATCAATTTCTTCGTGACTGACAAAAGCAAGTCCCCAGCAAGCCTTATCTAAAATAATTTTTTCAGCACTCTCTCTTTTTTTCTCAGACAGCTTTTTACTATCATTTAAAATTTCTACAGGAAAATCTTTAGGTAAGAGAACACAGGAAGCACTGACAGGACCTGCTAAAGGACCTCGTCCAGCTTCGTCTAAACCAATTTCAAAAAAATCAGAATCCACTTTCGTTATTCCCAGAATTTAAAACTATAACGCTATCTACATCTTTCCAGACAGCACTTAAATTATGATTTTCATTTTCTAAACTGGCAGAAAATTCGTTATCAGAAAGGCTTGCTTCAACCCCGGAAAGCTCTACGGCTCTGCCAATACGACCTATAACCATTGTTGAAAGGTTATTTAGACAGCAAGTGCCACCTGTTAGGCTAAAGTTTAATGCTGTAGAAGCAATAGAAGTAATGCGGGAAGATGAAACATTTAATTCAGCATTTGAAGAAGAAAAATTACATGCATAATTAAATGACTGTACCGTCAACCCTGAATTAACTATATTTATTTTTGAATTTTCAGACTCCAAAAGAATACCGTCGTTTTCAAAAACACCAACTATTTCGCAATCTTTTATATTTAATGAGCCACCGGAAGCCCACAATAAATGCTTTCTTAAAACAGATTCATTTTCACTAACTACACCAGAAACAGAAGAAACATGTTTTTCTAAAATACAGGATTCAAGGGTGACGTCTGAATTTTCAACTCTGACACAGGAAAGAGGTGAAAAAACAACCCTGCTTTCATTTCCCAAAAGCACGCAGTTTTTCTTTATAACGGCAGTTCCACTTTCCAGAGAAACATCACCTGTTATAAAAAGACGGGTATAATCTCTTGAGTTTATAACGCCTAACGCCCTTCTAAAGGAGGTAAAAGGATTTTTTATACTTCCATCCCCTCCGTCAACAGAAGAAGAGGTTTCGTCCAAATAATAATTATATTCATCAACAATGACAGAATATTCAGAAAGCAAACTTTTATTGCCTGCTTCATCAACAGAGAAAGCATTCACTTTATAATAAGTTGCATTTTGCTCTTTAGAAACAAGTGTAAAGGGTTTTCCGTCATACAGAGAATAGTTTTCGTTTATTACAGAATCAAAAAGGCTGTCTGACAACTTTGAAAAACCAGATTCAGAAATAAGAGGTTTACTAACTGCATAAAAAATATTTTCAGCAGGTAAGGATTTTATAGAAATTGTTACAGCGGATCTTGAATACTCACCTTCAAAAGAAGCTTCTATACTTGGAGGAACAGAAGGCTGTTTATCTAAAAATGCACTACATTTTATGCTGCCCTGGTAAAGTCCTGAGCAGTAAAGCCCAACGTCAAATTCTTCGCTTAAATTATCACCATAAAAAGCATCTGCATATAATTTTTTAGACGGACTAGATGAGATTTTTGCAGAATTAAAAGTATTAGAATTATCTAACAAAGCAGAACCTAATAAATATGAAGAAGCATCATCACTTTCTGCCAAAGAAATTTCTACATAGTTTTCTTTTGAATAACTAACAGCCAAAGAAGGCTTTGACGGCAGAATAAATGACTCAACGGGATTTCCCTCTTCATAAGCTATGGACTGCCAGCGCACAACATGACTTACACTGCGGTCTAACTTAAGAGGCTCCTTTGAAGCATTCCAAAATTCATCATCAATCTGGTAAATAAGTTTATTTCCTGTAAAAACAAAAGTCTCCCAATCTATTATTTTAAACGGAAGCTCTTTCTGTACGTTTGGCAAAACATTTTCCGGAACAATATGAATTACAAAATGATATGCAATTTTTGAATCAGAAACAGAACAAGGGATATAACGCTCTAAAGAATTTTTTTGAGATAATGAAATTTCATTTTCTTTAAGATACGGGAGTTCTTCATTCGTAAGACTATACATAAAGCCCTCCGGTAATGAAAAACTGGAACCAGAAACATACTTACGAATAGGATTTAACGAAAGATTCTGAATAAACACCGCAGTGTCAGGATTATTTGTTTTATACGTTACAGGACAGACTGTATATTTAACGGAAAAATCTTCCCTTTTTCCGTCTTTAGAGATAGAGGTTATCTTTACTTCTATATCTCCTGTTTCATCAATCACTATCGGACCATCATAAGCAAAACCAGACTCATAAGGATCACTTCCTGTAAGAGAGTAATAAAGTTCTGCAGCGTTAGAGACATTTAAAACTAATGGCTGAACATTTGCCCATACTCCGGAAGCAGGGCTTATTATGTCTTTTTTAGAAAACGCAAAAAGCATGCAGTTAACAAATGAGAATGAAAAAACTAATGCAAGAACTTTTTGTTTCATTCTAAAGCCCCCTATTCACCGGAAGAAAAAGCCTCTGAGAGAACGGGTTTCAATTCCGGATAAGGCTTATAGTAATGCTCTTCCAATTCTTTTTCTGTAAGGCCAATTAATTCGTGACTATTATAATTTATCCATCTGTCATCTTCTGGAGTATTTATGTCAAACTTACGGCACCAATAATCAGGCTGAACAGGCTGGGCTTCTCTATAATGAAAACACTTATAATCATGAACTACAACTTTTATGTTTTCTCTTGGAACACCCTTCTCTAACAAAACCCCGACCAGAAAATTTAAGGTACGTCCCGAATCAAATATATCATCAACAAGCATTATTTTATCACCTGGACGAAGATAGTCTGGAGAATATGTCCAGCCGTCTACACGAACGGCGCCATTCTGATGAATATCTGTATAGGAACGAGCAACAACAGCAGCATACATTACAGGCTTACAGTTTTTTAAGGAAACCTTATAATATTCGCTTATTACATTTGCCATATATGCTCCGCCACGTAAAGAAGCATATATTATATCTGGAACAAAATTGTCTTCCTTATAAATTTTATGTGCAAGACGAAGAGCATCGTTTCTTACAACATTATATTCAAGAAATTCTTTCATACATTTACCTCAAAATATTATATAATTATATGCTATACAAATGCATTTTACAACACGGATTCTATTAAAGCCTGCTTTACTTTCTTAAACTTTACAGAAAGTTTCTGGCCATCAGAATCAATTACGACGGTGTCGCTCTGCCCCCTTTTTCCAGAAAGCAAAAGATTTGCAAGACTGTCTTCTACATCACGCTGAAGAAGTCTTCTTAGAGGTCTAGCTCCCATGCTTGGCTCATATCCATGTTCAATAAGATACTCACGGGCATTTTTCTTTAAGTTTAAAGTTAATCCTTGCTCTAAAAGTCTTTCCTGCAATTCCTTTAACTGAATATCCAGTATTGCACTTACCTGCTCTTTACTAAGGGCATCAAAGACAACAACATCATCTATTCGGTTAAGAAGTTCTGGAGACATAATGCGCTTTAGCTCTTCCAAAGCACCAGCTTTTATTTCTTCATAAGGCAGAATGCCCTCGCTGAGAGAAGAAAAACCAACACGGCTTTCGCTGGTAATTTTTCTTGCTCCGGCATTGCTTGTCATAATGACAACGCAATTTCTAAAACTAACAGTGTGGCCTAAATTATCACTTAACTCACCTTCTTCCAGAAGCTGCAATAAAAGATTAAATACATCAGGATGAGCTTTTTCTATTTCGTCTAAAAGAATTACGGAGTATGGATGGCGACGGACTTTTTCTGTAAGCATTCCACCTTCTTCGTATCCGACATACCCTGGAGGAGAGCCAACTAAACGGGAAGCATTCTGCTTTTCCATATAATCACTCATATCTACACGAATTAGGGCTTCTTCTGTTCCAAATAAGAAAGTTGCAAGAGCTTTTGCAAGCTGAGTTTTTCCAACGCCTGTAGGACCCAAAAATACAAAGGAACCGAGCGGTCTCTTTTTAGATGACACTCCTGCCCTGCTGCGACGAACGGCACCACTTATAAGACTAACAGCTTCATCTTGACCAACAACAACTTTATGAAGTTCTTCTTCCATGTGTAAAAGACGCTCAGTTTCTCCGTCATCAAGCTGATTCAAAGGAATACCTGTCATTGTACTTACAACGTTTTCCACATCCTGCATGCTGACAGTTTTTTTTGCATTTGCATCACTAGACTTCCAAAGTAAAGTATAATTATCTAGTTCGCGGCGAAGTGATTGAACTTTATCTCTTACCAAAGCAGCATTTTCATAGTCCTGACTTAAAACTAAAAGACGTTTTTCTTCTAATAGCTGCTCAATACTTTGCTCAAGCCTATCTAATTCTTCCGGGCGTTCATCTTCCTGAATTTTCTTTACGGCACCGGCTTCATCTAAAATATCTATAGCCTTGTCCGGTAAAAATCTTTCATTCAAATAACGGACACTATATTTTACAATTGAATCTATTACACCATCTGCATAAACCACATGATGATAATCTTCGTATTTAGGTTTCAGTCCCAGAAGAATTTCTTTTGTTTCCTCTTCACTAGGTTCCTCTACATTAACCTGCTGAAATCTTCTGACTAAAGCTGCATCTTTTTCAAAATACTTACGAAATTCTTTTAAAGTTGTAGCTCCAATAACCTGAAGCTCACCCCTACTCAAAGCAGGCTTTATCATATTACTTGCGTCTAAGGCACCTTCTGGTCCACCAGCACCGATTATTGTGTGAAGCTCATCAATAAAAAGAATTACATCATCGCTTTCACGAACTTCTTTCATGATCCGCTTCATTCTCTCTTCAAATTCGCCTCTATATTTTGTGCCGGCAACAAGGGCTCCCAAATCTAAAGAAAGAATCCTCTTTTTTAATAAATCACGCGGAACTTTTCCTTTTGCAATTTTCTGTGCAAGACCTTCTACAATAGCAGTTTTACCAACCCCAGGCTCTCCAACCAAAACGGGATTGTTTTTTGTACGTCTGCACAAAACTTGAATTACGCGAAGTATTTCTTTGGAGCGCCCCACAACAGGATCTACCTTACCTTCTCTGGCTTCCTGTGTAACATCTCTTGTAAACTGACTCAACAGGCTGTTCGGATTCTTTGATTTTCTCTGGGAAGAACCGTCAGACATAAAGGGGACTTTTTTAGATTCAGGTTCAATACGTGCAGAAGAAGGAATCTTTTTTTCTACATCTAAAACGCAACGCCTAACCTGTTCTAAGGTAATGCCTGCCTTTCTAAAGTAGTTACAAACTATTGACTGTTCTTCCTTTACGCAGGCAATTAAAATATGCTCCGTACCAATAAAATCAGTCATAAGATTATTAGACTCAGAAGTTGCACTTTCTAAAACAAACTGAGTTCTCTGCGACTGCGGCAGATCTGACAAATCTGAGTCAGGAGCCTTAGAAGGAACAGCCTGCTCTATTGCAAGTTGCAAAGTAAGAACATTTACACGTAATGCTTTTAATGTAAAATATCCAAGTCCATCACCAGATTTTAAAAGTGCAAGCATAAGATGTTCGGGTTCTATAAAAGCACTGCCCATTTTATGAGCTTCATCTGGAGCTAAAGCTAATAATAATCTTTGTGCACGAGGAGAAAATCCCTTCACCATAAAAACCTCATCACCTAAATAGAAAGAATAATATCTTCAAAGCACTCCTGTATAATTAAAGAGCGCAGCCGTTCCTCCTTAAGAGCATCATTGGAGGCAATATCTTTTTCAAAATTAAATTTTCCGTTTTTTAAGACATAAAGTAAATGTCCCTGCTGAATTCTATAAAGCAAGGCATTTAATGTTGTATCATCAATACCAGTTAAAAGCTCCATGTCTTTTCCGAGCTTTACACCGCCTATAAGATCTACGGCTTCTCTTGTTTTTATAAACATACTATATCTGGCAAGAGCCACCGAACGATACATTATATTTTTTATTGTTGTAATTTGATTTTTCTTACACTCTTCTCTTGCAGCTCTTTCCATTTCTACAAGTTTCCGAGCAGCTGAAGCTATAGAGGCAATTTGGTCAAACTCGGTACCAGAAGAACTGTTATTAGAAAAAATTTGATAATAATACCCTAGAGCAGAGCCGTGAGAACCCGAACCATAACAAGATGAAAAAGAGATTCCTTTTTTTGCAAGCATTTCTGAAACTTCTAAAATACGTCCAAGTACAGAAAGACATGGTAAGTGAACTTTCATAAATAGACGCATTCCGCTTCCGGATTCTAAGACAGAAGTTGTAAGGTAACCAAATTCATAACTTGCAGCAAACTGAATATGTTCCTGTAAGCTGTCATCAAGTTTTTTAGCAAGAAGAACAGCCTTATCAAAATCAAGACCAGAAGTAAAAGAAGTTATACGGACATGATCTAAAAAATTCACAGCACAGGAAACTCTTCCATCACTACGTAAAATAATACCGGCATGAGAATCTAATTTATAAAACGGAGAAGTTTCTATGACACCGCGTTCTTCTAAAATTCTTTTTCCATTCTCATCAAGATTTGAAACTTCAACAGCGTGAAACTCTTCCGCATTTTCAAAATGATTAAATGCATCAAAAACTATAGACTGAATACGCACAGAGTCATTTTCCATAAGACAAGGCATAAATGGAAAATTTGCCAGATTTCTAGAAAGCTTAACTTGAGAAGAAAGAACAACGTCTTCGTCTATACCAGAATAAGTATACCAGGCATCTGAACCTGGAGTAGAAGACGCACTGGAAACATCACTTTGGAGTTTCTTCATTTATGCGTCCTCCGTTCCGGCAATTGCACTATTTTCTAAAGCTCTTAAATAGTCCCTGTACATTGCAGCTTTTTCATAATCTTCATGCTGAACTGCATCATTTAATTTATTTTGCAAAATAATCCTGTCATTTAAAACTGAATGAAACGAAGCAAGGCGAGAAGGCATTGTACCCTTGTAATTTTCCTTTATGCCATAATTTTCTAACACAGAACGAATTTCCTGCTTAAAAATTGCATAACACTCAGGACAGCCAACAATACCACGTTTTTTTAACTCGCCTGCACTCATGCCACAGACAGGACACATTCTGTTATTTAAAGCCTGAACTTTTTTTGCTTTTTCTGAAAACTCTTTAAAAAGATTTCCAATTGAAGACTCTATGCTCTTTGGATCAGAGCTTATACCTCTTTCTATAGCACATTCCATACAAATATTCAGTTTTTTCTTCTGACCGTCACCGTTAACTTGCTCTAAAAAAATAACGGCTTCATTTTCATGACAAAAATCACAAACCATACATTTATCCTATTACATTTTTCTTAAAGTATCTAGCGGTTTTTCTTTACCAGCCTTTATTGCAGGGATTATAGAAACAACTACAGAAAGAGCTAGTGTTCCCACTACAATTATAAAGAGTTCCCTCAACGGAATTGTAATTGGAATTTCTTGAAGATAATAACCGGGGTCTAAAAGATGCACTCCCTCAAAATTTGAAGCAGAACCTGTTGTTAGCATAAAAGAAAAACGCGTAAACGCATTTATAACATTCTCTATAAATCGAATAATTCCATTTATATTTACAGAAACAAAAAGCCCCAGCGGCAAACCTAAAAGAGTTCCTCCTGCACCACAAGCAAAACCTACCAGCAAAAAAGAAAGAGTAATGCCGCCAGATGATGCACCTGTGCTTTTTAAAATTGCAATTTCCTTACGGCGTTCCATAACAATCATTACCAATGCACTGCTTATGTTAACGCTAGAAACCAAAACAATTAAAAGCATAATTAAGAGAAGTAAAATTCTTGTTGAAGAAAAATTTTCAAACTGAGAGCGATTAAGTTCTTCCCATGTAGAAACCCATGCTCCACTTATCGAGTTAGAATTGTTTAAGGAAATCAAATGACGCTGAACTTCAAACTCTACGTTTTTTAAGCCGGGAGAAAACGTTACGTTTGTTGTAAGACCTACAGTAAACTCTGCATCGGTTCCTGCCATAGAAGAAAAACCTTCATCAAGAGGAATAAAAATCCAAAGCGCATCTAACTCCTGATACCCGGAAGAAACCACACCTGTAACTTTTACTGTATTTACCTTAGGTACAAACGTTCTTTTACCAGAACTTTTTACGCTTATAAGCCTTATTGTGTCTCCAGGTCTTACATTTAAAAGCTCTGCAATTTTTTCGCCAATTACAGCACAATTCTTTTCAGAAAGATTTGCTTCACCATCAACCACATTA
Source organism: uncultured Treponema sp. (assembly GCA_937877515.1). GTDB lineage: Bacteria > Spirochaetota > Spirochaetia > Treponematales > Treponemataceae > Treponema_D. The sequence continues at coordinate 50,285 of CALFIX010000076.1, forward strand.
AATAAAGATGCAAATCCCTCGTTTTTCGTAAAAATGTCTCTGGGGACAGCCCTGACTGTAGCACCTGTTCTATATGAACTTCCTGAAGCTAAAGCTGTACCCTGTATTTGCGGATATGAACCTGTAACGCCAGAAACTGATTCAAAACTTTTAGCAAAAGAAACAAACTCTTCCTCTGAAGAAGCAAAATCAGAAGATGAATCCACATAAACGCTTAAGTCTTGAGTTGAAAGATGGACAATACGTCCTGTAATGCCGGAAATCATTCCTTCGCTTACAACTAAAACAGCGACTAAAGGAACAAGACAGAGACCAATGCATAAAAGAGAACCTAATAAACTTCTTTTTCCGTTTGAACCTTCATAGCTTTTTGATTTTGAGAAAAATATTTTTTTTGCATATAAAAAACTAGATCCAAAAGTCATTACTCTTTTTCCTTTAGAGAACCATCTTTTATAAAATAACAGACATCACCCTTAGAAGCCAAATTCATATCATGAGTTACAAGAATAAGAGTTTTTTTGTATGTATCAGCCATATTAAAGAGCAAATCTCCAATTAAAACTGCATTCTGAGGGTCTAAGTTACCTGTAGGCTCATCTGCCAGAATTAATGAAGGATCATTTATAAGAGAACGCGCAACAGCAACCCTCTGTCTTTCTCCACCAGACAGTTCTGAAGGCAGGTGATTCATTCTGTCACTAAGACCTACATCACACAAAAGCTGCGAAGCCTTTTCCATAGCTTCTTTTTTATTCATTCCAGCCATGTACGCAGGAAGAAAAACGTTTTCTAAAGCTGTAAAATCTTTTAACAAATAGTGAAACTGAAAAACCAGACCTAAAACATTCTGCCTAAACGAAGTTAATGAATCTTCGTCCATATTACTAATAATTTTACCGTCAACAGTCACTTTTCCACTTGTTGCAGTATCTAAGCCACCGATTATATTTAACAGAGTTGATTTTCCACTTCCGCTCTTTCCGACTATGACGCACTTGGAGCCACGTTCTACTTTCATGTTTAAATCTTTTAGGATTGTTAACTCTTCACTGGAAGTAATATAAACTTTAGAAAGAGCTTCTACATTTACTATAACATTACTCATATTTTCATTACTCATTTTTTAAGACCTCCGCAACTGTTGCCTTCAAAACAGAAGAGCTTGCCAAAAAAGATGCAAGCAAAGACGAAAAAACGCCAAAGAAAAATATCAATAAAATTTCTCTAGAATACATTCTTGCAGGAATGTCTCCATAAACAGCATACATCATATTTTCTGAAAGATAGGAAGCTGACTCAGGAGAAAATAAAGATACAAAAAAGCATTGAGCATAATACTGTATTTTTGAAACGAAAGAAAACACCTGTTTAATGTTTACACAAAGAAAAAGTCCGAGTAAGAGGCCAGGAACAGCCCCCTTTATACCTGTTACAAGCCCTTGAAGGACAAATACGCTCTGAATTCTTCCCTTGGTTCCGCCTAATGCAGAGAGGACTGCAATTTCTTCCTTACGTTCAAATACAATTCGCCTCATTCCATTATAAATGTTTACGGCTACTACAACAAAAATCAGAAAAACTAAAAGCATTAAGATATTTTTCTCAACACGCAAGGCCCCAAAGAAGCTTCTGTTATACTGTCTCCAGCTTGTAAAATTAACATCATAAAAATCATGACGAGCTTTAGAAATAAACGCGGCATCTTTTTCTGAATCTTTTATTTTCAAGCCATAGACAAGAGAAGAGCCTTGTCCAAAGTGTTTTTTACCGCTATCTAAATTTATAAAAGCATAGGAAGAATTAATGTCACTGTAGCCTGAATAAAAAATTCCTGTTACCTTAAAAATACGTTTTTGAGAAAGAAGAGCCACATCTGTAGAACCGCTTAATGCCAGAATATTTACTGTAGACCCTACAGTTACCCCAAGTGAACGTGCTAAAGAGTAACCTAAAACAATTGAATCATCTTCGGCTAAATTAAAAGAACCAGAAACAACCTTAGCTTCTTTTTTTAAGCCTGCATCAAAAGATAAAACATCGCTCGGAACTGCTCGCACCAAAGCCGGGGCTTGCCTTCCGCCGGCACCGACCATTAGTCCCTGAGCTTCATAAAACGGTGTAACACTCAGTACATTTTTTTCTTCCGTACACCAGGATAAAAAAACTTCCTGTTTATCTACATTTTCTGCCCTAAGGTGATACGAACTTATTTCCATAATGGCATCTATGTAACTTCTCTGAAAACCATTCATAACGCTCATTACAACAATCAGTGCCATAACGCCAAAACACACACCCAGGGAAGCTAAAGTAGAAGTAACTCTTCCACGTCCCTTTCTATCTACACGACTGAGTCTTTTAGAAACATAATAAATCCACTTTATGTTATTAGTCAAAATTGCGCCTCGAAAGTTCTTTATTTCCCAAAGAAATAACTTCTTTTGTTTTTCGTCCATGCTCGTATTTTACACGTACGCTATATTCATTGTCGAAGTAAACGGTCTCTTCATAAACTCCTTCATCTAAATAAACATCAGTAAGACGAAGCTTTCCGTTTTCATAAAATTTATAATCTGGAACATTGGAAATTTCTGTATAAATATATTCATTTTGTTTTTCAGAATAAACTTTTTCATCTTTATATAATCTTTCTTCTTCTAAAACAATTCTATTTTGCTCATCGTATTTTCTTTCTGTTGTTTTTGTTAAATACTTATGCTCTGTTTCATCATCTTTTTTTTCTATTGAATAAAAGCTTACTTTTTGAGGAAAACCTGATTCTGTATAAAAAGTTTCTATTACTTTATTTTCTTCATAATATTCTTCAAGCGTGCTGGATGGATTTTTATACAATGGAGGTAAAATTTTTCCACCATCGCTAGGGTCATTTTCGTCACTAGATTTTTCATTTTCTTCTGAATACATATATGTCGTACGGGAAATAAGTTTACTGTCAGAAACTGATGTTCCGTTTTTTAATACTAACTTAACTTTAGGTCTTAAACTTCCATCATAAGAAATGCGTTTAACAGTTTTACCATTCACGCTTACAACGGCATTACCTAAAGGCATTGCACTCAAAGCAAGCTGTTCTTCTCCATATTCAAAAAGAACAAGACGTTGTAAAGAATTTTTATACTGCAGTTCAGCAACACTTTCTTCTCTTACGCCATTTACAAAATCAGAGTTTTCACTTTGAGGGCCATATTCCGGATTTTCCAACCCATCTGGAAGGGGAACGTCTTCTTCGTCTAAAAAACTTAAATCTCCATCTTTTAAGGAACTGTCACTATTTTCTACATTAAGCCATTTTGAATCTGCATAAAAATTCCAATCTAATTCTTCTATCTGACCGGAAGCTATTTGGAGAAAAGTTTTATGCTCTACAGTTTTCTCTAACCATAGCTGCTCACGCGTTAAAACAGGAAACAGAATGGAAAGAGCAAAAATGGTAGCTGTCAAAATTCATTATCCTTCAACAAAAGTTTTTACATACTGCTCGGGATTCATCAGAGCAATATCTTCGTATTTTTCACCAGTACACACAAACGCAACAGGAAGCCCTAATTCTTTTCCGATTGTTATAACTTCACCGCCCTTTGCCGTAGAGTCATACTTTGTAAGTATTACGGCATCTACTCCAACGGCTTCATTAAAAACTTCTGCCTGGCGCACTGCATTTTGACCTGTAGTTGCGTCTACGACAAGTATTTTTTTATAACAGCCTTCGCTTGCCTTACTTTTTGCAACTCTATCTATTTTTTTTAATTCATTTACTAAATTTTCTTTATTATGAAGTCGTCCTGCCGTATCACAAAGAACAAGACCTCCGCCATTAGCTTTACAGGCTTCACCTGCATCAAAAACAACGGCACTCGGGTCACTACCCATCTGATGCTTTACTACACGAATGGAAAGCCTTTCACCATGCATGCTCAACTGGTCTACGGCAGCAGCCCTAAAGGTATCGCTGGCAGCTAATATTACATTTTGATTTTTTCCCTTAAACCATTTACCAAGTTTTGCAGCACTTGTAGTTTTTCCAACCCCATTTACGCCTAAAAGCATATAAACATTTACCTTTCCGTCTTCCGGCGTTAGCTCTACAGATTTTACATAAGACAATAGCATTTCTTCCAGACACAGTCTTAATGAGTCTATGCCTGTGATTTTTTCTTCTTTACATTTTTTCTGAAGCTCATCAATTATCTCAACAGCATTTTTAGCTCCGACATCACCTTCGATAAGAGCATCTGTTAAATCATCAAAAAAATTTTCATCTTCTTTTGAATAAAATCCAAAAAGTGATTTTAACTTTTCTGCAAAACTTACTTTAGCCATATTACTCTTCCCCTTCCAGAATAACTTCTTCCTGTATATTCTCTTCTAGAACTTCTTCCTTTTCCTGTTCAACAGCAAGAGGAGGAAGTTTTAAAGATTTCTCCTTTGCTTTTTTTACATCGGATTCTTTTACAATTTTAGCTTTTACAGGCAAAACAGAACTTGCAGCTTTTAAATATCGTACAAGCTCAAAAACAAAAAATGCTCCGCTTGCTGCCGTAATTCCTAAAGATGCAAGTCTAATTTTAGACCACATTTCTACATCTTCAGAAGAAGCAACGTCACTTCCTAAAATTACGTTTGAATTATAAAGCGAAACATATTGACCTGTCGTATAAAGCGTAAGAGGAACAGACAGCACTAAAGCAGTGTACCCTCTATACATCCATATTCGTCTTTTGTCTATAACCGCACTATTATTATGTGGCTTTGGATTTATCATAAGATTTATATTATCAAGCTGCTTATTAGAATCTATATAATAAAAGCTAAACAGATTTTCTCCTTCTTCAGGAACCTTTTTTACTTTTGTGTTTCCGTTCTCATCCTGAACTTCTTTCTCAACATAATTAATTGATTTTTCTCTTAAAACATACTGACCTATTACGGGTTCTCCGTTTACAAGTATTTTTGCAGTTACATTTCCATAACCAATATCTCCTGCAAAAAATCCGTTTTCATAAAGAGAACCGTCTTTTGGATTTTTTACAGTAAGATTTATTTCTGCGTTATTTGTTTTATCAAGCGGAATGTGTACTAAAAAATGATGCCTATTTTGAAAAGTGTATGTTAAACTTTGAGAATTATAGTCTTTACAAGAAACTTCTATTGTGTGAATCCCCGCATCAACTACAATGCTGTCTGGAATACTCTGATAAACCAGTGAGTCTAATGAAAGTTTTGCATTTTTTCTACATTCTTCTGGTGTTATATCAAAATAAAGAGTTATCGGCATTGAATTTGTAATCTTAGGAACAAGATAACGGGCAATATTTTGGGCAATAGAAACACAATTATCTAAAGTACCAACTTCTGTAATTGTTCCGGCTTTTTTTGCACCGGGAAAAATATATAACGTTGCTGTAACCATTGCGTACTCGCCATAAACTGTAATAGTCCCGCCAATCAGCCCGTTTATAGATGCTTTTGTTACGGCCTTTTCATATTCATAACTTTGAATTCCCTGTTTCTTTACATCATCTGTAACAGAAAAAAGTGTCGAAAAATCATTTTTATAAAGAGAAATATTTTCTTCCTGAGGAAGCGAAACTAAGCTTTCTTCATTTTCCTCAAACGGATTTCTAAAAGGATTAAATACAAAATCAGGTGTTTTTTTTGTATCAGAATCTGAATCAGTAGAAACATCTTCATCATACAGATTTTTTTCCTGCTCTAAAATTATTTCGTTTTCTTTTTCTATTCTGTCTTTAACTTCTTCTTTTGCCTTTTCTGTATCAGCTAAATTTTCCTTTATTTTTTCTTCTATTTCTTTTATTTTTTCTTCTTCTGTCTTTAATGCTTTCTGTAATTTTTTTGAATTTGACTCAGAAAGTAAAAGACTGTCTCTAGTTTTTACCTCTTTTGACAACTGCAAGAACAATGAAATTCGTTCTGTCTGTAACTCACTTAATTTTCGGTCTAACATTTCCTGACTGCTTGTCATACGAACCGAAGAAGATGATATCTGCTCTAAAATAAGCTGAGGAAGCAAAGAAGAAATTCCCTGTTGTGCAGAAGACAGTTCAGAAGACTGTGTAAAAGAAAAAACTTCAGCTGCAAGCGTCCATGCAGCAGAGTCTGCGGCATTTGCTACATAAGACACCACCATACTAAAGCATAAAGCTAAAACCAGGGAGACTTTTTTTACTGAAAAAACTTTTTCTTTTACTAAAAGCATTTAAGCTTCATCTCCAAGGTCATCATCATCAGAAACATCCAATGGCAAACCTTTCCACTTTGCACTCAAATACGAATCTAAGAATCCGTCTATATCACCGTCCATTACAGCTTGAATATTTCCTACGGAATAACGTGTACGTAAATCTTTTACCATTGTATATGGCTGAAAAACATAGCTTCTGATTTGACTACCGAAAGAAATGGCTTTTTTTTCTGAGGCAAATTTTTGATTTTCTTTTTCTTTTTCAGCCTTGTAATATTCATATAAACGGCTTCTAAGTTCACTCATTGCAGTGGCACGATTCATAAGCTGACTTCGTTCACTTTCACACTGAACAACAATGCCTGTCGGAATATGCGTAAAGCGGACGGCAGAGTCTGTCTTGTTTACATGCTGACCACCTTTACCACCAGCTCTAAAAGTATCTACCCTCAAATCCTTTGGGTCAATTTTAACTTCAATACTGTCGTCCAAAACAGGAAAAACATATACGCTTGCAAAACTTGTATGACGACGTGCATTTGCATCAAATGGAGAAATGCGCACTAAGCGATGAACACCAGCCTCACCTTTTGTATACCCATACACATAGTCGCCGGAAATTTTCATATTTATAGATTTTAAGCCGCCTTCAGCTTCTTCTTCTGCAAGAACTTCTACTTTATAACCATGACGTTCTGCCCACCTCTGGTACATACGGCTAAGCATAAAGGTCCAGTCACAGGCTTCCGTTCCACCAGCGCCTGCATGAACAGAAAGAAAGCAGTCATTCTTATCTACTTCATCAGACAATAAATTTAATATACTCTGATGCTCATATTCTGCATTGGCTTTGTCATATAATTCTTTTAATTCTTTTTCTACACCCTGATCGTTTTCTTCTATTCCAAGCTCATAAAGTGTTTCCATATCTTCAACTTGAGCTTCAAGTTCTTTCCATGGCTCAACTCTGCCCTTTAAAAGCTTTATATCATTCATTACTTTTGTAGCTTTAGCATTATCGTCCCAAAAGCCTTCCTGTGTAGTAAGGGCTTCTTTTTCTGCAATTTTTTTATAAATGCTTTCCGGGTCAAAGACGCCCCCAAACGTCTTTTATGTTTTGCTTTAATTCTGCAATCGGTTCTTTTAAATCTTCTAACATTTTTTTTCTCCTGCCTGAGATTTTGTTTTTAACGCGCACTTACGCCATTTTTTCTTTACAAGTTCCGTAATTACAAACATACCATCAATTGGAAACTGGTAGAGCCTTATCTTATCGTAATAATCAGTTACACCATCTATATTTTTCTTTAATTCAGTAAGACCTTTTTCGTCTTCCTTAGGATTTTCCCAACAGGCCCTCTGAATTTTTGTATAGCCACTCTGTACCAGAAGTTCATTTAAGGCTTTTGCACTATCTACACCACCAGGTTCAACTATTACAGACACAAACATGACCAATAAGATAAATCAAAGCTCATATCTTGTCAAACCGTCAAATTTAATTCATTATATTAGTATGAATTATCTAATTAATAAACGAATTTTACCGATTCTGGTTACTTTACTTTTTTTACCGCCAACCCTCTTACACTCTCAATCTGCAAGACCTCTGGTCTCCAACATAAACGCTCAAGGCTCCTCTCGAACAAAAATTACCGTCACATGGACGCTTCCTAAAAAAACTGAAGGAAATGTAATTACGGAGCTTTTAATATACAAAGCAACAAGACCTCTTATAGACATTTCTTCTTTTGCAAACCTAAATCCTATTGCCCGTATTTCGGGAACATCCGTAACCTATACAGATACGGTAAAAGACACAAACGAATACTACTATGCCGTTATCTCCGTTATAAAAGCAGGTAGCTATTCTACGGATATGGAACTTTATTACGATGAGGACATTGACGGACCTCTAGAAAAAGCTGACGCGCTCTCTCAAAGCAGCACTTACAAAGTTTTACTTCCTGGTGTAAATGCTACTGTAAAGGGAGCAAAGGTTAAAATCACTTCTCAGAAAGAAAGACAAAAAGCAGTTCCTCAGGTTAAAAAATCAGAAAAAAGCTACACAGAAAACGAGCTTAGGGAAAAACCACTTCCTTTCATGGACATCTTAGGAGACAACGCAGAAGTTCATGAACATAAAATTTCTACAGAAACAGAATCTTATGCCCTTTCGCTTGTAAAAGGTTCTTCATATACACAGACAATGTTGGAAAGTCATGTTTTTGAAGATGACATTCTAAGCCCCGCAGGCGGCGATGAGTATTTTCTTTTTGAAATACTGAAGAACAGCTTTATTCAAAAAAAATACGCCCAGTCAGAAAAAGAACTTAAAGACTTTTTAAGTCAAAACAGAAAGCAAAATGTAACGAACCGTGCAAACTTTTACCTTGGAGAATCTTATTACTTTCAGGGAAAATACTCTAATGCACTTTCCCAGTTTTTACTTGTAGAAGAAACCTACCCTTCCCTTACAAAAAAATGGATAGAAAGTACATTAGACCTATACCAAATGCAATAACCGCTTAGTAAACAGACTCTATCATCCTAATTAAGTCAGACTCACGGCGTGGATTAGAAAGACTTTCTTTTAAGGCTTCCCTTTCCATACGCTTAGCTTCCTCTGTTACTGGCTCACCTTCACTGTTAGCCTGAGGCCTGACATCAGTCTCAGAAGTAGCTTTGCCAGAGGCATCTGGTAAAGAAATTAATACGACTTCATCATTTGTATTTAAAATGTCATAAAAACCTTTTTTGACATAAGTTCCCTGGCTTATTTCTTCATCAACCCTGTCTACGGTTACAGAGCCAAGCACATCCTTACTCTTATAGAAAACACCGGGACTAGAATCATTGGTCACAATGCTGCCCCTCTTAACTACGTCAAACACAGCGCCTTTTGTAATTCCATCACTTTTACCAACGTCTAAAAGCACCTGATCCTGCGTATAATTTAAAATCCTGCCACGAATAGGAAGCATGTCCAAGACAGCCTGCCTAAAACGTCTCAAAGCCTTGCTGACCCGGTCATTTCCGGTACTATAAGCATGAACCTCGCCTGTTTTTGTACCGGTACGGGCTGAATAAATTATTGCATCCAGGGCATAAGTTCGTTCTGTTTCTTCTACGGATAAAATTACAAAATAGTCTCTTCCTGCACTCCGGGCGTTTCTGTAAGCTTCTCCATAGCTTTTTACAGCTTGAGTTTTTACATCTACTTCTGTAGTAGAGTTACCCTTAAAAATGTCTCCTGCAGCAACAGCAGTTATGGCTTCACTGTCTGGATGAATAATTTGAGCGGGATTTTGAATGTAATAAATACCTATATTCCATCTGGTTTTATCTAAATAAAAAGATTCAACATTCCACAAATGACTAAGATTATCCTGCATTAGACTTTCTAAACCTTCCAATGCATCTGCATTTTTTATTTCCTGCTCAGTAAGTTTTCTTTTAGGAGTATCTTCCGAAGTCTGAACGTCAGAATTGCTTTCTGCGTAAGAAGTATCTTGAGCGTCTGTAAAATTCTCTTTTATAAACTTAAGCTGCTCCAGATATAACTCATTTAGGCCATCACGATAAAGCATATCTGCAAACTTTTGTCTGGCTTCCTGATTTAACGGATCTACACTTAAAGCCTTCTGGTATTCGTAGCGTTCTCCTTGTCCGTCAAAATTCTTTTTAAGCTCTTTTGCTTTAGAAAGATGGAACAGAGCCCACTGTTCCCGCCTTGAATCTTCTACAGAAACGGTTGAATCAACTAACTGCTCTAAGGCCAGGCGCATAATTTCATCTTCGGGGGCAACGGAAAGACCTGTTGTAAAAGTCTGAATAGCTTTTTCTGTCTCGCCAAGACACATAAAACTTCGAGCCATAAGATACCAGGCAGAAGAAAGATTTCTGTTACGTCCTATACGAAACTCACATAAGTCAATTACTTCTGTATAACGCTTTCCCTCATACAAAATTGCAGAAAGTAATTCGTAGGCTTTATCAAAATCACCTTTTATCTGCATTGCGGCACGAGCATGATGTTCCGCGTCAGTAAGGTCACCGCGCTTAAATTCAAGATAAGAGGCAAGGTAATGAACCTCTGCTTCTCCGGAATGATATTTTAAGGCTTGCAAAATATAGCGCTCAGCTACAGAATCCTTTCCCTGAGCGGCACTTACCAGAGCTAAACTCAAAAGAGCCTTTCTGTTGGTTCCGTCCCGCTTAAGCGCATCTAAATAACGCTCTTCTGCAGCGCTAAGGCTGCCATTAAAAAGATCTAATTCAGCAAGACCAAAACGAGCTTTTACATCATTTGGATAAGAAGCAAGTATAGCCTTAAAAACGTCTCTGGCCTCATCTAAGCGTCCAAGAGAAATTAACGTCATTCCTTTTAGATTTTGAATTTCTGAATAATTACGGGAATACTTTAAGGCTTCTTCTACATACTCTAAAGCAAGGTCAGCTTCCCCGAGATAATAAGAGCATTCAGCTAAATAAAACCAGGCGTCTCCAAATTTTGGGTTTACTTCCAAAGACTCCCTATACATTTCTATTGCTGTATAAAAGTCCTCTCTTGCCCTGGCTTTTTCTCCCTTTTCAAAAAGACTTAGGGCTGATTCTGCTGCAAAAAGACTTGAAGTTCCGCAAAAAGAAAAAGCTAAAGAAAATAAAAAAACAGAAACTCTTTTAACATTTTTATAATTCATTTTCCCCACCCCGCTCGCTTTAGGCAAATTTATTCAGTTTCGTTCTTATAGACTACTTTTATTAAATTTACTTTATGACCTTCCATTTCCTGAACAATAAAGTCATAATCTTTCCAGCTTACTTTTTCAAACTTAACAGGAATCTTTCCAAACAAATCAAATACAAAACCACCCAGGGTATCAAAATCTTCTGTCGGAAAGTGAGAATCTATAGTTTCGTTTAGGTCGTCCAAATCTACACGGGCATCACAAAGCCAGACGTTTGGAGAAAGAGATAAAATGTCTTCCCTTTCATTATCAAATTCATCCTGTATGTCGCCAACAATTTCTTCAATAATGTCTTCCATACATACAATACCGCTTATTCCACCATATTCATCAATGGCAATCGCAATATGAATATGTTTCCGCTTAAACTCACGTAAAAGGCTGTCTATGCGTTTACTTTCCGGCACAAAGTACGGCTTACGAATAATTTTTTCTAAATTGATTTCTTCTTTCCGGGCAATGGCAGCTATTAAATCTTTTACGTAAAGAACACCCACAACGTTATCGATTGAAGTCTCATACACGGGAATACGAGAATGACCGCTTTCTGTAATCTTTAATAAAAGCTCATCTGATGATGTATCTATTGAAATAAAATCTACATCAATGCGAGGAACCATTACTTCCTTAACGGTGGTTTCAGAAAGATCTTCTACTCCCTGAATCATATCATTTTTTTCTTCTGCAAGTGCCTTTTGTGTTTGACTTAAAGACTCATCAGAACTTTCTTCTTTTTTCTTTTTTCCTAATCCAAATAGCCCCATAGAGGTTCCTTTATTTAATTAAATGTTCGCTTTCTAAAGCACACAGTATTTTTTTTTGAATTTTTAGCATTTCGCACACAGGCTCCACGCCCTTTTCTACATGTTCTTCTCCGTGGTCCATACCATGTAAGTGCAGAATGCCATGCACTAGAAGACGTTTTAACTCTTCATCTGCATCTACTTCAAAGTAAAGTGCATTTTTTGGCAGCGTGTCAAGGCTAATAGCTATATCTCCCACAGAAAGCCATGTATTTCCGTCTTCATCAGTATAGCGCTCTCCATTTTCAAAACTAAGCACGTCTGTCGGAGCATCAATATTTCTGTAGGTTAAATTTAAATTCTGAATAAATGAATCTGAACAAAAAAGAACAGAAACTTCCTCTCCATCATAAGAACACTCCTTCATAACCTTTTCTACGAAAGGTTCAACGCGGCCGAGCCATTCCGGTTCCTGTAAATTTTCTTCTACATCAATAAGTATTCTATTTGCCATTTGACTTTGCCTTCTTTTTTGATTGTTTTGTCTCCTTTGAATCTTTAGAATCCTTGGCTTCCTTATTTTCTTTTACATCTTTTACTTCCGAAAGTTTTTCTTCTTTACTCGTTGCCGCCTCAATTAAAACGTCTTTTTCAGAATTATCTTCTTTAGGTTTTTCTTCTTTTTCGCCATTATTTTCATCAGGATTAACCTGTCCCGGGTATTCAATACGGCTGTGATAATGCCCAGCCAGAAGCTGAACAAAAGAGTCATGTATTAAATCTAAATCCTTAAATGTAAGACCGCAATTTATAAGCTGTTCTTTTTCTATTTTTGAATAAATCAGGCCACTTATAAATTTATCAAGAGACTGCACACTAGGCTTTTTTAACGTACGGCAGGCTGCTTCTACGGTATCTGCAAGCATTACGACAGCACTCTCCCTGCTTGTAGGAGGAACACCTGTATACGCATAATCTTCAGGGTTTACATTAGGATCTTTTTCTTTTGCCTCATTATAAAAATACGCAACAACCTGATTACCATGATGTTCACGAATTATATCAATTACAGGCTCCGGTAAATGCAGGGCCTTAGCTTTTTCAACCCCTCGTTTTACATGGCTTCGTATAACGCTTACAGAAAGAGACGGATTAAGCTTGTCATGAATATTTTCTCCTGTCTGCTGATTTTCTACAAAGAATTCTGGGTTATCAATTTTTCCGATATCATGATAGTAGGCACCAACTCTGGCAAGCAAAGAGTTAGCACCGATTTCTCTACAGGCTGCATCTGCAAGGTTTGCAACCATGAGCGAATGATTATAGGTACCACTTGCAGTAACAAGCATCTTATTCATTGTAGGATTATTTACATCACTTAAATCCAGAAGCCTGAAAGGAGAAGCCGTATTCAATGCAAGCTCTATAGGAGTAATCATTCCAAGACACAAAATGCCAGAAATAAAACCGTTCCCCGCAACTCCTAAAATTGTAAGCCAGGAGTCCATTAAGTGGTCATTGAACACCAGCTTAAAAATCATCATAAACACAATATTTAAAAGAGCTTGCAGAAGCGAAACAAAAACCATATCTGTTCTTCGCTCTATTTTTCGCACCATACGGGAAGCAACCAGAGAAGTAGAAAGCACATATAAAAATGTCGGCAATTGAAAAGCACAGGCATTCAGCACGCCAAACGAAATTGCAAAAGAAAAGAAAAGCGCATTAAGCTGGCCAAACAAAATTGCAACTATAAAGGCAAAGAAGGGGGCAGGAATTAAAATGCAAATTGTAAATGGGTCAGAAAAACGAGTTGTCTTACTTGCAAAAACCGTAATTGCATAAACTAAAACATAAAAAATACACTCTGTAAGAAGCTCCTTAAACTCAGGAATCTTATTAGAAAAATAAATGTGGCTGTCAAACAAAAAAACAAGTGTGCAAATCAGAAGAAGATACACAACAGAATTTGCAAAAGCCCTGTAGTCAATATAAGCAGGAGATTCTGCCATTTTTTTTAGCTTGGCATAGCCCTCTTCTGTAATTGCAAAACCTTTTCTGGTTATACGCTCACCTTTTTCAACAGAAATAGGATTATCATAGTCAGCCGGTAAAGATTTATTTGCAACTATTGTAGTATCTGCAATCTGACCTATTTCGTAGTCAGAAAGTCTAAAGGAAGACACTGTTGTAGAGGTAGCCGTCTTTACAAACGAAAGTGCTACAGAAATCAAAAAAGTAACGAATACAAGAATAAGTTTAGGATAATTTGTTTTCATATATTCGCCCAGTGCGGCAAAAACCACCTGAGAAGGATTTTCTTTTTTTTCTTTTTTATTCATTATCATACGCCTGAATTATTTTCTTTACTAATGGATTACGAACCACATCATCGGCACATAATTCTCTAATTGCAATACCTGGAACATCACGCAATATGGAAAGAGCATGTAAAAGCCCAGAAGGAGTACGGCTAGGCAAATCTATTTGCGTTACATCTCCTGTTATAAAAAGCTTCGAACCTTCACCCATACGGGTAAGGAACATTTTCATCTGTTCACGGCTGGTATTTTGAGCCTCATCCAAAATAACAACCGAATCATTCATTGTTCTTCCCCTCATGTAAGCAAGCGGAGCCACTTCTACAAGACCGGAGTCAACCATCCTTTTAACAGTTTCTCTTGGTAAAACGGCATTCATTGCGTCATACAGGGGGCGGACATAAGGATTTATCTTATCCTCCAAGTCTCCTGGAAGATACCCCAGACTCTCTCCGGCCTCCACAACCGGACGGGTTAACACTATGCCACTTTTTTTATGACTTAGCACCAGCCGCAGAGCCTCAGCCATTACTAAAAAAGTCTTACCACTACCAGCCGGCCCCGTTGCAAAGACAACATCACTAGTACGAAGCGCATTTACAAGCAAAGCCTGTCCCCCGGTACGCGGGTAAACTTTTTTTATTCCGCCAGGAATCAGAATTGAATAAGCTTCAAAAGATTTTACATTTTCACAAGCTCTTTCAAAACAAAAATCACCAGTATTTAAAATTGAATGAACCAGATCACTGTCAGTCATGGGAGCACCGTCAGAAATTTCATCCAGCATTCGGTCAATTATAAAACGAAAGCGCTCAGTAACATAGCTGTCTTCAGTCTCTACAGAAAGTTCATTTCCGCAGGCAAAAACACTAGTTCCAAGCGCAGTCTCTATGAGTTTTAAATTACTGTCATTTGTTCCGCATACTCTCTGAAGAATTTTAGTATCCGGAACAATAATTTTATACGATGCCACGAGTCTTAAAACAAACCTGACAAGACCTTATTTTTCGTTAGAAACAAACTCTACTTCTACAATATCATCTGTAACTAGAGGAGTTTCTTCCGGAAGTTCTATAGACAAGGGAGCTTTTACATCGGAGCGGACAACTCTAAAGCCAAGATCTACACCACGAAGAGAAGGCTCCGAACTTGCGCGGTTTGCATTGCGTACAAATACAGCTTCGCTCTTAAAAGAACCGCCACGGCGGATTTTCCTACCGGTTATGGAAGCATCCTGCTCACCGCGAGGATTTTCCTTATCCTGCGGATGATAGTTACCATACCAGTCCCAGCACCATTCCCAAACGTTTCCGTTCATATCGTAAATGCCGTACATATTTGCAACCTTTCCGGCAACTTCATGAGTTTTATCTTCTCCATTGGTAGCGTACCAGGCGACAGCATTTACATTGTTTGTTCCTGAATATGAAGTAG